>CAYQYY010000004.1:0-228636 GCA_964421845.1 uncultured Clostridia bacterium
TTTTGGGGACGGTTCTTTTTGATTGATTTTCGAAGTTTTGGGGACGGTTCTTTTTCGAAGTTTTGGGGAAGTTTTGGGGACGGTTCTTTTTGATTGATAATAATTAAAATAGTTGTATATACATTGCTATACTATTATTAATTATATGAGCAATCATACAACTAAAAATAGAGCCTGTCTTTATAAACAATACACCAAATACCATTCCCATGATAAATGCATTTATTCCCTGTACAATATTCATATGAAATACTGCAAATATTAAAGAAGATATAATCAATGATACAATTGTACCGTACTTATTTCTTAAACCCTTTAATATATATCCTCTGTGTAGCAGTTCTTCCCATATAGGTCCTAATATACATACATAAATTAACGCCTGTATTGTATTAAAATATTGAAATCCATATAAAAGATTTTCATAGCTGGCATTAAATGCATTAATTAAAACAAACTTATTCAAAGAAAAGTTTATAATTAATACTAAAGCTGCACAGATAAGAGAAATTATTATGTTTTTTATACTTATGTTGTCTAATATTTCGTAAGTAAAATATGTTATTTTTTTTATTGCATAAAAAAATAATGTTGCAAATATTGTAAATATAACAAGATATGCCCATCTGTATGAGCTGTCACTTACTGTCAATCCTCCAGCAAAATTAAGGATAGACATGTATATGAAGGTGCTAAAAATTGCATTTATTATGCCTATTTGATTGTTATTATGTGACATTTCAACTACTTCATCTACAGATGAAATAACTGAGTTTTTTTCTGATTCAAATCCATCATATTTATCCATTTGCTTCTATCTCCATATTAATTTGATTTTCTTTCTTTAATGCTTTTGCTATATCAAATACTCTATAATATGATAAATTACATAATCCAGCTATTTCTCTATATGTTATTAGATCTAATTTTAATAATATTTCAGCTAATTCTTCTCTCTTTCTCTTGCTAATCCTACTGTTATCATTAATATTATTTTCATTTACAAACTTAGCAATAATTTTATTAATTAATATTTGTATATTTTCCTTTTCTTCTTCAGCTGTATCAACATAAATATTATCATCATCTAAAGAGTGAAAATTAATAAAATCATCAATATTTTTAAATAAGCTAATTACTTCTCTTAAATATTTATCAGAAATAATTTTTGAATCTTGATTAATATAATCTTTCGCGCTACTCCAAGTATATTTTTCTATATGATTAATCATTCCTGCTTTTACAGGATTATTGTGTATGTATCTTATTGCTCCAATGAAATAACTTTCATCCTCTACAGCTTCGCTTTTAAATCTATCCTGAAAAACATGTCCGTATCTATCTTCAACCTTATTATAAAAAATTGCAAATCTAACATTTAATTTTTTCATGAATAATTCCAGGAAATTGTCTTCAATTTTTATCAACAAATGCATATGGTTATTCATTACACAATAAGCAATTATATAAAATTCAAATTCTTCTCTAATTTTAATAATGGCATCTAAAATTTTGTTTTTATATATTGTCCTGCAAAATATTTGCTCTCTATTTATACCTCTTATCATTATGTGATACATTCCTGTCATACTTATCCTTCGTGGTTGTCTAGGCATTTTTTACCTCCAACATAATTATTAATTAATTTTTTATACGAATCTTTATGTATGACTCTGTGATGCAAAACTATTATTTTTATTATTATGCTTTTTCAATCAAAAAGAACCGTCCCCAATAATTGGGATTTTACAAAAAAGACGGTCTTTTCAATGATGTCAATCAAAAAGAACCGTCCCCGATTTTGGTTTATTCTATGTTTTTTAAGCTTTCTCTGTTTGCTTCTATAATGTTGTTTATTTCTCTTATTTTATCTTGGAGCTTGGATAATATTTCGTCACTGTAATTGTATGCGCCGATTTTCATTTCTGTTGCTTTTCTTTCAGCTTCTTGGATTAATTGGTTTGCGTACTTTTGTGCTTGTCTTGTTATTTCACTTTCCTCAATTAAATATTTTTGCTGATTATTAACCTTTTCAATTAAGTCATCTGCTTCTGATTGTGCTTCGTTTAAAATTCTTTGGCGTTCCTTTGCAACCCAGGATGCTCTGTTTATTTCATCAGGAAGCTTCAATCTGATTTCATTGATTACCTCCAAAACCTCTTCTTTATCTATCATTACCTTGTTTGATAAAGGAAATTTCGAGCTTTCTTCTATAATATCTTCAATTCTTTCTAACAAGTTTAGTATGTCCATATTAAATCCTCCCAAGTTTTTTATGTATTTCTTGTCCAACATTTATTGGAACTAAATCTTCAAAAGCACCGCCATGTTCGGCAACATCCTTTATCATGCTTGAGCTTAAAAAAGAATATTCCGGTGAGGCAACCAAAAAAATGGTTTCTAATTTATGATTCAGATGTTTGTTAATGCTTGAAATCGCCAGCTCATATTCGTAGTCAGATACTGCCCTTAATCCCCTTACAATCAAATTGATGTTGTTATTCTCACAATATTCTACAACTAAACCTTCTGTATAATCAACTGTTACATTATGTAAATGAGCTGTAGCTCCTTTTACCATATTACATCTTTCTTGTATATTAAACCAATATTTCTTTTCTTTGTTATTAAAAACTGTTACTACAACCTCATCAAATTTACCAGATATTCTATTAATGATGTCAAGATGGCCTAATGTGATTGGGTCAAAACTCCCTGTATATAAAACTTTCATTTTTGCTAATGTTCCTCCAAGTATTTAAAAATGCTTATCCTCGTTCTTCCGTAAATTTTCTCTTTATATTTTATCACGTTTGTATCTATATTATCAATCACTTTTTCTGATTCATCACTTTCAATTATTAAAATCCCATTTGACTTTAATAAATCGTGTTCAAATACTTTTAATGCAATATTTGAGCTGCAGTTAAGTGCATAGGGTGGGTCAGCAAATATATAATCAAACTTTATATTTTCATTAGATAATTTTACAATTGCCTTTTCATAATCGCTCATTATTATCTTTGATTTATCACTAAATTTGCATAGCTCAATATTTTTCTTAACATAATTTAAACTTTTATGTGATAAGTCAACAAAATAGGCTAACTTAGCTCCTCTTGCCAAAAATTCGATCCCTACGCTTCCGGAGCCGGCAAACAAATCTAATACTATTGAATCATCATCAATAATACCAATCATATTAAATATAGCTTCTTTTATTTTATCACTGGTTGGTCTTACCGACATGCCTTCAGGAGCATATAGTTTCATACCTTTGTTAGTTCCGGAAATTATCCTCATAGATATACCTCTTTTAAATAATATGAGATCACGCAGTCTCGCATCACAAATTTATTTACTATGCCGTTAATTAAATATAATTGTTTCATCTTTGAATAGGTTTATTATTGCTGATTTAAGGTTTTTGTATTCATCACCTTTAAGATAAGGATTTTCTGTAATTAATTTCTTTGAAATTTGTTGGACTCTTTCAACTACTTCAATATCATTTACTATATTTTGAATTTCATACTTTGATAATCCTGACTGTCTTGTGCCGAAGAAATCTCCCGGTCCCCTTATCTTCAAATCTTCTTCTGCTATTACAAAACCATTGTTTGTACTTCTTAATATATTCATCCTTTGAGACGATTTTTTTGACCTGCTTTCATTAATTAATAAGCAGTATGATTGGTGATTACCCCTTCCGACTCTTCCCCTCAACTGATGAAGCTGAGCAAGCCCGAATCTTTCGGCATTTAAAACCATCATAATCGTTGAATTAGGCACATTGACTCCTACCTCAATAACTGTTGTAGAAATTAGTATATTTATTTTTCCTTCATAAAATTTATTTATTATTTCATCTTTTTCATTATTGTTCATTTTGCCATGCAAAAGTCCTAATTCGTAACCTAAAAAATATGTATTCTTTAATTCATTAAAAATCTTTGTAGCTGAGTTTAACTCCATTCCCTCTGATTCCTCAATAAGAGGTGCCACAATGTATGCTTGTCTTCCTTCATCTATCTGTTGTTTTATAAATTCATACGCTTTCGGTTTATCGACTTCCTTTAAAACATTTGTTATGACCTTCTGCCTTCCCGGAGGCATTTCATCAATAACGGATAAATCCAAATCTCCGTATATCATTAATGCCAAAGTTCTTGGTATGGGGGTTGCAGTCATAACTAAAATATCAGGATTTTTTCCCTTTGTTGAAATTTTAGCTCTCTGTCTCACACCGAATCGATGCTGTTCGTCAGTAATTACAAGACCTATATTATTAAATTCAACATTGCCTTCAATCAGTGCATGCGTCCCTATAATAATGTCAATTTCTCCATTTTTTAAGCTTTGTAAAATCAATTTTTTATCTTTTGGTTTTGTTGAACCGGAAAGGAATGAAACATTAATATGTATGTTTGCCATAGATAAATATTCTTTTATTGTTTCAAAGTGCTGCATTGCCAAAATTTCCGTTGGAGCCATCATTGCTGCCTGATAACCCGAACCAACTGCCGATAATAGTGCATAAATTGCAACTACCGTCTTTCCCGAACCAACATCTCCCTGAACCAATCTGTTCATGGACTTTTCCATGCTCAAATCTTTTTTGATTTCTTCTATAACTTTAAGCTGAGCGTTAGTAAGCTTATAAGGTATGGACCCTATAAGCTTATCAGAAAGTTCTGTATTTATTATTTTATTACCGGAAGAATTACTTCTTAAATTGCCTTTTATAGACATGAGCCCAAGCTGCATTATCAAAAGCTTTTCAAAGGCAATTGTTTTTTTAGATAATTTATAAATTCTGCCGTTTTGTGGAAAATGCAGATTTTTTATTGCATTTTTTTTTGATGTTAATTTATGTTCAGCACATATGTTGCAAGGTACTATGTCTTCAATTTTTTCATAGTATTCCTTAAGTGCTTCTAATGTTAATTTTGTAAGCTCATTATTCGTAAGTCCGTATGTTAAACCGTATACGGGAGTAATTTTATTTGCTTTCCAATCATTTTGGCATGACTCTATTTCAGGATTTATCATTTCAAATTTGCCGTATGAAGCTTTTACTGTTCCAAAAATATAATAAAATTCACCGACAAATAATTTGTCCATCAAAAAATCCTGATTGAAAAATGTAACTGTTATAAAGCCGGTTTCATCCTTTCCAATCAGTTTTAACATGGACATATTTCTTTTAATTCTTGATTTAACAGGTTTTTCATAAAGCTTGATTTTTAGAAGGCATTTCAAATTATCCGATAATTCGCTTATTTTCTTAACAATCCTTCTGTCTTCATATTTCACAGGAAAATAATTTAATAAATCTTCAATAGTAAAAATATCTAATTTATTTAATTTTTCGGCTCTCTTAGGTCCTACTCCCTTTAAATACTGAATATTTATATCAAGCATTTTTATCCCTCTTGTGAAGATCCCTAAGCTGCGCTCGGGATGTCATTTACTTTAGATGACTTTTTATTCTACGGAAATAATATAATAATACAATGGTTGACCGCCATATATTATTTCAACATCGCATTCTTCTGCTATTTCTTCTATTTGTTCTTTTAATCCTTCGGCAACCTTCTTATCAACCTTGTCTCCATAAAACAATGTTACAAGGAAGCTATCTTCATCAACCATCTCTTCTAATAGTTTAAGCGTCTGTTCTTCGGGATTATCACCATGTGAAATAATTTTTCCTTCACTTATAGCAATTATTTCATCCTTCTTAATTTCCATATCGTCAAACACTGTATCTCTTACCGCATAGGTAACCTGGCCTGTTTTTACTTCAGATACTGCATCTGTCATAGCTTTTACATTATCTTCAACACTCGCATCTTCTTTAAAAGCAAGAAGTGCAGTGATACCCTGCGGTATGCTTTTTGAAGGTATAACAAGCAGGTTTTTATCTGATATTTCCTTTGCCTGAGTTGCCGCTAAAATAATATTGCTGTTGTTTGGAAGAATTATAATATTTTCAGCATTAATATTATTTGCTGCTGCTAATATATCCTCAGTGCTCGGGTTCATTGTCTGTCCGCCTGATAAAAATTCATCAACATTTAAATCAGTAAATACCTTTTTAATTCCGTCACCCATTCCTATTGAAACGAACCCATATTTTTTCTTTTCCTGATTATGTTTAGAATTTTTTAATCTTTCTCTGAACTGTTCCTTCATATTGTCAATTTTAATGTTATGTAGTTCACCGTATTTAACTGCAATAGCAAGGATTTGTCCCGGATTATTTGTATGAATGTGCGTTTTAATAAGCTTTTCGTCTCCGACACATACAATGGAATCACCCTTGTCATAAATTCTGCTTAAAAATTCTTCAGGACTTTTAGAAGGATTTTTTATAAAAAATTCAGTACAGTAAGTAAATACAATTTCATCCTCACTTGAAAATCCTAAAACCTCATTCTCTGTTTCAATAACCTTTATTTCAGTTTTCTCATGTTTTATTTCAACGCCTTTTAATGCAGCCAATGCACCTTCTAATAAAAATATAAGTCCTTTTCCTCCGGCATCAACTACATCTGCTTGTTTAAGAACCTTTAACATTTCAGGTGTTCTTCTCAATGTATCCTTGGCTTGTTCTATCAAGCTTTCCAAAAATGCAACAGTATCTTCATAATCAATGTATGTAGCCATTGCTTTTTCTGCAGTTTCTCTTGCAACAGTCAGTATAGTACCCTCAACAGGTCTCATTACTGCTTTATATGCTGTATCAGAAGCAGATTTAAACGACTCGGCAATTGCTTTGCAGTCAACTTTATTTACTCCTTTTAGCCCCTTTGCCATACCTCTGAACAACTGCGATAATATTACACCTGAGTTTCCTCTTGCTCCCATTAAAGAACCATTTGCAGATGCATCAGCAATATATGAAATAGTACTTTCGTTAAGTTTATTAATTTCCTTAACAGCTGATTGTACTGTAAGATTCATAT
Organism: uncultured Clostridia bacterium; assembly: GCA_964421845.1. Classification (GTDB taxonomy): domain Bacteria; phylum Bacillota; class Clostridia; order Tissierellales; family Sedimentibacteraceae; genus Sedimentibacter. The sequence goes on from CAYQYY010000004.1 coordinate 6,972, forward strand.
TAGTTCCGGTATCTCCGTCAGGGACAGGGAACACATTTAGGGAATCCACTATTGTTTTATTGTTTTCTAAGTTAACAGCAGCACCCAATAGCATTTTTTTGAATGTAACATTATCTATATACTTAACTATCATTTTGGCCTCCTACGGTTATTTTTGTACTCTTACACCTTGTACAAAAATATTTACATTCTCTACGGAAACTCCAGAAAAAGTTTCAACGCTATATTTAATTCTTTGAATAATGTTATCTGCAACAACAGATATTTTAACGCCATATTGCAATACTATATATAAATCAATGTTTAATTTGTCATCTATTGAAGTTACTTTAATGCCTTTAGTAAGCTGTTCTCTTCTAAGTAGTTCAAAAATGCCTTCGGTTGCATTTCTTGAAGCCATACCAACCACACCATAACATTCCATTGCAGCTAATCCGGCTAAAGTTGCAAACACTTGATCATCCATGGTTATATTCCCATTTTCATTTATGATTTTTACTGACATACATACCTCCTATATATATTTTTTTAATAATATTTAATAAGCAAACTTATTATAACCTTTTTCTCAATATTTTACAATTAAAATATAACTTCTGCATAGGCACAAGTTATTTTTATTATACTAATTAAAATTTGATATTGCAATATTTAAATTTTAATGGTAGAATTAGAAAGTTAAAATTGTTAAACAATACGTTTAAGCAAAATGAATATAAAATCATAAGGGTTTTAAATAAATGGGAGGTGCAAGTATGGCTAATTATTGCGAGGTATGTGGAAAAGGTGCTATATCAGGCAACAGTATAACACATAGTGATAAAAAGATAAGAAGAACATGGAAACCTAATATAAGAAAAATAAATGTTATGGAAAATGGTACTTCTGTAAGAAAAACAGTTTGTACAAGATGCATGAGATCAAACAAAGTACAACGTGCGATATAAGCAATTTAAATAGTGGCTGGTAGGCCATTATTTTTTTTGCAGTAGATCTTCACCTGCGATTGTAAAGATATTAAAACAATCTAAATAAAGTGCCCCCTAAGACAATAAGAAGTATTCCCAATAAAAACAGCCACATTTTTATAGGTAAAATTTGCACAATAATTAATGCCCCAATTACAGCAATCATTAAACCTATTATTTCCGTAAACTTAATTTTAGGTACATTCGGATTGCAATTTTTCTTTTTTCTTTTAAAATAATTCATAAAAACCCCCCAAGAACAATAGATTGACAATGGATTAGCAATGGAAAAGCTATGGATAAACAATTGATAATAAACAAATCAACTGTATTACTTAATATATACTATTCAACCACAATAAAAAAAATACAAAGAAATTTTTATTCTCTGTATTTTCTTATCAATTGCAAATCTATCGCCAATCAATCTCTTATCTATCGTATTTAAAACTCCGCGTTCTTTGGAGTTCTTGGGAATGGTATAACATCTCTTATGTTACCCATACCTGTTAAATACATAATCAATCTTTCAAAACCAAGACCGTAACCGGAGTGTTTTACACCACCGTATTTTCTAAGTTCAAGGTACCACCACATACCTTCTTTTTCAACTCCCATTTCTTCCATGCGTTTTTCTAAGAAATCTAATCTTTCTTCTCTTTGGCTACCGCCTATCAACTCCCCGATACCCGGTACAAGTAAGTCCATTGCTGCAACTGTTTTGTTATCCTCATTCATGCGCATGTAAAATGCCTTGATATCCTTTGGATAGTTAGTTACAAATACCGGTTTGCCGAATATTTTTTCTGATAAATATCTTTCGTGTTCAGTTTGAATATCAGTTCCCCACTGTACAGGGTAATCAAAGTTATCATTATTTTTCATCAATATTTCTATTGCATCCGTATAATCAATTTTTCCGAATTCTGAATTAACTACATTGTTAAGCTTGTCAAACAGTCCTTTTTCAACGAATGAATTAAAGAATTCCATTTCTTCCTTACCGTTTTCCATCACATAATTTATAACGTATTTAACCATGTCCTCTGCTAACTGCATGTTGTCATTTAAATCAGCAAAAGCAATTTCAGGTTCTATCATCCAAAACTCCGCTGCATGTCTTGTGGTGTTAGAGTTTTCAGCTCTGAATGTAGGTCCGAATGTATAAACATTTTTAAAAGCAAGAGCAAATATTTCCGCCTCTAATTGTCCGCTTACTGTTAGATTTGCTGATTTACCGAAAAAGTCCTTAGTGTAGTCTGTTTTTCCGTCAATTTTTTCTATATTATCTAAATCAAGTGCTGTTACTCTAAACATTTCGCCTGCACCTTCAGCATCACTTGCTGTTATGATCGGCGGATGAGCGTATACAAATCCTCTTTCATTGAAAAATTTGTGTATTGCAAATGCAGCTAGGGATCTCACTCTAAACACTGCTAAAAATGTATTTGTTCTTGGTCTCAAATGAGATATTGTTCTTAAGTATTCAAGTGAATGTCTTTTTTTCTGCAATGGAAAACTTGGATCTGATTCTGCCTCCATGGTTATTTCTGTTGCCTTTATTTCAAAAGGCTGCTTTGCTTCCGGTGTTAAAAGCAAATTACCCTTAACTGTTATTGCGCTTCCTGTTGAAAATCTTTTTACTTCATCAAAATTGTTCAAATTATTTTCAAAAACAACCTGAACATTTTTCATAAATGTTCCGTCGTTTAATTCAATAAATCCAAAATTTTTAGAATCTCTGATTGTTCTTATCCAACCTTCGATAACTACTTCCATGTTGTTGAATTTTTCCGGAGATTTAAATAAATCTCTCAAATCTGTTGCTTTCATTAATAATCCTCCTTATTTAACTTATTTTAATTTGATATTCGCAGGGGAATGCATCAAATATATTTGCTCGCTATCGCTCGCATATATTTGGCATTCTGTGCGTTTGACCTACCATCCATTTTTCAGAAAAACGAAAAATGGGGTTAGGGCATAAAAAAAACCTCCAATCCACAAGGGACGAAAGGTTATTCCGCGGTACCACCCAACTTAACAGCATTAACTGTTCACTTAATGTATAACGTATAAGATACGTCCAAGCCTACTTTTTAAATAACAAAAATTTCGGTTGGCTGTTCAGGGATGTTCTTCATTATATAATTCTGTAGCAACCTCACACCATCGCTGCCTCGCTTTAACATCCTTATACATTACTCTTCCCATCATTACAATTTTAATATATTAATTTAGTTGATTATAAATCATAAAAAAATATTTTGCAACACTTATTTGTTTTTTTAGTATATATTAATCTCTTGAAATAAATACAAAAGCGTTGCCCTTATTTAGCTTAATAACTCCGATATCTTCGGATATTTCATTGCTTAAGCACAATGTTGAGCCAAATTCTACACTTATATTATTCAATGGATATTTGAATCCCTCTAATGTTAAGCCCTCAATTTTTTCTGACAATGGTATTATAGAAACATAATAATTTTTTCTAAACGGTATTGTCATATTATTGGTAACCATTTGAATAAGGTTATTATTGTCTATCATTTTAATATTAATATCCTTTTTATGATATTTTTCTATTAATATCATATTTGCAAGAGTATGGTCTAATCTTGTTCCTGATGCACCTGCTAAAATTATATCCTTAAAGCCGTTTTTAACTGCATGGTCAATTGCTAATTCCATATCAGTACTATCTTTTTCCTCCGGAAATTTAATTGTCTCTATATTTAAGTTTTTATAATCTTTTAGAACAGACGGGTCAACCGAATCAAAATCTCCGACAATGAGATTTGGGCGTAACTCAAGCTTTTTTACTTTTTCCAGTCCACCGTCAGCACATATTACATAATCTATATCGATATTCTCAATACAGCTTTTATCAACATCGCTGCCGCTTCCTATAATTAATGCCGCCATTTATTTCTCCATTATTTGCTTGAACATTTTGGTTTGCAATACAACGTCCGGTGCCTTATATATAGCTGAGCCGGCAACTATCACGTTGGGACCCCAGCTTAAAACTTCTTCAACATTGTCTAATGTTACACCGCCGTCTATCTCAACGTCAATATTTAATTTATAATCTTTTATCATTTGATTTAATTCTTCAAATTTATACTTTACGTTTTTAATGAGCTTCTGTCCGCCGAAGCCGGGATTTACACTCATGAGCAGCACCATATCAACGTCTCTTATTATGTCTTTAAGGGTTGATACGGGTGTAGCAGGATTTAAGGATACACCTGCCTTAAGTCCGAATGATTTAATCTTTTGAATAGTTCTGTGTAAATGCACACATGCTTCCTGATGAACCGTAATAATATCTGCTCCTGCATTATAGAAATCTTCAATGTAATCATCGGGATTCTCTATCATAAGATGAACATCAAAAGTAAGCTCTGTTGTTTTTCTTAAATCTTTTACAACATCAGGACCAATAGTAATATTAGGCACAAAATGTCCGTCCATTACATCTATGTGAATATAATCTGCTCCACCTTCTTCAATTAGCTTTATATCTTCACCAAGCTTTGAAAAATCAGCAGATAATATAGAAGGTGATAATTTGTTCATATTTCCTCCATATTAATACAATTTATTCTTTTGTATTTCTTCTAATAATTTAACATAGTTATTATATCTTACTTTACTTATATTTCCTTCTTCTACTGCATCTTTAATTACACAATCCGGTTCCTTCTTATGAAGACAATCCATAAATCTACAGCCGGAATCATATTTTTTAATTTCAGGATAATATTCCTTAAGCTCAAATTCACCTATCCCGTTTAAACCAAATGAGCTGAATCCGGGAGTGTCAACAACATAACCTCCAAAGCTTAATTTATATATTTCCGCATGTCTTGTAGTATGCTTTCCCCTCTTTAACTTTTCACTTATTTCGCCGGTTTCAAGCTTAAAATCCGGTTGAACTGCATTCATCAAAGATGATTTTCCTACACCTGATGGACCAGAAAACACACTTAGATTATCCTTCAATATACTTTTAAGTTCGTTTATCGAATTTTCATTATATTTGCTTGTGAAAATAACCTTATAACCTGTATTTATAAAAATATTTTCAAATTCTTTTTTTAATTTTTCATCTGCCAAATCAGATTTATTAAAGCATATTACCGGCTTTAAATTGTTAGTTTCAGCAGCAATCAACAGTTTATCAAGGAGCAAAAAGCTTGGTTCAGGATTAGTAACGGCAAAAAATATTAACAGTTGTTCAACATTAGCAACAGGCGGTCTAACCATTTCATTAGTTCTTTTCTTTATTTCTTCGATGTAACCGGATGTTTCATCCTCTTCGGTTAATCTGATTAAAACATTATCGCCTACAAGCGGCTTAATATCCTTTAACCTGAAAAGACCTCTTGCTCTGCATTCTATTAATCCGTTTCCTGTATCAACGTAATAATTTCCCCCAACGCCTTTTATAATGACTCCTTCAATCATACAAACTCCTAATCAAATTTTATTTCAGCTTTTTCTTCAAGTTTATTGTCTATTATAATTTCAAAAACCTGCGTGCCCTTGCCTTCAACGTTTATTATAATACTTTGTTCAGATGTATTTACTTCCTCTGAATAAACTATTTCTCTTCCGCCATCAACTATTTTTTGAACTACAACAGTTACTTTATCCTTATTCTTTGGTAAAGAGATAATTAATGGATAAGTTCCTGAACCTTCCGGTTCTTCATTACCGCCATCACCGGTTCCGGGTTCTTCAGGTTTTGGCTCTTCTGTTGCCGGTTTTCCTGAGCTTACAGTCAACCAAATCGTAGTTCCTTGCGCAACTTCTTGACCTGCATTCACACTTTGTTTTATAACCAAACCCTCTGCTACCGTATCACTTGCTTCCGGTGTAATTTCCCCAACTATTAAACCATTTTGTACAATGATTAATTTTGCTGCCTCTAACTCACGTCCTGATAAACTTGGCATTGGAACATAAGTTATTTTAGGTCCTAAGCTTACTACATAATCAACCTTATCATTTTCATTAGCAGGAGTTCCCTGGGTTGGATCTTGTTTAATTATTTGTCCTGCCTGAACCGTATCTGAATTCTGTTCAGTAACAACCCCCTCTGATAATCCGGCATCTGATAATATTATACCTGCTTCAATAGAATATCTTCCAACTAAATTCGGGACTATTATTTCTTTTTGGCCCTTGCTTACAACAACCTCTATAGGATAGTTTTCTTTAAGCTTCATTCCTTCTTCTACGCTTTGTTCAATTATCTTGCCTTCTTCATATTCCTTGCTGTATTCCCTTTTAGCAACCTTGAATTCTAAACCTAAATCCTCTATTCTCTTTTTTCCGTCCTCTTCGTATATGCCTATTAAATCAGGGACTTCTACCTCAGGCACATACATTATTGCTTTAAAGGCAATAATTCCCCCTATTACCGCTATCGCCAATGCACTTAGCACAGCAGCAACAGTTATTCTTAAATTTCTTTTTCTATCTTCAGTGTTTATATTATTATTTTCATTTTTTTGTTTTTTCTTATTTTCTTCTTCTGTATCTTCTCCGAAAAAACTTTTAAATGCATTGTTTGAATTTTCATCTATTAAATCTATGTTAATTACGTTGTCATCATTAATGTCACCGTTTATAACAGGGATAACCATTGTGGGCGAATCGCTTATTTCTTTGTCTTCTAAATTATTGCTTGCTGTAAATCCATTTAATGAATCCAAGCTTTTAATTAAATCATCAATATTCTGGAATCTGAAGCTTTGATGCTTTTCAAGACATTTCATTATTATATCTTCATATGCTTTTGATATATTCAAGTTTTTAACCTTCTTGGAAGGCACGATTGGTTTTTCCTGAATTTGTTTCATAGCCACAGAAATATGATTGTCCGCATCAAAAGGCACAACTCCCGTAACCATTTCATACATGACTATTCCTAAGGAGTATATGTCAGATTTATCATCCACATATCCGCCTCTCGCCTGCTCAGGTGAAAAATAATGAACTGATCCGATAACATTAGAAGTGTTGTTGATGGTAGAGCTTGTAGCAGCTCGTGCAATTCCGAAATCAGTTACCTTTGCAATTTTATCTTCAGTAATAAGTATATTATGAGGTTTTATGTCTCGGTGTACTATATTGTTAGAATGTGCATGCTTCAATGCTTCAGCAACCTGTCTTGAAATTTTAACAGCTTCCTGCTCGCTTAATTTTCCTTTTACGTTTATATATTTTTTTAGTGTTTCACCCTTTACATATTCCATAACTATATAATAAATATCATCTTCTATTCCTGTGTCATATATATTTACTATGTTAGGATGTGCCAAGCTTGCAGCAGATAATGATTCTTGCTTAAATTTATTTACAAAATCCGGATCCTGAGTTAATTCATCTCTTAATATTTTTATTGCAACAAAACGATTTAAAACTTTACACTTGGCTTTGTAGACATATGACATGCCCCCGCCGCCTATTTTTTCTATAATTTCATATCTATTTCCTAATACTCTACCTATCATAAGTTTCACCTCTAATGGTATTATCAACAATAATTATGGTAATATTATCTGTACCACCATTATCATTGGCTAATTTGATTAATCTTTGTACACATTCAGAGCTTTCATATTCCTTAATTGTTTCCAAAATTTTATCATCAGATAAGTGCGTGGTAAGCCCATCAGTACATAAAAGCATTATGTCATTTTCAAACTCTATTTCAAATATATCAGCATGTACATAATCTTCGCTACCAACAGCCCTTGTTATTACATTTCTTTTAGGGTGCGTTTTAGCTTCTTCTTTTGTGATTCTTCTATCCTTTAAAAGTTCATGCACATATGTATGATCTTCTGTTATTTGTTTAATTTCATCATCCTTGATTATATAAGCTCTGCTGTCACCTACGTTGCCAATATAAGCAATTTTCATCGAATGATCAACAACTGCCATGGTTATGGTTGTACCCATTCCTGAGTATTCTTCTTTGCAAAGTGATTCTTCTCTTATTTTGTCATTAGCTTTTTTAATACTTTCAATAATAAATGTAGGAACTTTAAAATTCTCAGATTTTAAGCTTTCAAAAAAACATCCTCTTATAATATCAATTGCTATTGAGCTGGCAACCTCTCCTGCCTTATGTCCGCCCATGCCGTCGGCAACCGCATAAAGGTTATACCTGTCAGTTTCTTCAACTATTAAATTATCCTCGTTGTTTTCTCTCATTAATCCTTTATTTGTTTCGAAATACACCCTCATATAGCACCTCTATATATTTAAAAAGTTATTTCTTAATTGCCCGCAAGCAGCATTTATGTCGCTTCCAAGTTCCCTTCGAACTGTGGCGTTTATTCCTTTATCAAGTAAAACTTTCTTAAATTTTTCAATATCAATATTATCAGATGGTTTAATATTAGCTTCTTTCACATAGTTGCAGGGAATTAAATTAACATTGGCTAATTTTTTATTTAAAAGTTTTGCTAAAAGCTCTGCATCTAAAGTACTGTCATTAAAACCTTTTATCATGATGTATTCAAATGTAAGCCGTCTTCCTGTTTTTTCAAGATAATAATCACATGCCTTCATCAGTTCAGGAAGCTTATATTTCTTTGATATAGGAAGTATCTGCTCTCTTTTTTCCTGAGTTGGGGCATGTAGTGATATAGCTAATGTAATTGCTAAATCTTCATCGGCAAGCTTGTAAATATTAGGTATGATGCCACATGTAGAAAGGGTAATTTTCCTCATGGAAATATTCTGGCCTTTCTCATCATTTATTAACCTTAAAAATTTCACCACATTGTCATAATTGTCAAGTGGTTCACCTGAGCCCATAATTACAACATTTGATATTTTTTCATTAGTGTCTTTTTGAATTAAATATATTTGTTTAAGCATTTCTGCTGCTGTTAAGCTTCTTAAATAACCACTTTTAGTTGACGCACAAAAAAGACAACCCATCTTACATCCCACCTCTGATGAAATGCATGCAGTATTGCCGAATTTATATTTCAGAAATACACTTTCTACAACATTGTCATCCTCAAATTTAATGACATACTTCTTTGTTTCGTCAAGCTTAGATTCAAGCTTTAATTCGATTGATCCAAAAGTAAACTCAAATATTTTTTGTAGTTCTTCCTTTGTTTTCTTAGATACATTAGACATTCCACCAAAATCAACAACGCATTTATTATGTACCCAATCAAATATTTGTTTTGCCTTAAACTTTTGTTCTCCTATATCTATAAGTGCTTTCTCTAATTCTGATAAGCTTAAATCATCAATTTTTTTCATTTTATACCTTCTACAAATTATGTCATTATGAGTTATGCGTCATTCTTAGCGCAGCGAGGAATCTCCCTCAATCATCACGACAAAATTAAAATTTTGTCAATTATATCATATTCTTTTAATTTTCGCAATAAAAAAGCCATCCATCCCGTGTATATGTGGATAAATTTCAATATAACCTTGTTTGGCTGTTGTAAAATAATCAACAATATTTTCAGAAATATCAGCCAAAACATAATTTTTATTATTATTTAAGAACCTACTAATAAGTTCGATATTTTCCTCTCGATTTGTGGTGCAGGTAGAATATACCAGTTCGCCACTTTGTTTTAAATACTTTGATGCGTTTTCAAGTATTTTATATTGAATTTCTTTTATGTCATTTAATTCTTTGTCTGTCTTGTTGTATTTTATTTCCGGTTTTCGTCTTATTATCCCAAGACCTGTACATGGAACATCTGCAATGACATAATCTGCTTTTTCAATTAATGATTCGTCCAACTTAGTTGCATCATATTCTTCAACCTTAACATTATTTAAATCTAACCTTTTAAATTCATTTTCTATGAGTTTAAGCTTGCCCGGATAAATGTCTCTTGATATTATTTTACCTGTATTATTCATCATTTCAGCAGCATTTAATGTCTTACCGCCGGGAGCCGCACACATATCTATTACAAAGCTTTTTTCTTTGGGGTTTAATATTTGCCCTGAAAGCATTGAGCTTTCGCTTTGAATAGAAAAAAATCCATTTTTATATTCAAAAGTTTTATCTATTTCAAAAGGATTTTCGATAATTAATCCTTTATTAGCATATTTACATTTATATGCCTTTATACCTTTTTCCTCAAATATCTTTATTAATTCTTCTCTCGTTACCTTTGTTGTATTTACCCTTATTTCCAAAGGAGCTTCAGTATTATTTGCTATTAAAACCTGTTCTATATCATTACCAAATTGCTTTTTCCATCTGTTTATTAATTCCCTGGGATATGAATATTTAACACTTAAGTATTCATATCGAGCCAACTTATTCATTTTTTCTATAAGATTATCCTTATTGCGCAATATATTTCTAAGCACAGCGTTAACAAATTTTGATCCCCTTATATTACCTTTATCCTTAATATATTGAACACTTTCATTTACAACTATATTTTCATGCGACTTATCTAAAAAGAATATCTGATATACAGCTAATCTAAGCACAGTTAAAACGTAAATTTCCATTTTCTTTGTCTTAGTAACAGACATTTCGTTGATAATCCAATCAATAAATATTAAATTTTCAATAACTCCTAAAACCGATTTACGGTACAAAGAAAGAAACCTATGATCAACATTTTTCATATCATTGTTTATTACAATGTTTGAATAGGATTTATCCTTAAATATCTTTTTAAGTGTTTCAATCGCTTGTGTTCTGTAGCTGTTAGCCATAATACCATCCATCATTTCCGTCGCAATGAGCTCCAAATTTACGGGAGCGATAGCGAACAAATAAATTCGTGTTCAATATTTCGGAATCTCATAAAAAACAATTTATTATATCATTAATATAACCAAATAACAAAGAATATTTTATCTGCATTTTTTACGCCATTTTTTTTAAATAATCTTCCTCCATTGTCAGTAGTGTTTACATCTTATGAGTAGTATCCTCATTTGCTATCATCTCCCCCTTATTTATAAGAGTAATAACAAAAATACAATTAATACATAATATATAGTATGTACATAAGTATGGACTAAATTATCCGATGATTTAGCCGATAATATGTATATTTATTCAAATACCAGAAATCTCAAATTCATCTAAGCAACACTTTTTATGTGTATGAGGCAAAATTTTAAATTCTTTAGAAAATGCGACAAGTTTTTTTATTGGAATTACAGTATTTTTGATTTTAATAGCATGATTGCAGATTTATACCATTTAATGTATAATAATAGCAATTGCACAATCGTTCTTTTTATATGAAATGAATTGCTTAGAACACCACAAAATACATCTTAAAATAATACGGTGTTTCAGCCCCGGGCAAGTATTGTTCTTTCATTTAACAATATAGTAATACAAAATAAACATCTATATGTAAAATATTATTTTTTTCTCCAATGTGTCCACGTAATCATTGGCTCATATCCAATTGAACTATAGAAAAGATTTCCACCACCAGTCATATGTGTTGCTCCAATCGGCTTCATCCTTCTGTACATTTCAGATAATGCGGCAGCTGCAAGGCCTTTATTTCGATATTCAGGTACCGTGCAAAGTGGCTCCATATATGCAAGATTATTCTCAGGTGTCCACCACATACCTGCCCAACATACATAGTCACCAGCTTCGTTTTGGATTGCTACAGGATATTCTGGTGTTGCATGAGGGGAAGTATATAGATGATATCCATAATCTATGTCACCATCCCATGGACCTTCTTTTTCATGGTCAAAACCTTTCCAGCAGCATATCAGCATTTTTCCCATGTCAAATTTTCCAGATTCCACAAAGCTGAAACCTTCCGGCAACTCAAAATCTAGTTGTTTACTAAAGTCAAAAATCATATCAACATATTCACCGGTTTTTTCAAAGCCTGCATGAATAGCAGCCGTTGCTACAGCATTTTGACCTTTAAAAATATTGAGTTTCAGTCCACCATTTTTATCAACAAGGAACTTAGCTGCATAATCAATCATTTCAGATGCAATTTCTTCATATCCTGGTCTTAAGCTAAAAAAAGCATTACCAATGTTACTTTCGTAAAAGCAAAATCCTATTACCCTTTTATCATCTTCCCATATCATATTCCTGTGGCTCATTGTCTTATCTGACCATCCGGAAGAAAGTGCATACTCCAAGAATGGAGCTGGCACGCCATTCCTCCAGTCTTTTTCATAAATATCGATCATAAACTGATATACTGCTAAAAAATCTGAAAGAATCATAAATGGTCTTTTGGTTATATTTTTCATTTTGTTAATCTCCTTAAAACAATCATTTAAAATACTATCCGGAATAATACCTTTAAAACCATTGTTTTTACAATCATAAAGATATAATCTAAAGCTCCCATGGCAATAAAGAACTTTGGTAAGTAAAACGTGTTAGTTATTTCTATAATATTTGATTCTATTTTTCCGTAATATTCTTAATTGACTCAATAAATACTAAAATGAACATTATTCTACGGATGCGTACTATTCGAAGAATACATAGCAGTTCAACAACAAACTGGGATTTATCAATTTAGTTCATGCTCTATTATAATAATTGATTCTTCATGCTCTCCAATCATTTCAACTGATATTTTTTTGACCACAGTGCTAAATTTATCATTATATTTATTTACATCATCAATAGCTTTATCAAGCAATTCCATAGAAGATACTTTTCCTACTGTAATATGTGGGACATAATCATTACCTGAATCAAATTGCTTCAGTTTATCTTCATAAAGTTTATCATGAATGTATTTAATAACATCCATGCCTTGAACCACATTTAAAAACAAATAATTTCCATATTTGTTTTCCTGCTTACTGAACCCTTCTAATCCAATTTTAAATGGTTTTATACCTCTTAAACACTCTTTTAAATGAAGATTAAGTTCATCATTAGTCAACTCACTCTCAAAAGGAAAAACCAAAGTAATATGTGGCAATACTAAGTCTGCCAATGGATCATATTTCTTACGGATATCATTAATAACATCAATATTTTCAAATTCAGGAAAAATCATAATAGTTCTTGCACTCATAACCACATCTCCTATTATTAAATTAATGTTTAGTTTAGTTTAGTTTGCTTTACTCTACAATTGTGGAGTATCATTGCACATGCAATTACAATGCCTGGAGGGAATATGAACTTCTACACAACATTTATTGCTTATATTTAGTAAACTAACTTTATTTGAATCTTTTTTTGTTATAAAAATAATTCTATTCAAATTTACTGATAGTACCTTTTCCATTGCATAAACTTGGATACCCCTCTTTATCAACAATTGATAATGAAAGGGTATTGCTTTCACTCAATAAATATATAGCTTTTTCATAAATAACTCTTCTCATCATGCTTACTTTCTCTGTCACAAATATAAAAATATTTTTCTAAAAACCTCAGCAAATTTCCTATTTGTCGGTTTTTTACATACTATCATACTATTGTGACGCGATATTTGAAGAATGTGAACCAAAAAAATGATTATCTCCTATATTTACTTTTTAATAATAGTATACATTATTGTAGGAAAGTCTGGTTTGATTGATGTAATGCCACAGTTGAGCAAAGTAAAATTATTAGCTTTAATCTCTTTTAACAAGGTATCAAAGCTAACTACTCTGCATGATGTTTCTGCAATGAATAATTCTTTGCCTGTTGATTCGTGTGTCCTTTTTCGCAATTCAAAAGCTTGAGATATATCTGTTTTTCTTTCTTCCGTTCCATCACCAATAGAGCATATTAAGGCAATACCCGATTCACTTAATTGATTATAAATAAACGTGTAAAAGGACTGTCTATCTTCATCTTGAACTAACATATGAATAACTGCAATAGCATAGATAAAATCAAATTTCATTTGAAGTCTATCGGTTAAACAATTCAATACTTGAAAATATTCCGCCTTTTCTTGATAGTTTTTTTTACAATAATCTATTGCTGCCGGTGAAATATCAGTTGCTAATACATTAAATCCTTCTTTTAGCAAGAAATTAGCATCTCTACCTTCACCACATCCAATTTCAAGTATTCTAATTTTACGGTTGTTGAAATAATGATTAATAGTATCAATTACAATTGTAGAATTATTATCTGAAAACCAAGCAAGAGATTCCTTATGCACTTGTTTGTATCTATCATCATATGCTTCATAATATTTTCTTGCTTTTTCCATAACTATCCTTCCTATTTAATAAATGTAGAATTTACATCGAAATTTTTTTACTTTATATTCAAAATTGGAAACAAATACTGCCACTTTACTTCTCCGATATTTTCATTGCGTCACTAATATCAATAGCTGCCATTTCAAACCATGCATTTTTATATCCACTCTTTATAACATTATTTTTTGAAGGTATATTTGACTATGCTGTATAATAAAATGGCGCTTTCCCACAATTTATAATTTCATCAGTTAAATTTCTTGGTAAGGGTTGCCAACCTCGCTCAAAAAGTCCATTAGCAAACTTCTTTATATCAAATTTCACTATAGATCGTATTGCTATACCTTCATTATCATAAAACATCATTTTATACTTCACTACCCCTTCCAAGTAATTCAAGAGAGTTTTGAATTTGTCCTTTAGTTCTAAAATCAATAATAGGAGGATTATAATCATAAACAATCAAATATTCTTGATTTCTCGGCGCTTCATTTATAATGTTTCCTTTAAAATCAATTACTGCTGTCGGTGCGGTTTGATATTTGGATATGCTGTTAACAGATATTACAGTCATTGTATTTTCTAAAGCTCTTGTAACAAGAAGAGATTTAATTATATTATATCTTTCTAATGAATCGTTTTCTAAAACATCACAAAAACTAACAAAACATAGATGTACATTTGATATAAATAACTCTCTAAAGCTTTCAGGAAATTTAACTTCATAACAGATTCGAAATCCTACTTTAATATTGTCTATTTGATATATACCTTGTGAATTTCCCTTTGTAAAATTATTTAAATCCCATCCCCATAATATTCGTTTATCATAATTTCCAAAAACATCACCGTCAGGATTTATTAAAAGAAGTGAGTTATAATATGTGGAGTATTGTTTTCTGATTGTGCCCATAGCAATATACATATCATTTTCTTTTGCAAATAACCTGATTTCATTCATAACTGTATTTAAATATATAAAATCAATATTATCAATTTCAGGTGTTTCAACAGGTGGATATCCACACGCTGCACATTCTTGAAAAACAAGTAACCTAACTTTATTTTGTGCTGCTTCTTCAATAGCTCTAATAATATATTTATAATTTTCAGTTATAATTGAGCTGCCCGGAAACTGAAAAATCCCAACTTTCATCTATGCCTTCTCCTCTCGCTATTCTGCTTATTATATCAAAATAGAATTTGTTTTCTTCGTATTATACTCATAATTGGCGTTCCAATTAGCAGTCATACGACTCCTTAAATAGCCTTTGATAAAGGCAATCTTTTTATTGTTTTTAATGCAGACCTACTTTTCTGCTGCAAACAGTAAATGATTGCTTGCTCCTAAAAATTCAGGTTTCTCACAGCAATAGAAATGATATTTTAACCATTGTTCATAGCTTTCATCATCCATTTTATTTATCTTATCTTGTAGGAGTTCACTGAATCCATCCGCTGCTACTTCTGAGATAATATTTAATTTTGAATCCTTTAATAATTTTCTACAACCATCTACCGTATGAAAAACAAATGGAAAGTCGACTACCTTAAAAGTTTTATGATTATAAGAATCTCCTAATAAAAAATTAGGATTATATAAAAAGGCTTCAGTTGCAATAATCATATCATTTGAAATAAAAGCAAAGAACATTTTTCCATTATCCTTGCATACTCGTTTTATTTCACTTATACATTTCATTCTATCTTCTATTCTTTCCAAATGATATAAAGGTCCAAGGCATAATACTATATCATAGCTTTTATCCTCTATCATTGATAAATCTAAGGCATTGCCCTGAAATACTTGAATTGACATTTCACCATCTGTCTTTTCTCTTATCTGATTTACATGTTTTTCAACTAACTCTATTGCAGTTACACTAAATCCTTGTTTTACAAAAAATATGCTATATTCTCCTGCTCCAGCACCAATATCAAGAATTTTCATCCCAGGTTTAAGATATTTTCCAATTTGCCTTATTGTTGTTAGAAATTCAACTTGTGTTGCTTTTGTCGTTAACCTTGTCCTTTCTTCAAATGTATCATATAAAGCTGAGACCCTATCAGATTCATTCTTTATCTCCAATAAATCTTTTATTTCCGTATATCACACCCCCTTTTCCTATTGTAATATCACTTTAACCAACGCATTAAATAAGTTTCTGAAGTTTATTTCAAAACTTTTCTATAAATTAAATTATTTTGTTCGTCTTTGATATTTGTCTTTGAAAACCCGTTTCCAACCCAGAATCTTTCATTATTGATATTAGAAACATTCAAATCAATATATGTTGCTCCTCTATTTATAAATTTTTTTTCTAATAAACTAAATGCCATTTTACCAATACCTTTATTTCTATGTTGATGATAAATGCAGTAGTCCAACACAAAACATTTTCCATCTTCTGAATTATATATAACATATGTCACAAACCCAATATTTGACTTATCCTTATTAATAAACACAATATAAAGAGGATCTATATCTCTATCAAAGAGCATCATAATATGTTCTTTATATTCTTTTGAGAAAAACCATTTTATATCCTCTTCAGTAATTTTATCTCCTAATTCACAATTAGGTATTATATCTTTAAAAAAATACTCGTTTCTTCTTTCCCAGAAAAATTCTATATCTTTATTACTTTTTACATAATAAAGATTAATGTTATTTTCCATCTTATACCCCCTATACTAATTATAACATCATCAGCAGTTCCCCGCTCTCCAAAATGATACTGCCCTTTTATTTCTCCAATAATTTCATTGCATCACTAAAATCAATAGCGGCCATTTCAACCCATGCATTTCTATATCCGCTCTTTTTGAATGTAATATAAACTCGACTTCACATCCTGAATCTCTTGCTGCTTTAATAAAACTATCGTTACAATCAGAAGGATATACATCATCTAAAGAGCTTATAGCTATTTTAACAATATTGATTATAAGTTTCTATATTTCTTTAATTAACAGGACGAAATATAAATTATACTAGAATCCACATTCTTCATTCACGCTTTGTCATTTAAATTTCTAATTAATGTGCCCTGTAAGTTATTAAATCTTTGGATTTTATTTTGTTACTTACTTTGTATAATTTGAATATTGTGTGAGAAGCTTACTGAAGATTCTGCTTATTAGTGGAGGTTAATCCAATATATTTGTTGTTCTTTACCTTCATAGATATTTTCGCCTGTTAATATACCACCGCAACTCATCACAGTCTGACTTGAAGCAATATTATCTTTATCACAGATAATCATTACTTTTGGAATTTTCATATCTTTTGCAATTTCTAAAACAAGTAATAATTGTTGCTTACCGTAACCCTTTTTTCGCTCAGTTGGACGGATGCCATAGCCTATTTGTCCTCCGTGTTTTTCTAATTCATCAGTTAAAAAGTGACGGAGTTGAATAGTACCTATAATTCTATTATCAGATTTTCTTACAGAAAAGAATGTGCTGGCATGAACATTATTGCGAAGTTTATCTTTCTCAATTGAAAGAACAATTTCAAGCCATTCATCAAAATCATTATAATGGGATAGTCCACAACTGCCATTGATATTAGTTTCCTCAAAGTCTAAATACTCTTGTTTGTATTCCAGAATTTTTTCTTCTAAAACCTTTGATGGGTTTACTAAAATTAATTCACTCAATTTAATACCTCCTAATATAAATAATCTGTAGTTTGCCTTATAATACATTTTTGACGTATCATTTAAAGAGTGAGAAAATAACTCAACTGCAAATTGGAATTTAGTGTTGACTTATCTTTTTCTCAATCCACTTATTACAAATAGCAACTAATTAACCAGTCATCACTTGTTTTGTTGCGTTCATACCTCTTTAAGTTAAATATTACTATTATCTTCTTCTGAATAGCATTTTTCTGTTTGAAAATTATAGACTAACTATCAGTGTAGTTTTTTAGCCCATATTATTGCTCTGTGCGTTTTTTCATTAATAGGGTTCCCTATATAATCACCTAATTCTTTATCAATTACAAATCCTGAGTCAGTTAGCCATTTGTGAACCTGCTCTAGTGTAGGAATATGTTTTTTCCACTCTTCATGTATGGTTTGCTGTTGACCATCAGGGGTAATGAGTTCAGTATATCTTCTTCCATAAGCCATCTGAGTCTTTGCATTATAACTATCTCCTATAATCATATGCTTACCATATACACCTGAACTATCTGTGCCTTCAAAAATTACACGTTCATTAGACTTGGAAAATATTTCTTCCGGATGTGCAAACATACTAAAATCCAAAAAAATGTATCCTCCAATTTTCAAACTAGAAGCCGCCTTCTGTATAAAAGACTTTTGTGCATCAGCATATGGTATATCTGCCACGATGTTTAGAAGTAAATTTCCTGCAAGTATAACTACATCATATTTATTTCCCCAGCTACCATTAATTGCATCCATGGAACAATATTGTAGATTTTCAAGTCCTTTTGCTTTTATAGATATATATGCTAATCTCTCTTCATCCATATCAAAACCTTTCACTTTGTGCCCTGCACATGCAACAGGAACTAGGATACGCCCACTACCACAAGCGACTTCTAATACTTTTTTCGGTGTATTCCCAAGTAATTCAATGAGTAAATTAATATCCCCAGTTCCAGTTTCATTAATTTCATATATCTCAGCATACCACCTTCTATAAATATTTATTATTCCATTATTTAACATATAAATCCCTCCTGTCAGCTCAATAAATTGGGGGCAGATTCAACCCTACATGATGAGCTTCACATAATGCCACCTTTATTCCCTTGGGAAACACCTAAAAGTAATCAAGTTGTTGTCTGGGTCTAGAAAACTCATATTTTTTGCACCCCAAGGTCTTACCATCGGCGGCTCAATAATCTCAACACCAAGAGTTTTTAACCTCACAAAATCCGAATCCACATCATCAACAGTAAATGCAATACAAATGTTACGAGTGTTAGTTTTTCTCTCTATTCCGTCATTATAAACCGTCAAAGTTGTTTCCTCTGATATTATAAATTGATGAACAGTATCGTCACTACCGTTATCAATATTAAACAACATCTTGTAAAAGTTAGATAAACGAATCACATCATTCGTCATCAAGCAAACTTCTCCTACCTTCATTATATCGTCTCCCCTCTAACCATAGTCTCCTCTACAAATTCCTATTTATCTGTCTGCCATGCAATATTTCTTACATAATACAATTCAGTTAATGCAAAGTATTTTAAAAATAATGCGAACTACTTTATTTAACACTAAATTTATAATAGGATAAAGCATCATCATTATAAAGATGTTTAAATCTCAATTTTTCCAAAATATGTTTGCTTCTATGATTCCTATGTACTACATCTGCATAAACAACCTTAAGACCTAATGTATTTATTGCATAACCAATTAATAATTGCTGTGCCTCTGTTCCATATATATTTCCTATAAATGCATCATTAGCCAAATGAATACTTATTCTTAGAAGAATTAATAATAGTATTTTTCATTGCCTGCTCTCTTTGTTCATAAGATAAGTTTTCAAGATATTCGTTAGCTAAAACACCCCTATATGTACTTTTCCAACTGTCAACGTTTACCTTAGCAATATTATATGCATCGTTTAATTCTGCTTTTCTAATTATCACATCATCGCCCTCTTTAATTTTTATATAGTAACACTTAATTAGAGTTTACTTATTTCCTGCATAAACAAAACGGATGTCCTGATGGGTCAAGCATAGTGACAAAATCATCTCCACCATATTGACTTTTTGTCTTAACTGCACCTAACATTTTCGCTTTTTCTACCACTTCTAAAACATTGTCAACTTGAAAGTCAAAATGCATTTGCTTTTGTTGCTTTCCATTTTCTTCTGGCCACTTCGGACGAATATAATCTTGTTCTTCAGTAAATAAAAATACGATTCCTGTAGAACTGCGAACAGCAGGTCTTCCAAATAATTCGCACATCTCCCATCCTAATAATTCACTATAGAATTTTTGTAATTTTTTCTCATCTTCACAATCAACCATTACATTACCAAGCACTACTTCTTGTTTCATTTTGACACCTCCACAAATTGAAATTTAACTAATTACTTCTAATAATTCATTTAACGATTTAATCTCAATAAAATTTTTGTTATTAATATTAGTATCATGTTTACGGTTAATAAAAACTGGTGTAAAGCCAAAATTTTCAGCCCCTAAAACATCAGCTTCAAAATTATCTCCAATGAAAAAAACTTGTCTCATTTCGATGCTAGTATCATACCTTTTTATATCATCAAATACAATCTTAAATAAATCTTTATTTGGCTTCCTTATCTTATAATCAGCACTAAAATGTATATTAACAAAATACTTTTCTAGATCATATTGGTTAATAAATTTTTTCATGACATTCTTTTTAAATATGGAATTGCTTAACAAGTAAACTGGAATTTCTAATAATTTAAGTTGTTCTAAGGTAGAAATAGTGTCATTAAACAATTCCGTAGCATTTATTTCAAGTGCACAATTATATAAAATTTCTTCTAGCGGATAATTCACTTTAAATCCATATTTATTTTTAAAATCTAGAAGTTCCTCTTCAAATGATAGCTCTAAATTACCCTCGCATCTTTTATCATAAAGTTCTTTCCAATATGTAGCAGCATAATCTATAAAATTAACTTTATCAGTATTTGGTGATAAAATATTTTCATGTAGATACGATAAACCCAAATTAATATCAAAATCAATATCATGAAGCAATGTATCAAATAAATCAAAAACAATGACTCTAGCTTTTCCCATAAAGTACCTCCACAAATTTGATTTATCGATTTTTAAATATATAATTCGTACGTCAAATTTTTTTACTTTTCTAATGTATAATAAGAAAAATGATAACTATACATTATTTTATAGAGATTACCACAAATGCATTTACAACAATATTAAATATTCTGGAGTTAAAATATTTACGTCATTTTCAATATACTCCTCTGAATAATCTCTGATATTTATTTCTATCTATGTTCTGGCGATTAAGTCCGATACATCAATTGCATTTTCCTTTTCAATATAATTCTACCAATGTGTATTTCATAAAGATTTCTTTGCAGCCTAATATTCGTATGACCTAATATCAGCTCCAAATGTATATAAAAATTCTTTATCATTTGTATAGCGGCATGATACCATTATTTTATCACCAACACTTATATAAGGACCGTTGTTATTATAATCAGCAATTAATATACTTACTTCACCTTGTGAGTTTTCAAAAGCAAGTTCGTCTTCTTTTTTCATTTTTATGTCTGTTAAAGTAATAATAACATTATTATCATTGATTTTAATATCAGAAATATATCCTTGCATGTTATAACTAAGTCCGTTGTCATCTACTTTATTCAAATTAATGCTTAAGCCTTCTGTCTTTTTAGCTAAAACTCTGCTTTCTGTTATTTTAAATATTATAACGTGTCCCTTTTCATTTTCTCCTGTCATATAATTATACCCGTTAGTTGACATAATAAATTCATTTTCATTAGCTGCTATCTTTAAGCCATAATTATAACTACCAGAACTAAACAAAAATAACTTTTCAGGATTATTTTTGTTTATATAGTAATAATCAGTTGAAATATAATTTTGATTTTCATCATAAATAGCTGAGGATACTATAATAAAATCTTTAGCCTTGTCAGCAAGATCTACATATATATTTTTATCAAATAAAAACATATTCTTGTAGATTTCATCAAGTGAAATGATTTCTGTCAAGTATTCGCTTACCGGTCTACCCATTCCTATATTATAAATCAATAAAAAGTTTGATATTTTAAATCTTCCTTTTCCAAAGGAAGAAAAATTCTTCAATTTATCAAATAACTCGTTTGTCTTGAGAAAACAGAAGTTATTACGCTTTTCACTGGCTATAAAAGGAACATTCTCAAAATATTCATCATCAAAATAAATCCTTCCTATGCTCTCACCATACATTAAATCATTGCTGATAGAGTAATAACCTTCGCTTTCTATTTCTCCAGCAAATCTAATTTGTATGCCACCAGTATCTTTATCTCTTGAAATCCATTTGACAATAAGACCACACACCTCATCTTTAACATTGACATTTTCATCTAATTCATTAGTTTCATATGTCGTACCCGTGTATGTAACAGTACCAATTTTATCAGTTAATTGAATATCATTTAATATAAATGATCTACCCTTTTGATTCCAATCAATATCTGCTTTTACTTTGAATATTCCTAATTCTCTTGGAAGATTTTTCACTTTAGACATATCATCATATACCAATTGAAAGCTTTCTGCTGCTGCATCGAATTTTTCCTTGATAATTTTACTGCTTTCCTCATCAGGAACAAAATATATTATGCCCTTATGATTTGATGGATAATTATAAATTCCATCAGTAATGATTTCACCTGTCAGATATTCTGTTCTGTCAATATTATTATCTGAATCAGGTTTTTCAGTATCTTCTAAAATATTATTATTTAAATCAAGTTCTTCGGTTTCAGTATCACCCGGAATATTATTATTGATATTATCCGTGTTTTCAATGGTATGTTTAACATTGTTATCAGCACATGCTGTTACAAATAATATTAGCAATAGCGTTGTTATAATTATGATAATTCTCCTCATGTTACCTCCAACCGTTATACATAAATATTATAAATTTATTACATTATACTATTTGTTCCATCTCTATCTATAAACGCAACCTTCATATATTAACAACCACCCATAAAAAATATTCATCTACACAAATTGAAATTTGCGTGAATACACCTCATTTTAGATATTTTCGCATAACATAAGTATTTTCCATTTCTTCGTGTATGGTAAAACCAAATTTTTTATATAATTCCATAGGCCCCATGAAATCGCTAAATACATTTTTGAACTTCTTATTTGGATATGCTTCAATAAAATCAAAACCGTCATCAGTTGCGTCTTTACAAACACGTTCTAATAATTGTGTAGCAATACCTTTTCTTTTCATGCTCGGTGCAATCGTGAAACAGAAAATTGATTTAACCTTAATATCTGGGGCAGATTCCTTTGTTTTTACAGAAGTCATAAACCGAAGCCAGCTGATACAATTTAAACAATCTGATTTAGTATTGGCATTGCACCAGCCCACGACTTGACCGTCACAATATGCAAGATAACCCTGTATTGTTTCGTTGTTTATATATTGTACAGCTAAATCTCTCCGTTTTTCCGGCGTTGAAAAATCCTTTACTTCACGGTGGTCGTCACTGCACCAACACACGCAATAGCATCGATCTTCATCTTCATTATCTGCATGGGCTTCATTTTCAAAAAAGTATAGATAATCTTCTAACAAGTCAGGTGTCAGTTTACGTATCTCAACGTTCATTTTCATTTCCTCCAATAATATAGATAATAATGCATCCAATAAATGTTTAGTTCGATAGCTTAAAAACTGTCCCTTTTTTAACTAAAGCATCAATATCATAACTGTTCTCAAAACTCAATTTATCTTCTTCTATTGTAAATTCATATGATTCGTTTTCACTTACATAAAGTATTAGTTTATTACCATTGATTGAATAAGTTCCTTTGGGTACATATGACGTAGCAGCGTGTCGAATGAATATAAATTTATTGTTTTCTTCCAGTATGATCCATGACGACCATTCTGAATCATTACTCTGCATAACATACTTTCCTGTCTTTAGTTCTTCATTTTTTTCCTGTTTTGAGCATCCTGTAATTAAAACTAATAATAAAAGAAAAATTAATAGGGATTTAAATGTTACTTTGTTTTTCATATAGCATTCCTCCGATTTGCTTTAGTAATATACAATATGACTAAGCAATTTTTTTATCGGTTAATTTGTATGTAGAATTTTTTACTCAACTTTAAATGAAAATTCATCTCTTTTTTATATAATATGATGAATATTCCGTCCCATCATGACCAATCAACTTGTTTTCAGTAGGTGAAAAGTCTAATTCCTTTAGAGCCTTTATTCTTTCGCTTGCAATAGGAAATGCCTTTGTTGCTATCATTTCACATTCAAACAATTTATAAGTTTTATCAATAATTAATTTTAAAATATCTATTATATCGGCTTTTGTTTCATAATCACTTCTCAAATCTAAACGGAGAAGTCCGCAATTATTAAAATAATCTTTAGACTCTCTATGAAATAATTCTATTGTTCCAATTACAGTATTATCTTTTGTATCTATAATAGACCATCTTACAAAACCTTTTCGGTCATATTCGAATTTCCAATAATCAAGAGCCTCCTTCATTCTTTCACGTGTATTATAGTAAAAATCATCTCCTCCACAATTATCGCTATTAAATAAGAGAACTGCTTTTTTATCAGAATATACTTTTAACAAGTCATCACAATCATCTATAGAAATAAGTCTTAAATTGAACCGTTTATTTTCAAATTCGGGACAACTTACATATACACTATCCATATTTATTCTCCTTTACAAATTGGAAATTTGTGAACTTCGTGTTATGCTCATAATAGTTAGTGCCTAAATTTCGAATGTTTCTTTTTATACAAAATATAAAATAGAGAATAAATAGGTATTACTAAAAGCAAAATCAAATAAAAATCACGAGTTGCTGAATATGAAGTGGCATTCCATCCTTTAATCATAATATGACTTACAATATAAGAAATGGGAATAAATAGTATTTTTACTATTATGGCTTTAACTTTTTCTTTCTTTCTGAATATTACAACAAGCATTACCAAAACAAGTGCAAATAAAATGGCAGTGATAAAATAATAATTCAAAACCAATCGAGGTAAGGTCATAACCCCTCCATTATTAATGGGATTTCTTCCATAGATTACTTTATCTTCTTGCCCACCATTAGACACATAATAAATAGTATTAACTGTTTCTCCGTTTGGATTTACCGTTATATCTTGCTTTTTCTCGATATTAAAGAATTTGTTCCAGATTGTATTATAGATACTAATATCATATACGCCTTGCTCTCTTTGATAAATCTCATATTCACCTGTAAAAGAAAGCGTTACACAGCCATTATTATCCTTTACAGAAATAATATCAAATGATTCAGCATAAGGTATATATTCAGGTGCTGTTAAATATGCAAATGATAATATTACAACGATGGCTGAAATAACTGCTGAAAGAATACCTGTAAATACTCGCTTTTTCTTTATATCCAATCCTATTTTTTTTATCACTTCAACACCGCTATCCTTTTCTGAACAAATTTTTTTAACAGGTATATCTGTTTGTGATAGTTCCAATTCATTTTTACACTTAGTACAATGACTTAAATGCTCATCTACAAATTGCTTTGTATCGTCACTGATAACATTTTCAACATACAAAGGTAATATATCACGAACAATACTACACTCACGATTTTTCATTGTTATGTTCCTCCATTCGTTTTAATATTTGATTTTAGCTTTATTCATTTTCAATACCTCTATTGCTATTTTTTTTCAGATTTTGGCATTACAGACCTCCGAAATATTCGTATTATTATAGACGTATTAATTAGAAAATAGTTCCAATTTATTTAATTAAAAAAAATGGCTGTCAAAAATAAATACATACTTTTTCAGCCAGTTAAACGGTAAATTATAATGTTGCTATTCAATTGCTTCCAAGGAAAAAACAACCGGTCTTGTTCCGTCAGTGCAACAAAGTATCTGCAAGCCATCTCGATTATTCCATGGAGTATTGGTTCCCCCTGCTGATAATGAACTGACTCCTCTGTAAATATCAATCCATGCCCATGGACAGAAATCTTTAGGCATTTCGGCACCGCCATTATAAACAAATACTTCGCCCACGTTTAATAAAGGGCAAGGTCCGACTGTTTTACCGTCTGTTAAATATTTTTCTGCAAAATCCTCATAGAATTCCTTTTTAAGTACAGTAATTTTTACTTTTTTCATTTTTCCCCCACTGTTCAATTAAAAAACTTTTTCCATTCATGACTTTTATTATCGCAACAATCACATATAAATATTAAATAATCTCCGCAAAAATTTCATGTATATTCCCGTCAGGATCAGCAAATAATGCAGTTCTTTGATCCCATGGCATATTCTGTGGTTCATAGATGGGAGTTGCTCCATTTGCGATTAACTGTTTATATGATTTGTCAACATCATCTGGGCTTTCGCATGGAAAAGCCAGCTCAAAAGCTTGACCAACTGTTTTTTTGTTATATTCGCTGCTATATCCATACATAACATCTCTCTGACATATAGCGAATCTTGCCCCACTGTTTTCAAATTCAACATAATTACCAAGATCATTTTTAATACTAAACCCAAGTACTTGATTATAAAAATCCCTCATACTGTCTATTTCGTCTGTCCAAATTGTAATAAGGTTAATCTCCGATTTCATAATATGTTCCCCTTTCAATTCAATATAATGCATTCCGGAAACTTGTTTCCTCTCAAATACGTTTCTACAGTCATTTTATTTTTTCCGGGCATTTGAATTTCTTTAAGTATAACAATTCCGTCTTTAGCTTTAACAAATATTCCTTCATTGTTTGCTTCTATTACATAACCCGGTTTATAATCTGAATCATCATTTATATATGAAGATTTAAACACTTTTACGGTTTTATCATCCATTGTAAAATTTGCAGTTGGCCATGGTGACAGTCCTCTGATTAAATCGTGGATGTTTTTTGCTTTTAAATTCCAATCTATTTTTCGATTTTCGTTATTAAACATTGGTGCATAGCTTGAGAGTAAATCATCCTGTTTTTGTGGAACTAATTCATTTTTCTCAATTTTATTAAGGGTTTCAATTAACAAATCTCCGCCTTTGTGCATTAAAATATCATGAAGTTCTCCAACATTCATGTTTTCATCAATGTCCACTTCTGATTTTAATAACATGTCACCTGTATCAAGCCCAACATCCATTTGCATGGTTGTGACGCCCGTCTTAGTTTCACCGTTTATAATTGCCCAGTTTAACGGTGCTGCTCCTCTTAATTTAGGTAACAGCGAAGCATGGACATTTATGCAGCCATATTTCGGAATTGATAAAATTTCTTTACTTAATATTTGTCCATAAGCAACTACTACTATAACATCAGGATTATAAGATTTTAATATTTCTATGTTTTCTTGTTTTTTTATTTTATCCGGCTGAAAAACAGGCAGTCTTAATTCCTCAGCGGCTTCTTTAATTTCTGACTTCTTAAGCTTTTTACCTCTGCCGGAGGGTTTATCCGGCTGTGTAACCACAAGTTTTATTTCATGGCCGTTTTCATGCAGTTTTTTTAAAGTAGGTACTGCAAATTCAGGTGTTCCCATAAAAATTACATTCATATTATCACCTATTTTTTTACTCTGTCTGTAAATAATACACCGTTCAAATGATCTATCTCATGGCAGATTGCCCTTGCCAACAGTTCTTCTGCTTCGATTGTAACTAAATTGCCGTCTACATCCGTGTATTCGGCAGTAACCTTTATTGGTCTGCTTACCATTCCCTTTATTTCAGGAACACTTAAGCAACCTTCCTGTGCAGTATGCTGTTCTTCAGACGAGCTTATAATTTTCGGATTAATCATTTTATATACATTGCCATCTTCAACATCTATAACTATGACACGTTTTAATATTCCAACCTGTGGTGCTGCCAAACCAACTCCGTCGTTTTCATACATTGTATCAACCATGTCATCAAGGAGTGTCAGAATTCTATCATCTATAACAATTACCTCCTTGCTCTTTTTTCTTAATATTTCGTCTCCGTCATATCTTAAATTTCTTAAAGCCATAATTCCTCCTATATCTAAATCGTATCAGTATTAATATTTATACTTACTTTTATATATTCTATATCTTTATCCATGTACACACTTCGAAGTATTTTCTTTAGATCTGTCATTCTATGATTTGATGCCTTTATAAATAAATTTATTCTGTATTCGTCATTAACCTTGTAAATTGAATGAGGTATAGGTCTGTACAATAATAAACTTCTTTCCTTAACCATATCTTTAACAGATTCTTTTATTTCCTCATACTTCTCATTTGCTGTCTTTATAACTGAATCTTCATTTTTTGAAATAAGACATATATTTATTATATTAATAAACGGTGGAAAAGCAAATTCTTTTCTTAATTTTAACTCTTCATTAACAAACAATTCATAATTATTGTTATTTGCTGCATTTATTATAAAATTATTCGGCTCATATGTCTGTATAAATACATTTCCTTTTTTAGTGCCCCTTCCTGCTCTGCCGCTTACTTGGGTTATAAGCTGAAAGGTTTTTTCGCTTGCGTTGTAAAATGGTAAATTTAAAATTGCATCTGCCATCAAAACTCCCACGGTTGTAACATTTGGAAAGTCAAATCCCTTTGCAAGCATCTGTGTCCCTATTAATATATCTATGTTGCCTTCTTTGAAACGTCTATATATATTTTCATAACTGTCCTTATCAGACATTGAATCAATATCCATACGTTCTGTAATGGCATTTGGGAACAACTGTTTAACCAATCTTTCCACATGCTGAGTTCCGGCACTGAATTGTTCTATTTTTTTGCTGCCACACTTAGGGCATTCGTAAAGCATTCGTTTTGTTCTGCCGCAATAATGACATTTAAGCATATTACCCTTAATATGATAAGTCATTGAAACATCGCAGCGGTCGCATTTCACTACATGCCCACATTTTTTACAGGTAACAAATCCGGAATAACCTCTTTTATTTAAAAACAAAATAACTTGTTCTTTTTTGCTTAAGCTAATTTTAATACTTTCATATAGCTCTTCGCTTATGATTGTATTATTCCCCTTATCTAATTCGCTGCTCATATCTATTATTTTCATATTGGGCATTTGATTATTCACTCTGTTTTTTAACTCTATTATTTCAATTTGACCTTTCATTGCCATGTAATATGTATTAATAGACGGTGTAGCTGAGCCGAGTATGACTTTACCGTTTAAATTATGAGCCATTTTTATAGCAACTTCTATAGTATCATATTTGGGAGAGGTGGAAGAAATATAACTGTCTTCATGTTCCTCATCTATAACTATTACTCCTAAATCCTTAATTGGTGCAAAAATAGCCGAACGAGCTCCTATTACCACATCAACTTCCTTGTTGTACACCTTAGTCCACTGTATAAACTTTTCCTTTTTACTTAACCTTGAATGAAATACGGCTATTTTATTACCAAACCTTTTTTCAAACCTATCTATGGTTTGCGCAGTTAAAGAAATTTCCGGCACAAGCATTATGGACTGTTTTCTTTCATTGATGTAGTGTTCTATTATATCCATATAAACTTCGGTCTTTCCGCTGCCTGTGACACCATGTAACAAAAATACCTTGTTTTTAGAAGCAATTATCTTTTTACATGCACTTTTTTGTTCTTCATTTAAATTTAATCCATTTTGTACTAAAGCTTTTTCTTCTGTATGATACAAAATATATTCTTCTTTTAATATATTTTTTTTAATTAAATTATTTATCACAGCTAATGATACGTCCAATTCTTTTGAAAGCTCTTTAATTTTAATAAGCTTATTTTCCTTCAAATAATTAATTATATTTATTTGATTTTTAGTTTTTATATCATAAGCATCAATAGGTTTGTCCTCTATTAAGGTAACATATTTTTCATAAGCTTCCTTACCTTTTACCTTATCCTTGCTTATTACTTCAATTACACCTTTATTTTGCAAAGTATTTAGTACTGTGAATATATCATTATATGTATAAAGCTTTTTTAAATTTTTAAGCTCTACCGGATTAGCCAAAATTAAATTATACAGCTCATTTTCTTTATCGTTTAATTCAATTTCATTTAATTCTATTCCTTTTGCCTTTATGGTAATATTGTGCTCATATTTAATCATTGAAGGTATCATCAAGCGTAAGGCATCCGAATATTTGCATATATATCTTTCTCTTATCCAAAAGATAAGCTTAATCATTTCCTCGCTTACGACAGGCATATCATCAAGCACGTCAATAATCGGTTTAATTTTAGATTCGGGAATTTGGCAAGAGAAATCAATTGATACAATCAATGCATCAATCATATGCTTATTGTTGCCGAAGTTTACCTTTACTCTTTTTCCGATTTCAACAATATCTATAAGCTCTTCCGGCACACCGTAAGTAAATAGCTGGTCGATGCTTTTAGAATTGTTGTTTAATATTAACTGCACAAATTTATTATACACGGCTACTCCTAATGCTAAAAATTAAATAATCAGTCATAGACTGATTATTAGTATTTATTATTTAGTCAACCTTCTTAAGCCAATTGCTCATCATTTGTTTCTGTGTTATTTACATCATCAGATACAACTGCTTCATCAGAAACATTTACTGTATTTTCTTCAAGTGATTTTTTGTATTTATCATAATCATAAATTGCTTCATATTTATTGTCATAAAATTCTTCGATGGCAATTCCTACAGGTTTAATCGTATTAGTTTTTACCATTACTTCGGAACCGTCAATTATTTGTCTTGCCCTTTTTGAAATTACAGTAACTAATGAATACCTGCTATCCACCATATCTATTAATTCATCAATCGAAATTTTCTTCATATTATACCTCTCTGATTTTGTTGATAATTGCTTTTTTTCTTATGGCACGATTTTTTTCTGCATTAATTATACTTATAATTTTTTCAACTGCAGATTCAACCTCATCATTTAATACCACATAGTCATATTCAAAAGCATAATTTAACTCTTCATAAACACTTTGCATTCTTCTAAAAATTACATCCTTTGAATCGGTTCCCCTTCCTTCAATCCTATTTTTCAGCTCTGTAATCGAAGGAGGCAATATAAATATGAAAACGCCTTTTGGATAATTCTTTTTAACCTGCAATGCCCCTTGAATATCAATTTCAAGTATTATATCATTCCCTGCTTCAAGCTGTTTAAATACTTCTTGTTTAGGAGTACCGTAGAAATTTCCATACACTTTAGCATATTCAAGAAATTCGTCATTATTGATTTTATCTATAAATTCCTCTTCATTAATAAAAAAATAACTTTCGCCTTCGATTTCTCCCCATCTTGGCTGACGAGTAGTGGCGGAAACAGAAACTCTCAAATCCTTCATTAATTCCCTGAGCCGCTTACATATTGTGCCTTTACCTGCTCCCGAAGGACCTGATATAACCACCAATAATCCGTTGTCCATCTTTGCACCTCATTACTTTATATTGTGGTTGTTGTTTTCAAATCTCTGCGCCATAGTATCCGGTTGTATTGCTGATAATATTACATATTCGCAGTCTGTGATTATTACCGCTCGCGTTTTTCTTCCATAAGTAGCATCAATAAGCTTTCCTTTTTCACGAGTTTCTTGTATTACACGCTTAATAGGTGCTGATTCGGGACTTACAATTGCAATAATTCTGTTAGATAATGCTATGTTTCCAAATCCTATGTTAATAGTATTGTTTGCCATTAATGTATCTCCTATTCTATGTTTTGTATTTGTTCTCTTATTTTCTCAAGTAAGTTTTTAATTTCTATTACCATCTGTATTATATCAAGGTTTCCGATTTTTGAACCTATTGTATTAATTTCTCTGTTAGCTTCCTGAATAATAAAATCTAACTTTCTGCCCACCTGACCGCCTTCATAAAGGACATTTTTCAATTGATTCATATGGGATTTAAATCTTACTATTTCTTCATTAATATCACTTCTATCGGCATATATCACTATTTCGTTATATAATCTGTTTTCATCCAAATCATAAGAACTCCCTAAAAGCTCTTTAATTCTTAACTCAAATTTATTTTTATAATCAGATACAATTGTTTCAGAATTCTTTTCGATATGAGACATTAAATCAAGAATTTTATCCATGCTTGATTTGATATCTCCTTCAAGCTGACTTCCCTCTAACAATCTCATTTGAATAAGATTTTCAACAGCCCTTTGCATTGCGGATTCAACACAGATTCGAAGCTCATCCTCATCATCCGTATCTTCCTTTGCAACAAGAACATCCTGGAATTTAATAATTGTATCCAATGAAACATTGTTTGAAATGTTCAGTTCTTTTTTTACTTCGTCAATGGCATCCTTATATTGTTTTGCCAAGCATAAATTGGGAACAATAACAGTATCAGATTCGTTTAAATAGTCAATGTTGATATATACATCTATTCTACCCCTTTGCACGCCGTTTTTCAAGATTTTTCTTATATTATCTTCAAAAAAACGTAAATGTCTTGGAGTTTTTATGTTTATATCACAATATCTGTTATTGATTGTCTTTATTTCCGCAGTTATTACTCTTTTTCCGTCATTATGCTCGCCCTTGCCGTAACCGGTCATACTAAATATATTTGCCATTTCCATACTCCTGTTATTTGTCATTTGACTTTCCATATTATTATCTTATTATAACATTAAAAACTAATTAGTAAATAAAAATTAAAAAATTCCATGACATAAAAACATTTTTGCGGTACAATACTAACAATTGATTAGGAGGTTTTTATGTCTTTTGATGGTATTTTTTTAAATAGTATAGAAAATGATTTATATAAAAAATTAATTGGCGGTCGTGTTGATAAAATTCACCAACCGGATAAAAATGAAATAGTAATTGCAATAAGATGTAACGGAGAAAATCATAAGCTTTTAATGACTGCAGCAAGCAGCAGTCCACGACTTAATATAACAAGTGTAAGCCGGAAAAATCCCGAACAAGCACCAATGTTTTGCATGCTTTTAAGAAAACATTTAAGCGGTGCTCATGTAACTGATATAAAGCAAATAAACTTTGACCGCATATTAGAAATAACTTTTGAATGCAAGGATGAACTTGATACAACAGTACATAAGTCATTGATTATTGAAATAATGGGAAAACACAGCAATATTATTTTTATAAATACAGATACACGGATTGTAATAGATTCAATTAAAAGGGTTGCAGAGAATGTAAGTTCAGTAAGGCAAATATATCCCGGCATTAAATATGTAACTCCTCCGGAACAAGATAAATTAAATCCTACAGAAATATCTAAGGATATATTTTTTAATGCAATGGAAAATTCTAACGATGGTATTTTGATTTATAATTTCTTTTACCAAAGATTTATAGGATTCAGCCCATTTATAAGCAAAGAAATTTGTTACTTATCAAGTATAAACGAAAGCACATATATGGGAGAGCTTACCTTAGAACAAAAAGAAAGCATCTGGAATAACTTAAATCGTATTATAGATAAAATAAAAAACAATGATTTTTCTTATAATATTTATTTGGATGAAAGCAAAGAGCAATATGGTTTTTATTGCTTAGATGTTGAATATTTAAAATCCTATGATAAAAAACATTATGACAATCCCGGAAGCTTGCTTGATGATTATTACTATGAATTAGACAATAAAAACAAAATTAATCAAAGAGTTGCAAGCTTAATAAAAAGTATGAACACAAAAATAGACCGTAACAGAAAAAAGGTTGAAAAACAGAGAAACGAGCTTTTAAATGCTGAGGATAGAGATAAATACAAAATTTATGGCGAACTGATTCTTGCTAATTTACATCAAAAGCCGGAAAATCATAAATTAAAGGTTTTAAATTATTATGATCCTGAGCAAAAAGAAATTACAATTCCTTTAGATCCTAAGCTTAATTTATCTCAAAACAGCCAGAAGTTTTTCAAAAGATACAACAAATTAAAAACAGCAGCAGAAGAGCTGCAAAAATTTATCGAAGAATCATTAAATGAAATTAAGTACTTAGAAAATATATTGTACTCAATCGAAGCTTGCGAAACTATAGATGATTTAAATGAAATATACAATGAGCTGATAGCCGAAGGTATAATGAAAAGAAAATCAAAGGTTAAAAAAGAAAAAGAATATAAACCTGAATTTTTAAAATATATGTCTTCAGGCAGACATGAAATATTAGTAGGAAGAAATAATCTGCAAAATGATGCTCTTACATTTAAAATAGCCAAAAAAGAAGACTATTGGTTCCATGCAAAAAATATGCCCGGTTCTCATGTTATCATAAGAACTAACGGCGATGAATTATCAGATGATGAATATATTGAAGCAGCTCAAATTGCTGCTTATTACAGCAAAGGTAAAAATTCAAGCACTGTTGAAGTTGATTATACCAAAAAAATAAATGTAAAAAAACCACCAAATGCAAAGCCCGGCTTCGTAATTTACGACACAAATTATTCCATGCTCGTAAAACCTGATATTTCAAGAATTAATATTTAAGAAAACTACATTTTTTAAAAAAGCTGTTACATAATTCTTACGTAACAGCTTTTTATTAATACAATAGATCATGGTTATAATATTTGTTTTCTTTATTTTCAGTTTTAGAATAAACAGGATATTCAGAACGAGACATGTTATTAAAATTGTGAATGCCTAATTCGCCTGCTACTTCCATTTTGAATATATCGTATGTTTTTTTTTCTTCCTTAAAAACTTTTTTATTTTTTCTTTCCATAAATATACTCCATTCATTAGAGGTATATTTATTATTTACATATTAATTGATAATACACGTTGATTTATTGTTACTTTTTTACATATAAATTATTTAATAAAGTACATTAGCGGAAAAACAGCTAATAAAAAAATTTCAAATATAAGCAATCTATGTTCTGATTGATTGCTTTTAAAATTAAAATATTCTTCAGTAATTGAATCTAAAACATCTGTTCTGCTTAGAACATCTGTATATCTGTCATTCAGTTCATATATTTCGCTTATACAGTCAAATAAATTTCTTGTTTCTATTGTTTTATCAAATTCCGGCGGTCTATCAAGCAATCTGACACTTTCTATGGTTCTGTATTTAAATCTTGTACACTTAGCAATAATTTTAATTACTCTTTTAGAATTAGCTCTCAATCTACCTGTATTTAAATACTTAATCAAGTACCCTGCATCATCCAAAACCTTGCTAAGTTCTGTTTCTATTTTAAAAAGCTCGATTGATTTAGCCAATACTGTTGCCGTTATATTAAGCAGTATCTCACTGTAGGAATACGTTAAATCAGAATCTTCTTTTAATCTTACTATTCCGTCTTCAACTGTCATAATGTGTGTTTCTATAAATTTTGATAAAAATTCATTATCTAACTCAATGTATAGTTTTGAAAGATATTCAAAAAAATATTGGATTTCATACTGCTTAAAATTTACGAAGCTAATACATCCATACCTGTATATATAAACTGCTTTATCATCAGATTTATACATATATATTTTCTCTAATACATCACTTTCAATTTTTATGTATTCCCTCCAACCTGCATCTAATTGAATCTGAAAATGAGAAGCAATTTGAAGCAGGGGCAGTTTAGTTGCAACTTTAAATGTATTAAAAACTAATACGTCCATAACATCACCCTACATTATCAAATCAAGAGACATTAATACAACTTCTATTACAATCAAAATAATTACGATCCACTCAAGCAGCAAACCCCTGATTGAATGGCTTATGTCCCCAAGTCCGTCTACTATACTTTTTAATATTTCAGTCTTGCTTTTAATTACTTCGTAACGGTCATTCAGTTCAAAAAATTCCGACATTTTTTCATAGAAATCAAAGGCCTCGCTATTAACCCATGTAATGTCCGGTTTATCAAGAATCATTATGTATGCGATAGTATTATATTCGTGTCTTACAATTCTTGAAGTCGTTTTGGCAAGTTCCTTGTTGCCTATATTTAATTTTCCTTTTTCAAGATTATCAATTTTAGGTTCAATGTTATCTATAATTTTACCAAGTTGTTCTTCAATTCTTTCAAGTGCTACTGATTTTGCTATAACAATCGAAACGAGCTCAGGATAGAAAAGTTCATTGTTAGGTACCTGTACATACTCGTCAGTAAAATCCACTTCTTCCCCTTCTTTTAATAAAAGAGCATAGTCGTCATGGAATCTGTCATAATGTTCTATATCTATGTCAGGTTTTATAGTTTTTAAATATTTCATGAATTTATCAGTGTGAGTAATATCTGAGTTCACAAAAACAATGCTTCCAAAAGAAAAAACCAATATTTTTTCATGCTCGCCCACATTTCCTCCAAGTATTCTTTCAAGCACTGCATCCTGAAGTATAAGTGGCTCCTCCCATGTATATTTTTTCTTAATGTTGCATTCAACGGCAATTTTATTAAGATCAATCTCATTTGTAACTGCATAGGTTTTAAATTCTAAGTTATTCATATTACCCACCGCTTTTCTAATATCATATGTAATTTTCTTTTTATTAAACACGAGTCAGTTTGTTTGATGACAAACAACCACGTCCCCTTGTAAAATTGAATAATTGAATTGAAATCATGATAATCCATCCTATACCGGTTGATAAGGCAACAGCGTTTAGATGCATGACTTTTGTCAGGTTATATGTTAAAATTATTCTGATAATTATTTGAGAAAAAGTTCCTATAAAAGCTAAATGAATCATTCCTATTCCGCGAAAATAACCTTGGAATGAGTTTGCAGCAAATGATAACGGATAAAATATA
Source organism: uncultured Clostridia bacterium (assembly GCA_964421845.1). Taxonomy (GTDB): domain Bacteria; phylum Bacillota; class Clostridia; order Tissierellales; family Sedimentibacteraceae; genus Sedimentibacter. The sequence goes on from CAYQYY010000004.1 coordinate 43,712, forward strand.
CACATAATACTAAGATAACCCAATGCTAAAGTTGTCACGTCTATATTTTCCTTGTTTATAAGTAGTGATATTACCCAAGGTTTAATTACAAACAATAATCCACTTAGTATAATACCGGTAATCGTCATAAGCTTTAGACCGTTTTTTAATCCGTTTTTTACTCTATCAGTTTCATTATGACCAAAATTTTGTGCTATAAAAACCGCAATGGCTGCTGCGCCGCTGTCACCAAATGCAAGAATAAGTTGTTCTATGAGGACATCTGCAGTATAAGCCATAACAGCTGCTGTCCCCAATGCATTAATTGCGCTTTGTACCAACAGTTTGCCAAAATATAAGCTTGATTGCTGCATCGATGATGTTATACCGAATTTTAATGAAGTTGAAAATATTTTCTTGTCCCAGATCATATCTGATTTAGTCAATTTAAGCTTAGGCATAAACCTTCTTATATAAAGTAAACACATTGAGCCGGATATGGCTTGCGACAATACGGTGGCAAGTGCTGCCCCTTTTACTTCCATGCCTAAAATTGCTACAAAAGTGAAGTTAAAAAGCAAATTGCTTATCATGGAAATTAATAATATAAAAAGCATAATATTTGTCTTGCCTATTGCTTGAAGTATGCTTGCGTTCAAATTGTAAAACACACAAAATACCATTCCCACAAAAATAATTCTTAAATAGCTGAGCCCTTCATGAAATAAAATCTCCGGTGTCTTAATTGCAAATAAAATTTCTTTAACAAATATAAATCCGATTAAGGATAAAATAATAGTTATTCCAAACCCGATAACAGCTGTTAAAAAAATTGTTTTTCTAAGCTTGTCATAGTCCTTAGCACCGTAAGAATTTGCATAAAGAATAGAAAAACCAAGGCAGAGCCCAATAATAATTGATATGAAAAAATTCATTACGCTGCCGCTTACCCCTACAGCGGCAAATGCATTTTCACCAACATATCTGCCAACTATCATCATATTGATTGTATTGTAAAATTGCTGAATAATGTTTCCTATTAGAAGTGGAAATGCTAATTTGATTATTTGCTTTGATATATTGCCTTCAGTTAAATCTGCCATGGTTATTCCTTTATAACCACCTGATTTGTTCCGTCTGTTTCTTCAAGCTGAACACTTATTCTTTCGGATCTTGAAGTTGGAACGTTTTTACCGATAAAATCAGCACGTATCGGAAGTTCCCTATGTCCTCTGTCAATTAACACAGCCAATTCAACATTTTTAGGTCTTCCCTGATCAACAACAGCATCTAAAGCGGCTCTCACCGTCCTGCCTGTATATAAAACGTCATCTACCAAAACAACTGTTTTATCTTTTATGTTGTATTCAAAGCTTTTAACAGAAAGAGGTGCTCTATCATCCTTTTCATAATCATCTCTGTAATAGGTTATATCAAGCGGAAAAACAGGAACCTTTGAGCCCTCTATTTCTTCTATTTTATTTGCTAACCTAAGAGATAATGGCCATCCTCTTGTTTTAATACCGATAAGCACAACATTTTCAACGCCTTTATTTTTTTCAATTATTTCATGAGAAATTCGAAACAATGCTCTTTCAATAGCTTTTTCATCCATTATTACCGCTTTTGTTATCACAGGCAACCTCCATTAATAATATTAAGATTCTTTGTTGTCTCTTAGAATGATATTTTTTTTAATACCTCTACAAAATATTCCGGCAGATCACTTTCGAATTTCATATATTCATTTGTTGTTGGATGAATGAATCCAACTGACTTTGAATGCAGAAGCTGTCCATCTAATTTGAATTTATTTGTTTTGCTGCCATATACATCATCACCTACAACGGGATGACCGATATGTTTCATATGAACTCTTATTTGATGAGTTCTTCCGGTTTCTAACTTTAATTTAAGAAGAGTATATTTGCCGTATCTTTCTATTACCCAATAATTTGTAATTGCATTTTTACTGTTTTTAAATGTAACCGCACGTTTTTTTCTGTCCTTTTCGCTTCTTCCAAGAGGTGCATCAACAACCCCCTCATCATCCTTTATATTACCTTCAACCAAAGCGTAATAAATTCTGTTTATAGAATGTTCCTTCAAAGCTTTTGCTAAAAAATTATGCGATTTGTCATTTTTAGCAATTAGCATAAGTCCTGAGGTGTTCTTATCAAGGCGATGAACTATCCCGGGACGCATAATTCCATTTATGGAGGATAAGTTTTTTAGATTATACATTAAACCGTTTACCAATGTACCTGTATAATGACCAGGGGCAGGATGAACAACCATTCCTTGAGGTTTATTTATTACTGCCAAATCATCATCTTCATAGACAATTTCAATCGGTATATCTTCGGCTACAATATCTAATGGCTCCGGTTCAGGAATTATAATATTGATTTCATCGTTTTTTTTAAGCTTATAATTTGCTTTAATATTTTTGTTATTAACGCTAATCTTACCATCAGCTATAAGCTTTTGAACAGAGTTTCTGGACATTCCCTCTAATTGTCCTGAAATATAAACATCTATTCTTTCATTTTCTACATCTGAAACTATGTTTATTTCATTTTCATCATAGTCCTCAGAATCTTCCTCATATATATCAAATTCATTATTTTCTTTTTTAAAATCATCCATTGATTTCACTCTTTTCAAATTTGTTAAAAAGAATCAAAATTATCATAAGTGTTGTTCCGCAAACAACAAAGCTGTCTGCAATATTAAATATTGGGAAGTTATAGAAATTACCGAATCTAACGTCTATAAAATCAACAACGTAACCAAGAATCAATCTGTCTATAAAATTACCTATGGCTCCACCGGCTATCATTGCGATTGACAACTTTGAAAGCTTATTTAAATTCTTAGTTCTAAAATATATAAATGCCAATACTATTAGCATAGCAACCGTTACGACAATAAAAAACCATCTTTGGTTTTGAAGTATGCTAAATGCGGCTCCCCTATTTTCAGCATAGGTAAAGCGCAAGAAATTTCCTATTATTTTTATTGAACTGCCGTCTTTAAGTGTATTTACAGCCCATGATTTTGTAATCTGATCTAAAGCAATTGAAGACATAAAAATTATGCCAATTAAAAAATTCATAAATTCTCCTTATTAAACATAGTGTTTGATTTCAATTTTATTCTTTCCGCTCTTTGTTAATCCTGAATTCTTGGAAATTTTAAACCGTCCGTATTTGCTGATTGAAATCATGTCATTTTCTTTTAATTCCTGCGAAATTCTTTCTTCTACCTGCCAATTAACTTTAACATTGCCTGACTTCACCATGTTTGATGCAGTTTCCCTTGATGTGTTTATAATATGTTTGACAATATTGTCAACTCTCATTGATGAGCTCGTTATATTTAATATTACATGTTCCTGTTCTTTAAAATTAACTTCTTCAATTTTAATTTTTTCTGCTTCTATTTTATTATGTCCTATTTTATCAAAATTGTAAATAATATAATCAGAGATATCATTGTGTAATACAATATCGGCATAATCATCATACACATAAATATCTCCTGTTTTATTCCTGTCTATGCCTAAAGACATCAAAGAACCCAAGTAATCCTTGTGATTTAGTTTCTTGAATTTAGACATATTGTAGATTCTAAGTCCTGTTATGAATTCATCCTCGTTTAAATTATCAAAATAATCAGGGTATAAAATGAAAACTTTCCTCTCACCATGTTCAAATGAGGGGAAAAGTTTAAATTTTATATTATAATTTTTTATTATGGGCAGACATAATTCTGCAACATATGGATTAGTAAAATCAGTCACTGCTGCTATGTAATTTTTCTGTACGTATAAACTTTTGTCAGCTATTTTTCTGACTGAACTTTTTGTTTCTTCATCTTGTATAAAATCATAATATTTATCAAAGTTTTTCATAATTACCTACATTTACATTTATATTATTATACTTTGTATTAAATTCAATAATAGAAATGCTAAAATCGGTGAGAAATCAATCATTCCCATGCCTAATCCCAGTCTATCTAAAATTGCTCTGCATGGAGCCAATATGGGCTCTGTCATTTGATAGATAAAGTAGGATATCTTTGATGATTGTAGGGTTGGGAAAAAAGATAATAATACTCTTATTAGTATTAATGAATCTATGATTCTTAATAGTAAGCTAAGAGCGATTCTAATTGTATACATAATTGCTCCTTATTTAAAATAAAAATTCCTTTCGTATCTGTCGCTTAACCTTCCGTCAATTTGTACATTGCAAGGAGCTAAAACGAATATTCCGTTTGATATTTTTTGAATGCTTGCTTCAAGTGCATATACAGCACCCTTGATAAATTCAAAAACTTGTTTTTGGTCTTCTAATTCCATTCCCTCGATATTAAGAACTACAACTTTTCTGTTTTTGATTTCATCAACTGCTTTTGTGCAATCCTCATACTTATTGGGCTCACATATGAAGACTTTCATATCGGTATTAGAATGAACCTTTATTACATTGTTTCTTTTTGTGAAGGTTTCCATTCTTCCTGAGCTGCCGCCATTATCTTCAGCAACAACATCCTCCTCTTCATAATCATCATCCAAATCCGTGATGCCGATAAAATCCTTTACCTTATCCATTACTCCCATTTATTCTTCCTCCTTATATGTTCTTTTGCCAAATATTGCAGTTCCTATTCTGATAATATTGGCACCTTCTTCAATAGCAATTTCAAAGTCATTTGTCATTCCCATGGATAAATACTTCATGTTGGAATTTTTTATATTCATATTTGATAAATTATCAAATATAACTTTCATCTTTTTAAATACCCACCTGATTTCCTCGGGATCTTCCGCGAAAGGCGCTACGGTCATAAGACCTAACACGTTTATATTTTCAAATTGTTCCAGCGATTTAACAAAATCGTAAGCATTTTCTTCACTTATGCCAAACTTGCTATCTTCTTCTCCTATGTTTAGTTCTACTAATACATTGGCTTTTAAATTATTTTTTGCAGCTCTTTTATTTATTTCATCAGCTAATTCTATACTTTCCACCGAATGAATGAGTTCTGCTTTATCAATTATGTATTTTACCTTGTTCTTTTGCAAATGACCTATCATATGCCATTTTACTAAAGTATCTGAAAGTTTTTCATATTTATCAACTAATTCTTGAACCCTGTTTTCTCCAAGATTTAGCAACCCACTTTCGACTGCTTCTCTTGCTCTGTCTGCATCTACGGTTTTTGAAACAGCTATCAGAGTAATATCCTCAGTATTTCTGCCTGAACGCTCACAGGCAAAAGCAATTCTTTCTAAAATTCTGTCAATATTTTCCTTAATACTCACAATAACCTCCTAATCTGCTATTTGGCCCTCATATACAACTTCAGGGTCTAATATGACCTTGTCAAATATTTTAACCGTAAAATATTTTTTGTCATTAATATAAATAATTCTTCTTTCATCCTTTTCTATAAATTCTCCTACTGCAACTATAACATAACTTTCATCCTTACCTATAACTTCAACGGGAAAAAATTTTATTATATTGCTGGCATCCTGAACATAAACTCCGTTTACACCGTCTTTTTCAGTTAAAGTTGATGCGTTTATTTTTATTCCTTCATATATATCGGTTATAAGTTCTAAATCTACATAGCGTTTATCAAAAACTTTATAAAAATAATCATCAAAATACAATATTAAAACAGATTGTTCACTGCCGTAATTTATTTTTTTAATAAAACCCCATAACTCATGTTGCTGTCCATCCACATGTATCCTTGTTTTAATAAATTTATTTTCAGTAAATAACTTGGCTTTTTCATTATCAACTGTGGCAGCAATGTAATAATCGAAATTTCTGACAATTTTAAAAATTGATTCATTGGCTGATACTGCTTCCTTTGTAAATTTGTCAGATATAGTATATTCTTTTTTTAAGGTGCTACTTGGCGTTAAATTATAAATATCTTCAATTTTATATGAATCCTCTAAACCATCTACTTTATATGTAACGAGCCCTGCCTGAGCTGAATAATATGGTACCTTATTTGTTGAAATACTCTTTTCAAGATTTTTCTTCATGCTTATTAGCTGATTAACATCATATTGATCGTACGAGCCCTGATTAACAGCTACAACACCATTACTATCAACTTTAGTAACAATATTGTACAAATTATCTAATTCACTGTTTAATATACTTGCCTGTATATCATTTTCATATAAAGCCAATGATTGAGTTGTTAAAACTGCAGTACTGTTATTTGTATTGTTCTTTTTCGAATTAATTGCTGCATCAATTTCAAATATTTGTTTGTTAATCTGCAATGAATTCGAATCTGTATTTAAATCTGCTATCAGCTGCCCTTGTTTAACTTTTGAACCATCTTCAAAATAATATGTAACACTTCCGTCAAGAGTTGCATTGTAAATTTTTTCATCCTTGACAATTATTCCATCAGCTTTGATTATATTCTCTAATTCTCCCTTTTCAGCAACTATTGTTTCCACGGAACCGTGTAAACTTTGAAAAATGTAAATAACTATACACACCGCTATTAAAGAAAAGAAAAAATTTTTTATTCCGAAGTTTTTTCTTTTTGCCATTTAAACACAACCTTTTGTTAATACATAAATTTTAGCTTTAGGAAGATATTGTTATTATATCATAGTTTTCATTTAAATTGCAAGCTATATATGCTTAAGTTCTAAATTTATTACAACTTTTTTTTATTATTTTTATAATTATGACAATATCATATATTTTACTACAAGTAGATTACACAAATTTTTAATTGCAAAAAAATGAGATTCTTCAGCTATAGCTTAAAATGACACATTTGTCATCCAACTTAGCGAAGGATCTCGTATATAAATTAATTATTTTTAATTTTTTAAATTATTAAAAATATTATGCTTCCCGAACCATCATTAACTATCTTTTCAATTGTCTTTTTAAGTTTCTTTCTTGCATTTTCAGGCATTGCTGTAAGCTTTGATTCAAGCTGTTCATCAACTAAGCTGTACATAGTCTTTCCGAATATTTCAGCGTCCCAAATACATTGTGGATTATCCTTCATTTGCTCTACCAAATGATTCATCAAATCTTCACTTTGTGCTTTATTGCCTATTATTGGAGCAACCTCTGTATTTATACCCGCACTGAATATATGAAGTGATGGTGCCTGAGCTTTAATTTTAATACCATATCTGCTGCCTTCCTTAAACACTTCAGGTTTGTCGATAATCATATCTGCTATGCCCGGTGAAACATATCCATAACCTTTTGTTTTTGCGTCATTGATTGCTGCCTCAACACGCTTGTAGCTATCCTTTGCTTTCGATAAATCTCCAATAAGTTTAAGAATTTGATGCTCACCTGTAATCTCTTCACCTGATAATTCACTGATAACCTTGTAGTAATATGAATTATCCAAGTCAATCCTCATATTTATACAGCCGGTGCCTAACTCAATATCTTTTACGTAAAAATCTTCTATGAAGTCATTGTCCGTTGAGAATATGTTATCCGCATTAAAATCGCTTAATTTGTAGTAATCTTCAAAGTCATTTCTTAAAGTATCTATCAAATCTTTTTTAAGCGAATAGTCATATGTTAGTCCATCAAACCATTTTGGCAATTCAACGTTGATTTCTTTAATCGGGAATTCATATAACACGTCTTCTAAAACTTTATCTATGTCTTCATTTTTTAAGTTCATTAAATCTAATACCTGCACAGGTGCATCATATTTTTCCTTCAGCTGCACCGATAACGCTTTAGTGTTTTCATTAAGTGGATGAGTAGTATTTAATATAATAACGAAAGGTTTGTTAATTTCCTTTAACTCTCTTACTACCCTTTCTTCTGCCATAATGTAATTGTCTCTGTTAATATCTGTTATGCTTCCATCTGTTGTAACCAAAATTCCTATTGTTGAATGGTCTTTAATAACCTTTCTTGTACCTATTTCTGCTGCTTCAGCAAAAGGAATAGGATCTTCGTTCCACGGAGTGCTTACCAATCTTGGTATTTCTCCTTCCATATTGCCGATTGCGCCCGGAATCATGTATCCAACGCAGTCAATCAGTCGTAAATTTGCGTTTATATTTTCCTTAAATGTTACTTTTACTGCATTGCCCGGTACAAACTTAGGTTCTGTTGTTGTGACAGTTTTGCCTGTACCGCTTTGCGGCATTTCATCCTTAGCTCTTTCCCTTATGTAGTCGTCTTCTATATTCGGCAGCATTACATTTTCAGAAAATTTTCTGATAAATGTTGATTTTCCCGTTCTGACAGGTCCAACTACGCCTAAATATATTTCGCCCTTCGTTCTCTTTGCTATATCCTCATATATATCTAAATTAGTAATAATAATCCCTCCTCCTGCGAAATATGCATTATCGTATACAATTAATTTATATGCCTTGTTCACTTTCTTTATTCCATATTATTAGAAAATATATTTTAACATGAACAGAAAAAGTAAAAAATGAATGTTATTTTTTTAAAAGCACATAATAATTTATATACTTTATATAAGGAGCATATTATGAGCAAGCATAATTATGAAGACAAAAGGGAAACAATCAATAAAATGAAAAATGATATTAAAAATACTGAAGAAAATTACAGAGAAACAGAAAAATTAATGGATCAAATTTATGATGATGTTTTAAAAACTGACCTTCAAATTAAAAATATGAGAAGAGAACAATCATTAAAAAGTATGAAAAAAGACATCACAAATGAATATGATAAAGAAAATAATTTTTTAAAATAGTGCAATATGAAATAGAATCAGCTTTATGGCTAAATATATTTTTTCTTGGAACAAAATTTATTAAACATCGTCTAACTCTAAAAAGGAGAAGATGATTATGAAAAGACTATTAGCGTTATGTTTAACTATGATTTTTACTGTGGTAGGTTGTACATCATCAGATAAATTACCCGATAGAGATCCTGATGTTATTGGTTTAATTTATGAAGTAGATAAAGAAGGTCAAAGAATTTTAGTAGTTTCAGATATTGAAAATGTAGATATTACATATGATGAATGGTTTAAAGCAGGAAAATATGCAGCATTTTTCAAAATAGATAAAGATACTACTATTATTGATGATGATAAAGTAATGGATTTTTCTTCATTAAAAAAAGGGCAAAAGGTGGAGCTTTGGCATACAGGAATATTGGCTGAATCCTACCCGATGCAGGGGCAAGCAGCCTATATTAATATTATAGAATAAAAAATTGGGTCAGTTCATAATGACCCAATTTTTTATTCTATAATATATATGGTTAAGCCCTTATTGAACAAGAATAATTAGGGGTAAAATCAATTGACAATAGGTTAATTACATCCTCATTTTATAATATAAATGTTAAAGTTAAAGAAGTAAAAAAATGGTCAGTTCACACTAACCCTTTTAATATAAATCATTAATAATACGGTAAATCCAATAGAGCTTATAAAAAACGGAGCTTGAATACTTATTTTTTGGAATACAAGACCGCCTATTAAAGGTCCTATAAAAGTACCAACGTTAGCACCCATTGTAAATTTACCTATAGCAATTCCTCTAATTTCTTCAGCTATTTCCTCAACAAAAACTCCATTTATTGTTACATCAATCAAAACTATAGCAATGCAATAAACCGTCCAAACTAATCCGTATAAATAGACATTATACATATAAGGTAATATCAATAAAATGATTATTAACATACTCATTGAGCCAACCAATGTGTTTCTGCTTCCGATTCTATCGCTTATTTTTCCCAGCTCAGTATATGTGAAAGCAATTATTAATGTAGGGAATAAAAATGCAATACCAATATCCAATAAATTTGAATTGAATCTTTTTTGCAAATATAAAACAAAGATTGAGGTAACTATACTTGTAAATATTCTAATAATTAAATTAAATAAAATTATATTATTTTTTTTAGATGGTAAAGATATGTCATAAAAATCTTTGTTGCTTAATTTTTTAGTTTCTTTTACATTAATTATTGAATAAATAACTGCTATTATTGAAGCTATTGTACAAATCCTAAACAGTTTAGACCAACCATCTATCAGTTCCGGTGTATTAAGAACATAAAAGCATAATAATATTCCTAATAAACCTCCCTTTTCAGAATAGCTGTCTACTTTTCCAAAATTATGTGCATTTTTTTTCATATTCAAATCAGCAATCATGCTATAAGAAGAAATGCTGATTAAAGCAGAGGCAATAGCTTGCAGACCTCTTCCGGTATAAATCAATGATATCATTTTAGCATTAGAATAAATGAAAAAAGACAATGTATAAAATATTAAACCAAAGATAAATACCGGTTTTCTCCCTATTTTATCAGCAATATATCCAATTAAAAGACGCATAATAACAAGTCCAAGTGAAAAAACTGAAAAAAGTCCGGTTACCTGCAATGGAGATAGTCCCAAGCTTGATGTATACATCGGCAATAAAACACCCATTACTGTTAATGGTAAAGATGTTAACAATAATGGCAATGACAGATTTTTCAATGTTTTTTCATTATGTATCATAACTCCCCCGTTGTTTATCATAATATTCTCCGTAGTATACAATATTATCGAAACTCATCTCTTAATATATCCATAAACACATCATCATACCATTTACCATTCAAATAATAAGATTGTCTTCTTCTGCCTATTTCTTTAAAGCCGACTTTTTTATAACAATTTATCGCTGTTTCATTAAATGAAAATACTTTTAACATAATATTATTTAAATTCAAATAATTAAATCCATAATGCAATAACAAGTTTAGTACATCCTGCCCGTAACCCTTGTTGCGGTTTTCTTCATCGCCTATAAACAATCCCACTTCAGAGCATTGCTTTGATTGGTCAAGCCCGTGAATTCCGCAATTACCGATTAATTTATCATCTTCCAGTCTTACAATTGCAAATTGATGTTGATTTGAATTTTGAGAAAGCCATTCTCTTTCTTGCTCTAATGATACAACTCTGTTAGATGTGCCTAATCCATCAGTTACATTAAAGTCATTAAGCCACTTAACGTAAATTTCTGCATCCTCTGCATTCATCGGTGATAAATAAACTTTTTTCCCGACTAATTTTTTATAATACTTCATTTCTCCACCTCACAAAATCTTACAGCTTAAAAAAATATTTCACATTAAGAATCAACTTAATTCATTCTTCCCCATTTCATTTCTTCGCCGTGAATATCATATTTTTTTCTTTTGGCTGTTATTTCGTCAATTTCTATTTTATAAATATTAATTAATCGTAATCCTGATTCAACTGCCAAATTAAAATAATCCATTTTTGTCGGGGTGTATTTTTCACAGATAAGCTTAATTGCTCTTAGTTTTTCTTCTTCATTCTTAACTAATTTTATTTTACCCTTTATAATTGCAGATTCATACTCTGTAGTAAATACCTTGCTGGTAAGTACTCCTGCCTTCGACTTATCCTGTAACATTTCATCTAATTCTTCCTTTGAAAAATTCTCCGGAACTTTTGTTTGTCCCACAAAAGCTACACTCACAACTGGGGCTTTCTCATATACTTTTACTTTTTTACCATCTAAAGCAGAATGAAAATACAAATTGTTTCCATCTCTAACTATAGAAAGTGGTATACCATATGGTTCGTTGTTTTCATCAATCATGGAAACTACACCATAGCTTGATCTGTCTATAACCTCAATTCCAAATTCTCTGCTCATTTCCCTGTCTTTTCTTCTCATACTTTACCTACCTCTTTACTTATAAATGTAATCATACATTTTTTATATCCTCTAAAAATAATGCTACTTCATTTCTGTTTTTTAATATAACAATCTTTTGATTATATTTTTGAATTGTTTCAGAATATTGTTTTTTCTTTTCCTTTGATCTTCCGTCAAATAAAATCCATTTAATAAATTCAAAATCAAATTTTTCATTGCAGTTGGGAGCCATGCTTTCACGTGTTTTTCCCTTATATTTCAAATATCGTTTATAAGCTTGATATAAGCATACAATCCTGGGATAATTCATAAATATAATGATATTCGCTTCTTCCAACCTTCGTTCCCTAAAAAGTTTAGTATAATTTCCATCGACAACCCAATTATCATTTTCATCTAAAAACCTTTTCACCATATTTTTAGCTATTTCTTCATCTCGCTCTTTCCAATTTGCTTCAAATTGAATTTTATCTAAATATAAAACCGGACAATTGTAATTAATTCCAATCTGACTTGCTAATGTTGATTTCCCGGATCCGCTGTATCCAATTACTGCAACCTTCATTTTTACCTCAATGATTTTCTACTGCTTTATCTTCTTTAATATATATGTTATAATAATACCAAATATTTGAAAAAATGCAAGTATTCAGTTAAAAAAGGAGTGGCTATGACAAATTTAAAAATAGATGACTCTGTCAGATTAATCGGTAAACTTAGATTAGGAAACAATGTATATGCTGCACAAGGAGCAGTACTAAGATCTGTTGATGATTCAATAATAATTGGCAATGATACATGGATTCTTGAAAATTCAGTGCTTATTGGTACAAAAGAAAACCCCTTAAAAGTTGGAAGCAAGACTGTTTTTGGACACAAGTGCATTGCTATAGGAGCAGAAGTAGGAAATTTGTGCGAAATAGGAAATTGTGTAATCTTTTTACCCGGCTCTAAAATAGGAAATATGTGTATTTTCGGTGAAGGAACAATTATAACTGAAGGAATGACTATTCCGGATGGATCTGTTGTTGTAGGAAGACCCGGTAGAATTATTAGAAAACTTACTGAAGAAGATAAAAATATGATTGTTAGAATGAGGGGGAATAATATTTCTCTTAGCAAATTTGTTGAAAATATTATTTGTTATGAACCAAAGGAAGGTGAAAAAATGGGAAAATTATATGAATATAACGGAATTAATCCTATAATATCAGAATCAGCATTTATTTATGATTCAGCTGAAATAACCGGAAATGTTACAATAGGAGACAACTCTATAATTGCTTCCGGTGTAAGAATTATCGGAAATTCTCATGGGCCTGTCAGGATAGGAAACAACGTTCAGATTTTGGAAAATTCAGTGCTTCATTTGCTGCCGGACAATGAGCTAATAATCGAAAATAATGTAATAATCGGTCCGGGCTGTATGATACATGGCACAACAATTGGTTCAAACAGCATTGTTGAGTCCGGTTCTATAATATGCGATTATAGTAAATTAGGTAGAAATACTTTAGTCAAATCAGGTACATTAGTAAAACAGAGAAGTATTTTTGACGATAATGAAATTTTAGAAGGATACCCTGCTAAAAAGATTGGAACTAATCAAGAATTACTTAATAAACCCTCATGGGCAATAAACGATAACCTTTAAGGTTATCGTTTACTCATCCTTTTAACAGGAATCCAAACTTCACTATATGCATAATTTTCTTTAACTTTATCCATTTTAGTAAAAGAAAAGGTAGGTGCTTTTATTAATTCGTAATTAGAAGTAGGTAACCATTCCGCATATATTTTTGCCATAGTATTCTGTAACATAGAAGGAAATGGTCCTTCATTAGGAAATACTGCCCAAGTACCTGCTTCAACAGATACTTTATCTAATGTGTCACTTACCTTATTTTCAGTAGTTAAAACACCAATCAAGTGGGTTAAATCCCCTTCTTCTCTTAAAAAATCTGCATCTGCATCATAAGAAGCATTAACAATTTCATAAGGTTCAATATTTTGCAAAGAATGCATTTCATTTCTTTGTTCCTCTGTAATGCTCATTGCAAGATTAACAATTTCATTATTAACACCTTCAAATTGCATTGGTACACGTTTACTTACACCGGCAAAATTAAATGCCGGTTTTTCTTCAATTCTAAATTCCATAGTTATTCCTCCCTTAACTGTTATTATGAATGAAATTTTGGGAAATGTTTTATATATAGCTTGTTTTGTCACATCAGATGGCAAAAAACCGCTCCACTTTTTAAATGCTCGAGTAAATCCATCTAATGACTGATAACCATATTTATAAGCAACATCTGTTACTTTTTCTCCATTTAATAAATCCTTATTTGCTTCCGATAATTTTCTGTTTTTAACATATTCGCTTAAGGTTATACCCGAAAGATAAAAAAATATCTTTCTGAAGTGAAAGTCAGAAACACTGGCATATTCAGAAATTATATCAAGAGATAAATCATCGGTTAAATGATTTTCAATATAGTCAATCACATTATTTAATTTTTTTAACATTTTTCTCCCTCCTTTCATGCATACATAATACCAAAGGAATTATAACAATGCTCGACTTTTCTAATACAAAATATATCGAATTCTTTGGTGATTTCATAATCAAATTATTTTAAAAATAGCCGTCCTATAAATACATTGAATTTTAAAGTACAATAAATTAACACGATCATACATTTAATTTTTGACATTTACTGCAATAATAAATACTCCCGCCCATATAAGCTTCTTTTTTTATTGTTGTTTTGCATATTGGGCAAGGTTTATCAACAGTATTTTTACTTAGTACTGTTATATATCCACCGAAATTACCAAATAAATCTCTTTCAGTATCTCTTCCACCCTTATTAACCATTTCTTGAAAGGTTGTTTTTATAGAATTAAAAAGTATTTCTTTTTCCTCATCAGTAAATGTTTTTACCTTCTTCTTAGGATGTATGCCTGCATTATAAAGAATATCCTGCAAAGAGCCATTGCCAAGACCTGGAATTCTTTGCTCGGTAGCAAGAAAAGCTTTGGCACTTAACTTTTCAACATTAGGAGCAGAAATAATATTGCTGAAATACTCTCTGTCAAATTCTTTCAAAAGAGGTGTTGGCTTAACTTTAGAAAGCTCATAATATATATTTTGAAATTCACCATCTTTAAAACACCAAATACCTCCATACATCTGAACAGATACGCTTAATGCCGATAAATCTTCAAATTCTATAAGAAGTTGATGCTTCTGGGGTCGTTTTTCTCCTGCATTATGAAATCTAATATTAACTCCGTCTCCTAACAATATTATTATATCCTCTACGTTGATTTCTACGAGTCCACCGTAATTTTTGGCTTTGCCTATAACCTTATTTATTAGAAGATTACTATAGTTTTTAGGATTATCATAGTACCAGGCAAATTTATGAGGTGAATAAGCTGCTTTTACATTTCTAATTCTTTTTCCACTGATTGTTTTATTAATCTGTCCTGCTATAACCATAGCTTCCGGTAATTCAATCATTTTATCCTCCAATATTTTTTACTGTAAATTTACACAATATATCCGTGAGCTTTCTCCCCATGGATGATAGCCGATACCAATATGTTCAAATCCATAATGTTCATAATAACCAATATGATCTGTGCATAAGAATAGTTTAGAAAATCCGCCTTTCTTTGCATCCTTCTTTGCTTTTTCAATTAAAATACTCCCATACGATTTTCCTCTATATTCTTTTTCAATGAATAAAGAAGCTATCCATGGATACAAATCCATCCTACTGATGAAATCGTTTGTTATTAGGCCGGCACAACCGATTATTTTATTTTTATCCATTAGTAAATACCATTGCGGTAACGGACTTAATGTTGTAATGCAATTAGTAATGCAATCCTCATAAACCTTTATGCTTTTTTCATTTGCCCAAATACTTTGTATATATTTAATTGATAAATCCATAAATTCCGGATTTTCTCTTATAGATATGACCTTCACTTTTCTATTATCAACTTCTATCATTTAATTACCAACCTTTTCTCCTTAAAATAATGTTTTAAACTAAGAAGCAACTTACTTCATGCTTTCAACATAATTAAATCGGCAGTATCGTTATTATATATCCGCCAACAATTAAGCTAACTAAATTTGCAGTTAAAACATATAGCACCTTTCTTAAACGGCCATGTTCCTTGCAAAAGGTCATAAATGCTATTAATTCAGCAACAAACACAAAAAACTCTCCAAATATTAAGGTAAAAACCGCATAGCTAATCATAGGTGAAAAACCATTTATCCATACATTTAGTGCTCCTTGTGTAATTAAATTTATAACTAAAAAAGCCATCCATGATTTTTTATTTCTAAACCCAAAAATCCAAAATATAAATGCTTCTATAATAAATGTCAAAGTTACTCTCATACCCACAAGCATGATAGACCTTGATAATAACTTTCCTTCCGTTAATGAGTGATTTTTTAAATTAAGTGTATAAATATTATTATAGTTTTTTATGGGCTTATCCAATTCAAATTCAAAGCTGTAGTCCTTAGAACTGACAACAAAATTATAAGTATTCGGTTTTTTAAACATATTGCTTGAATAAAATGTATAATACTTTTCTATAACTTTGTCCACTATTCTTGCTTCGTATGAGCTGCTTTCATAATTTAATTTTATACTTAAATCATCCGGTGCATTTGGGACAATAATAAGTAATGACGGTGGTTCTGCCGAATTACCATAAGCTGAAAAATTTAATGATAAAATAACCATTAATATAAATACTGACATACTTAAGATTTTTTTATATTTTAACATAACCCCTCCTAATTAGTTTGTGCTAATTTCTAATGCTTATATCATCACCGAGTAAATATAAGAATTCTTTATCTTTTGTATAACGACAAGATATCATTACTTTATCCCCAACACTAATAAGGGGACCATTAATATTTTTATCGATACTCAATATATCTAAAGAATCATTCTCACTTAGTGCTTTCCCGAAAGCAAGTTCATCTTCTTTTTTCATTTTTATATCTTTTAAAGTTATTATAACATTGTTATCGCTGATTTTAATATCAGTGATGTATCCTTGCATATTAAAACTACTTTCATCATTATCCATTTGAAAAGATTCTAAACCTAAGTCATCTATTCTTTCAGTTACAACTCCGTTTTCATCAATTTTACATACTATAATATGTTTCTTATCCTGTTCACCCGTTATATAATTATATCCGCTTGTTGACAGTATAAATTCATTTTCATTAGCAACTACCTTTAAATCGTAATTATAACTACCGGAACTAAAGAGAAATAACTTTTTTGGATTTTTCTTACTTATATAATAATAATCAGTTGATAAATGAATATCATTATCTTCATAATTAGCAGATGAAACAATAATAAAATCTTTAGCTTGATCAGCCGTACCTACATATTTGTTTTTATCAAATATAAACATATCTTTATAATCTTCATCCAAAGATATTATTTCAGTTAGATAATCACTTACCGGTCTGCCCATACCTATGTTATAAATTAGCAAATAGTTGGATGTTTTAAATTTTCCCTTTCCGAAGGCAGAAAAGTTTTGTATTTCGTCGAATAACTCGTTTGTCTTAAAAAAGCTAAAGTTATTAAAACCCCTTTCACCATAAAATGGTATATTATTGAAGTATTCTTCATCAAAATAAATTCTACCCATGTTTTCATCATACATCAAATCATAATTAATAGAATAATAACCTTCACTTTCAATTTCTCCTGCAAATCGTATTTGAATACCACCATCAAATCTATCAATCCATTTTACTATAAGACCGCATACCATATCTTTAACTTTGACATTTTCATCTAACTCATTAGTTTCATATGACTTACCTTCATATAGAATAGTTCCTATTTTATCAGTTAATTCAATATTATTTAATATAAAAGATTTACCACTTTCATTCCAGTCAATTTTAACTTTTACCTTATATATTCCTAATTCTTTAGGAAGATTTTCTATCATAGACATATTTTCATAAAATAATAGATAGCTTTCGGCTGAATAATTGTATTTTTCTTTAATTATTATATTACTTTCTTCATCAGGCACAAAATACATTATTCCTTTATAGTTTGATGGATAACTATAATTTCCGTCAGTAATAATTTCTCCGGTTAAATATTCGGTTCTGTCTATATCGTTGCCCACACTTGGTTCTTCTAAAGCTTCACTATCTTTTATTATGTTAATAATTTCGCTGTCAGTATTTATATTCTTTTTGTTCCCATTATTATTTGTACACGCAGTAATTAATAAAATCAGCATTATTATAACTAACACAATTTTTTTCATAATACTCCCACGCTATTGTTGAATATTCTATTATATAATATTACAGACGTATAAATAAGAAATAAAGTTCTTCGATGTATGTTTTTCCTATTTACTATATCCTGTTACCTTCCAATTACCATCAATTATACGAAGCTCTATTAATCCTTCAACGGAATTTGTCACCTCTGTTCCGTCATGTGAAATGACTTTGGATAGTACTTGAAAATTATATCCTGCTTCATCTTTTTCAATATTGTTTTTATTTTCTGAAAACTGAATTTCCGAAACCTGCATAGTATAATTACCCTCATGGCAAGCTTTAGCAAACCATAGATTTTCTCTGTTCTTAACAAGAATATCATATGCTTCATCTGTCATTAATGATTTTAATACTTCATCATTAATCTGCATTGCATCGGACAGAGCTTTTTCGTCTGTAGTATTTAAATTTAATAAGTATTTATAATTATCAACTTCTTTTGAATCAACAGTATACAAATCCGTTAAAAAAGCTTTTGCAATTTCCGCTGCTACAAATTCTTTTGAATTATTTAATGTTTTTAAATAATCATCATATAACTCATCAGGAATTATTAGTAAATTTACAATATTATTCCTTTTGCCATTTATAGATTTGATTTGAGCTTTTAAGTGATCATTTCCTACTCTTTCCTTCCAAACTAATAAATTATTATAATTTTTCTCATCAAGATAATATTTAAGCATTTTATTTAATTCTTTATCTAATCCTCTTTTGTTGCCATAAAAGACACCAGCCAATTCAAATTGCTTTGACAATTCATTTTGAAAGAAATCATAAACTTCTTCTGATGTTAACTTTTCAGGCAGATACCATGTCATGCTTAAAACCTTATAGTTATCCCTCAACTGAGAATTAATTCCAAACACCATATTTTTATCATTACTTAAGTTTGTAATACTTCTTGAATCATCACCGTTATACTCTTTGATGTACATGTTTATTTCCTTTTCAGCTAATACACTTTCTATATCTTCAGCTTTTAAAGGAAATTGATATTGAAATTGCTGTTCATTTATGGGATTCGTTCCTAATGCGACAACTATTCCTGCTACAATAGCTATAACTGTAGCAAAAATCCAAAATGATGTCTTCTTATAGTTTAAAATATTTTTAATTCTTGATTTAACATTGCTTTCTCCGAATGCCAACGGCACTAACAGCCCGCTTTGTTTTACTGATAGTGACAATAGAGAATTTGAATACTTAGTTCGTATATCCTCACCCGTACTTTTAATAACGGTTTCATCACACGACATTTCCATGTCCTTTGACATAAGAAAATATGAAAGCCACATTAAAGGGTTAAACCAATGTATAGTAAGTGCTAAAAATGAAAGGAGTTTAATGATGTAATCGTATCTTTTGATGTGTGTTTGTTCATGTTTTAAAATATAGTTAAATTCTTCATCCGGAATATTCACCGGAATAAATATTTTAGGTTTAATTATTCCCATAACAAAAGGGGTCCTTATTTGATCTGTTTCGAAAATATTATCATCAATTAGCGTTGCAATAGTGAGCTTATTCTTTAATTTAATGTAAGAAGCTAATCCATAAATTAAAAGCAATATAATCCCAGCAACCCAAATAATCGAACCTATCTGAATTATTACATCTATTGGATTAATGATTGCGGCAGAATTTACAGCCGGCAATGAAGTATTAACGGTATTATTTAGGGTATCACCTATAACAGAAACTCCTGTATCTATAGAAGAATTCTCTGTAAACACAATATTTTGAGGTATTGATTCCATATTTAAAGGAATTAAGCTTAATTGACTTTCAAAAGTAATTGGACATAACAATCTGAACAATACAACAGACCAAATAACATAAGAAAAAATTTTCGGTGATTTCTTAAGAAAAAATCTCACTATAATTACGGCTATAGCAACATAACTTGCAGTTAAGCTCATACTTAATATCTTTAAAAATACACCGCTCATTTCGTTGCCTCCTCTATCATTTTTTTGATTTCTTCTGCATCCTTTTTGGAAAGCTTCTTATCCTTTAAAAATGCAGCAATAAATGTTGGCAGAGAATTATCAAATGTTTTTTCCAAAAGAGCTTCACTCTCATATTTTTGAACCTGTTCCTTTTTTATTAGCGAAGTAACGATAGCATTATCATTTTTTAGTACATCTCTACTCGCCAATTTTCTAAGCATAGTATATGTAGTTGATTTTTTCCATCCAAGTTTTTCAAAGCATACCTTAGTCAATTCAGTTGAATTAATTGGCTCTAATTCCCAAATAATTTCTAAAAATTTATTTTCAGCATCAAACAGTTTATATTTTTCCATAGTATACCTCCTGTAGGTTTATTGTGATAAATCTTAATTCAAGTTTACCCCAATAAACCTACGATGTCAATATATATCTGATAAATTATTATTGAATATATCTTTTAGAAACCATCGCTTGGTCAAATTCTACTAATTTTATTTGTTCGTTTTCAACTAATTCAATTAAATCCTTTGCCTCAGCAAATACTAAAACTCCATAAGTTTTTACTCCATGATCTTCCGCATATTTTAGAGCTAATTTATAAAATTCATTTTTCCACGGTATGTGTTCAATCACATTAACTGCTTTTTCTCTGTCTATAACATATTGCAATAAACTTTTATAATGCAGCTCATAAGCCTGTGCTTCTAGCGACATATTGCTATTTCCCGAACCCACAGGATTTACAAGCCATTTTATTATAGTAAAAGCTGTGTACCTTTCTTCAACTCCATCGTCCAGATGTACTCTGTTACTGCTAAGTAATTGAATGCCTATTAAATCTATAGTTTTCTTATTATGTGAATCTGTTCGAATTCCTGCCCATACAAATTCAACATCAGGATATTTTGATTCTAAATTGAACAATTCCTCCATGGTTAAATCATTTTCGAAGGTAATTCCTGCAGAAACATAAGAAACAGGATTCAACTGTTTCACATGATTTAAAACCCGTTCTTTCTGCTCGTCAATATATTTTTGTTCTCTACCCGGAAGTTGAACATCCAAAAACATACTCTTACTCTCATATATGTCTTTAGAAGTAGAATATATTTCACCGCGTTTTATTTTAGAATTAACCCTATAATTTTCATCAGTGAAAATATTTCTGTAAAAATAATCTATTTCATACGTTCCAAATCCCTGTCTTTCAACATGAACGCTACTTGCCCTATATCCCGGCATATTTAATTCTGAAATTGCATTCATATCAAAATCAATATCTTGATCTATTTTGCCAACTGATATTTTGGCAGGATTGTAATAAAGGTTGTCAATAAAGGGTGATATTATGAAAAACAATCCAAATATTAATGCTATTACTAAGGCAACGGAAGTAAACACTACTTTTCTTAATCTTTTATTTACGCTTTTTTTTAGCTTTATGGTTTCATCAGTGTTTTTTTCAATCTTAGACAACTCAGTTAAATCCATAAATTCATCATCTATAATATCTGATAAATACTCTTCTATTGCTTCATATTTTTCTATATCTTGTTCTATAAGAAGTTTTTCTTCTTCGGATACCAAGCCGTTTTTATATTGCTCCAATAATTCTTTATATTTCATTTTCACCCTCCAATTTAATTTTTAATTTCTTTCTGGCTCTGAAAAGGAGTGTCTTTGCAGTGCCTGATGTCATTCCTGTTGTTTTACTGATTTCATTAAGGGTAAAATCACAATAATAATAAAGGATGATGATTTCTGTATATGTATGGTTAAGATTTATAACCTGATTGAATAAGTGCTTTTTGTCTTCGCTCTCTATTAATTTATCTAAAGGTGTTATTTCTAAGGTTAATACATCTTCTAATCCTTCAGTATTACTGTATTCTTTATTTTTTCTTGCATAATCAATAAATAGATTTTTACAAACTCTAAAAAGCCAATACTTTATATATGTAACATTATCATCAAGAGATAATAAAGCTTTATAGAATGTTTCACTGGTCAAATCCTGTGCCAAATGATAATCCTTGCACAATGAAAATGCGTAAAGATAAAGTTCTCTATGATATTTATTATATAATGATTCAAGCTGGTCGTTAAACACAGAGACACCCCTTTCACCTAATAAACGAAATATTAGGATTTAGGTTACACTCTAATTTTTATTATTTATATTTCCATATACTGTTATTATAGTAGAAATCATTTTTATTGTACATCAAATATTGATAATCTGGCATCTTTTAAATTTCAGATCCTATAATTATTTAAATTCACATGATAACTATGCTATATAATAGGGTATAATAGTTATGCTATAATTTTAATTTAAAGGATATCAATTATGAAAACAAAGAATTCGCTGTTTAATAATATTTCATCAATTTATGGACTTTTTTTTAATAGACAGGTAAAACATTTTACTACTATTTTTGATAATTTAAAAAATGAATTGGATTTATCAAATTATAAAAACATAATAGATGTAGGTTGTGGTACGGGGGCTTTATGCAACATGCTTTATGAACAGGGTTTAATTGTGACAGGAATTGATCCTGCAAAAGGAATGATCGAAACAGCAAAGAAAAAATCTAAATATAAAAATATAGAATTTATAGAGGCAAATGTGCTAACTGGCCTACCCTTTGAAGATAAAAGCTTTGATGTTTCCATATCTTCCTTTGTTGCCCACGGCCTTAATAAAAATGAACGACAAAAAATGTATGATGAAATGAAAAGAATTACAAAACATTTAGTTATAATTTATGATTATAACGAACATCGCGGATTAATAACCGATATAGCGGAATGGCTGGAGGGCGGTGATTATTTTAATTTTATTAAAACAATAAAACATGAATTATATGAAAAATTTGATGATGTTAAAATTGTGAAAGCCAATATACGGTCAGCTTTATATATCGCTAAATTATAACTAAATTAAATGTCCGCTACTGAAATAGCTAATGCCAATAATAAATCATATATTCTTAATAATATTAAATTTACTTTCCCCCTCATTTACTAATACCCCTTTCAAGTTGTAAGTAACTACCCTATTTTATAATTTTAATTTCTGTACCGGTTGCATAAATTATCTTGTTGTCTATTGTATAACGGCAAGTGACGGTAATGTTATCTCCAATACTAATATCCGGTCCGCCTTTGTTATTGTCGTATAATTGTATTTCAACTAAACCATCCTTGCTTATATCACCATAAATCATTAAATCCTTTTCTCTCATTTTTATGTTCTTTAAGGTTAAAACAACTGCTTTGTCCCTTATTTTAATATCATCAATGAAACCTTGGATGATAAAATTATTCCCGCTTGTATCCATCATATCTTGATTTATATTTAAATCTTCGGTTTTTTCTATAATTGCACCCGATTCTGATATATTGCATATAAAACCATGATGAATTTCAAGGATGTCATTCTTAATTGGTCTTTTTGATAATAAAACGAACTGACTTTCATTAACCACTACTCCAATTTGATAATCATATTCACCTGAGAAGAATAAAAATATTTTATTCAAACTATTTTTATTAATATAATAATATTCGCTAAATTTTACAACTGAATTTTCATCTATTTTATCTACTGATACAATTACAAAATCATTTCTGTTATCAATTAAGCGAACAACTTCCCCATCATTTAGGTTAAATAGATTTTTATATACTTCATCAGCTTCTGCAACATTTATATCAACCGATGCACCTTGCTCTTCTATTTTACAAACCAAATCATGTCTGACTTCAGTATTTCCTGTGGTCATATTGAATCCTTCAGTTGATAATATAAATTCATTTTCATTTACTTTTGATTTAACTATATAATCATACCTATCTGAAGTAAGTAAATGAATTTTCTTAGGTACCTTTTTATTAATATAATAATAATCAGTTGAAACATGTTCATAATTATCTTTATGTGTTGAAACAGCAACTATTACAAAATCTTCGTCTTTGCATTCAAGTTCCAAATATTGATTATCTTCCATCTTAAACATATCTTTATAATTTTCATCTACTGATATAATTTCAGTAATTACTTCCCCCGGTCCTGCACCTATACCAAAGTTATAAATCAAGCCATAACCGGAAGTTCTGAACTTTCCCCTTCCAAACAAAGAATGATTAGTTAACTCATCAAATAAATCATTTGTTTTTGAAAACCAAACTGAAAAAGAATTTTTTTCTCCATAAATTGTAGGAAAGTTCTTTTCATACTCTTTATCAATATAAATCTTTCCTGTTGGACCGAATACTTCATTTTCAAAGGGATCAATTCTATAATATCCTTCACATTCTATTTCTCCTGCAAATCTTACAATTATACCTCCGAAATCGGTTTTGTTTATGTAGTTTACTATTAAACCGCATACCCTGTCTTTAATATTTACCGTATCATCTAAATCGTTTGTATCAAATGTTTTCCCTTCATATATAACCGTTCCTATTTCATCTGTTAATTCTATAGAATCTATAAATAGATAACCATAATCATCAACTCTGTCGATTTCTACCTTCACCTTATATACACCTAATTCTTTTGGTAGATTCTTAACCTTTTCTAAGTCATCATACGCTAAAATATAATTCTGTTTTTTATTATATTTGCCGGACATTATTTCTAAACTTTCCTTGTCAGGAATAAATGCTAAAGTAGAATAACCCCTAATTTCATATATTTTATAAAAACCATCAGTAATTATTTCACCGGTTAAATATTCTGTTCTGTCAATTTTAGATGCTTCATTTTCAACTGTTATGTCAGGATTGGATTTATTGTGCTCTGATGTATCATCTACTATATCAGGCACGAAATTGTTTTGCTCCTTGTTATTATCTCGTATTAAATCTACTTCTTCTGTTTTAACCGGATTATTGCAGCCGGACAATAATACAATTGTTATTACTATTAGAATAACATATACTAATTTTTTCATATATCTCCCCTAATAACATAAAGAATCCAATAATTAGATATATTAGCCACCAAAAAACATCCCCACTGACCGGTTATCCCAACTTATCGCCCTTTTCAACGGCTCTTTCTGGTTGAATTAAAACAACTCCGTCTTTTGAGTATGTTCCTAAAACAAGAACCTCTGACATAAAATCAGCAATCTGTCTCGGTGGAAAATTAACTACCGCAAGAACCTGTTTTCCGATTAAATCTTCAATTTTATATAAATCAGTGATTTGTGCACTGGATTTCTTAATTCCGATTTCTCCTCCGAAATCAACATACAGCTTATAAGCCGGACGTCTTGCTTTCTCAAAAACCTCTGCCTTTATAATTTCTCCTACTCTAATTTCTATTTTTGCAAAATCATCAAATGTAATCATATTTTCTCCTCAACTTTATTTATGTCTGTATGCATTGTTAATAACTGTTAAATAATCCTCTTTTGTCATCGGCCTTGGATTACTTTCAGTGGAAATATTTTTAACTGACATTTCTGCTAATTTCTCAAAATCATTGTTGTTAACACTTAAACTTGAGAATAATGGGAGATCAACATCAACAGCTAATTTTTTAACAGCTTCCACTGCTTTTTTAGCACCTTCTAATTCACTTTCAAAACATAGTCCCATGGCTTTAGCAATTCGTGCATATTTTTCAACCGAATATTCCATGTTATATTCCATAACATGAGGAAGAAATATAGCATTGCAAACTCCGTGTGGAAGATCGTAAACTCCTCCTAATGATTCTGCTATACAGTGAACTGAAGCCACATCAGAATGGCTGAATGCAATACCTGCCAGCATACTTCCCAAAAGCATTGCACTTCTTGCTTCAAGATTGCTTCCATCTTTAACAGCGATAACAAGATTATTGTAAATCAATTCTGTTGCATATAATGCCAAGGCATCACTTATGGGCTCTGCACATGTTGCTGTATAAGCTTCTATTGCATGAGTAAGAGCGTCCATACCGGTGGAAGCAGTAATATGTGCAGGTAGTGATAAAGTAAGCTCAGGATCACAAATTGCTACCTTTGCTGCAGTATATTGACTCTTAACAGTCATTTTATAATTATTTTCAGTATCAGTTATAACCGAAGAAAAAGTAAGCTCACTGCCTGTACCTGATGTTGTTGGAATTGTTATTAAAAGTGGTAATGGTTTTGTAGCGGCTGTTTTTCCTTCATATTTTTTAATTTTATCTCCATTGTGCGCAAGCAATACTCCAACAGATTTAGCACAATCAATGGGGCTTCCTCCTCCAATAGCAATAATTGAATCAGCGCCAAATTCTCTTGCTATTTTTGCTCCCTCTTCAACATTGACATCCTTTGGGTTTGGCTCAACTCCATCATAGATTATGTAATTTATATTGTTTTGTTCTAATAAGGCAGTTATTTTATCCGATATACCCGCATTTCTTACACCTTTATCCGTAATTATAATCGGTTTTTTGCCACTGTTTAATGATAATTCATCAATTAATGAGGTTATACATTTTGGTCCATAAACAATTTTTGTTGGTAAAGTAAAACTAAATGGTAAAATAAAATTATTCATAAAAACCTCCAGAGAAATATCTACAATACTATTTTAACATAATTTTCTTTTTTTTAATAGTTAAATAAAAAAACGGTTTTTTTGAATGATAATTTCTGTCAATCAAAAAGAACCGTCCCCAATTTTGGTTATTATTTATGCTTAATGAATGTTCCATCTCTCAATTCACTAAATGCATGATTTAATTCTTCCTTTGTATTCATAACTATAGGACCTCCCCATGCTATAGGTTCTCTCAATGGCTTTGCAGCATACAGGAAAAATCTTATTTCAGAATCCTCTGTTTTTGCTTTAAATACATCTCCTTCAGAAAATAAAACGGCTCTTTTACTTTCGTATTTATTATTTGAATTGCCAAAAATACCTTCCCCTTCAACAATATAAATAAACAAAGTTTCCTCCGGATTAACATTGAATTTCCATTCTGAATTCTTTTTCATCTGTACGTCAAGATATGTCATCTTTACATAATCTCCATAAACAGAGCTTGAATTTTCTTTATAATTTCCGGAAATAACTTTAACTATATTATCCCCTTCTACAACCGTTGGAACCATATCATTAGTTATATCACAATACTTCGGTTCAGCCATTTTAAACTCTCTTGGCATGTTAAGCCAAAGCTGCGCACCTAACATTCTATCTGATGGTTTTGGCATCTCTTCATGCATTATACCGCCTCCTGCAGTCATCCACTGACAGCATCCATCTAATATACTGCCTTTGTTTCCCAAGCTGTCGCCATGTTCTATATTGCCGTTAATTAAATATGTAATTGTTTCAATTCCTCTGTGAGGATGCCAAGGAAATCCCTTTATATAATCCTCCGGGTTAACGGAATCAAAAGCATCAAACATTAAAAATGGATCAAAATCCTCAACGTCATTATGTCCTAAAACTCTTACTAATTTAACTCCTGCACCGTCAACAGCCCTGCTGCCTGTTACAACTTTTTTTACTTCTTTTATTTTCATAAATCCTCCGATTATATTTTCAATTATATAAATATGATACCCAGGAATTTTGAGTCAAAGCATTTAAAAACGGTTCTTTCGATTGATAATTTCTATCAATCAAAAAGAACCGTCCCCAAAATTGGTTACCCAAAATTGGTTATAGCTTTTCTTCTTTTTTGTCCCTGAGCATAAGTTTGTTTACTGTGTCTTTTACATCGGCGTTGTTTTCTAACACATCGTACATTGCATCAACAATTGGCATTTCTACATTTAATTTTTTGGATAGCTCATAAGCAGCATATGTGGTTGGTATTCCTTCTACGACCATGCCGATTTTTTTAATTGCTTCGTCTTTTTTATAACCCTGACCTATGAGATTTCCTGCATTATAGTTCCTTGAGTGCTTGCTGGTACAGGTTACTATCAAATCTCCTATGCCTGTTAAACCGTAAAACGTATGTACATCGGCTCCCATAGCAATACCTAAGCGTGCAATTTCGACTATTCCTCTGTTTATAAGAGCTGCTTTTGCATTATCACCGTATCCTATGCCATCTGATATGCCGGCACCAAGAGCAATAATATTTTTTAAAGCCCCTCCAAGCTCTGCTCCTGTAACATCTTCATTAGTATAAACTCTGAAATAAGATGACATAAAGGCATCCTGAATTTCTTCTGCAACTTTCTTGTCATCACATGCCACTGTAATAGCTGTCGGTAACGAAAGACCTACCTCTTCAGCATGTGATGGACCGGATAAAACAGCAAAAGTACAATTAATTGTTTCTTCTTTTACTATATCTGAAACTAAAGCTAAAGTTCCTATTTCAATACCTTTTGAGGCATTAATAATTACTTTATGTTTTTTATGTTCTTCATCAATTTGCTTTAAAACGCTTCTGATCATTTGCGTAGGCGTTACTATTAAAAGCATTTCTGCATTTTTAACAGCTTCATTTATATTCGAAGTAAATACAATATTTTCCGGAATTTGTATTTTGGGAAGGTATTTATTATTAACTCTTTCTAAAGAAAGTTCCCTGCATTGATTTTCATCTCTAAGCCATACAGTAACGTGATGACCGTTTTCTGATAAAAGCTTTGCAAGAGCAGTTCCCCAGCTTCCGCCGCCAAGCAGCGTTATTTTTCTATTCAACACATCATCTCCTATAATTTAGTTTCTGTTCCTTTTATTAATCTTTTTATATTATCTTTATGTCTGTAAATAGACATGCTTCCAACAAATAAACAAAATAAAAAGAATGTTAAATTAAATGGTCTTATAAAAGCTATAGCAACAACAGGTGCCAATGCCATTCCAAATATAGAACCCATTGAAACAGTTCTTGTTATAACTATAATTATAACCCCTAAAACAACACATATTAGTGCTAATTTTAAATTAATCATAATTACTACGCCTATAGTTGTTGCAACACCCTTACCGCCTCTAAAGTTTAATAGAGCCGGCCAATTATGTCCAATTATTACAGCAGCGCCCGCTATGTAAGCACCAATGTCGGCTCCAAGCTTTCTGCCTATCAAAACTGCTATAATTCCTTTTAATGCATCACCTAAAAAAACCATTATACCGATTTTTTTACCTAATACTCTAAATGCGTTTGTTGCTCCTGCATTGCCACTACCGTAATCTCTGACATCTTTTTTTGTAAATATTTTACCTAATATAAATGCAAATGAAATGTTTCCTAAAAAATATGATATGATTGCTATAATAATGTATTTCATGGCTCCCTCCAATGACGATAGATTGGCAATTGATTGGCTATAGATGTACACTGGAGATGCAATTGAATTTCTTATATAAAAGTTTTGAACGATATTTTAGATTGATAGAAATCCTAAACTTTTTTTAAATAGCTAATCCATCGCTAATCCATCGCAAGTCAATTGCCCATCAATTGCTATAGTTGTTTTTCGTTTTTGCTTCTGAATTCTATTATAATCGGTGTACCTTTGTATTCAAATGACTCGCGTATTTTGTTTTCCAAATATCTCTCATATGAAAAATGAACTATTGTGCTGTCATTTACAAATATTAAGAACTTCGGCGGATTAACCGCAACCTGTGTTCCATAGTAAAGTTTTAATCTCTTACCTTTAACAATTCTTGGCTGATTCATAAGAACTGCTTCAGTTATAATATCATTTAAAACACCAGTTGAAACTCTTAAATTTCTGAAGCTATAAACTTCATCCACTTCGTCTAAAACCTTATTAACTCTTTGTCCTGTAAGAGCAGATACAGTTAAAATAGGAGCATAAGTTGCATAAGCAAGTGCCTTTCTTACGTCTTCCTGGAATTCTTTAAATGTACTGTTGTCCTTTTCAATTAAATCCCACTTATTTATAACAATAATCATACCCTTGTTATTATCATGAGAATATCCTGCTATTCTAATATCTTGATCCGTTACCCCTTTATCTGCATCAATAACAAGTAAGCATATATCCGCTCGTTCGACAGCAGTAAATGCTCTTAATACGCTATATTTTTCAATGTTTTCTAAAACCTTGCTTTTCTTTCTTATACCTGCAGTGTCAATGATGGTGTACTTTTGTCCGTTTCTTTCAAACTTTGTGTCTATGGCATCCCTCGTAGTACCGGGGATATCGCTTACTATTACTCTGTCTTCTCCTATGATTTTATTTATAATTGATGATTTACCTGCATTCGGTTTTCCTATAACAGCAATTTTTATACTGTCATCTTCTTCGTCTGTATCCATTGTTTCGTCAAATCTAAATATTACTTCATCAAGCAAATCACCAATACCCAATGCTTCTGATGAAGATACTGATATCGGATCACCAATTCCTAAATTATAGAATTCAAATATATTATTGTTGTTAACAAACTTATCCATCTTATTAACAACCAATATTATTTCTTTTTTTGCCTTTCTAAGCATTTGAGCAACTTCCATGTCTGCTGCCGTAACGCCTTCCTTACCATCAACCATAAACAAAACAACATCTGCCATTTCGATTGCAATTTCTGCCTGTACTCTCATCTGCGCAAAAATAGTATCTGTTGTATCCGGCTCTATACCACCTGTATCAATTAATGTAAAATGATTGTCTAACCATTCGCATTCTGCATAAATTCTGTCCCTTGTAACTCCGGGAGTATCTTCAACTATTGATATTCTTTTTCCTGCTATTCTGTTAAAAAGTGTAGACTTACCTACGTTTGGTCTTCCTACAATTGCAACTATCGGCTTTGCCATTTCTTCCTCCGTTATATCGTAATTAAATTCAGCAAGCTTTCTCCGTCAACCTCACAAACGGCCACCTCTGTATTTAATTTTTTCTCTAAATCTGCTGTTGTTAAATCATCAAGCATAACATTGTTGTCATTAATCATATTCTTAGGAATTATTATATTTTTATAATTTTTATCCTTTAATTGTTCTATTATATCCTTACCTGTTGTCAAACCGGATACTGTTATTCTTTCTCCGAAAAAGTTATTTTTTATTTTTACTACGTTTATTTTAACAGGTATTACCTTCATTATTTTTTCTGATATTTCTGTCATTAGTTCAAATGCAGCAGCACCTGTCACAAATGTAAACTCTTCAGCAGTAGGTGTACTGCCCTCATATTCATTTATTAAATCTTCAATTTGCTGCTTGAATAATCTGCACATTCCTATGCCATTTTCAAGCTGGTCAAAATCCTCATAGTTTTCATATGTAGGAAAATCATTCTTACTTTGAATATAAAATTCATCTGCTATGAAAATAAATCTTGTTCCCAATTTTTTTAATAACTCTTCTTGAATTTCGGTTACCTGTCTTACTATTTCAGTTGAGCTTACTTCATCAAAGGGTTTTAAATCTATTAGTTTTTCTCTGAATTTCGTCAAACCAACCGGAACTACCGCAACGCTTCTTAAGCCCGGATGTAGAGATGATAAATCGTTTATTGTCTTACTTAGTTGTTCTCCGTCATTTACATCTCTAACTAAAACTATTTGACAATCCACAGTTATACCTGCATCAATTAGTTTATTAAGATATTCCAAAATATCTATATCCTTATCATTGCCCATCATGTATTTTCTGAGTTTTGAATCTGTAGTGTGGACGGACACCTTAATAGGACTTATTTTGTATTTAATAATTCTATCTATTTCATCATCTGACAAATTAGTTAATGTTATAAAATTACCGTATAAAAACGATAATCTTGTGTCGTCATCCTTTAAATAAAGGGTTTTTCTCATGCCTCTTGGCATTTGATCTATAAAACAAAAAATACATTTATTTGAACAGACCTTTATATTATCCATTAGAGGATTTTCAAATACGATTCCAATGTCCTCATCATATTCTTTTTCTATTTCAAGCTCCCAAATTTCACCGTTATTTTTTCTCACCTCAAATAAAACAAAATCATCCGATATTTGATATTTATAATCTATATAATCTTTTATGATGCAATTATTTACTGAAATCAGTTCATCACCCGGTTCAAGCTCAAGCTCTTCGGCTATAGAATTTTTTAAAACCTTTACTATAATATTTTTCATGCTGCATCCTTCTATTTTTACTTCACGCACATTTTATCATACTGTTTCTGTAACTGCAATGTATTTTTAAACTTGGAGTTATTTATTGAAAGGAATATTTTGTATTGTACTTTTATCAATTTTTGGTATAATATGATTACTGATAAATGATGAGATTCGTCCCGCGTCGAATGACGAAAAGAGGAATTAATTCATTGCTAAAATACATATTTAATGAGGTGGGGTATGCAATTTAAAGATTACGAATATGTACGTCCGAATTATGAAAACGTTAAGGCACAGTACAATAATTTATTGGACAAATTTAACAATTCTAAAACTGCAGATGAGCAATATAATTATTTACAAAAAATCAACGACCTACAAAAAGAAACTGATACTATGGCCCAGCTTGTAGCTATCAGAAATTCTATAAACACTGCCGATGAATTTTATGATAAAGAAAATGAGTACATAGATATGACCATGCCTAAATTACACGGACTCAGAATTGAATTTTATAAAGCACTTTTAAATTCTAAATTTAAAGAAGAATTAAAAGAAAAAACCAAATCTCAACTATTTACACTTGCAGAAATGGAAATTAAAACATTTTCTGATGAAGTTGTACCCCTCATGCAGGAAGAAAACAAGCTCATCAGCGAATATTCAAAGTTAGTATCTTCAGCTAAAATAGATTTTGACGGTAAAATTCTTAATTTATCACAAATGCAACCGTACATGGAATCTATGAACAGAAGCGTTAGAAAAGAAGCTTATGAAAAATGGAGCAGTTTTTTTAAAGAAAATGAACAGAAATTTGACTTAATATATGATAAATTAGTCAAAATTAGAAACGAAATAGCTGTTAGATTAGGGTTTAAAAACTTTGTTGAATTAGGATACTTAAGAATGGGTAGATCTGATTACAACAAGGACGATGTAAATAAATACAGAGAACACATTTTAAAATACATTGTTCCTTTATCAATAGATTTGAGAAAAAAACAAGCTCAAAGAATAAAAGCGGATAATTTTAAATACTATGATATACCATTAAATTTCATGACAGGAAACCCTGCCCCAAAGGGCGATAAAGCATGGATTATGGAAAGAACTAAAAAAATGTATGAAGAGCTTTCTCCTGAAACCGGTGAGTTCATTAATCTGATGATTGAAAGAGATTTGTTTGACCTTGAAACAAAACCAAACAAGCAAGCAGGCGGTTATTGCACATTTTTATTTAAATATAAATCACCTTTCATCTTTGCTAATT
The DNA here is from genome assembly GCA_964421845.1 of uncultured Clostridia bacterium. Classification (GTDB taxonomy): domain Bacteria; phylum Bacillota; class Clostridia; order Tissierellales; family Sedimentibacteraceae; genus Sedimentibacter. The sequence continues at coordinate 77,071 of CAYQYY010000004.1, forward strand.
TCAATGGAACACAAGATGATGTTACTGTTGTAACTCACGAAGCTGGTCATGCATTTCAAACATACCAAAGCAGAAATTGGGATACCCCTGAATACATCTTCCCAACCTCTGAAGCATGTGAAATACATTCTATGGGAATGGAATTTATTACTTGGCCATGGATGGAATTATTCTTTGAAGATGATATAGAAAAATTTAAGTATTTTCACTTAGCTGATTCTCTTAATTTTATACCATACGGAGTAACAGTTGATGAATTTCAGCACATTGTTTATGAGAATCCTAACATGACTTCTGATGAAAGAAAGAATGCTTGGAGAGAAACAGAAAAGAAATATACACCGTACAAGGATTATGATGATAATGAGTTTTTAGATAAGGGAACATATTGGTTCAAGCAAGGACATATTTTTTCCGGGCCATTCTATTATATTGACTATACATTAGCTCAAATATGTGCATATCAGTATTGGATAAAATTTAACGAAGATCGAAACAAGAGCTGGGAAGATTACAATAATATTTGCAAGGTTGGAGGAAGCCAATCATTCCTTGAGATAGTTAAAACCGGAAACTTAAAAAGTCCATTTGAGGAAAACACTATAAAAAGCGTATCTTTACGCATAAAAGAATATTTGGACAGCATAGATGATACAAAGCTCTAAAGTATAGTATTAAGGTAAAATTGATAAAATATTGACTAAATAAAAAAAGCCAAACTTGGCTTTTTTTATTTAGTATCTATTAATCCTGTTGTGGAGCTTCTACAGGACAAACACTTGCACATGCTCCGCAATCGATACAAGTTGCTGGGTCAATTTCATATTTATCATCTCCGGCAGTAATTGCTCCTACTGGGCATTCTGGTTCGCATGCTCCACAGCTGATGCATGCATCTGTAATTTTGTATGACATTTATTTCACCTCCCCCAATATTATCAATAAACATTTTAACACTAATTGGACATATTTAAAAGTACTTTTTATATAAAAACTCAAATATTTTGTAAGTTCCAATTAATGTTAAATTTTAATCAAGAAATGAGCGCCTACCACATTAATCAAAATTAAAATAACATATTAATCTTCTAATTCTTTTAATTCTTCTAAATCTATATCCTCATTTTTTTGTTTTAGCACGCCTTCTTCAATTACCTTTAGGTTAGAACCGTCGATATCCTCTATCTCCAAAGTCCCATCAGGTTTGTTTATACTAACTCTTGCAGTTTTAAACAATGGATTAATATCCATAACTATTCCTGTTTTATTACCTCCGGTAATAGCAACCCTGTCACCAACATCAGGCAATTCTTTAATGTTTTCTTCATAAACTTCATGCTCATAATTTAAGCAGCACATTAGACGTGAACATATACCTGATATTTTGGCCGGATTAAGCGATAATTTCTGTTCCTTTGCCATCTTGATTGATACAGGATAAAATTCACCTAAAAATGATGAACAACACATAGGTCTCCCACATGGACCAAGTCCCCCAATCATTTTAGCTTCATCTCTGACCCCTATTTGTCTTAATTCAATTCTTGTTCTGAATATGGAAGCCAAATCCTTAACAAGCTCTCTGAAATCTATTCTGCCATCTGCAGTAAAATAGAAGATAACCTTATTGTTATCAAATGTATACTCTATATCAACAAGCTTCATTTCCAATCCATGCTCTTCTATTTTTTTCAAGCATAAATTAAATGCATCTTTTTCTTTCTCTTTATTTTCTTGATTTAATTTTATATCTTCCTCAGTTGCAAGTCGTAAAACTTTTTTAAGAGGTGAAACTATATCATCTTCCTTCACCAATTTCGGACCTACAACTACCTGACCATATTCAATCCCCCTGATTGTCTCTACTATTACGAAGTCTCCTTCATTTATCCACTTTTTATCAGGATCAAAATAGTATATTTTACCGGCTTTCTTGAATCGGACGCCTACTACCTTTATCATCTAAATTCCTCCTGAATTCTTAAAAGCATATTGTCTACCGCTAATTTATAGTTAACATTGCTCTTTATATTCTCGCTTACTTGCTGCATGTATTCTATGATATTTGAATTGTTTCTCATTTGTTCTCCATGCATTATTATAAGCTGTTTAAAATCCTTATTTATTATCAGCTCTTCCATATTGTTCTTGATAAACATGATGTCTCTCACCCATGTCATCATTATTTCAATTATCAAATCTATATTATCTTTTTGTTCTTCAAAGTAATTTTCTAAATCATATATTACTTCTGAATCAGAGTTTATAATTTTATCGAATAATTTTATTATTTCAACTCTGAAATTCAGTGTGTTATCTTTTCCTGAAACTATATTTATTGCTTTATTTAATATTCCTTTCGAATAAAATGCCGCTAATTCAGCAATTTCTTCTGTTATATTACAATTATCATCTAAATACGATTTAATTACTTCCTTACTAACGTTTTTTAGCTTAATGTGCTGACACCTTGATACAATTGTAGAGAGTAACAAGTTAGAATTAGTTGTTAACAATATTATGACGGAATCCTTAGGGGGCTCTTCCAATGTTTTTAAGAAAGTATTGGCTGCCTGAGGAGTCATTTCTTGAGCTTCTTTTATTATATATATTTTTTTACTTGCTTCATAGGGTTTTTTATAAATTGAATTTATTAACTCGTCAATTTGCTCACGTTTGATTGTTGTACCATCAATGTTTATTATGTGCAAATCCGGATGGTTTTCGGAATTAACCTTTAAACAGGAGGAGCATTTATTGCAAGGTTCATTCTTAAAATCATTACATAGCAAAGCTTGGGCAAATACTGTAGCTAATTCATATTTGCCCATGCCTTTTGGACCTTCAAATATATAACAGTGGGATATTTGATTTTTGTTAATAGAATTAATCAAAGATTTTTTGATTTCATCTTGGCCTACTACCCGGCTGAAATTCATTTTATCACCTAAATCTTTTCAAATCTTTCTACATTAGTTACAAAAACAACTGCGCCTCCAACGGTAACTTCTATTGTTTGAGGCAAATACCCACCTACTGTGCTAAATGAACTTGGAGGTATAGCTGCCGTAATTTTCTTTTTTGTTTTGCATATTTTTCTGATTATCTCAATTTCTTCATCCACTCTGTCGTCCTCAACCAATGATATTATAGTTGTATTGCCCGAGCTTAAAAATCCTCCGGTAGATGACATTTTTGTTGATGAAAAACCATTTTCTCTCAAAGCAGAAATCAGTTTGTTTGCATCATCATTTTGTACTATGGCAGTTATTAATTTCATAATATCCTCCTATATTGAAATTATATTTTTTATATCATTAAAAATTTCATCAATAGTTCTTTCAGCATTAATCATTTTTATTTCCGGGCAAATTTTTGCAAGCTCCTTATAACCGTCATAAACTTGTTTATGAAAGTTTATGCTTTCATTTTCAAGACGATCTCCACCATCTATGTTAAGCTTTCTTTTTAAACCCTTTTCAGGATTAACATCCAAAAATAACACCATATCAGGTAAAAGATTAGCAGTTGCAAAATTGTTTATACTTTTAATCTCTTCAATTCCTAAGCCCCTACCAATACCTTGATAAACCAAGCTTGAATAAACGAATCTTTCACTTATTACAATTTTACCCTGTTCAAGCCAAGGAATTATTTTTTCTGTTACTAACTGTGCCCTTGAAGCTGCATATAAAAGGGCTTCTGTTCTGTAATTCATTTCAGTATTATTATTGTCTAAAATAAGCTCTCTTATTTTTTCGCTTATTTTAGTTCCGCCCGGTTCTCTTGTAAATTCTATTTCTCTGCCTTTTTCGGAAAAATATTCACCTATTTTTTTAGCCATAGTGCTTTTTCCGGAACCGTCCGGACCTTCTAATACTATAAAGATTCCTCTCATTTAACAACTCTCACTTGATTGTATTTGTTTACTCCATTGCAATTAATGCTGTTATCAAGCATTACTTTAACATAATCAACTGTTTCTTGAACGATTATCTCTCCGGGACATACCAAAGGAATTCCCGGCGGATAAGGTATGATAAACTCAGCAGCCGTCCTGCCTATTGCTTCATCCATATCTATTAATTCATTTTCTGCATAAAATGCTTTTCTCATTTTTCTTTCGTGCTGTAATTGCGGAAATGGCTCAATTTGAATGATTTCTCTTTTTTCTTTACTTTGGCTTTCCTCTAAATATATTTCTTTTACAGCATCAAATAATCTGTCTATATCTTCAATTTCATCAGTAGCTGTAATATATCCTACAGTATACTGTAAATCTGCAAATTCCATTTGAATTTTATATTTATATCTTAAAATTTCCTGAAGCTCCGTTCCTGTGATACCAAGCTCACTCATACTTATAACCGCTCTTGTGGCATCAAAGTCGTAGCAACCTTCACTGATTAAAAAGTCATCCTCTAAAACATTTATTCCCATGTTTCTAAGTTCAAGAGTTCTTTTCTTGAATACCTCTATGTTTCTTTTTAATCTTTCTTCGCCGTGTTCATTCATCCAATTTACAGCATTTTCAATTGATGCCATAAGGATATATGACGGTGAAGTAGTCTGAAGCATTCTTAGCATTGATTCAATGTTTGCTGTGTTAACTTTATCAGAGCACACATGAAGTATAGAACCTTGTGTCATACAAGGAAGAGTTTTGTGTGTACTTTGTGTAACTATATCAGCTCCTGAGCTTTCAGCTGAAGGAGGCAATAAATCCTTGCAAAAATGCAAATGTGAGCCATGAGCTTCATCAATCATAAGTATTTTACCATACTTGTGAACTATTTCTGCCGCTTTTTTTACATCAAAACAAATACCGTAAAATGTCGGATATGTTAATACAACCATTTTGACATCAGGGTTGTCTATTAACATTTGTTCTAATTTTTCCAAGCTTATACTGAAATTTAAACCATGCTTCTTATTAAATTCAGGATATAAATAATATAACTTTAAATCTCCTAATATACAAGCATTATAAACGGATTTGTGACAGTCCCTCTGCACAATAATCTTATCACCGGGGTTTGTACATGCCATTATAGCCGATATAATTCCGCAAGAAGTACCGTTAACGACCATATAAGATCTTTTAGCACCATATGAAGAAGCTATATAGTTCATGGCGTCTTTTAAAAAACCTGTTGGGTAATGTAAATTGTCTGTACCTAATGTTTCTGTAATGTCATAAAAATTCAGATTGTTACCTATTTCATCTAATATTCCATTTTTACCTTTATGACCAGGCATGTGAAAATTTGTATCTACTTCACTTCGATACTGTTTAATCCCCGAAATAATATTCAGTTTATCCATTGTTTATCTCCCGTTAAAACTAAATAAATTTATTTTTAATAAATTTATTGTTGTATATTGGGATTAGTGCTCATCTCCTTTTTTATAATTTACTGCACATTGCAGCTATTTGGCTGTTTTGTTGTTTCTTTTTCTTGAAATACTCTTTGTTGTGTGCACAGTTTCTATAATTAGAACAATCATAATAGAAAATACCGTGGCTGCTATTGAAAAAAGAACGATATATTCTAACCACATATTACCACCTGCTTTTCATATAAATACTTAAGCAATTATCTCTATTATATTACAGTAGTAAAATGTTGTCCAATAAAAATTTTTAATAGCAAAATAACTTGTATGGTTTTATTATATACTATAAAAGAAATTTTACCATTAAAATTGCAATAAAGCCGGGTATACCCAATATACCTAACATTAAAGCCGTTACTTCATTCACTGCAATATACAAATCAAAATACTGTCCAAAATAATTAAAAATTATTAAAAAAAGTGCTCCCAATAGAGAATTTAATATCAATTTACCTAAAAACTTAAGTGGTTTCACAAAAATCCAAGAAACCATGAATACCAACATTATTCCCGCTGAATAAGCTAATACAACACCTATATCTGCTCCCATCTTAAGACAACCCCCATTATTCTTTTTCTAAATATTATGAAGTTGTCCCTGTTTTTATGCAACATGATAACATTTCCTACATTACATTACTATCAACATAATGTCAATAATAATTTTAAATATCCTTCGCATTAATATCTGTATCCGATTTAACTTCATCCTTGGCAGATTTTTTTGAAATCCTCAGCATAGTCATAATTTTATCCGGTATATTCAAATATTTATTTACTAACAGTGCTATAACGATTCCTATGGTTGTATCTAAAATTCTGTTAAACGTATATAAAATATATCCACCTTCTCGATCACCGGTTATTAATAATCCCAAATATACCACACAGCATATTACAACAGAGTTTTTCATATCTATTGATACACATATTTCAATTAATATTACAATTCCTATGGGTATTATATAAATTAATATATTTTCATGTCCGAAGGTACTTATAATAAACAGTACTAAAGCACCGGCTATACCGCCGATAATTGTGCCTATTATTCTTTCTGTGCCTTTTTTAAAGGAATCCACTATTGTATTTTGCATGCATATTACAGCAGCGACACATGCCATAAGAGCATTATCTCTGTTAAGAATTTGAAAAAGCAATAGGCAAAAAAATACTGAAGTTGATGTTTTTATATTGCGCATTCCTATACTTGGAAAATTCATAAATATCCTCCAAACAAAATATTTAATTTATTATATGATACCCTTTAATTCTTTGATGTAATCAATTAGAATTAAAAATACAATCAATATGTTATACAAAAAAATATTTTACTTAAATCTTTAAATGTATTATAATATACAAGGAAAAAATATTAAACAAATAAATTATTAAGGAGAAAAAGATGGATAGAATGGTCGGAACTGTTGTCAGAGGTTTAAGGGCTCCTATTATTAAAAACGGTGATGATATAGCTCAAATAGCAGTAGATTCGGTATTAAAAGCTTCGAAGCTTGAGGACTTTTCATTAAAAGACAGGGATATATTAGCAATCACTGAATCCGTAGTAGCAAGAAGCCAAGGCAACTATGCCAGAATTGAAGATATTGCACATGATGTAAAAGAGAAATTTAATTGCGACACAATCGGATTAATATTTCCAATATTAAGCAGAAACAGATTTGCCATATGCTTGAGAGGTATAGCTAAATCATTTAAGAAAGTATATTTGCAGTTTAGTTACCCTTCTGATGAAGTTGGAAATTCCTTTGTTACTTATGATGCTCTTGATGCTGCAGGTATTAATCCATGGACAGATGTACTTACAGAAGAAGAGTTTAGGAACCATTTTGAAAATACAAGTCACATTTTTACAGGAATTGATTATATAAAATATTATTCCGATATAATAAGAGAAAGCGGTGCAGAAGCAGAGGTTATTTTGGCAAACAATCCTATAAGCATATTAAAATATACTGACGCCGTTTTAACATGTGATATTCATACAAGAGAAAGAAGTAAAAGATTGCTTAAAAACGCCGGTGCAAAAAAAGTTTTCGGATTAGATGACATATTAACTTCATCTATAAACGGAAGCGGCTATAATGAAAATTATGGATTGCTTGGCTCAAACAAAGCAACTGAGGATTCAGTTAAACTTTTTCCAAGAGATTGTAAAAACTTAGTACAGAATATCCAAAAGAAACTGATTGATGAAACAGGCAAACATATAGAAGTTATGGTTTATGGCGACGGTGCATTTAAAGACCCTGTGGGAAAGATATGGGAGCTTGCTGATCCGGTTGTATCTCCGGGATACACAGACGGATTATCGGGAACTCCAAATGAACTTAAATTAAAATATCTTGCAGACAATCAATTTAAGGATTTGACAGGCGATGAATTAAAGGCAGCAATCACTAAATCCATAGAGAATAAAGACAGCAATTTAAAAGACAGTATGGAAGCACAAGGAACAACACCAAGAAGATTAACAGATTTAATCGGCTCACTGTGTGATTTAACATCAGGAAGCGGTGACAAAGGAACTCCGATTATTTATATACAAGGATATTTTGATAATTATTCTGTGTAAAAAAATAAAACAGGACCTCATTTGAGGTCCTTAAAACTATATTGACTTATTAGGTTTTGTTTGCAATTCCAAAGTTCCGGTGAAAGATCCACATAGTAGCTGTGAGGATTAATAAATCTTTTTACCTCATTCCATAAATTATCCACTTCATTCTTGCAATATTTTTTAATTTCATGTATATTCCTGCTTTCATATACGCATTGACCATTTATAAAAATCGGTACTTGCAAATTTTTAGCATAAAAATTTGTAACCTTTTTCTTTTTCCAAACATGTATTTCGTCAAATATCGTATACGGTTTTGTATCATCAATTGTTTCATGGGACAATGTAACAACATCGGCTATAGGGCTATTTGTATCCCTGTCATACAAACGCCATGCCTTTTTATATCCGGGATTTGTGATTTTTTCTTCATTTTCGGATATTTTTATTTTAGGAATTATCTTTCCTTCCTTTTCTATAGCCACAAGCTTATAAACACAACCAAATACAGGTTCTGATTTAGCTGTAATCAATCTTTCCCCTACACCAAAGGAGTCGATTTTAGCACCTTGATCTAATAAATCTGTAATAATAAATTCGTCTAAACTGCTTGAGGCAATAATATTACAATCATTAAGACCTGCTTTATCAAGCATTTGCCTGCATTTTTTACTAAGATATGATATGTCACCACTGTCTATTCTTACACCTTTTAATCTTTTTCCCTTTGGTTCAAGAATTTCCTTTGAAACCTTTATTGCATTTGGTATACCGCTATTTATCACATTATATGTATCAATAAGCAACGTGCAGCTGTCAGGATAATTTTCTGCATAAACCTTAAAAGCTTCATATTCACTTTCAAACATTTGAACCCATGAATGAGCCATTGTGCCCAAGGCCGGTACTTCAAAAACTTCGTCAGCTAAAGTAGTTGCCGTCCCCACGACTCCTCCTATATATGCAGCTCTTGCACCATATATGGCCCCGTCATACCCTTGGCTTCTCCTTGCGCCAAATTCCATTATGGGTTTTCCTTTTGCAGCTCTAACAATTCTATTCGCTTTAGTAGCTATTAAACTTTGATGGTTTATGGTTAGTAAAAGCATCGTTTCAATAAGTTGTGCATCGATTGTCTTTGCCCTTACCGTCAATAATGGCTCACCCGGGAATACCGGAGTTCCCTCTGGTATTGCATAGATATCGCCTGAAAATTTAAAATTTTTAAGATACTTCAGAAATTCATCTTTAAATATTTTTTTGCTTCTAAGATATTCTATATCGTCATCGGTGAATTTTAATTCTTTAATATATTGAATAACCTGTGCTAATCCTGCAACAATGGAAAAACCTGCTCCATCAGGATTTTTTCTGAAAAACATATCAAAGTAAACTATGTCGTCCTTCATGCCGTTGGCAAAATATCCATTAGCCATGGTAAGCTCGTAGAAATCCATCAGCATTGATAATTTTCTGTCTCCTAAATTATTATACATTAATATCTCCTGCTACATTATATTTTCTACAACTTCAATACCGTTTATATGCATGTTGTACAGTGCAAATAAATTCATAAGGTTTCCATCATGACTTCCCCCGTCATATGTTTCAACTGAATTTATAGGCACTATAATTCTTTTGTTTTTATTATTCTCATTGAAGTAAGCTTTTAAACTTAAAGCAAATTGCATAACGCAAATATCGGTTACACAACCGGTTATTATATAATTATCAACTTTATTTTCGTTTTTATTAAGCCAATCTTGAAATTCATCGCTAAAAAATCCATTAGTGCTGTTCTTATTAATATATGTAGTTTCAGGTCCTTCCGAATATTTGGTTTTTAATTCAGATATTAACTCCGCTTCCTCAGTTCCCTTAATACAGTGCAAAGGATAGCTGTTAAACTCCTGGGAATCCTTTTCATGTGTATCTAAAAAAAATACCTTTTTGAAGCCAAAAGTTTTTTCATTTAAATCTGCAATGCTATTTACTATTGTTGCAACTCTTGGAGAAGACATAATGCCGGAGTATACAAATCCAACAACCATGTCAACAACAATTAATGATGTATTGTCTTTAACTAAAGATTCTAAATTTATTGTTTTTCCCCTTATTTCCTTTTCCATAGTTCCTAAAGCGTTCATTTTAATTCCTCTTTTTATTTTTAATGATTTGCTTTCATTATAGTGTTATTTTTATTATTTGTCAAAATTAAATAAAAATATTCACAACCCTTTATAAAAAAAACTGTGCCTGAGCACAGTTTAATTTTTATTTTCCTTCCAATACTGTTAAGTCACCTTGGATTGCTTTAGTCGGACATTTTTGTACACATACCATACAATGAGTACATTTGTCATAATCAACCTTAGCTAAATTATCTTTTACATGAATTGCATCAAATTCACAATTCTTTTCACATATTTTACATCCGATACATCCAACTGAACAAACATCCTTAACAGCTTTACCGAAATCCTTGTTGTTGCATGCCACGATAACATTATTCTTATAAGGAACCCAGGTAATTACTGCTTTTGGACACTCTTCTACACATTTACCGCATGAAGTACATTTTTCTTTATCTATTACTGCTAAACCATCGACTATTTCAATTGCATCAAAGTCACATACAACTTTACAGTTACCAAAACCTAAACAACCCTTATCACAAGCTTTGTCTCCGCCTTGAATAGCTGCTGCTGCTTTACAATCCTTAACGCCTTCATAGTTGTATTTCTTACTTGCCACACTGTTACATCCTTGACAAATAACATGAGCGACTTTTTTTTCTGTTTCACCTGCTGTTGTTCCCATGATTGCTGCTATTTTATCATGTCTTTCTTTATTAGCAACAGGACATCCGTTAACAGGAGCTCTTCCTTCTGCTATTGCATTAGCCATACCGTCACATCCGGGGAATCCGCATGCACCGCAGTTAGCGCCGGGAAGAATGTTTCTTATTTCAATGACTTTTTTGTCAACTTCTACTTCAAATAATTTTGCAGCAACTGCCAATAATGCCCCGCATACTATTCCTATGCCGCCGGTTACTGCAACCGCATTTACTATAATCATATTGTTACCCTCCTATAACTTCAAACCGGAAAAACCTAAGAATGCAATAGACATTAAGCCGGCAGCTATCAAAGAAATTGATGAACCTCTTAATGATTCAGGTAAATCAGCATTATCTATTTTATCTCTAACTCCTGCGAACAATACAATTGCAAGCATAAATCCTAATGATGTTCCTACTGAGTTAACCATAGCATCTATAAAATTATATTCTTTAGTGATGTTTATGATAGCAACTCCAAGAACTGCACAGTTAGTGGTAATTAGAGGAAGATAAATTCCTAATGCCTGATATAATCCGGGGGATGATTTCTTCATAAACATTTCAACAAATTGTACCAGTGCTGCTATTATTAATATAAAAACTATTGTTTGTAAATATTCTAATTCAAATCTAACCAAAATAGTGTATTGAACTATATATGTTATTATTGAAGCTAATGTAATAACGAAAAGTACTGCAAAACTCATTCCTATTGATGTGTCTACTTTTTTTGATACACCCAAGAATGGACAAATACCTAAAAATTGTGAAAATATAATGTTATTTACTATAAATGATGTCAAAAATAAGCTAACTATTTCCATTTACCTTACCTCCTATGCTTTCTTTTTTCTTGAAAGGTAATTAACAAGCCCTATCAATAATCCGAGAGCGATAAATGATCCAGGTGGTTGTACCATAATCATCATAGGTTCATAAGCTTCCGGAAGAATTCTTAATCCTAAAATCGTACCATTTCCTATAACTTCTCTGACAGAGCTTAATAAAACCATGGCTACCAAGTAACCAACACCCATGCCTAAGCCGTCAATGGTAGAATCCAAAATACCATTGCTAAAAGCAAAAGCTTCTGCTCTTGCAAGAATTATACAGTTTACAACTATTAAAGGTATAAAAACTCCTAATGCCTGATACAAATCATAAGTGTATGCATGCATTAACAAATCTATTATAGTAGTAAAAGCTGCTATTATTATAACGAATGCAGGTATTCTAACCTCATCGGGTATATATTTTCTAAGGGCAGATATAACGATGTTTGAACCGGTTAAAACAGCTATAACTGCTATTCCCATTCCTATTCCGTTTAAAAGAGAAGTAGTTATTGCAAGTGTTGCACACATACCAACCTGTTGAACTAAAATAGGATTCTCTTTAGTTATACCATTTTTAAATATTTCTAATTTATTCATGTCAACCTCCTATTTCAAATATTGATTATAAATGCTTATAGCATTGTTAACAGCACTGGTAAATGATTTTGAAGATAATGTTACACCAGATATAGCTGAATAATCACTTTCACCAATTTCTTTGGTTGCATCTTTGCCTATGAACTGACTCATAAATTCAGGTTCTGTAGTTCTTGAGCCAAGCCCGGAAGTTTCAGTATGTGCAATTACTGCAGTTCCGGTAATTTTTCCATCAGGTGAAATACCTACATACAATTCCATATCTCCACCAAAACCACCCACTGTACTTAAAGTTTTAACAACATATCCTAATGAGTTGCTTGAACTGTCAACTTGAGTAAATAAATCTTCAAATTTACCGTTTTCTGCTTTAATTGTATCAACCAATGCAGTATCTTCATAAGGAATAAATGTTTCAGCTTCAGAATTGACTAAGGCAATAACTGCAGGGTCCATGCTTGCTTTTAGTTTATTTTCTTCAATTTTATCCTTTGTAACATCATTCAACCAGGCAAGTACACCTGCTGATACAGCACATATTATAAACAATACACCTGCTAATTTAAATAATTTATTATTTTTCATTCTTTGCACCTCCTGCTACGCCAAATACTGTCGGAACAATATATTTGTTTAACAGTGGAGTTATAATATTCATAAGAAGTATAGAATAAGATACACCTTCAGGATATCCTCCAACTTTTCTAATAAACATAGTAAGAACACCTGCACCAATTGCATAAATCACTTTACCTTTATCAGTAATAGGGCTTGTTGCATAATCAGTTGCCATAAAAAATGCTCCTAACATTAATCCGCCACCTAATACATGATAAATCGCTAATGATCCGTCAGTAATTAATGATATAACTACAACTGTACCAATATAGAATACAGGAATTATCCATTTGATTGTTCCTCTGTATATTAAGTAAATTCCACCTAAAAGAAGTAGTAATGCAGATGTTTCTCCGATAACGCCCGGGATTCCTCCAAGAAGCATATCTCCTATAGAGGGAAGCTGACCCGAAGCAGTACCTTTTAAAATTGCTAAAGGAGTTGCTTTTGCTACTGCATCAACGGCAGGGTCAATAAATCCACCTGTTAAGTGTGATGACCATGATGCAACTAAGAAAGCTCTTCCGGCTAAAGCTGGATTTAAGAAGTTAAATCCGATACCGCCAAATATTTGTTTAACTATTGCAATTGCGAAAACTGAGCCCGCTACAGCTATCCACCATGGAGCAGAAGCCGGTAAATTAAAAGCCAATAAAATTCCTGTTACCACAGCACTTAAATCTGTAACAGTAATAGGTCTTTTCATAAATTTTTGACATGCATATTCAGTTATTACAGCTGATGCTACTGAAGCAACAACCAATATAATTGATCTATAACCAAAATAAAAAATACTTGCCACTAATGCAGGTAACAATGCTATTATAACATCAAGCATCAAACTTTGAGTTGATTCAGCGTCTCTTATATGTGGTGACGATGAAGCAATCAATCTATTTTCCATCTGTTTTTCCTCCTACTTAACCTTTTTACGTCTTGCTAAAATTTCTTTTTTTGCAACACTTATAGTTTCTTTTAATGGTCTCTTAGCCGGACATATATAAGAACAACCACCACATTCAATACAATCTGCTGCATGGTATTCATCAGCGCTGTCAAAATCCTTCAAAATTGAATATCTGCTTATTCTGTAGGGTTGTAAATAAACAGGGCATATTTCTGAACATCTTCCGCACATTATACAATTTTGAGATTCAGGAAGATTTGCTTCTTTTTTATTCAAAGCTAATATTCCGGATGTTCCTTTTATTACAGGTACTTCATCAGAAAACTGTGCAATACCCATCATAGGACCGCCGCTTATTAATTTTCCCGGTTCCTCTTTGTAACCGCCGCATTGTTCTATAACATCTTTAAATGGTGTACCTATTCTTACATATAGGTTTTTAGGATTATTAATTGCACTTCCTGATACAGTTACAACTCTTTGGATTAAAGGCATACCTGTCTTAATGGCATTACCAATTGTAGCAACTGTTCCCACGTTTTCAACTACGCAGCCAACTTCCATAGGAAGTCCGCCTGACGGTACAACTCTTCCTGTTATTGCATTAATTAATCTTTTCTCATCACCTTGAGGATATTTAACTTCCATAGGTGCTACTTCTATACCTTCTTCATGTGCAACTGCTTCCTTCATCACATCAATTGCATCAGGTTTATTTTTTTCAATACCTATATAAGCTTTATTAACTCCAAGTGCTTTCATTATTGCTTTAACACCTATAATAACAAGCTCAGGCATTTCAAGCATTGTTCTGTGGTCACATGTTAAATACGGCTCACATTCTGCAGCATTTACCAATAACACATCAATCGGCTTGTCCGGTGGCGGACTAAGTTTAACGTGTGTTGGGAATGTTGCTCCTCCCATACCAGCCATACCTGCTTCTTTAATAATTGATAAAATTTCTTCCTTTGTAAGGTCTTCCACATTGCCTTTAGGTTGTACAGATTCATGTACTTCAAAATTGCCGTCGGATTCTATGACGATGCAATTAACCTTAGCTCCCCCGGGTACATAATGGGGCTCAATTTTTTTTACAGTTCCGGAAACGCTTGAATGTACCGGCACTGACATAAAGGCCTTTGACTCTCCTATCTTTTGTCCAACTTTTACTGTATCTCCAACAGCTACTAATGGGTCGCATGGCGCTCCTATATGTTGTGACATTGGTATAACAACATGTTTTGGCTCAACTGCATTTTCAATAGGCACATTTTGAGTATGCTTGTTTGTAGGAGGATGTACACCGCCTTTAAATGTAAACAATTTTGTGCTCATATCTTCACCTCTTGTTTTAATTGTTTTATATAAGATAATTATATAAAAAGTTATTTAATAATCAAACATATCGATTATAACAGAAAATATTCAATTTTTAAACACTTTTTTTTATATTTTTTAAAATTTTATCATTAATTTTGTGAAATTGCAAGCAATGTATAGAGCTTCCTTTTTTTCTATTGTTAATATTTAGACATAGATTGCATGTTTTCATTTACATATTCTTTAATCCAAAGTAAGATATTATTACTCTTAATATTTGCCCCGTCAAGTATATTTCTTAATTCTACGGTACTCAGAACAAAGGATTTTTCATCGGTAAAGTAGTTGTATAATAATTCACAATCATTCAATGAATTTATGATGGTAATAATTGTATCCCCCATATTCCCTAAAGGCGCTCTATCGATGTTATCTCTTTCAAAAACGCATTCAACCTCGGTTCCTTTTCCAAGCTCTGAATTTATTTTTAAGTAACCGTTGCATCTTTCACAGGCCTCCTTAAGTAGTGGTATTCCAAGCCCAACCTTTCTTGTTGTCCTTGTAGTGAAAAAAGGATCGGTTACTTTTTTTATAGTATCTTTACTCATTCCTTCACCATCATCCCTTAAAACTATTCTTAACAAATTATTGTTCTTACTTTCTTCAATTATTATTTCGATCAATTTTGACTTGGCTTTTATGCTGTTCATGGCTATATCCAATATATGCATTGATAATTCTTTCATATATCCTCCATCGGGGTTAAAAAATTAAATGACAAGTTTTTAACCTGTCAATTAATTTTTAAATAATCATACACATCATTTATATTTTTAAGTTCCATGTAATTTATCGGCTCGGATATGTCTGTCAATATATGAGCATCAGAATTTTTTAAAATACAATAGTTTTTAATATAACTTTCGTTTATTTCTGTCTTACCGTATACCTCTATAAAATCAATTGCCAAGTTCTCAGGAATAAAACCTAATATTCCCAATATGCTGTTTGACTTTTTATTTATGTGTGCCGGAACCATAATCCCGTTATATTCTTTTGCCATTAAATTTATTTCTTTTAAAGAAAAGCATGTTGCACTTAAAAGCAATTTATCTAAACTACCTATTATTTCATCATTTTCGTCATATATGTTTTGTTGACCAAAAATTGTAGGATTGTTTTTAATATCAGGAAGTGAATCATATATTATATCCCCAAATTTTATGGCCTCATTAAGATTTTTGAAATAACAAAGAGCATGGACCTCCTCCTTAGTTGTAACCTCTATACCGGGTATTATTTTAATTTTGTTCTTATGACTTGATTCTATGACTGCCGGCAGGTTTTTTGTAGAATTGTGGTCTGTGACGGATATTATGTTCAATCCTTTTATATAAGACATATTGACTATGTTATTAGGAGTCATATCGCCATCAGCACATGGAGATAAATCAGAATGAATGTGCAAATCATAAAAATATTTCATTTTATCCCTATATCATATAATTTGCCGGCAATTTCATAGGCACTTGCTTTAGTTCTATATACCGGTATGTTAAGTTCTTTAGCTTTATTTAAAGCCTCCTCCTCAACCTCCATATTTTCAACAACAATTATACATGCTAAATCTAATAGTTCGGCAACGGCAACAATGTTAATATGTGTTTGAATTGTAACCCAAACATAGTTAGCTTTTGCTTTTGACATAACTATACTGAGCAAATCACCAATATACACTCCTTCTATCTCAAAATCTTTTTCTTTTTCATATAATGGTTCAAGATTCAATTTGTTTGAAAAACCTGTAATTTTCATAAAAACTCCTCTATTTTTTATTTTTGGCTCTTAAAACAATACAATCATACAATTCAGATTGACGGTTATATACATCCTCTGCATGTGCATAGCAAGTGGGCGCACCGCATGAACCGCAATCTAAACCCGGCAGTAAGGCGTTAATTTCTGTAATTTTTTCATTTTTAATTATTGCTTCCTTCATATTAAATTTAATTGGATTATCTTCTGCCTTAAGCTTAAATTTAAAAATTCCCGAATCATACATTTCATTAAAATTATCTAAATCTTCAATATTAAAATTATCATTAACATTTTTAATAATATATTCTATGTTATTTTTTGCAATAAAAGGATTTAAAATATTGAATGAACCGCCGACACATCCTTCGACACATACCAATGCTTCCACAAAATCTATATTGCTTAGATTGCCATTTTCTATTTCATCTAAAATTTGTATTATATTTTCCATGCCGTTTACAGCTATATAATTAGCAAGCCCTGCTGATTCGGCTTGACCGCCTGCTATACCCCACTTTAAGCCATTAATTGAAGGATAGGAACATTCAATATCCCCTTTTTTAATTTCTCTTAATAAATCCCCGAATATTGTATTAAGCGGTATAACCCAATCCACCGATGATTGATAGTCTCCTATTGGATCTGTAACAGCTAAAAGCTTTGCGGGGCACGGAGAAATATAGAAAACCCCTATTTCTTCATCCTTTAAATTGTATTCCTTTCTTACTCTTTCTCTTGCTAACATAGCTCCGATTACCATAGGTTCTTTAATATATATGAGATTATCCATTAATGATGGATATCTGTTTTTAATTAATCTTACGGCAGCCGGGCAATTTGTAGAAATGAAAGGCCTTATTTGTTTAACTTCATCGATTTTTCTTTTTATTGCTTTAGAAACCAATTCTGCGGACCAGCTTGCATCATAAACAAAATCAAATCCAAGCCTTTTAATTGAATTTTGAACATTGCAAATACTTGTTCCCTTAGGGAATTGACCGTACGTAGGTGTAGATATTATTGCTATTTTAAATTTATAAGTAGAGTATTGCATTTCCTCGTTCCATTCAATCGATTCGGGTGTATAAGCTCCGTAAGGGCATATTTTAACACATTCCCCACAGTGTATACATTTAGAATTGTTTATAAATGCTTTCTCATCTATTAATCTTATAGCTTGAGTAGGACATCTTCTCATACAATTTGTGCAACCTTTGCATTTTTCCTTGTCAAACATAATAGAGAAATTCATGCTTTCCTCCCTACAATAATATAGTAATTTTGATTGTTGTTCCTTTACTGCTTGAAGTAATATAAAAATCATCAGAATATTTTTTCATGTTTGGTAATCCCATACCTGCACCAAATCCAAGTTCTCGGATACTATCCGAAGCAGTTGAATAACCTTCCGTCAATGCAAGATTGATATTCTCTATACCGGGACCCGTATCTTCAGTTATTATCACAATTTTATCTTCATATAAATCACAATGTAAGCTACCGCCATATGAATGTATCACTAAATTTATCTCAGCTTCATACGAAACTATTGCTATTTTTCTAATTATATTCGCTTCTATCCCAATTGATTTCAATATATTTTTTATTGCGCTTGAACCCTTACCTGCAGCTATGAAATCATTTGCAGTAATATTATAGCTATACCTTATCAGTAATTTTTCAGTCATCAGTTTCTATTCCCTTCATACCGTTAATAGCCAACAAACCACATGTTTTAAACATTGTATACTCTGTTGTAAGTATAGTCATTGAATTCTGTTTAGCCAAATCTATAATATCCTGACATGGCTTTTTGCCTCTTACGAATAATACTGTTGACATATCCAACATTTCAGCAGTTCTTATTACCTGTGCATTATTTAATCCCGTTATTAGAAGTGAATCATCTTTAATCAAAGATAAAACATCACTCATTAAATCGCTTGCAAATCCGTATTTTATGTCTGTATTTTTATCGCTAAAATCTGTTATGATTTCCGCATTCAAAATTTTGGCTATTTCATTAATTTTCATTTTATTATCCTCACTTTAACTTAAATAATTAATAATTGATGCCTTCCCACCTACACGAACGTCTAATATGTCATCTATATTTTCTACCTTTACATATATCTGACTTGCTTCATTCATTGACTCACCCTGAATAACCATAAATTCACCCGTAATTATATCTTTTCTGTACAAAAGACATCCTAAAGCACCGTTTGATGTTCCGGTTGCACATTCTTCATTTATTCCGACCCTTGGGGCGAAATTTCGTGCAAAGACGCGATTACCCTCAATTGTATATACATGGTATCCAACAACATCATAAATATGAGATAATTCATTTATAAGATTTAAATTCACATTAAGATTATTTAATATATCCCTTGATTTAACCGGTATTATAATATCTTTAAGCCCGGTAGATACTATGGTAGGTTCTATTGAAAATTGATTTAAGCCAATACTCTCAATATCAATATTTAATGATCTCGCTATTTCTGATTTATCGTCACCAATAAGTTCATCATATATTTGAGGACTTTGCTGCTGCATAAGAATATAATCTATGACATTACCCTTAAAAGCTGCTTCAATTTCAAGCTTGCCAAGCTTAGTATGTTGGTAAACCTTTTTTATTTCATTAAAGCCCTTAATAAAACCTTCCAATCCAAGATAGAAAAATGCTGCGATTGTTGCGTGTCCGCATAAGTCAACCTCACAAACAGGAGTAAAAAAACTTACGTTAAAGTTTTCCTCATCAACCATTAATATAAAGGCCGTTTCAGATAAACCAATTTCAGTTGCCATTTGTTGTTTTTCTTGTTTTGTTAATTCTTTGTCAAGCAAAATTACACCTGCGCCATTCCCTCCGCTGTTTTCATATGTAAAAGATTTTAATATAGCCCCTTGCATAGCCCACCTCATACATTTATTTTAATATAATTATAATATGACCGTAAAATTTTTACAAGAGTAATTAAGCCCTACTTTCAACTTATTCCATTATTTTCTTAATAAAAATTTCTTTACAAATTATTTATATTACCTTATAATAATAAAGCAGCGCGGTTGTGGCGGAACGGCAGACGCACTAGCTTGAGGGGCTAGCGAATGTATATTCGTGGGGGTTCAAATCCCCCCAACCGCACCAAAATTAATAGGGTAAATAATTTTGAATTCTCTCATATAATGTTATAGGGGGAATTTTTTATGTTATATAAAATTATTGGATTCATAAAAAGGAATATTTTTATTATTATATTTATTGCATGCTTTTTGTTAATAACAATTACGCTGATTTGGAATAGTTAATGATTGTAATTTATTAAAGGCAGGCTTCATCACCGATTTGTTCGCTCCCTCCGGTTGCGCAAATTGGGATTGCGCTACATCTGACCTACCATCCATCTGTTCTTCGCTGTCGCTCGAACATATGGGGTTAGGTCATGAAAAGGGCAAGCCGTGGGGTCTCCACGGCTTGAGGCAAAAAATTTAAGAGGCATTTATAAATTCTCATTTACAAATGTATTACTATTATACCCTATTTTTATTATTTTTCAAATATTATTTTAGAAATTTTTAATATCTGTTTATTCTATGTCTTTTATCTCTTAATTTCATGACAGTGTAATTGTTTCTGATATTTTTTTCAATTAAACATCTGTTTTCTTCAAGTATCCCTTTAAGTGCCATTACTATTAATAAAAAATAAAGGTAATTTTTATATATATAAATGATTATCATAAAGCAGACAATAAAAAATGTATTCGTCATTATCATGTAACGGCATACCGAATTTAAATCTAAAAAAGCTTCCATAACAGATTTGCATATATTTCCGCCGTCAAGGGGAACTATAGGAATCAAATTTACTATACATAGAAATAAATTTATTTCAGCAAAGTTATTATAAATCGTATCCATAAATATAAGAAATAAGCAAAAATTAACTATCGGCCCTGATATGAACAATATGATTTTTTTTACAAATAAGACACTTTCTAAATTTGCATTTAAATTGAATCCAAATAAGGTTATTTTTAATTTATGAAATTTAATTTTTAACATTACAGCAGACAACAAATGTGCTGTCTCATGTGCTGCTAAAGCTATTAATATGTGCATCTAATCCATCAGTTATTAATTTTGAATAGTTTAGCCGGATTTATCGATTCGCCGTCTTCCCATACTTCTATATGAAGATTCATATTTTCTTCATTCAGTGCTCCAATAATTTCCCCTATAGAAACCTTGTCGCCTTCCTTAACAAAACTTTGATGAATTTTTCCATAAATTATTAATCTATCACCATCCTCTATAACAACATAATTTGATAGTTTATCATTCGTTCCTAACTGTGTAACTTTACCGCCAGAAATAGATCTTATAGATTGAGTATTGGATACAATATCTAAGCCATGATTATAAAAGGAGCTGTTTTCACCTTTAACCATACCATAATTTTGATATATTTTTCCACTGACAGGTGCCACATACTCTGAATTATCCTTAGCTGTAAAAGGTATTTTATTTTTAACTCCAACCATAAATTCCTTTATAGAGTTTCCTATTTCCTTTGGTTTAATGCTTTCAGTTATTATTTCGTTGGTAGCATTTAAAAATTGTTTGGATATATCTGTATCCACTTGCTTTGTAAAGATAACAGCAGCAACTAATATAATGCTGAATAATACTTGAAGTGCTAATTTCCTATTTACATTATCTTTCCTTCTTATGTTAATTCTTTTTCTTGTTATTCTATTCATTTCACCCACCCCTTCCATACATTTTATTAAAATGTTACAAGCTTTATTACTAAATTAAAAAAATTAACGGCCGGAGGCCGTTAAAAAATATTTTTTATAATGTTATCTAAAGCTTTATTAAACGAATTATCTTCGGTGTTAAAAAGGAAATCATAATCTGCTTCATTGTATTTGGTGTTTTCTTCTATTGTTGTTTGAATTTTTGCGTCTGATAATTTTTGTATGTCCTTTAATTTCATCATTGTTCCCTTTGAGCCATTTTTTTTGTTAAACCTATTAATCAAAACATAAATATTATTGAATTTATATTTTTCAGCGATTGCTATATCCGTATTTATTTCTTTTACGCATGAAAAGTCATTGTTATTAATTATGATTATGTTGTCTAATATATTAAAATCCACATGGCTTAGTTGAATTTTATCTATATCTAAAATTATTGCATCATAATCTTTTTTTGCATCATTAATTATTTTGTTAAAGGATTCTTTTTTTATTTTTCCAAGCTTGTTATTAATCCTTGGGCAAGGAAGAAGGGATAACCCTTCTTTTATTTCTATAACAGCTAAATTTAGTGAACAGGTTGAGTCAAGCACATCTTTTATATCGTAAATAATATTTTCGTTAACATTAAGGTATTCTGACATTTTCTTTTTACCTGATGACAAATCCATAAGTAAAACATTTTTGCCGGATTGGAATAACTTAACTCCTGTTTTGATGCTTAAAATAGTTTTTCCTATTGTCTCCTTTTGTGAATTGACTGCAATAACCTTTCCCATAATCATTCTCCTGTTTTTTATTGTTCTTTCATTATATTCAGATATTCTCCTATAACTTCTCTCACTATAGGTATCGGATAACGTCCTGAACCTCCTTCAAACAATACGCATGCCACTGCTATTTGTGGATCATCATAAGGTGCAAAAGCCACATACCATGCAAAATCATCATAGGGCTTACCTGTATCCGGGTTTGTTCCTTGATTCTGCGCAGTACCTGTCTTGCTTCCAACCTGCACAGGGAAGTTTTTATATGGTTTAGCAGTATCATCTAAAGAAACCATCTTCATTCCTTCTTTTACAATATTTAAATAGTTGTAATCTTTAAGGTTTACTCTTTCTGCATTTCTTTCAGGAACATAGTTTGTTTCTTTACCGTCATAGGTTTTTATATCCTTGACAATGCTAACATTTCTTCGATATCCACCGTTTGATAAAGTTGCTACATAATTTGCCATTTGAAGAACAGTATATGCGTTGTTTCCCTGACCAATGCTTATATTTAAGTTATCGCCCACATTCCAAACTGCCTGATTTACATAGGAGTATTTGATAATATCCACTAACGGAACGTTGTAATCATTCGTCTTTTCAGGATTCAATCTCAATCTTTTCAAGCCATCATAAACCTCGCCTCTTGTCATTGGCTCATCCCTGTCAATCCAGCTTACTATTTCTTCTACAATTTCATTTTTCATTCCGGTATCTATTTTATAACCATCTTCTAAATATCTTTCGATATTTCCTTCAAGAAACATTCTCAAATATACTCTGATATTTATTTTCTTACCCTCTATGCTTGGAACCCCCCCTGAAGCTTCCTGAGGAATCGCTATTTCAATGCCTGTTTTAGAATCCAAACCAAATTCATCAGCCATTTTGATAATATCCTCAGCGCTTACCTTAACAGTGTGTCTTTGGTTTGTTGCTAAATTTTCTCCTAAAACAGTTGTATAGTAATAAAAGTTACACGAATTCATTATTGCCTCATACAAAGTTTGATAGCCGTGGGCACCGCCAAACATATTGTAAATCCAACAATTAAAATGTCTGTCTCCCACTTCCATTGTTCCGGCACAGTAAACTCTTGTGTTAGGGTCTACACCCTTTTCCAACGCCGCAAGAGACGTAATCATCTTAAATGTGGAGCCGGGCTGTACTTTAGTAAGCATTGCTATATTGTATAAAGGTCTTGGCGCTAATGGATTTTTAGAGTCACTTAACAAGCTGTTCCAATCCTCAGATGAAATACCTGTTGAAAATAAATTCAAATCGTATCCCGGATAATTTGCCATAGCCAAAACTTCACCTGTTTTCACATCTAAAGCTACTAAAGCACCTGTTTTTGCATTTGCATATTTATCCTTAAATATAAAGTCGCCCCATTGGCTTTCAAATTTTCCGCCCTTTTGAATTTGTTCCAACCCCTTTTTCAGGGATTCTTCTGCCTTTTTTTGTAATCTTGAATCTATGGTTAGATACAAATCATCTCCCGGAACAGGAGCTTGACTTGATACTGATTTGATTGTCTTACCCACATTATTTACTTCTACAGTTTTTTTACCTTTGTCTCCTCTTAGATAATCCTCAAATTTTTCCTCTAAACCAGTTTTACCTATTATATCATCGGGACTGTAGCCCTTTTCAACCACATATTCCTTAACCTCATACTCTTGAGCTATTTTACCTAAGTACCCTAAGGCATGAGAAGCAATTTCTTTTTGAGGATAATATCTTAATGGTTCTATTTCAACATTTATCCCGGTTAATTCATGAGAACGTTCTGATATCATTGCAACAGATTTTTCTGATACTCCATAGCATATATCAATCGGATGATACGAAAGGTAGCTGATTTTATTGTACCTTTCTCTTATAACCATCATATTTCTAACATCGTAATCACTTATATCATCACTTATTTTTAATGTTTCTCTTAAATCTTTAAAAACATCTTTGGCAGATAAATTTTTTATGTCATCTTCATCTGCATCGGTTTTTATATTTTTGGTTATCCAATTTCTCTTGTCTCTGATAGGAGAATATTCCCACTCAGCAATGGAAATGGATGGATTCTCATACTTTAAAAGCTCAACCTGAGCAAAGTATTTTACTTGGTCATCGGTTATTAAGTTATACAATATATCATAATTTTTAAATGATAATTGTTTTATAAAATCATAGCTTGTGGTGTTTAATTCCATGTGCTGCTGATTTAAGTACTTAATTTTTAAATTCTCATCTGTGAACTCATATGAACCTACTTCACCATTTTCAACAAATTTAACTGGTAGGTCAGTATATATTTCCTTAAGCTTTTCAATAAGCATAGAACCCGGCATTATCTTGCCTAAGCCGGATTGATAAACATTTAATAGTAAATTATCCAGTGAATATTTCATGGTTAAAATAACAAAGTCATCTTTTGCAGATGTATTTGATGTTATTTCCTGATGATTTACATTTAAGCTCCTTTTTAAGTTTTTATAATATTCATCCTGAACAAATGAAAATTCTGTTAACTTAATGTTAGTATCAAGTCCCTTTGCCGATATAAAATCATAGGAAAACTTTCTGATTTTTGAATTTGTAAACAAACGCTTAAGGTATTTGTTGTTCTTTATTAATATTTCAATAACAGCATTTTCCGCTGTTGCTTTTTCGTTGATATTGTTGCTTCTAAGCCAAGTAACAATTGGGTTTTCCGTACTTTCTACAATTTCAGCGTTAATTTCTTTATTGGTAGGTGCTTTTGCCTGCTCCTGTTCATTTTCTATAACTTCTGTTTTGTTTTCTTCCTTAATTTCAGTATATATAAACTGACCGTTTTCTAATTTAACAGGTATTTTAATATCTCTTAATATTGTATCAAGTACACTTTTTTTAATATCAAAATCCTCGTCATAAATTTCATTAGAATAATTTAACCAAGCATATAAATTTTCCTTAACAGATTGAATAACTTTTTCTTCAGCTGTAATGTATGATAATTCAATGCCCCCTGTCGGATTCCTTAAATCCGGTTCTGCAACATATTCAAAGGTATTAAGTTTAATGGGAAAATCATCAATAGGTTTTTCACCGTTTTCATCTAATATTTTTGATAAAATGTATGATATTTCATTAAAGCGTTCAGATTCAATCTCATCAGTGTACATTTGCACTGTAAAACTTGCAACATTGTCAGCCAATAAAACTCCGTTTTTGTCTAATATTTTACCTCTTGGTGCTTTTACGGGAATATCTTTAATTTTCTTGATATCTGCAACCGCTCTGTATTCTTCCCCTTCAACTATAGTCAAAACAGCCATTTTGAAACCCAAAACACAAAGCATAAAAACGATTATTATATATATAATGTTAAGTCTGTTACTGAAAAACTTCTTTAAATTCAAATTAATTCACCTCTTATAACTGATTATTTGACATTTAATCTATCAAATAAAAAATTAATAAATTTTAAAACAAAAACAACGAGCAACATATTTAATATTGTTTCAATCAATATGTTTTTTAGGATGCTTCCTGCATAGTCCACTCTGTATTTTAAAAAAAATAATATTACATAAAAAGAAAAATGCATTACAAATGTTGAAATCGCCGTGACAGATGTATATGCAACATAATTTTCTCTTAACATATCTTCGCTGTAATTTCCTATAACAGACCCTACTATAAAATAAATAAGAGTATAAATGCCAAAAACATCGTATATCATAGCATCATACAAAACGCCTGTAAAAATACCTATGATTGCTCCCGTTATACCGTTTGACATCATGGCAAATATCACCAATACAATCAATGAAAGATTAGGTATGGTGTTAAAAACAGCAAAAAAATGTAATAATGATGTTTGTATAATAAAACTTAAAATAATAACAGCAGTCATTAAACTAAACTTTTTCATTCAATTACTACCTTTCATCTGTCCACTTTCAACACATATACTCTGTTTAGCTTAGTAAATTCAACAGCAGGTTTGATTATGATTCTTTGAGTGGAAGCATCTGTTGTAGGATAAATTTCCATAACCTTTCCAATATAAATATCTGGGATATAGATTTCACCAATACCTGATGTAACCAAAGAATCATCCGTTTTTACCTGTGCTTTACTGTTGAAAAAATAACCTGTAATTGTTCCATCAACGCTTCCTTGTAATATTCCGCTTTCATCTGTGTTTATATCTCTAAAGCTTATTTTACAGCTTTCATCCAACAAGGTTATTACCTTAGCCCAATTCGATGATGTTTGAGTGACCACTCCTACCAAACCGATTTGCACTACCCCTTTATCAGTTTCAACAGCGTGAATAACAATGTCATTTTTCTTTATACCGTCATTTTCGCCCTTGTCTATTGTTAATCTGCTGAACCAATTAGAATCATCTAATGCAATCACTTGTCCAATAGAATAATCATATTTTAGGTTTTTTTTCATTTCATATTCTGTTTCAAGTGCATCTGATTTATTAACTATATTTTCTAATATCCTTACGGTTTCCTGAAGCTCATGCACCGTATCAGTAAGCATATTATTTTCTTCACGCATTCTTACAATATCCTGAACTGAATAAATAGAGCTTATTATGGTATGTCCAGTATTGAATGAAAGTTTTTGGAATTTAGCTACAACACCCCCAAAAAAACCCAAATCAGCCCCTCCCCTTCCGACAGAAGAAAGGCCAATTAAAATGATTAATATTAAGATTGTAAGAAAAAATAATATCCTTTTAAAATGCCTTATAAAAAAATTCATTAACTCACCACTTTACAGAGATTCACATATTTTGCCCGCTCCAAGAGCTACGCTGTGTAATGGGTTATCTGCAATAAACACCTTCAAACCGGTTTCTTTTTCTATATAAATATCCAAGCCCTTTAATAATGCACCGCCGCCTGTTAAAACTATTCCGTTAGAGTATATGTCGGATGATAACTCGGGTGGTGTTTTTTCTAAAACTCTTTTTATTGCGTTAACTATGTTGTTAATAGTTTCCATAATCGCCTCCCTTATTTCATCGCTTGTAACGATGATATTTAAAGGAAGCCCTGAAACTATATCTCTTCCGCGAATCTCCATTTCTTTAGTGTAATCCTTCGGCTGATTTTCCTCATCATTTATATCATTTGCTTTGTTATAATATTTTTTGCTGGCATTACCTAAAACCATTTTAACTTTTTCTGCTGTTATAAGACCAATTTCCATTTTATATTTAAGTTTAATATAATCCTTAATATTAACATCTATATCATCGCCCGCAATTCGCAGAGAATCACTTACTACAATTCCTCCAAGTGATATGACGGCTATTTCCGTAGTTCCCCCACCAATATCGATAATCATATTTCCTACCGGCTGTTCAACCTTTAATCCAGCTCCTATAGCAGCAGCCATTGGTTCCTCCACCAACTTAACTTTTTTAGCTCCCGCATCATAAGCAACTTCTTCTACAGCTCTTCTTTCAATGGATGTAACTCCAACCGGTACACAAATAACAATGTTTGATTTTACAAATCTTCTTTTGTTCAATGCCTTATCTATAAAATATTTAACCATTGCTCTTGTAATTTCAAAATCAGCTATCACACCGTTTTGCAGAGGTCTTATGGCATTTATTGACTTAGGTGTTCTGTCAAGCATTGCCTTTGCTGATTCACCTACCGCACATACCTCATTTGAATTTAAGTTAATTGCTGCTACAGATGGCTCATTTACTATTATGCCTCTGTTATTTACATATACCAAAGTATTTGATGTTCCTAAATCAATGCCTATTTTTTGTGTAATTATATCAAAGAATCCCATTTTATTTCCTTTCATTATCAAATTAAATTAAGCCCTCTTCTTTAAAACTGTAAAATACACCATCACCTATAATAATATGATCTAACACCTTTATTCCCAAAATTTTGCCGCATTCATCAAGACGATTTGTTAAAACTATATCTTCATGACTGGGTTCTGATTCCCCGCTTGGATGATTATGTACTAAAATAATAGAAGAGGCAGAGTTTACTACTGCTTCCGAAAACACTTCCCTTGGATGAACTATGGATGAGTTCAAGCTACCAATAGAAATTTCAGAAATTTTTTTAATGTTGTTTTTTGTGTCTAAAAGAATAATTTTAAAATATTCTTTTTTGTAATACCTCATTTCCTCCATCATAACAACTGCTGCATCGCTTGGAGAGGAAATTTTAATTCTTTCAATTTTTAAAGTACTTATTCTTTTGCTTAACTCTGATAAAGCCATAAGCTGAGCTGCCTTTGCATCGCTTATTCCCTTAAAGATTTTAAACTTTTCAATTGTTCCTTCTGCTATATTCTTAAGCCCTTTATTATCTTCAGATAATATTCTCTGAGATAATTTTAAAACATTTTCTTCTTTGCTACCTGTCCTTAATATTACTGCCAAGAGTTCTGAATTAGACAAATTATTAGCTCCATACTTTAATAGCTTCTCCTGTGGTCTGTCTTCCGCAGGTATTGATTTTATGGTATAATTATTATTGTCCATTTTAACCTCCAATATGCAATATTATAAGCTTAAGCTTTTTATTTAGAGCAATTTATGAGAAAAATGTTTTGTCAATAAATTATTAAGTTTTGTAAGAGGCAGTCCCT
This sequence comes from uncultured Clostridia bacterium, assembly GCA_964421845.1. Lineage (GTDB taxonomy): Bacteria > Bacillota > Clostridia > Tissierellales > Sedimentibacteraceae > Sedimentibacter. Next base: position 106,180 of record CAYQYY010000004.1, read on the forward strand.
TTACATTATTGTAACAGCCATGTATCCCTTTTACTAAAAGTTCACCATATCCTTGTATGCCGTAAGCCCCTGCCTTATCAGCGTATTCACCGGTTTTCAGATAGCTTTTAATTAAATAATCACTTAGCTCATTAAACTCAACCAAGGTTTCATCATAATCAACTACCTTTTTTCCGCTTATATTATCAATGATGCATATTCCCGTAAAAACCTTATGTATCTTACCCGAAAGGTGTTTAAGCATTTCATACCCTTCCTGTTCACAATTTGGTTTTCCCATTATTTTATCTAAATAAACATCGGTATCTGCAGCTATTATTATTCCCTTTTCAGCACAATTTTCATATGCCTTAAAACCCTTTTCAAAAGCTATTTTCATAACAGTTGTTTGGGGAGAATCATTTTCATCTACATTCTCATCGGTATCCGGAGAAAAAATTATTAAATTCTTACAATATCTGCTGAGCATTTCTATACGTCTTGGTGATTTTGATGCTAAAATTATATTTCTCATGTTACTTCCTTAAAGTTTCTTATAAGCTATTATTGCAATTATAATACCTATTATTCCCGCAACAGTAAGATTAGCATTAAAGCCAAATGTCACTGAAAATATGCTTAAATCTAAAGTGGCAGGACCGAATCCAATTGATTCGCCGTAATTTAAAACAGGAAAATATTTAGAAAAGCCCTTACCAAGGATTGTACCAATTATTACCGAAGTTAACAGAAGCAAAATAAAATAAACGGAATTCCCTTTTTTCATATTATACCTCTCTTCTTAATTTTAATATTGTTTTATTTAAATTTTCTGTTACGAAAATAGATGTATACCCTACAAAGCACCCGGTAAATATGCTTACAAACGACAATATGGGCAAATAATAATATAGGTTAAATGTTCCAAAGAGTATTGCTGCAACCGTAATCTGCGAAGCATTGTGCGTCATTGCTCCTAATACACTTATGCCTATTAAGCTGAACTTTTTAAAATATTTGTTACCAAAGCTCATTACAACTGTGCTCATTATTCCGCTTACTATACTGTAAATGAATGTGATTGGATTAGTAGCCACAAGCATTAACAATATACACCTTATAATAACAACCAATAGAGCATCCTTAAAGCCAAAAACAATTATTATGGACATTGTAACAATATTGGATAATCCCAATTTTGCACCGGGTGCAACATAGGGCAAGGGAATCATACCTTCTAAAATGCTTAAAATTAAAGCCCCTGCCGTTAAAAGTGATAAAAATATATATCTTTGTATTTTATTCATGGTTTGCTCTTCCTGTCAACTATTGTGCGATAATGTCTATATCATCAGAATTATCAGTACTGCTTTTAATCTGTACCATAAGCTTATTTGGCAGACACACTATTACTTCTCCGCCATTTTGAATTTTACCTTGATTTAAACAAATTTTATCAGGACAACTGGCTTCGTGGATCCAAATTTTACCGTCCTCGATATGAACAGTATTAAAACCTGTTCCTGTATCATTTTCAACCGTAAATTCTGTTTTATAATTCTCTGTTAAAGTATATCTGCCTATTAATTTATTGTTTGAATAAACATAGGCAATTTTCTCGGTCGCTTGTACCATGTTATTGCTACCATAAAGCATAATAAATAAATTTATTATAATTATTGCTGCAATTAACGTAATGTCGTATTTGTTAATTTTTTTTCTCATAATAATCCTTTTTTCGTTTATAGATTATTTATTTTAACATCTATTTAACTATATTTCAAGAATGTATATATAATTTGCAAACTTTTTTCAGTGTATTTCTACAATATTTTAACTATAAACTTAACTATTTACATAACTATAAGTAATTGTTAAAATAATAATATTATTATTTATGGAAGGTGACTAAATGATAATATATAAAATTTGTCAAGATAATTTAGTTGAAGAATCATATGAATCATTTAAATGCGATAACAATAACAAATATTGGCTTATAATGACTCCGGAAGAGATACAAGAAAAGAACGAATATTTTAATTTCAATTACCAAGCAATATATGACTGTTCTCATAATGAGGATACCCCTAAGCTTGAAATTTATGAAAACTACAGTTTCGGTATATTAAATATAATCAATCCGTCAGAAGACAGCTATGGAGCCATAGAATTAAACTTTTTCATCTCAAAAAAGTTTATAATTTTTGTTTCAAAAAATTATTTAGATATTTTTAAGGAAATTAAAAATGATATTTTTTCTAAGGGCAATTTAAGTTTGAGCTTAGATAGAATTCTTTTTAATTTGATCGATAAAATGACAATTAAACATTATAACATGCTTTCTAATTTAGAGGCCGAAATATCTGATGTTGAAGAAGAAGTTTTAGAAGGAAAAACTAAAGATTATATTAATGACATCGTATCTCTTAAAAATAAATTACTATTTTTGAAAAGACATTATGAACCTCTTTTAGATATAGTTGAAGATTTGACTGAAAATGAAAATGGAGTCCTTGAAGATAAGTCAATTTCATATTTTGTTATATTATTTAACAGAATTGAAAGGTTAAACAGAAAGGTCTCCAATTTAAGGGATTATGTAACACAAATAAGAGAATCTTACCAAGCTCAATTAGATATTAATTTAAACAATACTATGAAGCTGTTTACAGTGTTGACAGCTGTATTTTCCCCATTATCATTAATCGTGGGCTGGTATGGTATGAACTTTCCTAACATGCCTGAATTCGGCTGGAAATACGGATACTTATTCGTAGTTATAATTAGCTTAACCGTACTGTTTTTTTGTCTTTGGATATTTAAAAGAAAAAAATTATGGTGACCAAAAAACACAGCACCAAATTCTCGAATTTGGTGCTGTGGCGCAGTCTCATTTACAAAAATATTTGCTCCCTTTGGTCGCATCTTTATTTTTCTATAACCATAAAATCTGTGACTAATCTTGAAAGCTTATTATTTTTGTCATAACCGTAATATGTAGGAAATGTTCCTTCATTCCAACCTGTAGCAAAAACTATAATGTTACATCCGTTTTTCTTATCTATTAATATATCTGCACAGGCATATTCATTGTTTCTTACTGCATCCTTAATGGATTTTTCGTAAATATCTAATTCTTCATCATCCATTACATCTAAAATCTCCATTAAACATTCATCCATGAAGCATCCCAGTCCATTTTCAACCTCATAGCCCATAAATTCATCAAGTGAAAATCCTTTTGATGATTCTCCCTTAAGAAGTGCCATTTCCCATTTAACAGGTTCATTTTCACTTATTCTAAGTTCAGATACAATAGTTTGTTTTTTTCTGTTATCAGTTTTTCCAACATATATGTTCACTACATAATTTCCCGGCTTGACATGTTCCGAATAGCTTTCATCATCATACATCAAAATAGGGTCTGTAGCTATTATCTTCCCGGTTTTTAATTTTAATCTGCCTGCTTCTATTTTCTCTATCTGCATTCTTCCGAATTCAGTATCAATGATTTTAGTGTTACCGTTTGTTATGTTGAGAACATCGTGATTAATATACATAACGCTCGCTCCTTTGCTTATTTTTTTCTTTCATCAAGTATTTTTTTAAGCTCATCCATAAAAGTATTAATATCTTTAAACTTCCTGTAAACAGAAGCAAACCTGACATATGCAACATCATCCACGCCTTGCAATTCATTCATTACCAATTCTCCGATAACCTCAGTTGAAACTTCATTCTGGAATGTATTATAAAGCTGCTTCTCAACCTTATCGGCGATTCCTTCTATTTGTTCGAGAGAAACAGAACGTTTATCACAAGCTCTTATAAGCCCGTTAATAATTTTGTCTCTGTTATAACCTTGTCTGGTTCCATCCCTTTTAATAACCACTATTTGAGTTTCCTCAATTTTTTCATATGTAGTAAATCTATGGCCGCATTCCATGCACTCTCTTCGACGTCTTATTTTAAATCCATCATCGGTTGGCCTGGTATCAAGAACCTTGCTTTCAGAATAATTACATTTTGGACATTTCATAATAATTTCTCCTTTTTTTGATTTTACTAAAAAATCGATTAAAAGTAAATAAATAATTGAATTATTATGATAAATTACTCATGAACTTCTTATCATCAATTATAAATCTTTCATGGATTCCTTCGCCTATTTTTTTATCCTCATCAAATGCCTCCACCTTAAATACTAATCTTTTTCTATCGATTTCAATTAGTTCAGCTTCCGCATAAACTTTTTTGCCCACTGCTGTTGCACTGATATGTTTTATGTTTACACTTATGCCTACAGTTGAAAAACCCTCAGGCAAATAATCTTTAACCGTATTCATAGCTGCTGCTTCCATAAGTCCTATCATCATAGGAGTTGCATAAACTTTCGCTGCTCCGCTGCCAAATACTAAAGCTGTATCATTTAATGTAACTGATTTATCTTCTCTTTTTTTTAAGCCAATATTTAAATTAAATTCCATAATATGCTCCTTTTATTTAATTCCAAATACTAATAGTTATTTTACCATACCTTGCTATAACTATGCAATATTGTAAAAAAAAGAGGTTTCGAATTTTCAAAACCTCTTTATAATCTGTCATTCTGAGGGCGTAGCCCGAAGAATCTCATTACTGTCGTTTCAGTGCTTCAACCGGTGGTAAATTTGATGCATTTATTGCCGGATAAACTCCGAACAATAATCCGGATGTTAAAGCAACAAATACTGCAATTCTTATTGATTCAAAGCTTACAATTGCTGAAAGACCATATTTTGAAACTATTGTAACAGCCCAACTTCCCAATATAATTCCTACTACGCAACCGATTATACTGACATAAACAGCTTCTAACAAAAATTGTATCAACAAATCTTCTTTTTTAGCACCAAGAGCTCTTCTTACACCGATTTCGCCTGTTCTTTCGGTTACTGCCACAAGCATTATGTTCATAATACCTATACCGCCTACTAAAAGTGATACTGCAGCAATACCTCCAAGAAGTACTGTCATAATTCTGTTTGCTTGATCTGCTTCTTTAACCAAATTGTTTAAACTTGTAATTGTCAAAGGTTCTTCACCTTTTTCAAATACATTCTCTTTTTCACCGGGAACGCCGGGCACCGGTTCCGGCATTGGTTCTACAGGTTCCTCTATAGGCATGTCAGGTGGTACTTCTCCTTCACCTTCCCCTTGGCCACTTCCCGGTTTAATATTGCTTCCGATACCTACCTTGCGCTTATATATTCTTCCTAATTGAACCATTGCAAGTTCAGCATCTTCAGCACTGTTTGACTTAGCCCAAATTTCCAAGATATCTTTTGTGCCTGTAATTTTTAATGCAGAAGTATAAGGAATTACTATTTTATCGTCTATGCCGTCTCCTTTATCTTTTCCCTTTTCTCCTAAAACACCTATTATTCGATAATTAATACCGTTTATTTTAAGTGTCTGGCCTACCGGACTTCTGCCGTTTAGTAAATTGTTAGCTACATTATAACCTAAAACAGCAACAGGAGATCTTTGTTTAACATGTAATGACGTAAAAAAGTTTCCTGTAACTACTTTGTGATCCTTAATTTCAGGATATTGTTCGTTTACACCGACAATATTCGTCTTGCTCTCATCTCTTCTCCATCTGATTGGAGTATCCTTTGTATATACAACAGGTGTAGCATATTGTACACCTGTAATCCTATTTGACATTTTATCAGCTTCTTCCGGCTCAAATGTTACATTGTTTGCATTTGATTTAATTACTATTACATTTTCACCCAAGCTTTCAAATTGGGAAACTATGGATTTTCTTGCTCCTTCACCTATGCCCATCAAGCTGATAACAGCAGCAACTCCTATAGAAATTCCAAGAACCGTAAGAAATGTCCTCAGTAAATTAGAGCCAATGCCGTCTAATGCCATCATGGCAGAAAATTTCAACCTTATCAATAAAGAAGAAATCTTTCCTTTTTCTCGCATTATCATCACTCCCTATTGATTTTTGATTGGCAGGATAGAATCATTCTCCGGCACTGATTGACTTGGCATTAAATCCTTTGTACTTCCTGTTACAACAAGCTGACCTTCCTCTAAACCGCTTAAAACTTCAACAAACATATCATTCATTAACCCAACTTCAATTTCAACTGCTTCAACTTCATTTGATGCATTTAATACTTCAACTTTTTGTTTTCCGTTTTCTTCAAATACTGCCTCTATAGGAACTAACAATGTATCCAATGATTCTCCCGAATCAACAAAGCAGTTTGTATTCATACCCGGTCTTAGCCCTTCTCTTCCTTCAACCTTTATCTGAACGTTATAAACTGTTTTACCGTCTCTGTCAGTATATTGATTTAAACTCATTACAACACCATCAAAAGTTTCTCCGGGCAAAGCATCAACCGAAACTATAACAGGAGCATCCTGACGAATATACAAAACATCAAGATCTGATACGGTAGTATATATATACATTTCACTGGTATTATACATATCTAACAGCTGCAATGACCATTGGTCGCTTGATTCTGAGGCAACTATTGTATCTCCTACCTTGTACATAACGTAAGAAACCATTCCGTCGGAAGGTGCTGTAACCATCATTTTAGTTGTTAATTCAGATACTTTATCTATTTTCTTATAAATTTTATCAATACCTTCACTTAAATTCTTAATATATTCGACTTTATCTTGAATTAATTTTGTCACATCACTACCGGAAATGCGCAGCAATATATCTCCTTCTTCAACAAATTCATTTTCATTTACATATACTTCTGCTGCAATAACATTAGAGTCTTTACCTGCAGCCGGCTCATCTAATGTTATTTTCTTTTCATTTACAAATGAGTCAACTATACCGTTATAGGATAATGTTGTAACCGGTAAACCATTTGCTTCAGTATAAATTCCGACTATCATTCCGGGTTGAACTAAACCGGGATTGTCAGCTTCTATTGTACCGTTATGAACATATGTCATGCCATCTGTATTAGGCACTTGATTAGAATTTATTTTTTTGATAGTTCCGGTATAGAAACCGTCAAAGGCCGTCTGCGTTCCCCCACCTTCTAATAACCTTCTGTATTGGAGCAATACTTTTTGCCCTGCCTTTAAGCTTGAATATTCGTATGTATTGACCTTAAAGTTAATTTTAACCTTACTGTCATCTACTATAACTGCTATATTATAGTTTTCTAATCTTTCCCCTTCTTCAACATTAAGCTCGGTTAATCTTCCTTTTATAGGCGCATTAAAAACTATTCCGTCAAAAGGATTTACATTGTTTATATCTATAAAATCTTTATTTAACAAACTTTTTAAGTCTTTTGTTTTACTTTCTACTTCTTGTTGTTTTTTCTGAATCTCTGAAGTTAAATCCTCTAATATTTCTCCAAGGTTTGCTGCTGATAATCGAACTAAATTATCACCTTTTTTAATCATTTGGTTTGGTTCTACAAAAACTTCCTCTACAGTATATGTAACCGAAACACTTGAACCGTTAGAATCCGTTATTCCCTCAGGTTTTGGTGCAGATATGGAGCCACCCCAGTTTCCGTTTAATTGTCCTGTTATGTTAACACCTTGTTTAATATCTCCTCTTTCTACCGGTTTTGTGGAATATCTTGGAACATTGGATACCTTCGTAGAATCCGGTACTAACATCTTTGCCGTAAAATAACCTCCGGTAAAAACCAAACCTATAACTATTACTATTGAAATTATCTTTTTATACATTTAAAATACCTCCACTGCTTTCATCAGAAACTATTTCTCCATCTACTAATCTTATTATTCGGCTTCCGTACTCGGCGATTTCCTCTTCATGTGTAACTTGAACAATTGTCATGGATTGTTTTGTATTAAGTTCAATAAATAATTCCATAATTAAATCACCGGTCTTTGTATCTAAAGCTCCTGTTGGTTCGTCAGCCAAAATAATTGATGGTTTGCCCACTATTGCTCTTGCTATCGCCACCCTTTGCTGCTGACCACCGGACAACTGTGAGGGCAAATGATTCATTCTATCCTTAAGTCCGACCATTTCCAAAGCATGCTCTGATAATTCTTTTCTGATTTTACCGTTCATTCCTCTGTAAATAAGTGGTATTTCCACATTTTTAATTGCATTGACCCTCGGAAGCAGATGAAAATTTTGAAAAACAAAGCCAATGAACATATTTCGTATTTCCGACATTTTTGAATCACTCAATTTATCAACTAAATTGCCTGAAAGCTCATAATTGCCGCTGGAAGCATGATCTAAACAACCGATTACATTAAGAAGAGTAGATTTGCCTGAACCTGATGGGCCCATTATAGAAACAAATTCTTTTTCCTTTATCGTAAAAGACACATTTTTTAATGCTTCAACCTGAATTTGACCTGATTTATACAGCTTGGAGATATTCCCCATTTTTATTATATCCATATTCCACCTCTCTTTAGCGCTATTCTATCAGTCCTCATAATAAGACGTAAAATACAATAAAAAAGTTTCAAAAACATAAAATTATTTTATAACATCTATATATACAGAATCAATCCATACCTTATTTTGACCTTCATATTCTAAATAAATATTTAACGAATCTGCATTAGTAACATTAATAGGCACAGTAAGAGGAGACCACATATCATCATATACATCTATTTTTGTGTGGAAATTAGATGCCAAAGTTCCACCCTTATATGCTTCTAATACTACCATTGCTTTCACATCTTTTTCTGACTTTATTTTAGCGGCTATACCAATTTGTTGCTTTAACATGTAGCTAAATTTTTCATCCGTAAAATCAACAGCAGCAAATAAAAGTTTGACGGTCCCGTCCCCTTCATTTTTAACTAACAATGAATTTTTACCTTCCATGTATATGTCATTGTCAATTTCTGCCTTAGCCCCGCTATATCCTATTTTCTCCAACAGTTTTTCATTAAAATAAACTTCTGTCGAATCAGTTATTTCTGAAGCAGGAGTTTCATTTTCAGTACCTGTTTCGGTATCAACAGGTTTTTGTTCTACAGGTTTTTCATTTTCAGTTTGATCATTCGGTTTATTATTAATAGCTTCCTTTGAATTAAACATTTTGATTAATTTATTGCCTGTCAACAAAACTAAAACAACAATTAATAAAGAAACTAAAATCCTTATAATTTCCTTTTTAGAAAACGAATTTCTAACTTTAAGGGATTTTTCTTGATCCTTATCTCTGTCTAAATAAATATTTAATACAGAATCATCTTCTTGAATAGAACTAATTGCAGATTCTTTATAAATATTATCTGATAATGAATCTTGCTCTGTTATGCTTTTATTGATTCTTAAAGAATCTGTCGTATCAGAACTAAAAATCATTGCATAAATAGGTGAACTCACTAATTCATCTAATACATCTTTAGGATAAATATATTCTCTCGTAAGACATCTTACAATAATTTTTAGTACATCCGGAGGTATTGTGTCAGAAATATTGTAATCAATTATTTCTGTTCCCGAAAATACATAGTGAACAATATTTCCTAATCTTTTAAAAGTTTCGTTATCTGCAATATCATATTCATGTTCAAAAATAAGATTTAAATCAACATATATATTGTTGTCTTCATCTACAAAAATTCTGTCTAAGTCAAGTATCTTTTGTTGTACAACATCAGTCATGTTAAAAATACTTTGAGCTAGCAACACTACTTTTTCAGACAGATTGAATTGTTGTTTTAATGTAAGATTTCCAGATAATTGCTCCTTCAATCCCTTATACTGAAGATTTAATGGTTTTGTATATATGTATATTCGGTCATCCGTATTATAAGCTTCAATTATATTGGATGACAAAGATTTTAGTTCAGATATGTTAATAAGGTTTATAACTTTTTGACTTGTGATAATATTGCTGTAAAAAACTTCGTCTGTTTCATTATCCTTGCATTCTACAACCCTTTGAAATACATTTTCATATATAGTTCGGATAATCTTATAATTATTGTTCATAAGCACCTCCTCAGTATTCTTTAATCTTAACCTACTACTATCTTAACAATTCTTTCGACAAAAATAAAGATAAATTTACTAATATTTACATAAAAAATGAGGATTTACTCAAAATCCTCATCATTTTCAAACTTATATTCAACATTTTCAATAAAATCTTTTTCTTTTACGCTTTTTTCGCTTACGTTACCATAATATTTTTTCGTCTTTTCTGTTACAACAGATAAAAGGTATATAAGTATTACCAAATCATCTAATACACCAAAACCTAATATCGGCATTGGTATTAAATCCACCGGGCTCAAAATATATATCAAGGGTATTATAATCCACCATTTTTCTTTTAAAGGTATTTTCTTATCAAAAAGAAATTTAAATACTAAAAATAATCTATTCATAATATTATAGAACAAACTCTCTGTCCGGAAGCCCTTTTCTTAATTTTGTAACGAAATTATTTGAAGGATCTTTTTCTCTTGAACTTCCTAGAACAACATGGGTTATTCCCATTTCTTCAGCATAATCAACAATGGATTTTATTACATCCTTAGATCTTTTAATGATCAATTCAGCACCTACATTTTTAGTTATCATAAACAGATACTCCAATGCTTCTCCATCGCTGAAGTTGTTTAAAAGCTTATCATTTTCATTAACCACATGAATTACGTACAGATTATCTCCTTGTTCCTGTGTTAATTTAACACCCTGCTCTATGAGTTTTTCACATGTCTTTTGCTGTGTAACACATACCAATACATTTTTATGCATCACTTTTCTCCTTAAGTGGCGGGAATATGTGGGAATTGAACCCACCCAGGACGGATCAACGCCCCGCGACTGATTTTGAAGACCAGGAGGCACACCAGCACCTATCTATCCCCATCGAAATTATGATAACATAGTACTGTAAATAATTCAAGTCAATTTTATTAATGAGTATTTCTGAAATAATAACCGACTCCCCATTTTGTCAGTATATATTCGTAATTCTTACCTCTACTTTCTATTTTTTCTCGCAATCTTCTAACATGAACATCAACGGTTCTTAAGTCGCCGAAATATTCATATCCCCAGATAATTTCCAAAAGTTCTTCTCGTGAATAAACCTTTCCGGGATTTGTTGCAAGAAGTAATAATAAATCAAATTCCTTAGCAGTTAAATTAATTTCCTGCCCCTGTAAGCTTACCTTTCTGCCTAAAGCATTTATGATAAAATCATCAACTATGACAGTCTGTTCGTTTGGTTTTTGGTTAATTCCCTTCGTTCTTCGAAGAATCGCCTTTATTCTTGCTTTTAGTTCCAAAATATTAAAAGGTTTTGTAACATAATCATCCGCACCATATTCCAAGCTCAAAATTTTATTCATATCTTCATTGTTAGCGGTTAAAATTAATAAAGGAACGTTAGATAATTCTCTTATTCTCTGGCAAACCTCAAGCCCGTCCAAATCCGGCAGAATAAGGTCCAATAAAATTATATCATAATCATTTAATGAAACCTTTCTTAATGCCTCATTGCCTTCAAGAGCTAAATCAACTTCATAACTGTCTTGTTCCAAGCTGTTTTTAAGACCTTTAATCAATAAAAGTTCATCGTCAACAATCAAAACCTTCATTTGTTACGCTCCTTAATTAGTTTGTTACAAAAATTAAACTTTTCTTAATCTTACATTGAATTGGAAAAAAAGTCAAGCTAAATATTCATTAGTGTGTTTTTTAATAAATGGCATTGGTATTTAAAACAAAATTCTATCGTTTTCAACCCTTTTTGTAACTTTTACGCTATCAAAATGTTCAAGAAGCCCTATTGCAATTTTACGGTTTGTATTTAATAAGTCCCTATATTCCGCAGCTGTAATTTTTTTATTTTTCTTAATAAATTCTACTAATTTTTCTTTTGCTTCAACATATATTTCGAACGTTGTTATTCCGATTTCACTAATTTTAACTAACTTTTTATCATCAATCATTAAAGAAATAATTTCTTCTGCTTTGCTGTTATTAATCTTTTCAATAAGCTCTTCTAATTTAATTAATTCAAATCCAACTTCATTTAAAAGTTTTATTACAATTTGTTCAATTTTTTTGTAATCTTCGTCATATTGTATTTGAAAATAGCTTAAAGATAAATATTCACCCTCTGTCTTTATTAATCCTCTATTTTCAAATGATTGAATAATCGAATCAAATATTGTCTGTTTGACATTAGGTAGGAATCTACTTTTAATTTCTGATTTTTTAGCACCTTTTGAGTATTTTTTTGCTTCATGATAATTGTACAGATACTTTTCTATTCCTTCAATAATATTTCTTTCATAACTTTTATGCCACATGGCTTTATCATTTTTAAAATTAAAAACAGTAATTTTTTCTTCTTCTTCAAGAATTTCCACGCTGATTTTTATTTCTTCCTCAGTTAAAGCTGTTAATTTTGCTATTTCAGAAATTGTTGGAACATTCTTAGAATTTTCGTTGATTATTTTTTCTATTACATCTGTGCTGCTTCCTTTTTCTTTAATATGCAACTCTTCAATTAACAGGTCGTCATATCTTTTCTTTTTTAGGGGTACCGGCTCTATTATTTCTCCGCCGCCTATTGTTTCCATAGGTGAATAAAATCTAACTATAAATTTATCCTTTCTTCTTACTGCGATTTCTTCCTCTAACCTAAGCTGTGCATAACAGCTTTCTCCCGGAGTCAATTCATCTCTGTCAAGAAGAACCACCCTGCAAAGTATTTCGCTGGTTCCTGTATAAAGATGTAACCTTGAACGATTTTCGATAATACGTTTAGAGCTTTTAAGCGCGCTTAGCTTAACATCTAACATCATTGTATTTTTCATGGAATTTATAGGTGCAATTACACATCCCCTGTAAATATCCGTTTTTTTTACGTTTGATAAGTTAACAGCCGTTCTCTGTCCTGCAAAAGCTTCATTTGTATCATTTGAATGAACCTGTATATTTCTTATTTTGCAAACTTTATTAACAGGATATATTTCTACTTCATCACCTTTTTTAATACTACCTGAAATAAGCGTTCCTGTTATCACTGTTCCAAAACCGGTTATAGAAAAAACTCTGTCTATGGGAAGACGTGGTATAGTATTAATGTTTCTTTCTTCAATTTCATCCTCTGTTTGATTAACAATTACGTTGATCAATTTCTCTATGCCATAGCCGGTCTTTGAGGAAACTTCAACTATTGGTGCGTTTTCTAAAAATGTGTCCTTCAGTTCCTCTTTTATATCCTCTTTAACAAGTTCAAGCCAATCAGGTTCTATTAAATCATATTTAGTTAAAACTACTATTCCTTTTTTAATTCCAAGCATATTTAATATATTTAAATGCTCTGTTGTTTGAGGCATCATTCCTTCATCTGCAGCAATAACAAGCAGCACCAAATCCATTCCTATTACACCGGCAAGCATGTTTTTTATAAATTTTTCATGGCCGGGCACATCAATAATACCTGCTTTGTTGCCATTTGGCAGGTCAAAATATGTAAATCCTAAATCTATTGTAATACCTCTTCGTTTTTCTTCCTCCCACCTGTCAGTTTCTCTTCCGGTGAGTGCCCTTATTAAGGTTGTTTTACCATGGTCAATATGCCCTGCTGTGCCAATTATAATGTTTTTCATCTTTCCTCCTCAAAGATGTTTTTAAAAGCTTCTAAAATTATTTTCTCTTCTCCGTTAAGTACAGTTCTTAAATCTATTACAAATCTATCATTAACAACTTTTCCAACTATTGGTGTGTGCAAATGCCTTAATTTATTCTCCAAGGAGCTTGTAGTCATAGAATTGGGTTTAAAATTTAATGAAATACTGTCAATTCTCTCAAGGGGTAAAGAACCCCCGCCTATTTGCGACTGACAATCTTCTATAACGATTTCGCACTTATTTTCCAATACTTTAATTAACCTATCATATAACAAATCTGCAGTATGTTTTAATTCATCCTTTTTTCTGTTAATTAATTTTAAGACAGGAATATTAGAAACTGCTTTTTCTTCATCCATATAATACAAAAATACACTTTCAAGTGCACAAGCCGTAAATTTGTCGATTCTTAAAGCGCGGGTTAAAGGATGTTTTTTTATTTTATCAATTAAATCCTTTTTTCCCACTATTATGCCTGCCTGTGGACCACCTAACAGTTTATCTCCGCTAAAACATACTATATCGGCTCCTCCGTTTATGGATGCCTGAACAGTCGGTTCATAGCTAAGTCCATACTTACTTAAATCTATCAACACACCGCTTCCTATATCTTCGATAACAGGCAAATTATATTTATGGGCAAGTGAAGTCAAGTCATCAACTGCTACAGATTCGGTGAAGCCCACAATTCTATAATTACTCGTATGAACCTTTAACAGTGCTCCCGTATTTTCATTTATAGAATTTTCATAATCGTACAAATGAGTTTTATTGGTAGTTCCAATCTCTTTTAAAATACATCCGCTTTGTTCCATAACGTCCGGAACTCTAAAGGAGCCTCCTATTTCAACTAATTCACCCCTTGAAACTATTACTTCCTTTCCCTTACAAATAGCAGAAAGAATGAGTAAAATAGCAGCAGCATTGTTGTTAACAGCCACTGCTGCTTCCGCCCCCGTTATTTTAGTAATTATTTTTTCGAAATGAGAATACCTTGAGCCCCTGATGCCATCTTCCAAGTTATATTCCAAATTAGAATATCCGGTAACCAATAATTTAATTCTTTCCGCAGTTTCATCAGAAATTATTGCTCTTCCCAAATTTGTATGTAATATTGTACCGGTTCCGTTCACAACCTTTTTTAAGTTATACTCAGTGTAACTTTTTACTTCATCCACAATATCTATTATTACACTTTGAATTTTATTGTTTATTTCTTCTTCACATTCTGAATTATTGATAAATTCTCTTAAACCGTCAGTAACTTTTCTGATTGATTGCAGAATATGTTCTCTGTTGCACTTTTTTTCCAAGCTTTTAATTTTATCAGTTTCCATCAATATATCAACTTTAGGAATACTTCTGTAATATGCTTTTTTATCCATGTTTTCTCCCTTAAGGTTTTTGGCTTATTGTATAATCACATTGTAGTTTCCTGTTTTTTCTATAACATTTCCAACAATGGAAAATTGTGTGTCTAAGCTCATCTTTAAGTCCTTCATTATATTATCTGCATATTTTTCATTGACAGCAAACAAAAGGCCTCCCGATGTTTGTGGATCATATGCTAAATCAATAAATTGTTCTTCAACTCCCTCAACAGATACCTTGCTTTCAAAAAATTCCCTGTTCCTATATGAGCCGCCCGGGACAAGTCCTGATGATGCATATTCAAATACATCCTTTATAACCGGTACATCCTTTATATTGATTACAAAGGTAACGTTGCTTGCTTCTGCCATTTCTGCCGAATGCCCTGCTAAACCAAAGCCGGTTATATCGGTGCAGCAGCTTATCGGATAATTTTCAATAACTATTTTTGCATTTTTATTTAATGTTCTCATTGTGTGAATTGCTGCTTCCTTAGATTCATTAGAGCACATATCTGCTTTTATTGCAGTATTTACTATTCCTGTTCCAACCGGTTTTGTTAATATCAGGACATCACCTGCAAGAGCACCGTAATTTTTCAATATTTTGTCCGGGTGAATGAAACCGGTTACACATAATCCGTATTTTGGTTCATCATCCTCTACAGAATGACCTCCTGCTATACTTGCTCCTGCTTCCATAACCTTGGAAGCACCGCCCTTTAATATTTCCGCCATAACATCCGGGTCAAGGCAATTAGGAAAACCAATTATATTTAAAGCTATGGCAGGCTCTCCTCCCATAGCATAAATATCGCTCAGGGAATTAGCCGCGGCAATTTGTCCGAATGTGTAAGGGTCATCCACTACCGGTGTAAAAAAGTCAACTGTCTGTATCATGGCTATATCATCATTTATTTTATATACACAGGCATCGTCCGATGTTTCTAATCCAACAATTAATTTATCATTTTTAAATTTTGGCAGCTTGCTCAAAACTTGAGCAAGGGTCTTAGGACCTATTTTGGCAGCTCAGCCGGAAGCTTTTGTCATCTGTGTAAGTCGTATTTCATCTCTTGACATAATTTTACCTCATTCACCAACGGTTATAAATTCTTTTATTTTTTCAAATATTTTTTCACCTATACCGTCTATATTTTTTATTTCTTCTATAGAGCCAAAGGATTTTTTATTTCTGTAATCTATTATCCTTTGGGCATAAACCTTCCCTATACCGGGAATTGTCATTAACATTTCCTTAGATGCAGTGTTTATATTTATAAGCTTGCTGTTTTCGGAACTTATTTCACTAATTTCATCTACATTTAAAATGTATATTTTTTCCCCGTCATTAAGTAACCTTGCTTTATTAAGATTCTTAGTGTAAGCATTACTTTTAAGTCCACCTGCTGTAATAATTGCATCATTGACTCTGCTCCCATCCTTAAATTCATATACACCGGGATTATTAACAGCACCATCAATATCTACAAATAAGCTACCTGACTTTTCCGCTTTTATGTTATTTTCATTAACATTTTCAAAATCTTTAAAAACCATTTCTTCTTTCTTGCTTGAAAGTTTAATCCACAAGTAGGCAAAAACAAATAATGCAATGATTAAAACAACCGCAAGTCCTTTTTTATAAATACGATTGTTCATAAAAATCTCCTATATTTGCAATGTTAGACATATGATAATTATATTATACATTATTTTATAAAAAAATCAAAAATTTTAATTACAAATGCTTATTTTTCTGCTATACTATTATTTGATTTGTATAAATAAGGAGTTTACAGATGATTAAAAAAGTTTTTTCCCTCATTTTGTTAATTTCTGCCATATGGTTAAATATAACGACTGCCTATGCTTCACCAAATATTATATGCCAGACAGCAGTGCTGATAGATGTAAAAACAGGAACAATTTTAGCCGAAAAAAAAGCAGACCAAAAAATGTATCCTGCAAGCTTAACAAAAATTATGACTGCAATTTTAGTATTAGAAAGAGGAAATCTGTCCGATGTCATAACTATTGATGAAGATACTCCCCATGAGATAGCAGGAAGCCACGTAGCTTTAGAGTCGGGTGAAATATTAACTACAAAGGATTTATTGTATGCATTGATGCTACCTTCAGCAAATGATGCTGCGCTTGCTTTGGCGAAGCACTATGGCGGAAGCGAAGAAAAATTCGTTAAACTTATGAATGAAAAAGCTAAGGAAATCGGTGCATATAACACAAATTTTGTCAATCCTCATGGCTTGCATGATGTAAATCATTATACAACCGCATCAGATCTTGCTTTAATCGCGAAATATGCAATGGAAAATGAAACATTTCAAAAAATTGTTAGCACAGCAAGATATGAAATACCGCCTACTAATAAAAAGGATGAAACAAGGTACTTTGCTAACTTAAACAGACTTATACATAATACAAGCTATAATCAAATATATGTAAACGGCAAATATATTGACCCAACATACGAATATGCAACGGGCATAAAGACAGGTTACACACCCGAAGCAGGCAACACATTAGTTGCAAGTGCCAGCAAAGACGGTACTGACTTAATAGCTGTTATTATGAACGGAGTATCCTTGGAAATGTACCAGGATGCACATAATCTTTTTAATTATGGTTTCAATAATTTTGAAAGTACAACATTGATAAACAAAAATACATTTGTACAAAATATAGAAGTTAAGGATGGAGACATCAAAGAAATTTCAGCTATAACAGAAAGTGATTTTACAACTTTAATAAAAAAAGATTCAAAAAAAAGTATTGAATCAGAAATTATCATTAGTGAAATAAACTTGCCTTTAAATAAAAATGATGTTATTGGTAAAATAGAATTCAAATCAGATGGCAAGGTAATAGGAAGTGTTAATCTTATAACACCCACTTCCGTTATAAGTACATTGTCTGATGGGCCAAAAAGCAAGACATTTTTAACCTTCATTAAATTCATATTACTTATTTTGGCTTTTGCGGCTGCCGGAATTTTCACATTAAAGATATACAATGATTTTAGAATAAAACTTATCAGAAAAAGAAGAAAAAGCAGATACAACAATTAAAAAAAAATTCAGGTTGCCCTGAATTTTTTTATTTTTTAAACTACTGCTATTGCATCAATTTCTACGTTTGCATCTTTAGGTAATCTTGCAACTTCAACACAAACTCTTGCCGGCTTAGTTTCACCAAACACTTCACCATACATTTCATTTATTAAACCAAATTGATTCATATCTTTAATAAACACAGTGCATTTTACTACATCTTTTAAAGAAGCACCGGCCTGTTCTAATATGGCCTTTACATTCATTAATGATAATCTTGTTTCTTCCTTTATGTCTCCGCCTTTATAAAGCTCGCCTGTTGCAGGATTAATCGGTAATTGACCTGATACATAAATGGTGTTGCCGGCTTTAATTCCTTGTGAATAAGGACCTACTGCTGCAGGAGCATTGCTTGTTTGTATTACTGTATTAGACATGAAAACCCTCCTATTTCCAATTTGTTATACCAAATTGTTCTACTTCAATTGAATTATTATCATACCATAGAGATTCAAGATCATAAATTTCTCTTTCATCCCTATGAAAAATATGAACAATTATGTCATCTGTTTCCAACAATATCCACCTGCCTGTATCAAAACCTTCTCTGTAATAAAAATCAATTCCTTCCTGAGCACATTTTTCTATTACCTCTTCGGCAATTGCCACTGTCTGTCTTTCATTATTGCCGCTTACTATAATAAAATAATCTGTAATAGAACTGGTTTTTGATACATCAAGAACCGTAAAATTATAAGCTTTTTTATTTTCACACGCTTTAAGTATTATTTCTATATTTTTGTTTATCATTTTTCCTCCTTTAAAAATTTCAAAGTTTTTAACGACTGTTCGTCAAGTATCATATTTTTATTTGTTACATATTCAATTGTATTTTCTAACGATAATATTATTGCTGCATCGATATCCTTATAAGCCAATTCTCTTAATTTATCGACCCCTTCATAATGTCTGTTCGGCTCTATTTTATCGGCTATATAAATTATTTTCTCTAATAAAGTCATATTTTCTCTGCCTGTAGTATGATACATTATTGCATTTATTATATCCTCATCTTGTATATTATAAACTTCATTTGCAAGCTTAGCTCCCATAAAAGCATGAGTCAAATTGTCCTTTCCCTTTTCTACTTTACCGCAGTCATGAAGAAGCCCTGCAATTTTAGCTTTATTAACATCTGATGAATACATTATAGCAAGATCTTGTGCTTCTTCCATGGTACTTAAGCAATGATTAAAAAGATTAGGACTTATTAAACCTTTTAATTTATTTTTTAAATCATTTAAATCCATCGTTCACCTGTATAAATTATTCTTTATTATATATTGTTCCACCGGCTCCGGCAGTAAATATTTTGAAGAAATACCATTTTTAAATCTTTCTCTTATATCAGTGGAAGATATCTGAAGCATTGGTACCTGCATAAGTTCTATGTGGCCATTTAAACTTTCTCTTATTTCTTTTATTTTAGTTTCGATAATTTCTTTTTCTGTTCCCGGTCTTGAAACTGCTATAAATTTACATAAGCTTAGGAGTTTTTTCGGCTCATGCCAATTGGGAAGATCTATGACGGCATCGGTTCCCGTTATAAAATAAAACTCTGTATCCGGATACATTTCTTTAAACTGCATTAATGTATTTAATGTGTAACTTTTTTCAGTTTTTTTTATTTCTATGTCTGAAACAGTAAATTTTTCATTTGACATGGTTGCAAGCTGCGTCATAAAATATCTGTCCCAAGGGCTCGTTTTTAATCCATTTTTATGAGGAGGATTTCCTGCAGGAACAAAAATAATTTCGTCTAAATTGTATATACTTAAAACCTCGTTGGCAACAACCAAATGTCCTTGATGTATGGGGTTAAATGAGCCGCCCATTATTCCCACTTTTTTATTATTCATTAATAGTTCCTCTAATTCTTAGAATAAGTGCATATAATTAATCAATATTAGTTTTCCTAATGAAACTCCCAATATTCCTGAAAAAATATACGGAAAATATAATTTAAGCTTGCTGTTTTTAACAATGTTGATTCTTTCAATCAAGCTTTCTTTACCCTCGTAATAACCCTTCATAAATCCTATATATGAAATCATTAAAATTAACAGACCAAGAATTAAAACAGGTATCACCGCTAAAAAATAATAGCCATCCATACATAACAAGACTGATAAGGATATAAACAGCGGTGTCAGTACAACCTGGGTAAAGGAATCTCCCAGTCCGGCTGCTATTCCCATCATTCCTTTTTTTACAAAGCTAATATTACTGTTTTCTTGTGCTTTAAGAACGGTTTGTTCTTCCTGAGAAATAATATACCCAAGTATGGGTGTTCCCATGTTTGGTTCAGTGTTGAAAAATTCGCTTTGTCTATGTATACCTTCAATTACCTCGCTATTACTTTTAAAAAGTCTTTTAAATATGTTTTTCATGCTATGTGCAAATGCCAAGCCCTGTAATCTTTCAAAACTGTAGCATGAATGAGAGTAATTTGCCCAAATAACCCATGAATAAAATAAATCCTTTTTTCTCAAAATTCCTTTTTTATGCGCTTTGTTGCCTATTTTTATTAAATCTCTGTCTGTAAAGAAAAATAAAAACAATAAAACCGCTAAAGCTATCAAATAAGATGGAATATTAAAAATTAAAGTTATTAATATTGAAGAAGCAAATATTAAAATAAATTTTTTGTTTTTTAATTTTAAAATCAAGCTAAATGAAGTATAAATAACTAATGCAAAACCGAAAACAAATAAAATACTCTTTAGGTTTACTGCAAATGTTCCAATCAACTTCATCATAGCAAGTGCTATAATAATAACAGCAGTGCTCATAATGTATAACAAAATCTGAGGCAGCCATACGTTATATAAATTAATTTCAGGGCTATTACCCTTTTCATATTCTTCTTCAAATTTTTTGGCAAAAATAGAATTAATATTTAATCGGTACTTCCATATTAAAATTCCCAAGAAACCAAATGGATATGCTATTGCAGCAGATTCTATTATGTTTAAATTAAATAAAATTGCAACTGCAGCAGAAATTATAGCAGTAAGGCATTGATCTCCCTTAAATGACCCGCCGGTAGATACAAAATCCATATAAATTATATTGACTACTGCACCAGCCGCCATTCCAATCGCTGGGTTACCTAAAACAAAACCAGTCAATAAACCGCAAAACACCGGTCTGTATAAAGTAAAATAACCTACTCCGAATGAAAATGCAGTGCTGCTTCCCCAAAAATATAATATGCTAATTAAAAAATATTGCAAATAGCTCATTTAATTACCTTATCCAACTGTACTTCTTTATCCTTAGGAAGCATTCGTATTTCAACCTCTGTTTTCTTTGCTATACACAAAAGCATATTTAATTCATCATCACTTAAAAAAACAGAATTATAATATTTTTTTCTTTTTGAATTACTGCCAAGGTTTCCTATGTTAATTTTATTCAATTCTACATTAAGTTCTATAAGTTTAATTATGTATTCAATATTTTTAATTATTATAAAAATATTAGAACCTGTATCTTCATCTTTTAAATAGTTTGCAGCATCTTCAACCGTAAATATATTTACTTTAACATTTTCAGGTTCTGCATTTTTAATTAAAAGTGACATAAATTCATCATTAGCTAATTCATCATCAACCACAATCACTTCATTTGCCTTAAGATATGGTATCCAGGAAACAACCACCTGCCCGTGAAGTAGACGGTCGTCTACCCTTGTTAAAACAATTTTTTTCATTATTCCTCCACTAATCAGCTAAAAACTTCTCATTAACGAAGACTATGCTTTTCTTACCGTTCTTTATAATTTTTTCTGCTATTTCTTCTAAGCTATATGTATCTCTGTTAACGGCAATATCGATAAACAACGGGAAGTTAATTCCTGTTATATGATAAAAGTTTCTGTTTTTCATGGTTCTTGCTACTGCATTAAAAGGACTTCCACCATACATATCGGTAAAAATTATCAAATCATCCTTAGATAACCTTTCAACTGCTTCTTCTACTTTTTTCAATAGTTCTTCAAAACTATCCCCTTGTTCAAAAGATATACTTTCTGCATTCTCAATATTTCCGATGATTAATTCTGAACTTTTCAATAATTCCTTTCCAAAATTTCCATGTGTTACAAGCAATAAATTTATCATAACTCATTCTCCTTATATCCTATCATCCTAAACGCAGTGAAAAATCTCCCCTAAATGACAATAAAATTTTAACTAAATCATTTTTTCATAACTCTATTGTAAATGATGTTATGAAATTAGTAAAGAAACATTTAATATTTAAATTCACTAATTTGAGTTTAATACGTATATTAATTATAAGAAATTTTATATATAATTGGAGGATTATATGATTTATTCAAATAATAGAAATAACATGCCGCATTATGATTCAATGCCGTACAATTGTAACCCATATGTATCATATATGCCATTAATGGCAAATCAAATGCCGCCAAGTAGAATACCTGAAGGTTTTATGTTGCCGGAAACGGCATTGCCGAACGGAGACATGCCGGCAATACCCATGTCACCGGAATTAATGCCTGAAGATATGAATATTTATCCCGGATTTCCAAGATTTCCAATGCCTAATATACCTGGATTCCCACAAATGCCACAGATGCCGAGTATGCCTCAGACTGGAATGCCACAAATGCCAAGTATGCCACAAACCGGTATGCCGCAGATGCCGAGTATGCCACAAATGCCAACGACTCCACAAACTCCAAGCAGACCTCAGACACCGGGAATGCCGGGAATGCCCCAAACACCGGGAGCACCTCAAACACCAAGTAGACCTACGACGCCGGGAATGCCACAGATGCCAACGACTCCACCAAGTAAACCTCAGGCGCCTAAAATGCCACAAACTCCAACAGCTCCGCAAGCGCCAGGCACACCACAAGCTCCGGGAAGACCTTTAGCGCCAGGCACACCACAAGCTCCTGCAATGCCTCAGATGCCGGGAATGCCAAAAATACCTGAAGAAATGACATGCGAACAGCTTATGGAATTAATGAAACGCATGAACTGTCATGATATGATGAATAAAGAAATGAATAAAAATATGAACAATAATACAAAAAATATTGAAAATAGAAAATAAATTAAATAAGGGCTTTGCCCGTCATTCAAGAAAGCGGGGGACTTTTATATGTCCCCTAATTACTTTTTTCTTAAAAGTCGAATTTTATCAAATTATATATATTTCCCGATGAATACTTTTATTTCATTTATTTTATAAGTGTACAAACAATTTTTTAAACTTTCTGCATATAATATATAACTCCGGGGGGTGGTTTTTTGATTGAAAATGTACTGCAGCTTTTATTTCCACTATCTATCTTTATTTTTGGTTATATAACGAATGGGAGTTCCTTTCCACAGCCATTAGGCAAAGAAGAAGAATCTGAGCTTATACAAAAATCGAAGGAAGGAGACATGGACGCACGAAACATACTGATAGAGAGAAACCTCAGATTAGTTGCCCATGTTATAAAAAAATATAAAACAGTTGGCATTGATCAAGAAGATTTAATATCCATAGGTACAATTGGTCTTATCAAAGCTGTATCCACATTCGATGACAACAAAGGTATCCGACTTGCTACCTACGCTGCAAAATGCATTGATAACGAAGTACTGATGACAATTAGAAGTGATAAAAAACTAAAAAAAGAAATTTCACTGCAAGGTCCTTTGGGAACCGACAAAGAAGGAAATAACATTTACCTTATTGATATAATTAAATATGAAGGTGAAGAAATTATAGGTAGATTGGATAAAGAAGAAAAAATAAAGGCATTAGACGAAATATTAGATAAAACACTCCAAAAAAGAGAAAAGACCATAATTGAAATGAGATATGGAATAAGAAATCATGAGCATAAAACACAAAGAGAAATAGCAAAACTTCTTGGAATTTCTCGTTCCTATGTATCAAGAATAGAAAAGAAGGCACTAAAAAAGCTGTATGATGCCTTGGTATCAAACGTAGGTACATAAATCAATGGAGTAGCGATTGATAAGCGATAGACAGGCGATGGGATAGGCAGTGGAAAAAAACGTCCCTATCCATCGTTAGTCAATCGCTAATCAACTGCCAATCAATTGATCATCCATTGTTTTTCTCAAAATGTACAATTTTTGTATATCTCCTTAAAGGATATTCTCCGTCATGGGGAATACCGCTGTAATCTATGGACATATTTTCCCCTTTGCACACTCTGACAACCCCCGTTTTAAAAAGTATATCCGTAAAAAGCTGCGCTTCAAAGGGTCCACAAAGCAACCCTACAGTCTGAAGATAGTTTTTATACGGACGGAGTGCTAAAAGCATTTCTGACTGGGGCAAAGGTCTCACCCATGCATTGCCAAATTGAATAGATGTATCCATTACTTTATCAGAATATGCAATCAAGCTGCAACTATCTCCCCTGAATATCCTATTATTTTTATAAATACCCTCAAGCTCCTCCGCATATAATCGGAGTGCTACCTGTGACTGTATGCCTATTCCGATTTTTACAGGGCGTGTAGCAATTTCTTTATTCAAAACAGGCAAAAACTTTTTACAAAATTCATATACTTCTTCCATATTATCTGTATCTACAAAAATTCCCTGAATAGAGCTGCACAACAGTTGCCCCGTATCAGCAATGTTTTTAGCAAGGCCTTCAAGTCCTTCCGCAGTTATACCCTGTTTCGTAACATATGCAAAGCTTATTTTGTGACCCCATTCAATCAGCTTCATATTAGGTGGAATCATCTTCCTGAAAGCAGACACCGCTTCCCTTCCTCCCCATACTACAACCGCATCTGCAACATAAATAAGTTTTTCAATATGCTCTATATCCTTTGATGAATAATCAAAAACATAAATATATTCAGCCAGGATGGGCTCTGCCTTTATAAGTTCTAATAGCAGACGAACCGATATACCACCCTCTGCTGCCGGTAATTTTAAAATATTTATATTTCCTGTAAGCAAACCCTCAAACACACTAAATGCAGGCAACCCGTCGGCGTTTCCGGCTGCCACATGCAATAACACTCCTAAGGGCATGATCTGGCTGCTTACTGTAAAATCCTTGTACATGGGATTATATGTAATGATTTCAGAAAAGTTATCTCCTAATTCTACTTTCATACGATGCATCAGGCATTCTCTGCTGAATGCATGCTTGAATTCAGCAATATACATCTTCCCTAAAGCCCCATCGATTCCTATCTCTCGCATAACATTTAAATACTCAAGCTCATCTAAAGTATTAACCACTTTATCACAAGCAGAAATCACTGTTTCCGCATTGAGGCGTTCCTTACATAGAGTATCCAGAATATGCTGTTCAAGATTTTCTAATATATGGTCACATTCTTTTGCATCGAGAATTTTGCCCTTTACTAAATTCATAAAGCACCGCCTTTTTTTATATCTAACAGCTCCGAAGCATTTGCCGCACATGTTTTAATATCTGCAAGCCCAACACGTCCCAATATTTCAAAGTACGGAGAAGGATTGCCACATCCGCATTCTTTACCTGGATGCATTATAGCTAAATCATCAGTCATCACACTTGTAAATGGCATGCTCATCATCATTGGGGTAATTAAATTTAACATGCCCGGCACCCCATAATCCACAGGCTTCATATTTAAATCTCTGATTATTACTCTCGAATATATGGGGACGTGAAAATGATGGTTAGGACAGTCAAAATAAGATATGGGATGCTCAACAGCTCCAAAAAACTCCCTTATTCGACTTCCACCAAGATCTAATGTTTTCTCAGATATAGCATATAATGTTTCCTTATCCACCTGCTCTGCAAAAAAGCTCTTCCATCCTCCTGCCAATAATATGAGAGATTTAGGATGAAGCTTAAGCTTTATACCCGATTCATTAAGTTCCTTTAATAAGAACATAAAATATGCAGGAAAGCCCATAAATCGCACCGGTAATCCCATCTTTTCATATTTAATCAAAACATTTTTTATTCCTTCCATATTAAGAACATATTCTGTTCCTGTGTCCTTCAGTGCATATTCTCTATGAACAGCAGGAGCTGTATAAGTAACGGCATAGGCAGTTTTAACTGCCCCCATTTTGTTCCTCTTAGCCGGTTGATAGCCCAAAACTACATAATTAGTAGGATGCAAGGAAAGTAACCTGTGTGTAAAAAATGTTCCAAGTATCATACCTAAACCACGCCATGTAGATAGTAAATCAAGAGCCATTTCACTAACCTTGCCGCTGGTACCTGATGTGGTGGATTTAAACATGAGATGCTTTGATTTCGTTGAATAAAGAGTATGATTTTTTAAAAAAAGAGTTGGTATAACCGGAATTTTATATATGTCCTCTATTGATTTTAAATCCCCTATAGAAAATCCCTGTTGTGATAATATCCTTGCATAATCAGTACAATTATCCGTATGATGCTTAACATTTTCTACAATTGCTCGAAAAAACAACTCATCTGTATCCTTTAAATTATAGATATCACTGCGATAGAAAAGCCTGTTACCATAACTCATTTTGCACCGCCTTCCCTCTATTAGAATGTAATTATTATATATACTTTACCATATTTTTCATAGTACTTCAAAGGTTTTGTTTGAATCATTGAGATTCAAAAAGGGCGATTCGTTTTATGAAACAAAACGAATCGTCCTAATTTTTTTAGTCAATTTTTTTCCTTAAAATAAAATATGGTTCAACTTCTTCATTCATTTCTATTTTAATCATTTGCTGTGGATGGGGTGCTGAATCAATTTTATTGCCTGCTTCATCCTGTAAATTTTTTGCAATCACTTCAAAATGTCTTCCTTTAGGACCAAAGCATTCTAATAAATCTCCTTCGCTAAATTTATTTCTTTGTTCCACAAGGGCTGTTTTCGTTTCTTTATCATAAGATCTTATAATACCCACAACGTCATATGTTCTAATATAGCTGCTTGATGTGTAAAGCTGACCATCCTTATATGGATTACCAAAAAAGAATCCATATGAGAAATCTCTGTGTGAAGATTTTTCAAGCTCTTCCTTCCAGTAAGCTGTGTTTCTTTCATTGATGGGTTTATTTAACTCATCTAATGCATTTCTGTAAGAGCGAACAGCTATGGCAGTATAATATTCACTTTTATTTCTTCCTTCTATTTTTAAAGCTTTTACGCCTATTTCATTAAACTTTTCTAAATGTTCAATCATGCACATATCCTTAGAATTCATGATGAATGTTCCTTCATCATCCTCTTCTATGGGATAAAATTTACCTGGTCTTTTTTCTTCAACCAAATTAAACTTCCATCTGCAAACCTGTGCACAATCACCCTTGTTTGCTGATCTACCGGTCATGTAACTGCTTAATAAACACCTGCCTGAATGAGATATACACATAGCGCCGTGGACAAAAGTTTCAAATTCCATATCATCAGGTGTGTTTTTAATTATTTCTTCTATTTCCTTAAAAGATACTTCACGAGCTAATACGATTCTTTTAACCCCTTGTTTGTACCAGAAATTTGCTGCTCTATAGTTTATTGTATTTGCCTGCGTAGACAAATGGATTTTCATTTCAGGTATCGTCTCTTTAATTATATCTATAAGCCCCGGGTCTGCTACTATTAAAGCATCTGCTCCTATATTGTAAAGATATTTTAAATATTCTTCAATCCCTTTTAAATCATCATTGTGAGGTGTTATATTTACTGTTATATTTGATTTCCTGCCATGTTTGTGGCAATATTCTATGCCTTCCTCTAATTCTTTATTTGAAAAGTTTTTGCTTGCAGCTCTCATTCCCATGGATTTTCCTGCAAAATATATTTCATCTGCACCATACTCAACTGCCATGATTAATTTATCCATGCTTCCCGCTGGTGCCAATAACTTTGGTAACATAATTTCTCCTTTATTTTATAAATGTAACAGAAAGTCCGTCCCCTAACGGAAGAACGGATGTTATAAATCTGCCATCATGTGATATATATTCTAAAAAGTTTCTTAAATTTCTTACTAATGTTTTTTTTCTTCTAACAACTAATTCATCAGTTGCAATCATACCTTGATACAACACATTGTCTGATATAATGACTCCGCCTGACTTCATTTTTTCACAACACTTATCAAAAAAGGTTCTATAATAACTTTTAGCCGCATCAATAAATGCAATATCAAATGTACCTTCTATTGTATCTAAAATTTCTGTTGCATCACCAAAATGAACTTCAATGTTTTTGTCAAGATTAAATCTTTTGATATTATTTATAGCTTCCTGATAAAACTTTTCACTTCTTTCAATGGTTACAACCTTGCCCTCAAAATTCATAACATGGCTAAAAAATATGGATGAATAACCCACATTGGTTCCAACCTCTATTATGCTTTTTGCATTTGTTTGATTAATCAAAAGCTTAATAAATTGCCCAACCTCTTTATGAATGATGGGAAGCTTTCTTTCCTCACATTCCTTTCTGAATGCAGTGAGCTTCTCATCCTCATCTAATATAAGGGAATTTATATAGCTGTCAATATATTCTCTGTTAATATTATCCATAATTTTCCTTTAATCTAAATATTCGTCTGCTGCTTTTATATGTTCATCATAACTTTTAGAAAAATAATGTGAGCCATCTCCCTTTGCAACAAAAAACAAATAATCAACATCAGCCGGATTTAGCGTTGCTATAATCGAAACCTTACCCGGTGAATTAATAGGTGCAGGAGGCAATCCTCCCACCACATATGTGTTGTAAGGCGAATCAATTGCTATATCCTCATAAGTTAATCTTTCCTTCCATTCACCAAGAGCATAATTTACCGTTGCACAGGATTGAAGCTTCATATTAATATCTATTCTGTTTAAGAATACAGCTGCAACTTCATCTCTTTCTTCATCCAACAATGCTTCTTTTTCAACTATGCTTGCCAGATTTATCACTTGTTCGAAGCTAAGCTTGTTGTCCGACAAACGCGGTTTTATTTCACTTGCATAAAATTTATCAAATTGAGTTAAAAGTATTTTAACTATATCTTCTTCACTTGAATTTTTATAAACATTATATGTTTCAGGCATTAGATAACCTTGTAGGTTGTTAATGTCCGGATAATCTCTTAAAAATTCAATATCATCCTTGAACATTTGACCGTTGTTCATCAAATCAACTAACTTGTCATAATTTAAATCCATTTGTTCGGAAATAGCTTTTGCAGTTTCCTCTAATGTTAATCCTTCAATGATCGTAATATTTAAAGTATTGCCGGAACTCCCTCCGCCTATTAAAACCTCTAAAAGTTCATCAACATTCATATTCTTAGATAAGATATAGCTTCCCGCTTTTAACTTAGCTTGGCTCTCTGTTTTTTTGGCATAATATTTAAAAATACGAGTATCCCTTATCAGCTCATTTTCTAAAAGTATATCCGCTATATGATTTGTTGAACTTCCCGATGGTATTTCTACAACAATTTTAGTATCATCAGTACTATCAACTGCTTGTAAATTTTCATTAACATAATTTTTAGCAAAAAAATAAGTTATTACTGCAGCCAATATCACTAAGACGGCAAGTATTTTTTTCATAAAATCCTCCGTATATATTCAAAATCTTTTAAATTATACATCCTATTAACAATAATTACAATATAAAAAATGATTTTGTCCTATATTGCAAGAAAAAATTGAAATTTTTACATGAATAATAAATTGTATTAAACACATAATATTAATGCTTATTACTTGTAAGAGAGGGTTGGTTCTATTGGACTGGAAGATTGGAAAGATTGAACATGGGTAACACTCCGAAGTATAAGAATACTGATAATTTTGAAAATGTAGAAGTTAGAAATAAACTGAATGGGCATTTACAATTAACCAATGAAATAAGTGGCGGACCGGATTTAAATATTCTTTCAAAAAAAGAGAATACAAAATTGGTAGAGAAAAAGATTGTAAATAA
This sequence comes from uncultured Clostridia bacterium, assembly GCA_964421845.1. Classification (GTDB taxonomy): domain Bacteria; phylum Bacillota; class Clostridia; order Tissierellales; family Sedimentibacteraceae; genus Sedimentibacter. The sequence goes on from CAYQYY010000004.1 coordinate 136,264, forward strand.
TAAACCATCTCAATTTGGACCTATATTAGGTGTAAACTTTCACATGCTTAAAAAATAATAAGTAATAAGCACATAAGCAGCCGGCGAACATTCGCCGGCTTGCTTTTATGCACAGAATGCCAAACTTGTGGACGCAAGGAGCAAACAATTTTGTTGCATTCCCCTGCGAAATATAAAAAGGACTTTCGTCCTTCTTAAAATTCTATATTATCCATATCCGAATAATCGTCTGATTTTACTTCCATTATTATTGGAAGAATCATTGGATTTCTTTTAATTTTTTCATATATAAAGCTGCTTAAAGCATCCTTAATCATCATCTTAATGTTGTTCCAATCTCTGATATTGGTGTCTTCACACTTAGAAAGTGCTTTTCTTATAACTGATTTAGATTCTTCGATTAAATCAATATTTTCTCTTACATAGATGAATCCCCTTGAAACTATTTCAGGACCTGATAAAATTTTACCGGTTCCTCTTTCAGTAACAAGAACAACTATAATCAATCCGTTTTCCGCTAACAGTTTTCTGTCTCTCAGAACAATGTTTCCAACATCTCCTACTCCAAGACCGTCAACAAGAATATTTCCTGACGTAACGGAACCGTTTATAGCAATTGATTTTGATGTAAGCTCTATCACGTCACCATTTTTACCAATGATTGTATTTCCTTCAGGTATACCCATTTCACCTGCAAGCTTCGCATGCTGCATCAAATGTCTGTATTCACCGTGCACAGGAATGAAAAATTTAGGTTTCAACAATGAAAGCATCAACTTTAATTCTTCTCTTCGGGCGTGGCCTGAAACGTGCACTTGTGTTAATGCATCGTAGAGTACTGTAGCACCCTTTTCATAAAGCATATTGATAACTCTTGAAACAGTTTTTTCATTACCTGGTATTGGATTAGCGGATATTATAACCAAATCTCCGGATTTAATCTGAATTTTTTTATGGTCGTTGTTTGCCATTCTTGTAAGAGCAGACATTGGCTCGCCTTGGCTTCCCGTTGTTAATAATACTATTTCATTATCTTTGTAGTCTTTTAAATCATTCACATGGATAAGGGTTCCTTCCGGCGCTTCTAAATATCCCAATTCCTGTGATACCTTAACGGCATTAATCATGCTTTTACCGGATATTGCAACCTTTCTGTTATTAGCAACCGCGGCATTAATAACCTGTTGTAATCTATGAATATTGGATGCAAATGAAGCAACGATAATTCTTGATTCACAGTTTTTAAAAACTTCCAAAAATTTATAACCAATGGTTCTTTCAGATTCAGTAAAGCCGGCTCTCTCAACATTTGTACTGTCTGACATAGCTAATAAAACGCCTTTTCTTCCAAGCTCTGCTAATTTACCTAAGTCTATAACCTCTTCATTTATAGGTGTATAATCAATTTTAAAATCTCCTGTATGCACAACCATACCGATTGGTGTGTCAATAGCAAAAGACACTGCATCAGGAATGCTGTGGTTACTTCTGATGAATGTTACCTTAAAGCAACCTAAATTAATAGTCTGACCTGCTTCAACCCTGTTTAGTTCTGCATCTTCTATCTTATGCTCCAACAATTTATTTTCTACAAGCCCCAAGGTAAGCTTAGTTCCGTATATGGGAACACGCATTTTCTTTAACAGATATGGAATTGAGCCGATATGATCCTCGTGACCATGTGTTAGACAAATTCCTTTAATTTTATCTTGATTTTTTATTAAATATGTTATATCAGGTATTACAATATCTATACCTAACATTTCATCCTCGGGAAATGACATACCGCAGTCTACTACCATTATGTTTGTTCCATACTCTATGACTGTCATGTTTTTCCCTATTTCCCCAAGTCCGCCCAAGGGAATTATTTTTAATTTATGTTTCTTTTCTGTAGCCATTTTCATTCTCCTTATTTCTACATTGACTGCAGATTCCTGTGAATTTGACTACGTGATTTAATATTTCAAAATTGTATTGTTTTTCTATTATTTCTTCCAATGAGTTCATCAAGTCCTCTTTGACCTCGATGATATTTCCGCATTTTTTGCATAATAAATGATGATGTTGATGAATTTCATTGCTGTTTTCAGATAATATTTCATATCTTGAACAGCCGTCATCAAAGTTATGCTTATAAACTAACCCGATTTCTTCAAAAAGTTGAAGTGTTCTGTAAATGGTAGCAATTCCCATTCTGGGGTTCTTATCTTTAATGAGGTCATAAACTTCTTCAGTGCTTAAATGTTTATCTTTATTCTCCGTAAGAATATCATAAACCAAATTTCTTTGTACGGTAGATTTATAACCGTTTTTTGAAAGAACATTTATTAAGTAATCTGATTTGTTCATAACTTCACCCCCCAAAAAGCTTTAAATTAAATCATCCGCAATTCCTTCATAAACTTCCATTACTTCTTTAATTTCTTCTTCGTCTTCAACCTTGATCAATATTCCGTTTCCGTCCTCGGATTCCTCCACATAATATATCATACCCTCATCAGAGTTTATTTCGTGAAGAACCGCATACATGGTGTCATCTAAGTGAAAAGTTGCCTCTATAACAAGCTTTTCAACTTTTCCTTCTTCATTAATTAGTTCAATTATGTTGTCTTCCATACTTCGCTCCTTATTTTGTACGCTGCATATACCCTGATAAAATATGAACTGCGGCTAATTTGTCTATTACTTCTTTTCTTTTTTTTCTTTTTACATCGGCATCTATCAACATTCTTTCTGAGATTGATGTGGTGAAACGTTCATCTTCAAGCTCAACAGGTAAATCAATATGAGTTTTAAGCTTTTCCAAAAAGCCAAGTACCTTTTCCCCTTGAATGCCAACTGTTCCGTCAAGCATTTTAGGTAGCCCCGCCACAATTTTAGTAACCTTATACTCATCGATTATTTTTTTGAGCTCATTAATATCGTTTTTAATATTAGTTCTTTTAATTGTTGTTACCCCTTGTGCAGTAATCATCAACAAATCACTGACTGCAACACCAATCGTTCTGTCTCCCACATCAAGACCCATCAATCTGTCCATAAACACCTCATACAATTTTGATAAAAAAATCCGTACATTCACCTGCGCAATAACTGCATAAAACACATTTATTCATATCCACAACACATTTGCCGTTTACAATTTTCAATGCATTTTGCCTGCATTTTAAAGCGCATTTTCCGCAACCAATACACCACTCTTCTATCATTAGAGTGCGTTTTTGATTTCTGATTTTATTTTTTATATTAATATTTAACTCATTGTTTTCTAAATAACATATGTTGGCATCAATTTCTTCAATTGTACTCATTCCAACTGCTATGGAGTCGATTTCTGAAATGCAGTTAACAAAGTCAAAGCTTTCCTTTGCATCAGTAATGAGATGTCCGCCTCCATATATTTTCATAGCCATAATAAATTTGTTTTGTTCTTTTGCTTTTTTTATAGCTTCAAGCATATCTATTATGGTTCCGTCTTGAATTCCTATACCTAACTTATTAAAAAGCGGAAATACGAATTCAATTTCTTTAAATTTTACAGAATCATTTACTGCCTGAACCCTGTGAGTCGAAATACCAAAATGCTTTATGATACCTTGTTCCTTATATTTCATAAAGCGCTCAACAGCTTCATAGTGGCCTAAAAAATTATTGCCGCTTTCTTGTTCGTGCAGCATAAATACATCTAAATAATCTGTGTTTAATTCCTTCAAAGCTTTGTTGACACTATATTCTGCAGTATTTTTGTCGTATGCATAGCTTTTTGTAGCTATTGTTAGTTTATCCCTGTCTTTATGTTTTATGAATTCTTTTAATATATTATAGTTGTCATATAGCTCTGCTGTATCAAAAAAATTTATTCCTCTATCATAAGCATAGTTTAATAGTTTTACTTTATTGTTCAAAGTATCGGAATTTTGTAAGTCGCTTAATGATAAAGTTCCGTAACACAATTTTGATACATTTTGTTTTTCAAAAAAATTTATATATTTCATTTTTCTCCGGTTAATTATAAGGAATAAAGCAGTATATGCACATATACTGCTTTGATTTTTTACTTACAGTATAAGCGACTGACACCAATTTTCGCATAAAGCATAAAATTTGGGTCATTTGCTTATAGGTCTATTACATCTAAATAAACGCTCAATAATTCTTCTAACAGTTCGTCTCTTTCTATTTTTCTTATTAAACTTCTTGCATTGTTATGATTCGTGATATATGTCGGGTCTCCGGATAATATATATCCTATGAGTTGGTTATTAGGATTGTATCCTTTTTCTTTCAATGACTCATAAACCTGAGATATAATTTCCCTTGCCTCATTTAACGATTCTAATTTGTAATCAAACTTTGCAGTATTATTTACATTACTATCCATAAAAACCACCTCTATACATCTTAATACATTGTACTACAAAATTATTCTTTAATCAATTGTTTTTTCACTGATTCTATTGCTTCATTAATTTTTTCAGGATTTTTACCGCCTGCTTGAGCAAAATCCGGTCTTCCACCACCGCCGCCTCCGGTAATTAAAGCGGCTTCTTTTACCATATTTCCTGCGTGGATTCCTTTTTGAACTAAATCCTTAGTTACAGAAGAAACAAACAACACCTTGTCACCAAGATCTGAAGCTAACAAAACTGCGCAACTTTCATTTTTATCTTTTATTTTATCCGCAATTTCTCTTAGGGAATTCGCATCCTTGCCTTTTAAGCTTATCGCAAATAATTTTACCCCGTTTATTTCTTCATAATCATTAAGAATATTACCTATATTTTGTTTAAGAATTTCATTATTTAGCTTTTGAATTTCTTTATCTTTTTCTTTTAACTCTTTTTTAATTGCATTTGCTTTGCCGACAAACTCATCTACTGATGCCTTCAAAGCAAATGATAACTCTTCTGCAACATTAGAAAGTTGATTCAAATAATTAATTGCGGCTCTTCCGGTAATAGCTTCAATTCTTCTTATTCCTGATGCGATACTGCCTTCTGAAACTATTTTAAACATACCTATTTTAGCAGTTTCGTCAATATGAGTTCCTCCGCAAAGCTCTTTGCTGAAATCTCCAACACTGACAACCCTCACAACATCATCGTATTTTTCATCAAACAATGCCGTAGCACCTGATTTAATAGCTTCATCAATATTTAATACATCTGTGTTAACAGTGTAGTCAGAAAGAATAGCTTCATTGACTCTTCTTTCTATTTCCCTTAATGTTTCAGAAGTTACCGCTTCAAAATGAGTGTAGTCAAATCTTAATCTGTCCTGTGCTACCAAAGAACCTGCCTGATTAACATGATCTCCAAGCATTTCCTTAAGAACCTTGTGAAGCAAATGTGTGCATGTGTGATTTTTAGCAGTATTTTTTCTTTGGTCCTTATTAACTGTTGCAGTTACTTTATCTCCTACAGAAATACTTCCTTCTTTTAAAGTAACTTCATGTAAATGAACAATTTTATTAAATTTCTTTGTATCAATAACTAAAGCTTCTACCTCATCAGTAACCAATTTTCCTGAATCTCCTAACTGTCCTCCGCTTTCAGCATAGAAAGGAGTTTTATCTAATACTATGATTCCTGACTGACCTTCCGAAATAGTGTTTACTTGTTCTCCTTCAACTACTATTGCAATTACTTCGCATGTATCGGACAATGTTTTATATCCTAAAAATTCTGTCTTGGGTACATCTAAAGTGAAGTTTTCATCCTTCCATCCGGAGCTTCCTGTCTTAGCTCTTGCTTCTCTTGCCATTTGTCTATGTTCATCCATTATGGTTTTAAAAGCTAATTTATCAAATTTAATTCCATTTTCAGCTAAGATTTCTTCAGTTAATTCATATGGGAAGCCGTATGTATCATAAAGTTTAAATGCCACATTTCCATCTAAAACATCTTTATTTTCTTCTTTTAACAAATCAATTTCCTTCATTAAAAGCTCTAATCCCTGATCGATTGTAATTTTGAATCTTTCTTCTTCCAAGCTTATAATCTTTAAAATATAGCTCTCCTTTTCACTTAGCTCAGGATAAGCTTCCTTCCATTCATCTATTACAACCTTTACCGGCTGTGTTAAAAATTCGTTATGTATTCCAAGAGATTTTCCTTGTCTTATGGCTCTTCTTATTAATCTTCTTAAAACATATCCTCTGCCTTCATTTGAAGGTATAACACCGTCACCAATCATGAATGTTGCTGCTCTTGAATGGTCGCAGATTATTTTCATAGAAACATCTTTTTTTATTTCAGCACCATAAGATACATTTGCTATTTCAGAAACTTTCTTTACAACTGACAACAATGGTTCCACATCAAACACTGTTGGCTTATCCTGCAATACACATGAAACTCTTTCAAGCCCCATTCCTGTATCTATGTTTGGATTTGGCAGTGGATGATATACCCCTTGTTCATCCTTGTTAAATTGAGTGAATACCAAGTTCCAAATTTCCAAAAATCTGTTACAATCACATCCGGGTTTGCAATCCGGTGAACCGCATCCTCTGTCAGCTCCTGTGTCATAATATATTTCTGAGCAAGGACCACTTGGACCTACTTCCAATTCCCAGAAGTTATCTTCCTTGCCTAACCTAACTATTCTTTCTTTTGGTATACCTACATTGTTATGCCACAAATCAGCAGCTTCATCGTCATCTAAATAAACTGTTACCCAAAGTTTATCTTTTTCAATTTTCAACACATCGGTTAAAAGCTCCCAAGCCCACTCAATTGCTTCTTTTTTAAAATAATCGCCAAAAGAGAAATTCCCAAGCATTTCAAAAAAAGTTAGATGTCGAGCTGTTAAACCAACGTTGTCAATATCACCTGTTCTTACGCATTTTTGAACTGTTGCCATTCTATTGCAGGGTGGAGTTTCTGCTCCTGTGAAATATTTTTTCAAAGGTGCCATACCTGCACCTATTAACAACAAACTCTTATCATTTTTAGGTATTAACGAAAAACTGTTTTTTGTTAAATGTCCCTTACTCTTAAAAAAATTCAGATATTCTCTTCTTATATTATTTATCGAAAATCTATCTAATTTATCCATATCAGATTTTTCCTCCGTTTCATAGTATGCGCTCTTATGTACTTTATTATGAAATTATAATGTATTCTTTCCCATATTGTCAACTATGTTTAAATATATACATTGAATAATTTAATAGCTCCAAGAATTACACCCCGACAAAGGGACGTTTCATTTGTCTTTCGGTTTTTATTGTTTAATTAGTTGTCAATATCAATAAAGATGATATAATAAAATTATTAATATGGAGGAGGTTGGAATTTTGGAGATAATCATTATAACCATTTTATTATTATTCAACACTTTTACAGTGTACAAATTCATATTTAACAGTGTTTTTAAAAATATCGAAGATTTTAAAAAATCCTTAAGTTATTCATTTACTCTGGATATTATTTCTTTATTTAGAGGTGAATATTGGAAAGATCGATCAGGTGAATTAAAATTAGGTTTTTTTGTAATCATCTGTATAATGGTAACAGTTATAGAATACGGTATTGTTAGTAATTTGTTGGAAAGTTTAAAAATAGTGACAAGAAATTAGCCAATATGAGTCAGCAAAGCAATTGTTGAAAACGCACTAAAAGAGGACAAATGAAACATCCCCTTGTCTCTCATTCAATACAATTTCATCTCATTATATATTCATACAATTTATATGGAATGTAATCAATGGCATCTTTATTGATGCTGTACATCACAAAATTTCCTTGTCTTTTCTTTTTAATCAGCTTAGCATTACAAAGAACCTTTAAATGCTTTGATATTCCAGCTTCAGTCAAATTCAGCCTTAATGATAAGCTCTGTGTCGATGCCGATTCCGTCTTCATCTCACGGAGGATTCTGAGGCGGTTTCCATCCCCAAGTGCTTTCAGCAAATCTATCAAATCATATGGAACGGCTTCATTCCTTTCTTCTAAAGAAACAAGCATAGTTAAATACAATATTCCTTTATCATCATGCATCAGAAGATGAGGACTGATAAATGTACTCGCCGTTATTACCACTTTATCCAGTTTGGTTAAATCAAAGCTATACTCTCTGTTCTTATGAAAAGTTATTTTATCTTCGCTTATTTCCAGACGCTCATGTATTTTATCTATACCGTTAAGCAGACCTTCTTCCGCGAACATATTTATTTTTCTCTTAATAGTATGAATGAGAAAGGGCTGCAGAAAATTTATTTCACCGAAAAAAACCGTCTCATAATAGTTTTTCATAATTTCAATAATATTGTTTATTTCCTCACGGCTGATGTTCATATTGTATGATTCATATACCGTATTCCATTGACGCAAGCTCAACTTCTCAATTTCTGCCAATGCATCAGGAATGCAGAGATCCTTATATGGACTCAAGACGGAAAAATCCATGGGAATAAGCCATTCTCCCGTAATATGTCCGTATCTTCTTATATTATGTAAAAGATCATTGGGAATTTTATCTGATATTTCCTCCATCCATTTCCTTCTGTCCAAATGATGTTCCGGAACAGAAATAACGTGCATTGAAGCAAGCATTTCAAATACCGGAGAGAAAACAAATTCAGCTTTTAATTCATTTTCACACAAAAAACCTACATTCATACTGCTCTCCTAAAAAAGAGTTATATTTCCCGTTATGCGCATATGCCTTTCCACTATTTTTATTATCACAGAAATTAAAGCAAATAATATTATGGTTATTATAATTCCGGCACCTATAAACTCCCTAATTTCATACACTGTGCTTCCCGTAAGAACCACCCTCCTGACTGCCTCAATAGCATATGTCAAAGGAAAAATTACACTTATTGCTTTTGCCCACAATGGAAACAGTACGGTAGGAACCTTTACGCCCGAAAATATTTCCATTGGTTCCTCTAATATAGTAAATAAAAAATCCGAATCTCTTGAAAACAGGAAGAGAGAGTTAAGAAACATCCCCCATGCCACAGCCATTGCAGTCACAATAAAAAATACGGCAATACACGGCAAAATTCTGATAAATAACACCCTTCCGTTCATTATCAGAACAAGAAGTGTAAAAATCAACATTACAAATACGCTTTCAAACAGAGAGGATATAGCATTTCCAAGGAGCACAGCTGCTCTGTTGACCGGAGAAAGGTAAATAAGCTCCAGCGTTCCGCTGATTCGTTCAAAAGAAAAGTTCCAAGCAGACTGCACCAGTGACCTAAAAAAACTCATGCACATATATCCTAGCAATAAATATACTACCATATTTTCCGCTGTAATGTAAGAGATTTTACTTTTTTCAATATCAAACACCTTGAAGCTGTAATACGTTGTTATGAAATTTAAAAATGGCCATACAAACAAGGATACATATATCATCTTGCTGTGAAAATAATTTTTATGCTGCTTCCTCATTTCAGCTGCTATCGCCTTAACAAACGACTTCATGATGCGCCTCCTTTGATAGACGAATTATGGCATCCTCAAGCTGCGGTTCCTTTTCATACATTTCCCGTATATACAAACCGGCTTCCGTACACGCCCTTGATAATTCCATGGATATATTTTCCTTGCTGTTGATGTATATTGCATCATTTTCATCCTTTACCTCAACAGTTGCATCGACAACTTTCAACTTGTCACAAATACATTCTGTAATTTCTTTGCCGTGCTTATCCAATCTCAGCACATAATTTTTTCTGTTAAAGGTTTCTGCCGTAAGCTCTTTTACAGTACCCTTCTTTATTAAAACACCGTCGCTCATTATGTAAATATAGTCACACAGTTCCTCTATTTCACCCATGTAGTGAGAGGTAATGAGTATGCCTTTGTTTTGCTCCTTTGCAAGGTACTTGATGTGGCTTCGCAGCTCCTTGGACACAACCGCATCCAGTCCGATTGTGGGCTCGTCAAGAAATAAATATTGCGGATCGTTAATTAATCCACGTGCTATTTGTAATCTTTGCTTCATACCCTTTGAGAATGTTTCCACAGGCACGTCCCTTTTATTCTCAAGCCCTACCAGCTTAAGTAATGTATTAATTCTTTCCTTAAGTATATTGTTTGAAACATTGTATATTTGTCCGTAATACCACAGATTTTCATAAGTCGTAAGGCGCCAGTATATCATTCTCTCACCGCCGGCAATCATATTAATCCTCTTCTTTATTTCAACAGGATGCTTCACCGCATCTATGTCATCCAGAAAATATCTCCCGCCTGTGGGAGACAGCAATGTGGTCAGCATTTTTATGGTGGTTGTTTTTCCGGCTCCGTTTATTCCCAAAAGCCCTACGATTTTTCCTTTTTCTATCTGTAGGGATATGTCCCTGACTGCCTGCACCTCCTGCCTTTCTCTGAATAATCCCTTTCCTTGCTTAACTATGTATATTTTCTTCAAATTATCCGCTATAATCATGTCCTGCTCCTATCCGTTTATTTTTTCAAGTGCAATTTCTTCGCACCTTTTCATTTGCATAAATCCAACAACAACATATACAGTGCTCAGTAATAAAATATGCCACACCGATGACATCTGTTCACTTATTCCACTACCTGACAAAAGTGTGCTCCGTATCAATGTAACTGCTTCCGTAACTGGTATAAACCCTGCAATAATTCTGAGCCATTCCGGCAAATACTGAACCGGAAAAGAAATACCGCACACTAAAAATAAAAATGCAAATAACGTATTTTGCGATATGTATGTGTCCCTCGTATACAGCATTATGCTTCCAAGCACCATGGACACTCCGAAAAAGGCATAAAGTGATACTATAAAAGCAATCAGGAAAGCTCCCATATGTGCACGGCTCAAATCTATACCGAATGGTATTGCAATAATGAGTGAAACTATTATCTCCATGGACGTGGTCACAGTCTGCACAAGCATGTTTCCAAGAAAATATTCTGTCCTTCTGAAAGGTGCAAGCATCAAACTCTCAAGAGTTCCTTCCCTTAACTCCGTAATAAGGCTCCTGCTTACATTGAGGCATGTTCTTACAACAAACAAATACGTCAAGCTTCCCACCACAACATAGCTTATATAATCGCCTGTTCCGGTAAATTTTCTGAAATCCGACGACATGTTTCCTTCAAACAAATACTTCCACATCATCCATGCACCGAGCACAGTATATAATCCGGTCAGTGTGTTTCCCACAAAGAAATGCATCGGATATGCCCTGTACTTTATCTGCAAGTCTCTTTTCATTGTTCCGTATAAAACCTTCAGGTTCATTCCATCCTCCATTCCGTCATTTTGATTAACCACTTGGTTAATCAAATGCATTTATCTTAAATTCACACGTATTATACGGATGAAGCATGATATTGTCAATTAAATAATTCAATTTCAAAAAGGAATTATACGGATTTACATTTTTATTTAAATACTGTCTGATGTAAGTCAAAATAATTTTAAAATATTTTTAAAAATCGGATTTTATTTTTTAGTTTTGACCTTACAAATAATAAAGAGGAGTGATAAATATGTCAGGTTATATTATCCAAAGAAGAACGCAAGTTTCAAATTATAAGGGGTATATGGTTGGGCAAAGTTTCCAAGTTCATATGCGATGAGAACATATATAACGCAGGAATGTTAGTCGGACAGTGTCATCTATAAATTTTCTTTGAAATATACGTAGTGGATATGGATTTTTTAATAATGATAATGCATATTTTGAAGAAAGTAAAGAAGGTTATCCTTGCTCTATGTATGTTCTGATATTGCTTGTAAATTTATAGAAATTATAAGTGCAATTTGATATAATAGTGATATACGTATTTATAAAGGAGAATGTAGATATGAAGTTTGAAAATACAGAAGTATTTAATTTTGAAGGTGCGTTAAGAGGGCTTAGGAATCCAAAAGATAGCTGGAGTTTATCCGATAGTCACTATATATATGACGTTGATAAGCCTTTTTATGAAATAGGTAAAAATGATTTAAGTTTAGCTCAAAAAATGATTAAAGGCGGAAGTACTCATTCTAAATATTTGAGACAAATATTTGTAAGTGTTGATATAACAGCTCCACGGTATTGGTGGTCTGAATTTGATACATATAAAATAGGTACAACTGCAAACAGCAGTTCAACTATGCACAAATTGACAGCTTATCCGATGAATCGGGAAATGTTCGAATTTAACGGAATAAAAGAATTAGTGGAAGATGGCACTGATGATAACAACCTGAATTTAATTATAAATGAATGGTGGGAAAATACGATTGAATTATTAGAAAAAATAAGAACTAAAAGTCAAGAAACTAAGCATTTTAAATATAAAAGAATTATGAAGCAAATGTTACCTGAAGGATTTTTTCAGAAAAGAACGGTTACTTTAAACTATGCAAGCATCAGACATATGGTGGCAAGCAGAAGTCATCATCAGTTAACCGAATGGAATACAGACTTTATAAACTGGGCAAAGAACCTGCCATATACCAATGAACTGATTTTTTATGAATTGAAATATGAATAATGCTGTTTTACTTATCGCTCTGAGGGAAATAAAATACTTTAGCCATAAGGTTAATGTTAATATCAATGATAACAGATTAATTAATTCATTGTATCAGAGTGTCAAGGTCAAGGTAACAGATAAGAGAATTGAAGAGTGGAGATTAAAATAATCGATATTGCAGAGGTGATTAAAATAAACAGACAAATATTAAAGGAATATTTTTTTATAGCAATTGGCTCATTTTTTGTAGCATTAGGCGTGTATTATTTCATGGTTCCGGAAAACTTAGCCACAGGAGGGGTATCGGGGCTTTCAATTGTTTTAAACAATTATATAAGCATACCCATTTCATTTATAAACTTTTTTCTGAATTTCATATTGTTTATATTAGGTTTTATTTTCTTAGGCAAGGAATTCGGCGGAAAAACAGTTTTTTCGGTAATATTTATATCATTATTTATGTATCTGATGGAAACATTCTTTCCTGTATCAGAACCTGTAACAGATGAAATATTGCTAAATTTAATATGCGGAATAGTTATATCTGCCATAGGACTTTCCATAGTATTTAATCAAAATGCATCAACGGGAGGCACAGACATTGTTGCCAAAATATTAAATAAATATTTTAATATGGATATTGGCAAGGGCTTGATGACCGCCGATGTAATAGTAGTTGCATTAGCCTTCTTAACTTATGGTGTACAAACGGGAATAGTTGGAGCCTTCGGCTGGTTTTTAAACGGAGTGGTGGTAAATTATTTTCTTGATGGCTTTTCAGTTAAAAATGAGGTTGTTATTATTTCCGACAAGCATGATGAAATAAAAAAATACATCTTTGACAAATTAGACAGAGGGGTAACCCTGTACAAGGCGGAAGGCGGCTACACAAATGAAGAAAAGGATATAATAGTGACAATACTTGACAGAAAGGAATACTATATATTGAAAAAGCAGCTTAAAATAATAGATCCTACGGTATTTGTAACGGTTAGAACGGTACAGGAGGTTTATGGCTTTGGATTCTCGAAATTTTAAGGGTTAATGATTTAAAGTCTCTAAAAAATCAAAAAATGACTGACATCATACGCTTACTTGAAATTTAATACTTTGCTTAAATTAAAGTAAATGATATAATAGTATAAAATCTTACAAATTTTGGCATAATTAAATTTTTATAAACGAGGTGCCATATGCCCAGAAAAGCAAGATTAAAAAGTATTACTGGAATATATCTTATTATGCTAAGAGGAATAGATAAGCGAAATATATTTTTAGATAATGAAGATAAGTTAAAATTTTTAAATGATGTTAAAAAGGCAAAAGAAAAAGGAAATTTTAATATTTTTGGCTATTGCTTAATGGACACTCATGTACATATGTTAATGCAAGAAAATGAAGAGATAGGTACAAGTATAAAGCGTATAACTGTCGCTTATGCAGGTTGGCATAATAAAAAGTATGATAGAATCGGTCATCTGTTACAAAATAGGTATTTAAGTGAACCCGTAACCAATGAACAATATTTAGTTACTGTTTTAAGATATATCCATCAAAATCCTGTTAAAGCTAAAATTGTAGCTAACGCAAAAGATTACAAATGGAGTAGTTTTGGAAAATATTATTTATTCTATAATAGACAAAAATCAATTATAGATGGAGAATTAATAAAAAACTATTTTAAAACATTTGAAGAATTCAATACATATATTAATGAAGTGAATGATGATGAATGCCTTGATATAAAAAATTCAAAGCATAGTGATAACAAATTAGCTGACATAATAATGAATGTTTATCAATTGCCAAATTTATCTGGATTAAGTATGGATAAAAAAAGAGAAATTATACGGGAAGTATATAATAAAGAAAATACAAGTTTCAGACAATTAGGTAGAATTTTTGGTGTAAGTAAGTTTATCGTTGAAAATACCATAAAAAAGGACAAATGAAACGTCCCTGTGTCTGCCCTGTGTCTGTTCCTGTGTCTGTTGAAATGGGTAAAAATGATTTGAATTTGGCGCAAAGAATGATTAAATGAGGTAGTACACATTCTAAATATATGAGACAAATATTTGTCAGTGTTGATATAACGGCCCCTCGGTATTGGTGGTCTGAATTTGACACATATAAGATAGGGACAACTGCAAATAGCTGTTCAACAATGCACAAATTGACAGCTTATCCAATGATTCAGGAAATGTTTGAATCTAACGGGATAAAAGAATTAGTTGAAAATAATCTTGATGAAGATGGCCTGAATTTAATGATAAACGATTGGTGGAAAAATACGATTGAATTATTAGAAAAAATAAGAGCTAAAGGAAACGAAACTAAGCATTTTAAATATAAAAGAATTATGAAACAAATGTTACCTGAAGGATTTTATTAGAAAAGAACAGTTACCTTAAATTATGCAAGCATCAGGCATATGGTAGCCAGCAGAAGTCATCATCAGTTGACCGAATGGAATACTTTCTTTATAAGCTGGGCAAAAACCTTACCTTATGCTAATGAATTGACTTTTTATGAATTAAAATATGAATAAAGATGTTTTAGAAAATAATCAAGAAAGTAAAATAATATAATGAAATTAATTAATTTCATTATACAAAGGAGGTATCATGACTAAAATTAAATTTTACTTATTAATTGTCATAATTGCCTTAACCGGCTGTAAAGGTGAAAGACCATATTCTGTCCCGGACTCTTCATTTCAAAGCAATGAAGATGAGGTGGAACATTTAGAGCAAGAACAACAAACAAACGAACAAAATAACGAGGATGAAAATGAAATTAAGCCCAAAGAACAGGAACCTGTTAAAGATGGGTTCAAGAGAAGTAAAGTGTATCCAACAACAATGTATGACCTATCCCTCGACTATATACCAGACCCAAATTTATATAATAAAGAAGCAGAAAAATATAAAATAGTTGTTGATGTTTTCAGCAATTGGTATCAAATGGATGTCCACAATTTTATTGAAGACGCAGGAGAAGTTTTGGGGGATTCTGGAATGAGTGGATTTAGCTTGAACAAGGTGACAAAGGATTTTATAATGGATGAAACAATACAAAATGTAATAAATGAAAAGACTCCAAAGCTTGACTGGGATCGGTTTTTTGGGTTCTTTGAAAATTCCCTAATTGTCACAAGTGGGACTACCAAAAAAGGCTTTCCTTACATACAATATACACCAGACCAAATCGAAGAAGATGGAGTAGTTGAGTATTGGCATTTTGTTCGTGTAAGCGATGAAATTTTTATTGAATTTCACACGATTTTGGACTGGGATAACCATGATGAAATGGACTACATTTTAAATTCTATTTTTTTGACAGAAAGATAGGATTAACATACCTATGGTATGGTAAATGCCATTCTTTCTTGAGGTGATTTTATAAAGAACTTTTATGGTAAAAAATAACAAAACAAACTGAAAGCCCATATGGGCTTTCAGTTTGTTTTGTTATTGCCATTTTAATAAACTATTATTTTTTAACAGTAATACGAAGTTCTTTAATGGTGAAAGAATCAAAGTTGAGATCCATCGAAATATTCATAGTTCTTGTTACTCCATTTTGGTCGCCTGTGTTATGAACCGAATCAAGAACTAATATTTGGTTTGTAGAAGTACCAGCTCCAGAATATTCATAAGCAACAACCCAATGTTCATCTGCTGGTTTAGAACCTATCATATGAACTAAAACAGGTTTTTGCAAGCCAATTTGCTCTCTTATTTTATTCAAATATCCAGTCTGTGTTAAACCTGAGATTAGTGTTGTTGATATGTGTTTTGTATTAGCCCAAATAACACCATTGGCTTCCGTATACATCCCATCTGAAAAGGCCTGCTCTAATGTGTAAGCACTACCTTTATAAAATGCACTTACACTACAAACTGCACATACCGCGCATCCATACGTTTTTATCCAACTGGTAGTTCCCGTATACTTTTGATTGTAAATATCCCGGATTCCAAGTCCTGCTATGAGTTTTGATGAAGGAACATTCCATAGTTCCAGTTTCCACTTCTGTGAGATGGAACCATTGGAAGCTTCCCACCTTACATCATCATTATCCTTTGCTGTAAGATAACGATTGCTATGATTTGCAAGTCTGATTCTGTAAATATTATTAGATGCATCAACAGGATCCATTACGATAACTGAATCTGTATCACTTCCATACTCCTGATAAATATCACAATTCCCTAAATTATCAGAACCATTTCAGTAATAATATCACCTATCAGAATTATGGATGCGATGTGGATATATCAACTCAGGATATTAATGAGCCGAAGAAAAAGACAGTTGAATATAGATTTAAGGCAATTAATATGCTACCCATCGGTTCAATTAATTTTAACTTTCAATTTACAAAAACAAATTCAGAACATCCATATTACGATACAGTGCCTGAATATAATCCAAATACAGTCTTAACTTTAGCTCCGCGAGAAATAAAAACCTTTAGTTATAAGGTTGATATCAATACTGAGGATGACAGAATAATTAACTCATTGTATCAAAGCGTCAAGGTTAAGGTAACAGATAAGGAAATTGCTGAATGGAGATTAAAGTAATTAAGCAGTTGATTATACTGTAAGTGCAAGTAGAATAAAAGCGGAGTTGAGATTATCTCTTCTCCGCTTGTTGTTTAGTGGCAATGAATGTCGTCATCATCTATTGGTTCATAATTTTCCAAGCCCTTGATTACCTTGCCTGTTTTTTGTGCATAATCGTAAAGTGCTGATTTTACTGCCTGTTCAGCAAGTACTGAGCAGTGAACCTTTACCGGAGGAAGTCCTCCAAGAGCTTCAATAACTGCCTTATTTGTTAATTCAACTGCTTCATTGATGTTTTTACCTTTTATAAGCTCAGTTGCCATGCTGGATGAAGCAATTGCCGAGCCGCAGCCGAATGTTTCAAACTTAACATCCTCTATTATTTCATCGTCATTTATTTTTAAATAAATTTTCATTATATCTCCGCATTTAGGGTTTCCGACCTGACCAACACCGTCTGCGTTTTCCATTGAGCCCACATTTCTTGGGTTTCTGAAATGATCCATTACTGCTTCTGTATACATAATCTTCCTCCGAATTGTTTTAGTTTGTTATTTTTTGTATAAGTCTTCGTCATTTTTAATTGGTGACATTTTTCTTAATTTATCTATTATACCTTTCATTGTCTGTACAACAAAATCTATATCTTCTTCTGTTATTTCTTCGCTAATTGTAAAACGGATTGAACCGTGAGCCGTGCCATGGTCAAGTCCTGTTGCCAAAAGCACATGAGATGGGTCAAGCGAGCCGGATGTACAAGCTGAACCGCTTGATGCTGATATTCCTTCCATATCCAAAAGTAAAAGTATTGATTCTCCTTCTACATATTTATATGAAAAGTTAATATTGTTAGGCAATCTCATGGTAGGATGTCCGTTAAGAATTACATCAGGTATGTTGTTTTTAATACCTTCAATAAATTTGTTTCTTAAAGCGGTAAGTTTTTCTACATGAGCGTCAAAATCTTTTTTCGCTAATTCAACTGCCTTACCGAATCCGACAATATTTTGAACGCCCTCAGTTCCCGCTCTTTTTCCTCTTTCTTGACCGCCGCCATGAACGAAATTATCTATTTTAACGCCTTTTCTGATAAACATGCCGCCAATACCCTTCGGTCCGCCTAATTTATGTGCAGACATTGAAAGTAAATCTATATGCTGCTTTTTAACATCAATTTTAACGGCTCCCATTGCCTGAACAGCGTCCACATGAAACAACACTCCATGCTCTTTAGCAATTTCACCGATTTGTTCGATCGGCTGAATAGTTCCTATTTCATTGTTAGCGAACATTACTGAAATAAGCATTGTTTCCGGAGTTATAGCTTCCTTTAACCGGTCTAAATCAATCATACCGTATTTATCTACATCCAAATATGTAGTTTTGACACCGAATTTTTCTAAATATTCACAGGTGTGAAGTATTGCGTGATGCTCTATCTTTGTAGTGATAATATGATTTTTTCCTTTGTTAAAATTAGCGAATGCAACACCCTTTAATGCCCAGTTATCTGATTCTGAGCCGCCTGCAGTAAAGTAAATTTCTTTTTCATCTGCATTTATAAAGTCAGCAACAATTTTTCTTGCATTATCTATTGCTTCCCTTGATCTTCTTCCAAGCTCATACAATTGTGAAGAAGGATTGCCGTACATTTCATCAAAGTATTTCTGCATTTCATCTATTACTTCTTTTTTAACCCTTGTAGTTGCAGCATTGTCAAGATAAAGTTTCTTGCCCATTCTTTTCCTCCATTAAATTTGTTAAATTTGTCTTACGTTCCTCGCACATGTCAGCCAAAGTTATATTATCAATAACATTATTAATACTGTTCTCAATTTTTTCAAAGATCACTCTTGTAGCACAAATTGATTCCCTTGAACAAACTTCCTTGCTGATGCATTCAGATGTTGTAATATCTCCCTCTAATGTTCTAAGTATCATTCCGACAGTTATTTCATCCGGTTTATTGGCTAAAAAATATCCGCCTTGCGGACCCCTTATCGTATCAATATACCCACTTTTTTTCAATTTAGCAAAAAGTTGTTCTAAATAACTTTCAGAAATTTCATATTTTTCTGCTATTTTTTTAAGAGAAACAGGTCCTGAACCATAATTAAGTGCAAGTTCAAATATCGCTTTTAATCCATATCTGCCCTTAGTTGATAAAATCATAAACTGTCTCCTCTCATCATAATTCCCACTAACTTAGTAGGGTATGATTAATTATAGTATACCCTACTAATCTTGTCAACATTAATTTAAAAAAAGCGTAAGCTTTTTGCTTACGCTTTTACTATAATAATTTATATAATGTTTTACCATCCTGCTTAATTTCCATATATACATTATCGACAGGAACTTTCTTACATTCCTTCATTACAATATTATAAGCATCTCTTCCGAATGCCTTAATGCAAATGTCACAAGCGCTCTTAATACTAAAAGGGGTTTGCGAAAGATGAATATTTCTCACCCCATATCCCTGTAATTTATTAAATACCGCAACGGCGTAATTTCCATGTTTAAAAGTTATAATATAAAGTTCCATACCATTCCTCCTCTATGCATTCTACCTTACTATATTTTATTAAAAAAAATATATAAGGTTACAAGGGAGGATGAAGCTAATTTAAATAATGATGCTCTTCATCATTGTCATATATGCTGAATTCTTCTTTTAAATTTTCTAAATTAAACTCATAATCATTTTCAGATATTATATTACTTAACAATAATGTATCTAATTTATTTTTATGGTCTTCAAAAACAAATATTTCCTTGCAAGGCCATATTATATTTTCCTTTTTATTGCTGTTTGTTTTTAAAACTGAAATTATCATTTCATTATTATTTAAAGTTTCTATTGAACCCATTAAATTAAATTTATTAATTTTAATACTATTTTTTTCAAATAAATTTCTTAAAGTTTTAATAAATATATAATGCTTTTTTTTAATTTCATAAGAAACATCATCGCCTAATAAATCCTCTTCCAAATCATTGTTATAAAATTCAACGACTAAATCATATTTATTGTTTTTATCAAACAAATCAAAATGAATTTTTTTATTAATTTTCTGTTCAATATTTAAATCTTCTATATTTGTATTATATAATTTAATGTCCATCTTTTCCTCCCTAACCTTGATTTAGGTACTCTAAAAATTTTTTAATTTTACTTTCATACCCTGATTCCTTAGGTTCATAAAAACTTACATTTTTTATTGATTCAGGAAGATAATTTTGTTTTACGTAAAATTTATTATAGTCATGCGGATATTTGTAGCTCAACCCTCTGCCAAGCTTTTCTGCTCCATTATAGCTTTTATCTTTCAAATGAGACGGAACCTCTAATGAGCTTTTTTCTATCTCCTCATATGCTCTATCAATTGCTAAATAAGAAGCATTACTTTTTGGAGCACATGCAACATATATGGCTGCTTGAGCTAAAATAATTCTACCTTCCGGAAAACCTATAATTTCTACTGCATGAAAAGCACTTACAGCTAACTGCAAAGCCCTTGGGTCCGCGTTTCCCACATCCTCGGATGCGCAAATTATAATTCTTCGTGCAATAAATTTAGGGTCTTCTCCTCCTTTTATCATTTTAGCTAACCAAAATACTGCTGCATCAGGGTCAGAACCCCTCATGCTTTTAATAAAAGCTGAAATGGTATCATAATGATTATCACCTGTTTTATCATATTCAATCTTTTTCCTTTGAATGCATTCAGAAGCAACATTTATATCAATTTTAATTTTCCCGTCTGTTTCATCGGTTGTTTCAACACCTAATTCCAAAGCGCTAAGCGCTTTTCTGATATCACCGTTAGAGTTATTTACTATAAGGTTTATAGCATCTTCGTCAATTTCAATATTTTTACTGCCATATCCCTTGTCTTTATCGGCAATTGCCTTTTTCATTACATCTTTTATATGATCTTCGTTTATTTTTTTAAATTCAAAAATAAGGGAACGTGAAATTAAAGCTTGATTCACCTCAAAATAAGGATTTTCTGTTGTTGCGCCAATTAATATTATAGTGCCGTTTTCTACGTATGGTAAAAGAGCATCCTGCTGAGCCTTGTTGAATCTATGGATTTCATCAATAAAAAGAATTGTTCTTTTATTGTAAAGCGAAAGTTCATCAACGGCATAGCCTATTTTTTCCTTGATATCCTTTATTCCGCTTGTAACAGCATTTAATGTGGTAAAATTATTATTTGTATTTTCAGCAATTATTCTTGCCAAAGTAGTTTTGCCTGTTCCCGGAGGACCGTAAAAAATAGCAGAAGAAAGCTTGTCAGCTTTTATTGCTCTATTTAGTATTTTACCTTCTCCAACTATGTGTTCCTGGCCTACAAAATCATAAAGTGTCTTAGGCCTCATGCGTTCTGCAAGAGGCCCTAACATCTTTACCCTATTTTCATACTGCATTTCAAATATATTCATTGTTTATCCTTTATAGTTTTTTGCCTACTGTAAACTTTAGAATATTTTTCTTCATTTCATTTTTATCATAAGCTTTTAAAATATAATATGATACTACTAAAGATAACAGTGAAGCAACAGCTGAAATCATATCTTTATTCGGATTATCCAAAAGAAGCTGAATTAATCCGATTGTGGCAATCATAATTAGTAACGGTACTCCGTATAAAACTAATATATGCTTTAGCATTACTTCACTTTCGGTTGTTATCTCAACATAATCGCCTACTTCATATTCCGGTGTTATATCTGTTTCAATTGTTACGCTTTTTTGTTTGCATGATGCTCCGCAACTTTTGCAGCTATCGCCGCATGCAGAGGTTCTTTTAACAGAAATAACCGCTTTATCTCCATTTATTTTTTCTATTTTTCCAACTTGATCCATTATCTTCTTCCTTCCTTAACACTACATTTCCGTTACTTCTATGCTAAGCTCCTTTAATTGCTTTTCAGTAGCATATGTTGGCGCTTCTGTCATCAAGCATGTAGCACTTTGAGTCTTCGGAAAGGCAATTACATCTCTTATGTTATCACTTTCTGTCATCAGCATCATGAAACGGTCTAAACCGTAAGCAATTCCGCCATGAGGAGGAACTCCATACTTAAATGCTTCAAGTAAGAATCCGAATTTTTCATTTGCTTCTTCATCAGTGAAGCCAAGAGCTCTAAACATTCTGTTTTGAAGATTTCTGTTAGTTATACGAATGCTTCCTCCGCCTATTTCATCACCGTTAATTACTATGTCATAAGCTTTGGCTCTTACTAATTCAGGATTTGATTCTAATTTTTCAATATCCTCATCTACGGGAGCTGTAAACGGGTGATGCTTTGCAACATACCGTTTTTCCTCATCATCGTATTCAAATAACGGGAAATCTGTTATCCAAACTAATTCATATTTACTTTCGTCTATAAGATTTTTATCATGTGCAATTTCTATTCTTAATGCACCAAGAGCTGTATTTACAACTGATTCTTTGTCAGCAACAATAAATACTATATCCTTTTCTTTTAACTCAAGAACCTTAATTAATTGATTTTGTTCCTGTTCGCTTAAGAATTTTGCAATTGGAGAATCAACTTCTCCATTTTCATATTTCATCCAAGCCAAACCCTTAGCACCGTAAGTTTTCACGAATTTTTCAAGCTTAGAAATTCCCTTCTTTGAGAAATCATCAGCTGATGCATCTATTTTAACACATTTGATTAAACCATTTGAATCATATGTTGATTTAAATGCATTAAATTCAGAATTTTTAAATATTTCAGTAATATTAGTCAGTTCGTATCCAAAACGAAGGTCCGGTTTATCACAGCCGTATTTATCCATAGCAACTTGGTATGACATACGTTTTATAGGAAGCTGTATGTCAATATTTTTTATTTCTTTAAAGATTCTCTGTATAAGCTTTTCATTTACAGATATAACATCCTCTACATCAACAAATGACATTTCAATGTCAACCTGTGTAAATTCAGGTTGTCTGTTTGCTCTTAAATCCTCATCCCTAAAACATCTTACTATTTGGAAATATCTGTTCATGCCAGAAACCATAAGAAGCTGTTTAAATAGCTGCGGTGATTGCGGTAATGCATAAAACTTACCCGGATTAACCCTGCTTGGCACTAAATAATCTCTTGCCCCTTCAGGAGTTGGTTTTGTTAAAAATGGTGTTTCTATTTCATTAAAGTTATTTTCATATAGGAAATCTCTAATAACTTTTGATGTCTTGCTTCTTAATATTAGATTTTTTTGCATATGAGGTTTTCTTAAATCAAGAAATCTGTATTTCAAACGCATTTGTTCAGAAACATCATCGTCATCCTTTATATAAATAGGTGGAGTTTCAGCAGTATCCAATATTTTCAATTCATCAATGTATACTTCTATTTCTCCTGTTGCTAAATCAAGGTTCTTAGATTCTCTTTCTAAAACTTTTCCCCTTACAGCTATAACAAATTCGCTTCTTAGTCCTTCTGCCTTTTCAAAGCTTTCTTTATTTACATCAGTGTCAAATACTATTTGAATTAGACCTGTAATATCTCTTAAATCAGCGAATATAAGTCCGCCTAAATTTCTTCTTTTCTGCACCCATCCCATGAGCACAACTTCTTTGCCAATATCATTCTTGCTTAATTCACCGCACATATTTGTTCTTCTTAAGCTTCCCATAGTTTCCATAATATCCTCCATAGCTTATTTGCTATAATAAAAATAAACTCATCCCTATACTTAGGGACGAGTTTTAACCCGCGTTGCCACCCTACTTGGACTATAAATAGTCCCTCTCAATTGTTTTTGCTTAATTTGAGGTGTCTTTCATCACAAGTTAATAACAGCTTTCATCGTCCCTGTCTCGCTTTGATTAATACAATTATGACTACTCTTCCCCATGCAATTTATTTATGTTTAAATTAACACAATGAACGATATTTGTCAATAGGTTTTTTGTGATTAACAAGGGAGATCCTTCATTGACTATTTACACTGGTTAAATCATCCAAAGTCTTGAATGTATAGCCTTCATCTTTCCATTTCGTTATAAGTTCATCCAATATTTCTGAGTTTGTTTTAGAAGTACTGTGAAGGAGTATTACAGCTCCCGGATGAGTTCGTGGTATCAACTTATTAAATGCGTGCTCCTTTGTCGGTTGCTTATCTTTATACCAATCTACATAAGCTAAGCTCCAAAATATTGTTTTATAACCTAAATCCTTAGCCATAATAAGATTTTTTTCATTGAATTTGCCCTGAGGAGGCCTGTAATATTTCGGCATATCCAAACCGGTAATTTGCTTATAAAGTTCTTCTAATGAACATAGTTCCTTTTTAAAGGATTCAACATCCGATATTTTAGACATATCAGGATGGTTGTAAGTGTGGTTTCCCACAATGTGACCTTCTTCAATCATTCTTTTGACAAGCTCCGGCTCTTCCTCTAAATAATGACCAACTAAGAAAAATGCTGCCTTTACATCATGTTTTTTTAAAACATTCAATATATTTTCAGTAAATCCGTTTTCAAATCCTGCATCAAAGGTCAGATATATATCCTTTGAATCATTATTACCCACATAGTAAGCATTGTATTTTTTTAGAGCACTTGCCGAAGCATTACCAACAGGAGGTTTCCCGTTTTCTCTGAAGCTTAATCCCCAATTTGTAATTTCTGTTGAAACAGTAACTGAAAAGTTGAACATTGCTTCATAAATAAAAAGACAAGCAAATATAAGCACCGAACAACCCAAAAGAATACCAATTGTTTTTCTTCTTATATATATATACATATCCATCACCCCTATATTATATATATAAGTAAACTTGTACATTATGTATAAAGAAAATAAAATATTACATAAATACCTTAACCTAAATAAAGGAACCTTTGACATAGCACAGTAAATCGATTATAATACTATTTGTTTACTATATATGATTTCTTGGAGGAAATATGCTTGAACATTTGATAAGTATTATCGTGCCAAATATAGCACATATTTTGGAATTAATCGGAGTTTTCATAGTAATTTATTCTGCCCTTAAAACTTTTTTTAGATACGCAATAAGATTTTTCAATTTTTCAGACGAAACAATTAAAATTGATTTTTCTCAGGCATTGGCTATGGCATTGGAATTTAAACTTGGTGCCGAAATATTAAAAACATTGGTTATAAGAACTATCGATGAATTAATAATACTCGCATCCATAGTTATTCTAAGAGCTGCTTTAACATTAATTATTCATTGGGAAATTGAAAGCGACTCTAAAAGAGCAAATCATTTTTTAAGCTTAAAAAAAGCAAACGAAAAAAACAATGAGGATACATCTTCACACGACGCATAAAACCAAAATTGGGGAACAAAATTGGGGACGGTTCTTTGAATCAATCAAAAAGAACCGTCCCCAATTTTGAGATTTTTTATAATGCTCTTTTTAGTACTTCTTCTATTTTTTCTAATGTTGGAACACCTTCATGTATTTTTACCCCGTCAACATAAAATGCAGGAACGTAGTAATAATCGTGAGCGCTTGCAGCTTGAACGTTTTTTGATTCTTCAATATATTCTATATCTATCTTGGAATAATTTGAATTCTGTGATTTTAATTCTTTGATCATATTAAACGCACGTTTGCAATGAGGGCAATTTTCCAAATAGAAAGCTTTTACCTTTTTCATTTTCTCTCCTTTCAATTTATAATAGTTCTGTTTTTCTTTTAATAATTTCTTGTATCCGGCTGGTATACTCCTCTAAGCTTTTAAAGTTCCTGATGGGCTCATGTCTAAAATTTCCCTGAAGAATCTTGCTTGATGCCCCTAAGCCGCAAGCAAGTATTGTTTCTAATTCCTCTATAATAATCATATTATATATACTTTCGTTACCCGGCAATGTAAAACCTATATTTTCAGAATTACCTTTTATATTTTTTTGTCTGTACATATAATATGGTTTATACCCTGATGATTGGCACTTATCATTGACAACCTCATGCATTTTAGCTATTAAATCATAATCTTTAGACAACTCATGAGTTTCTCTTGTAAGTTCTGATTTTTTCTTGTATGCTAATGAATGAACCGTTATATTTTCGGGTTTTAGCTTAACTAATTCAGAAATTGTATTTTCTGCGTCCCGTTCATCTTCTCCGGGAAGCCCTAATATTATGTCCATGTTGATTGAATCAAATCCAATTTTTCTTGAAAGCTCATATTTTCTTATTATATCCTCTATTGTATGGCTTCTGCACATTGCATTTAAAGTTTTTTCATTCATTGTCTGAGGATTAATGCTTATTCTGTCTACATGATTTTGCTTTAAGCATTCTAACTTTTCTATGTTCAATGTATCCGGTCTTCCGGCTTCAAAGGTTATTTCTTTAATTTTGGTTAAATCATAATATTTTTTAATTGAATCAAATATTAAATTTATTTGTTCTTCATTTAATACAGAAGGTGTTCCACCGCCGATATAAATAGTATTCAATTTCAAATTTTTGTTTATAGCAAGCTCTATAGTTTTTTCTATTTCGTAAATTAATGTTTTTAAATATAAATTTATTTTCTCTTCTTTTGAGTTTACGAAGGATGTGAATGAACAATAGCTGCACTTAGATGGACAAAATGGTATTCCTATATATAAATTATAATTTTTCCTATTTTGCTCTTCATTTATATATTTAGCTTCGATGTTTAAAATATCCCATAAGAGCTTAATTTTATCTTCTTTAATTTCATAAGTATTTTTTAGTATATTATTTATTTCATCATCACTTTTTAAGTTATGTTTTGCAGTAATCAATATTTTTACAACCCTAACACCTGTTAAAATTCCATAATCCGGCTCAACATTATAATACTTCTTAAGTACATTGTGAATAGCTTTCATTACAAGTGTTTTCTTTAATTTCTTTTCATTATTACTTTCTAATAGTATTTCTTCACTATCAAATTCAGAGTAATACAATAAAGCACCATTGTTATATAAATATGCTTTTGCCTTAATTTTGTCATCCTTCTCATCTAAAATTGACAATAAGCAAAAACCTTCTTTATCAATGCTGCTTATATCTGAATATTTTATATTGTAATCTATATTTAAATCAAACACTCTTAGGGCATTTCTTGATTCGTATTCAAAATTATGACCAACAAAATAAAATGTTAACATATATCTCTCTATCTAAAAAAATGGATTTCCTAACTTTTCGGATTTTATGGTTGATGGAGAATTATGACCCGGATAAATAACAATGTCTTCACTTTGAGTAAATATTTTTTCTTTTACGGAATTGATTAATTCTTCGTATGACCCGCCCGGTAAATCAGTCCTACCTATTGATTTGTTAAACAATGTGTCGCCGGTCATCATAATATTGTCAACCTTTATACAAATCCCACCCTTAGTATGTCCCGGAGTATGTATTATTTCAAACTTTAATTCTCCAAGCTCTAATATGTCGCCGTCATTTAACAAAACATCAGGTTTGATTGATATGCTTTTACCTATTATTTGTTTTGAAAAATTAATATTGCTGTCAGCTAAGGGCACCGCATCATCCTTATGGATATAAACCTTAGTGTTGTATTTTTCAACTATTTCTAAAACAGCACCAATGTGATCTCCGTGATAGTGAGTAAGTAAAATCATTTTTGGTGTCAAATTGAGTTCATTTATTATTCTGTCAATTTTATTAAAGTCTGCACCGGGATCGATTATTGCTGCTTCCTTAGTGCTCTCACTTCCCACTATATAACAATTAGAATAATATGAACCAACTGCAAATCCTTGAAATTTCATTAATTCCTCCTAAAAAACTCTTTTGCTGTCTAAAAGTATTGTAACAGGACCGTCATTAATTAATTCAACCTGCATATCCGCCCCAAATTTTCCTTCTTGGGTAAAAATGTTCTTTTCTTTCATATTACTTATGAATTTCTCATACATAGGTATTGCTTTATCCGGTCCTGCAGCTTCTGTAAAACTTGGTCTTCTTCCCTTTCTTGCATCCCCAAGCAGGGTAAATTGAGATATAACTAAAATACTTCCGTTTACATCTAACAAGCTTTTATTCATTTTTCCGTTTTCATCTTCAAATATTCTTAAATTCGGAACTTTGTCACACATATATTCCAGATCTTTCTCATTATCATTGCTTTCAACACCCAACAACAATAAAATGCCATTGTCAATTTTACCTATGACCTTGTTGTCAACAGTTACATTGGCATGCTTAACACGCTGAACTACCGCTCTCATCACTCTCTCCTGTTACTTCTTGTTTCTATAAACTTCTAATACACCATCTAATTTTTTGATTTTTTTCATTAAATCTTCTATTTGTTTTGTTTCGTTGATTTCAAAGCCAATATCAACAATGGCAATTCTCTCTTTATTAACTCTCAAATTTAAAGAAACAGCATTTAATTTTGCCTCAGAATACAAGTTGGTAAGATCCTGCAAAAATTTTGGTCTGTCAAGAGCTTTAATTTGAAGCTCACTTACAAATGTTGCTTTTTTACCCGTATCCCACTCAACCTCTATAAATCTTTGATCGTCAGTATCATTTAAATCATGTATATTGGTACAGTCGGCTCTGTGTACTGAAACCCCTCTACCCCTTGTGATATAACCGACGATTGCATCACCGGGAACAGGACTGCAACATTTTGAAAAACGAATTTTAACATTATCTATACCTTTAATTATAACGCCTGAAGCATGTTTCTCAATTCTTGAAGGTACTTTATTAATAAGATTTTTCTCAAGATTTTCAATTTTTTCAAGTTCAATTTTATCTTTATTTTTTTCAAGATAAATAAGCTTCAGTCTGTTTACTATTTGATTTTCTGTGATACCTCCATTGCCAACTGCAGCGTAAAGATTACTTGCAGTGTACATGCTGTATTTATCGGCAACTGTTTTAACCCAGTCATCTTTTAATAAATCATTAACTAAAAATCCTTGCTTCTTAATTTCTCTTTCAATAAGTTCTTTACCCTTTTCAACATTAAATTCCTTATCTCTTTCTTTAAAGAACTTTCTGATTTTTGATTTTGCTTGGCTTGATGCCGCTATTTTTAGCCAATCCCTGCTTGGACCTATACTTGATTGGGATGTTAAAATTTCTACTTGATCACCTGTTCTAAGCTTTGTATCAATAGGAACAATACGCCCATTAACTTTGGCACCCACACATTTATTACCAACCGCACTGTGAACTCTGTATGCAAAATCTATTGGTGTTGAACCCGTAGGAAGATTTACTACTTCTCCTTTTGGAGTAAATACAAATACCTCATCGGCATATAAATCTACTTTTAATGTTTCCATAAATTCTTGAGGGTCATTTGTTTCCTGCTGCCACTCAAGCATTTGTCTAAGCCAATTTAATTTTTCCTCATAATTGGTTTGCTCATCTATTCCTTCTTTATATTTCCAATGTGCAGCGATACCGTATTCAGCAGTTCTGTGCATCTCTAAAGTTCTTATTTGTATTTCAAATGGTTCTCCTTGAGGACCAATAACTGTAGTATGCAGAGATTGATACATATTTGGTTTAGGCATTGCTATATAATCTTTAAATCTGCCGGGTATCGGTTTCCATAATGTATGAACAGTACCCAGGGAACCGTAACAATCCTTAATGCTGTCTACAATTATTCTTACTGCTATTAAATCATATATTTGTTCGAATGATTTATGTTTGAAATACATTTTTTTATAAATTGAATACAAGCTTTTTGGTCTTCCCTTAATATCTGCCTGAATTCCGGCTTCATTAAGCTTTTCGGAGATAATGGAAATAATTTTAGAAATATAATCCTTCCTTTTCTCGCTTTTTTCCTGAACTTTTTTAACTAAATCGTCATAACCTTCAGGATCAATATATTTTAAACTTAAATCCTCTAATTCCCATTTAATTGAAGCCATACCAAGACGATTAGCAATGGGAGCATATATTTCGATAGTTTCTATTGCTTTTTGATATTGCTTTTCTTTTGGCATATATTCAAGTGTTCTGATATTGTGAAGGCGGTCAGCAAGTTTTATGATAACCACCCTTATGTCCTTAGACATGGCAATTATCATTTTTCTTAAGGATTCCGCCTGACGTTCCTCTTTATTTCTATATTTAACCTTGCTTAACTTTGTAACACCGTCAACCATATTTGCTATTTCTTCGCCAAATTCTCTTTTTATATCGTCATAGGTAATTCCGGTATCCTCTACTACATCATGGAGAAGTCCTGCTGCTATTGTTTGAACATCAACATGCAAATCAGCTAAAATGAGCGCAACATGATAAGGGTGAATAAAGTATCTTTCACCCGAAAATCTTGTTTGTGCATTTGAGTGAGCCATTTCTGCATAATTGTACGCCTTGGCCACCACCGCTATATCTGCATTTGGATTGTATGATTCTATTTGATTAATTAAATTTCCAAGCATAATTTCTCCGATAACATCTTAGTATTGTATCAATGACTCTACCTTATAACCGGTTAATTTTTCTCTCCCGTTTAAATCATTAAGCTCTATTAAAAACCCAAGTCCAACAACTTCTCCACCAAGTTTTTCAACAAGCTTAGCCGCTGCATACATAGTTCCCCCTGTAGCCAATAAATCATCAATTATTAAAACTTTTTGTCCCGGTAAAATTGCATCCTTATGGATTTCTAATTTATCAGTTCCGTATTCAAGCTTATATTCATAGCTTATTGTTTCAGCAGGAAGCTTTCCCGGTTTTCTTACAGGCACAAAGCCGGTTCCTAATAAATATGCAAGAGGAGTAGCAAAAATAAACCCCCTTGATTCAGGTCCTATCACCATATCTACATGAACATCCTTAAATCTTTCTGCCATTTGATTAATACATTCTTTTAATGCATCAGCATCCTTTAAAAGTGTTGTAATATCCTTAAAACTGATTCCTTCTGCGGGAAATCCATCAATTACTCTGATTTTTTCTTTTAAGTCCATATTTAAATTAATCCTCCGGTTAAGCTCTATTTTTTTATGTACAATACATCATTTTTTAATGCATATTGTATATTATCAGTTTTTTTCAGCATACATATAATTTCTTCTGCTGTTATTTTAGTATTATATAATTTGTTTAACTTTTCAACAAGCACAAATATATCAGTTTTAATAATTTTTGACTTTGTTTTGTTAATTATTGAATTAATCATCTTCAATTTTTCTTCGTCAATATTATACTCAAATGTTTCGTCTTCTTCTACATGATGCAAAATAAGCTGAACACTTTTTTTGCCGTTAAATTCATTCATGCTTAATGTAACAGCATAGCCGACCGGTTTTGTAAGAATTTTTTCTAATATGTTGATTTTATTGAAACCAATAACAGGTATTTCATTGCCTTCGTCTGATAGAATGATGCTTAAATGATTTTTGTCCTTGCCTACCTTTTTAATGCTTTTTAATATTATGTTGTTTAAAGCAAGCACGGGAGTCGGATTGCCTGAACCAAACGGTTCAAATCTGCATATTTCATTATATAGGTTAAAGTTCAAATCCTTTACATTTACATATGCATCCGAAGCAATTTCCTTTACGCTAACTTCTTTATATTGTGTTTGAATGTGGTTGTTTAATTCATTAGAAAAAGTATTTATGTTTTCTTCTAATAACGTTAAACCTGCAGCAAGCTTATGTCCTCCATATTTTACCAAAAAAGAATCCACCGCATTTAAGCCGTCAATAATATCCAGATACTCTAAGCTTCTTGCAGAACCCTTACCCACATTGTCCTTTACAGAAATAACAATACATGGTTTTTCATACCTTTCCGTAAGCTTTGATGCAACAATGCCAAGTACGCCCTCATGCCAGTTAGCTCCATGAACAACTATTATATTTTTCTTATATAAAAATTCAGTTTCTATTTTGTTTACAGCTTCATCATAAATTACGCTTTCTGCTTTTTTCCTTAATAAATTTAAACTTTCAAGCTCTAAGGCAAGAAGTTCTGCATCATTTTCATCTTCAGCAAGTAAGAGCCTTATCGCTGTATTTGCAGTATCCATTCTTCCTGCCGCATTGATTCTTGGTGCTATAATAAAACCAATATGGAAGGAATCAATTTCCTTATCCTTAATGCCGGATACCTCAATAAGCTTTTTAAGCCCTATAAGCTTAGTATTATTAATTTTTTTTAATCCGTTTTTTGCAATAATCCTATTGTCTCCTATTAAATCAACAATATCAGCTATTGTTCCTAAACAGGCTAGCTCTAATAAAGTATCTTCGACATTTTGAACCTTGAGGTATTTATTTAAAGCTGTCAAAAATTTAAAAGATAGTCCGGAAGCACAAAGTTGCTTGTTTTTTGACGGACAATCTTTTTGTTTTGGATTAATTATGGCATATCCGTTAGGCAGTTCTTCCTTGCATTGATGATGATCTAAGATGATAACATCCTTATTTAAGCTACTTATTTCACTTATCTTCTCGATTTCTGCTATTCCACAGTCAACTGTTATTATCAGGTCTGCCTTTATGGATTTATTTTTTAACATCTCTATAAAATCAGAGCTTATACCATATCCTTCAGTTTCTCGTTCAGGAACATAATAATTTATGTTTGCACCTGCATTTTTTAATAAAATAATAAATTGACATATTGAAGTGACTCCGTCAACATCGTAATCACCATAAACTATTATATATTCACTGTTTTTAACAGCTTCTAAAATTCTTTCTACGCCTTTTTGTAAATCCTTATAATTCTCTGCCGGCTCAAAGTATTTAAATTCAGGATTTAAAAATTCTTCTATTTCATCAAATGTTCTTAATTTTCTATTTAACAGTACATTTGCGGCTATGTTCGAAAGATTAAATCTTTTACTTATATCATCAATGTCTTTCTGATCATATTCATTCACTTTCAACTTCACTTTTTTCATCTTTTAACTCAGTACCGACACTTTCATTATTAGTATTAGAATCAATTTTAAATTCTAATTCATTTTTTAATGTTTCAATTGTTTCTATTTGTATTTTATTTTTTTCCTCAAGCTCAGAAATTGTATTTTTTAATATCTGTATTTCCTGTTGCAAATCTTTTATGCTTTTATCAGCAAGCACCTTGTCACCTTCAAGAGTTTTGAGTTTGTTTTTCATTTCCTTTGATTCGGATCTTCTCTTAAACTGTCTTGTCGTGCCTAATGCCAACACTATAACAGCACCTATAATAATACATATCATCATTATTACAGCCAATGGCATATCAACTCTTGCTAAAAATAAATCCAAACTAACTACATCACCGTTTTGAATAGAAAAGATTGCAACAAATATTGCTATTATTAATACTATTATAAAACCAATTTGCATATTTCCAACTCCTCTCTTGTTGTTTAAAATAAGTTATCTTTTTTTGTTGATATTTACATTATACTATATAATAGTATATATTTACCACATTTTTTTTATTATTAAACTACATTTTGAGATATTAAGATAATTTGGCTTTAATATATATTGAACACTCTATTCGCTTTTTCTCCAACTCACATCCCACTCCGTAAGGTATGTTAAAGTCCTTGTTAAAATTATATGCATTTGCATGGCATCCGCCGCTGCAATAATATTTAGCCCAGCAATCCTTACAAACAGGTTTTTCATTAACTGATACATTTTTAAACCTATCTACCATTTCCTCATTGAAAATACCTTCATCTACATTACCTATGACAAACTCATCTTGTCCAACAAATTGATGGCATGGATAAATATCTCCATTAGGAGTTATAGCCACATATTCTGTACCTGCTCCACATCCGATAGACCTTTTATAAATGCAGGGACCTCCATCAAGTTCAATATTGAAATGGAAAAAATTAAACTTTTTATTTTCTATCCCATTGCTTTCAAGATAAACTCGCGCCAACTTTTCATATTCTTCCTTAAGTATGTCCAAGTGCTCTTCCTTCAATGCATATTTCTCTTCCGGGCTTGCTACAACCGGTTCTACGGATATTTTATCAAAACCTAAATCGCGCATATGCTTAACATCCTCTGAAAAGTCTAAGTTATATGCAGTGAATGTTCCTCTTGCAAAATAGTCCTTGTCCATTCTTTTTGAAATAAAATTTTGGAAGTTCTTGACTATTGTATCATAGCTTCCTTTTTCATTTATTGTTTTACGCATACGGTCATTTGTAGATTTTCTGCCATCGATGCTTAATACGACATTGTCCATATTTTCGTTTATATAGTCAATTTTTTCATCATCTAAAAGAACACCGTTTGTTGTGATTGTAAATCTGAAATGCTTGTTATGTTCTTCCTCTAATGATCTGCCGTAATCCACAAGTTTCTTAATAGTTTCAAAATTCATTAAAGGTTCACCACCAAAGAAATCTACTTCTAAATTTCTTCTAAATCCTGAATTTTTAACTAAAAAATCAAATGCCTTTTTACCGGTTTCATAACTTAAAAATTCTCTTTCACCGTTGTAACTTCCCTGTGATGCAAAACAATATTCGCATCTTAAGTTACAGTCATGAGTCATATTAAGGCACATTGCTTTAATTGCCGGTTTAATCTTATTTACTACCCTTGTTTCCTCTGTATAAAGCATATTGTTTACTATGAGATAATTTATTTCAGAAATTGCCTCACCAACTATATCTTTACCGTGCTTTTCTTCAATTTCTTTTACTTTATGATCACATTTGAAACTTTCATCGTTTAATAGATCATAAATTATTTCGTCAACAGCATGCACTAAACCGCTGTGTGTATCAATAACGAAGTGCATATCGTCCATTTTAAACAAATGTATCATTTAATATATATTCCTCCAAGATTTCTCTTTAATAAAAAAATTAGTAGTGGCATTGCCACTACAGATTTATTTATTCTCGCACTTTTGATTTCCTACCGTACAAGAAGTTTTACATGCAGATTGACATGAAGTTTGGCATTCTCCGCATCCTTTTACACTCATATTATCTGTAAGTTTTGTTTTGTTAAGTGTTTTAATATGTATCATAATGTACCTCCCTTTAAACTTTTTAAGAACCTGACCCACTAACGAAATCAAAGATTCCGAGTAGGTACCCCAGAACCTTGAATGACGGGCAAAGCCCTTATTGAAATTATAGCATTGTTGGAGATTATTTAAAAGCATTTTTTTTATTTTTATTAACTATTGAAATGTTGCTATCTTTTATACATTTTTACCTTTGTATTAACGCCTAAGATACCTCCTAAAATTGAAACCGGAAGATATAACAACTGTCTTATGATACTTATTTCACCTTGATACCCAAACAACACCTTAATTAACAAAACAAAAGCAAAATATACTATCCAGATTTCTATTCCCCTTATTAAACCTCTTTCATGTACACTTTTGGAATACATTAATGATATCATAAAAATACAAATAGGTACTGCTATGCTGTAGCTGATTTCAAGAGCAGGTTGTTTTGAAAAAAAGTACATATATATTGTTAAAACAAAGAATACCGCAAGTATCGTAAAAGCTAAGTATAGTGAATATTTAAGCAATTTAACTATATTCATAATCATCCTCCATTTTTTGTTTTCATTAAATCTTATTCATAAACATGAAAAAAAGAACTTTTAATATAATAGTCTGTGGACTTCTCTCCAAATTTACCCTTTTATTAATTCAAATTTGATGTTAAAATATAGGCAAGCGGTATTTTTTTGAAAGGATTGATAGCATGTCTGATTCTCAAATAACTAAAAAAGCTTTGGCAGAATCCATAAAGAAATTAATGGAAGAGCGTCCCGTAAAGAAAATTAATATCAGTGATATAGTTAAAGGCTGTAATATGAACAGACAAAGTTTTTATTATCATTTTAAGGACAAATACGACTTGATCAATTGGATTTATTATACTGAATTCGTAGTGAGTATTAAAGATCTACCTATATCATCTTGGGAAGTTTTAGAAAAAACATGTGATTTTTTTTATAATAATAAAATTTTTTATAAAAATGCATTTCAAGTAACAGGACAAAATTCATTTTCTGAATATTTCATTGAAGTCTTGCATCCAATTTTAACGGTACATTTAAATGATGTATTTAAAAATAATAAGAATGTAGACTTTTATGCTACATTCTATGCCGATGCAATAAGAATTTCGATTTCAAGGTGGCTGATGGAAGGAACTAAAATTCCGCCGGAGCAGTTTGTCACTCTGATAAAAAATGCAATTGAATGTGTTGCAAAATCACTTCTTGAAAATAACTAAACATATTTAACTTTTGGCATTGTGTTTGCCAAAATATATTCTAATGATTTATTGCGTATATTATATTGAGTTTCATTAAAAATATTTGGTACGCAAATTTGTCCATAGCTGTTGATACTTAAGAAGCAAGATTCCACAGATATAATTTTGTCTATGCGTGTGCAATCACCATAAAAATCAATTAAAAAAACAGGAGTATTAATTTTGACTCTTGTATTATAGATATAATCACATATTTCTTTAGCAATTTTATCGCTGCAGTCCGGTTTTCTTATACAAACGGAGAAATTTGAATTTAAACACTGCAAAATATTAGATATCGTTCCGTCCGTAATATTTTCTGCATTATTATCATCATAGTAATAATATCCACCATGCAAGCATCTGTATTTATTCAGCATATCAAATTTTTCAGCTATTATATTACTTGATTGTTCATAATCATCGATTGACATTAAAATACAGATGTTTGGCATGCTACTTATATTTTTTGTTGTTTCCTCATTAATTAGTTTTGTATCTACAAACAGGGTAAAAGCACAGTCATTATTTTTTTCAAAAATATCATATAAAGAATTAAGCAAATTATTTTTAGACAGCAATATCATGTAGCTGTATATTCCGATTTTTTTTCCGGAATTTATTATATTTGAAATTTCTGTACCTGATAAGGAGTTACTTTTTTTTTCTTCAAAGTTGAAAATTATAGTCCAAGGAATATTGAAACCATATTCTTTCTCTTTTTCCCTAATTATGCCCCCGCCATAAGTAAAACTATTGAATCCCATATCTATTCCATAACCGGTTAAAGTTTCATGTTTTGTGTTTTTTACCAAATTTTCAATAATATTATAATAAAAACTGTTTTCATTATTGAGTATTTCATGAGCAAAATGAAAAAAATCTTTTTGAAATCTACCTGTCGCAAAATATTCACCTAAATCCAAT
Source organism: uncultured Clostridia bacterium (assembly GCA_964421845.1). GTDB lineage: Bacteria > Bacillota > Clostridia > Tissierellales > Sedimentibacteraceae > Sedimentibacter. The sequence goes on from CAYQYY010000004.1 coordinate 173,498, forward strand.
AGGTTTCTGACACCCCTTTTTGGGTTGTCAGATATATACCGAATTCCATTCTCAACTGCGATTTTAATAATTGTGTGTGTTAATTTATAATTATCCATTTCAACATCTCCATAACTTTAGTTAATCAATGAATATTTATATTAATAATACACCTTTTTATCTGCTTATTATATAAACAAATTTTTATAATGTCTAAAAATCAGACATTATTTGGAAGTGTCTTAAAATCAGACATTTTAATATATTGTCTAATGTAAGATTTATAAAGTGATAATATAATTATATTAAACAATGCTATATTTATAAAGGGAGGAGTTATAAATGAGTAAAATGAATATGATTGAAAGTTTAGAATTGTTTGGGCTAAAAAAGGCATTTGCATATTTAGACGCCGACCCTGATAATAATATTTCGAAAATATTAGACTGGGTTATGAAGTTTGACAAGGATGGCGTTGTAAATAGACAGACGAAAACAATCAATAAGGTGCTGAAAGATAAAAACAGCAATTGGTATAAGCTGGCAAGCAGTTTATATACAGATATTGATTCCGGCGTTAGAAAAAAGTTTTTTGAAAACTTTATTATAAACGCAACTATCATTGGAGGTAAAAAGCAGAAAAAGAGTAGAGAAGAAAATAACTGCAATGTTCCTTGGGCAATATTAATGGATCCCACATCAGCATGTAATTTGCACTGCACGGGATGCTGGGCTGCAGATTACGGCAATAAAATGAATATGCAATATGATGTTTTGGACAGTATTATTAAACAAGGAAAAGAATTAGGAACATATATGTATATTTATTCCGGTGGGGAGCCTTTAGTAAGGAAAGATGATATTATCAAGCTTTGTGAAAAACATAATGATTGTGCATTTTTAGCTTTTACAAATGCTACGTTGATTGATGAAAAGTTTGCTGATGATATGCTTCGTGTTAAAAACTTCGTTCCGGCTATAAGTGTTGAGGGATTTGAAAAAGATACAGACTTCAGGAGAGGCGAGGGAACCTATAAATCAGTAATACGAGCAATGGAAATTCTTAAGAATAAAAAGCTTCCATTTGGTATTTCCTGCTGCTATACAAACAAGAATACCGATGTAATCGGAAGTGAAGAATACATTGATGATATGATTGCAAAAGGCGCTAAATTTGCATGGTTCTTTACTTATATGCCAATTGGAAAGGATGCTGTGACAGAGCTTTTGGCAACTGCAGAACAACGTAAATTTATGTATCATCAAATAAGAGAATTCAGAAATACTAAGCCAATATTTACTATGGATTTTTGGAATGACGGTGAATACGTAGATGGTTGCTTAGCCGGAGGCAGATGCTATCTTCATATTAACGCCAACGGCGATATTGAGCCTTGTGCCTTCATACATTATTCAGACACAAATATTCATGAAAACACTTTGCTAAAAGCATATAAAAATACATTGTTCATGCAGTATAAACAAAATCAGCCATTTAATGAAAATCAATTAAGGCCTTGTCCATTACTGGATAATCCCGGAAGATTAACTGATATGGTTGAAAAATCACTCGCTAAATCCACAGATATGCAAGATCCTGAAAACGTTCGGGAATTAAGTGAAAAATGTTATGATGCTGCCATAAAATGGGCCCCCGCTGCAGATGAGCTTTGGAAAGAATCACATGGATGTTCCTATTGTAACAGCAGTTCATCAAAATAAATATTGAAAAAAATCCTTGACTTTTAAATGACTGTTTGCTAAAGTAAAATTACTAAGAGGGAGTAGTTTTAAATTTTCAGTCAACAACCCTAATCTTAATGATTCTGGCTGAAAATCTGCCCATGTAAGCGGTAACAAGACTTTTAGTGTATCTTGATTTTTTGAAAAAGAGATATACAAAAGTCTTTTTTTTATAAAAAATTTGGCATACTAAACAGACGACCCACATCTCTAAGCAGATGACCCAAATTTTTAAGCAGATGACCCAAATTTTTAAGCAGATGACCCAAATTTTTAATTTGGTGTCAATCGCTTATACTGTAAGTGAAATTTGGTGTCAGTAGCTTATACTGTAAGTGAAAGTAAAACTATAAAAGGAGAGAGAATAATGTATTATCAAAAAAGTTCTGAAGACACATTATTGAAGTTAAATGTTCAAAATAATGGTCTGACTCAGGAGGAAGCAAAAAAACGGTTAGAAGAAAACGGTCCGAATGCTTTAGTTGAGAAACAAAGAAAAACTGTTTTACAAATGTTCTTGGCTCAGCTTAAAGATACAATGATTTATATACTCTTTGCAGCAGCAGCTATATCAGTTTTCTTAAATGAGGTTACCGATGCTGTTATAATTTTAATAGTTGTTTTGATTAATGCAGTAATAGGTGTAGTACAGGAATCAAAAGCAGAAGCTGCTTTAGAAGCTTTGAAAAATCTTTCAAGTCCAACAGCAATGGTAAGACGAAGCGGAAAAGTCATGGAAATACCCGCAAGCGATTTAGTAATCGGAGATATTGTCATACTTGAAGCAGGACGTATAATTCCTGCAGACTTAAGATTGCTTAATTCAGTTAACTTAAAAATTGAGGAATCTGCCTTAACCGGTGAATCGGTTCCGGTTGATAAAGATGCAAACTTTATATCAACTGAAGAAATAGGCATAGGCGATAGAATAAACATGGCTTATTCTTCAACAAGCGTTGCATATGGCAGGGGTGAAGGCGTTGTTGTTTATACGGGTATGGATACAGAAATAGGAAAAATTGCCTCCATGCTTAATGAAAGCGAAGAAGAATTAACTCCTCTTCAAAAAAGATTAAACGACTTAGGTAAACTCCTTGGAATCGTAGCAATAATAATAGTTGTTGCAATGTTTGGAATTGCATTAATCCAGGGAAGAGATATGATTGAAATGCTTATTACAGCAATTGCCTTAGCGGTTGCAGCAATACCCGAGGGCTTAACTGCTGTAGTAACAATAGTTTTGGCTCTTGGTGTTCAAAGAATGGTTAAGGTTAACACTATAGTACGTAAGCTCCCTGCAGTTGAAACGCTTGGCGCAGTAAGTATAGTATGTTCTGATAAAACAGGAACTCTTACACAAAACAAAATGACAGTTACAAAGGTTTATTTAGACGATGAAATGAAGGATGTGACTGAGTTATCCTACGATAAAAATACTCTTTTCGTAAAAGGATTTGTTCTATGTAACGATGCTTCTACAGCTAATAATGAAAGAATCGGTGACCCTACTGAGCTTGCTTTGTTAGACATGGGTAAATTGGTTAATGTAACAAGAGAAGGTCTTGAACAAACTAACCCACGTATTAATGAACAATCATTTGACTCAGCTCGTAAATTGATGACTACAGTTCACAAAGAACAAAACAAGGTTATGAGTTATACAAAAGGAGCCATGGATATACTCCTTGGAAGATGTAAAAAAATTTATTTAAACGGCAAAATTACAGATCTTACTGAAAATCATATTGAAGCAATAAATAAGGCTGCATCCGAAATGGCAAGAGGAGCACTTAGAGTTTTAGCATTAGGATTTAAAGAGGATGATGATACGGCAAGCGAAGAAAATCTTACCTTTGTCGGTTTAATAGGAATGATTGACCCTCCTCGTCCTGAAGCAAAGGATTCTGTTCAGGTTTTAAAGCAGGCAGGAATTACAACAATAATGATAACCGGAGACCACAAAGATACTGCACTTGCAATAGCTAAGGATTTAGGCATAGCAGACAACGAAAGCCAATGTATCACAGGCAGTGACTTAAATGAATTAACACAGGAACAATTAAACCACAAAGTAAGAAATTTAAGAGTTTTTGCAAGGGTTTCTCCTGAACACAAGGTTATGATTGTTAAGGCATTTAAATCTAACGGGAGCATAGTTTCAATGACAGGTGACGGAGTAAACGACGCCCCATCATTAAAATCAGCAGATATCGGTGTTGCAATGGGTATAACAGGTACTGATGTTGCTAAGGGAGCTGCCGACATGGTTCTTACGGATGATAACTTTGCAACTATTGAAAAAGCAGTTGCTGAAGGAAGAGGTATTTACCAAAACATTAAAAAAACAGTGTTGTTCCTTCTTTCATCAAACTTTGGCGAAGTTATTTCAATGTTCTCTGCCATAGCTGCAGGACTTGCATCACCGCTGCAATCAATACACATTCTATGGATTAACTTGATTACCGACTCATTACCGGGTTTAGCATTAGGAGTTGACCCAAAAGACACTGACATAATGAAAGCTAAACCAAGAGATCCGAATGAAAGCTTATTTGCACACGGCGGATTAGCATTTACAATTTATAATGGTTTTATGATAGCCGGCTTAACATTGGGGGCATTCCTTTGGTCGCCGATTACTCACTTAAATGCAGAGGGAATGACAGTAACTCTTGAAAATATTAAGTGGATGTTAGGTCAAACTATTATTGAAAATGGTATGAATTACAGCATTATAGAACATGCTCAGACATATGCATTTACAACATTGGGAGTATCGCAGTTATTTCATGCAATAGGAATGAGAAACTATGACAAATCATTGTTTAAAATGAAGATGTTTGACAATAAAGCTATGATCGGTGCATTTATAATAGGACTTTTATTACAGATAGCAGTTACAGAAATTCCTGTACTTGTAGACGTGTTTGAAACAAGCAAATTAACATTTAAAGAATGGAGTAATCTAATCCTGTTATCTGCAGTACCTCTATTATCACACGAAATAATAGTGGCAGGTAAAAATCTGTTCGGAAAAAAAGCATAATCATTAGAATACATCAAATAAAAAATAAGGAGCGTACGCTCCTTTAATTTTTATGCTTATTTATCTTCATCTGTTGGGGTTTCATCTTCTTCAACAGTTTCTTGTTTAATCTCAGCTTTATCTTTTCCTTTTTTACCAACTGAGCCAACAGCCCATTTAGAAAATTCGATTCTATTTTTATTCTGAGTCATTTCTAATGTTACTTTTTCATCATTCACTTTAACTATTTTACCGTGAATTCCGCCTATTGTAATAACTTCATCACCTATAGTTAAATTGTCTCTCATTTGTTTTACTTCTTTGTCTTTTTTCTTTTGTGGTCTTATCATCATGAAATACATTAATCCAAATAATACGACCATCATTATAATACCACTGAATTGTGAACCTTGTGCTGGCATATTTCCTCCTATGTATTAATTAATATCCATAATTTTCATAAAATTCTTTTTTGAAATTTATGAAATTATCTTCCATTATACTTATTCTAATACTTTTCATTAAATTAATCAAGAAAAATAAATTGTGAATAGAAGCTAATCTTGCTCCTAATATTTCATTTTCTCCAAACAAGTGTCTTACATAGGCCCTTGAATAATTTCTGCATGTATAACATCCGCAGTTTTCATCGATTGGGTTAAAATCATTTTTATACTTAGCATTTTTGATTGTAAGCTGACCTTTGCTTGTCATAAAAGCACCGTGCCTTGCCATTCTTGTGGGAAGAACGCAGTCAGCCATATCGATGCCTCTTTCAACCGCTTCAAACAAATAATCCGGACTTCCGACACCCATTAAATATCTTGGTTTATCCTTTGGCAATAAATCAACCGTATAATCCATTACCTCACACATTAAATCTCTTGGTTCTCCAACGGAGAGTCCTCCGACAGCATATCCGGGAAAATCAAGATCAGTTATTTGTTTTGCACTTTCAATTCTTAAATCCTTGTACATACCACCTTGAACAATTCCAAACAAAGCTTGGTTATCTGTGTTTTTATGGAAATCCTTGCACCTTTTTGCCCATCTTGTTGTTCTTTCCATTGATTTTTTAACATAAATGTAATCCGCAGGATACGGAGCGCATTCATCAAAAGCCATCATAATATCCGAGCCTAAATAATTTTGAATTTCCATTGATTTTTCAGGGCTTATAAAGTGCTTAGAGCCATCTATATGAGAACGAAACTCAACGCCTTCTTCAGTTATTTTCCTTAGCGGTCCTAAGCTGAATACTTGAAACCCGCCGCTATCAGTTAAAATCGGTCTATCCCAGTTCATAAATTTATGCAGTCCTCCTGCTTCCTTTATGAGCTCGTGACCCGGTCTTAAATACAAATGATAAGTGTTTCCAAGTATTATTTGTGCTTCTAAATCCTTTAATTCTTCAGGTGTCATTGCCTTAACGGTTGCCTTTGTTCCTACCGGCATAAATATTGGTGTTTCAATGACGCCATGGTTGGTATAAATTTTACCTAACCTTGCCTTGCATTCATTCGATTCCTTTATTAACTCAAATTTAAACATTTCTCACCTTTTCTTTTTATTTAATCAGCATTGCATCACCAAAGCTGAAGAATCTATATCTGTTATCAACTGCTATTTTGTATGCATTCATAATATTTTCTTTTCCGGCTAATGCACTTACAAGCATAATAAGCGTAGATTCAGGTAAATGAAAATTAGTTATTAAAGAATCTACAACTTTATATTTGTAACCGGGGAATATAAATATATCAGTCCATCCCTTACTTTGTTTTACAAAACCATTTTCATCTCCTATGGTTTCCAATGTTCTTGTGCTTGTTGTGCCTACCGATACTACTCTTTTGCCGCTTATTTTAGCATTATTTATTTTATCTGCTTCACTTTCTGTTAATTCATAATATTCGGAATGCATCTTATGTTCAGATATGAATTCCGCTTTTACAGGTCTGAAGGTACCAAGACCTACATGCAATGTCAATCTTGCAATATTGACACCCTTATCTGACAATTTTTTCAGCACTTCATCATTAAAATGAAGACCGGCTGTAGGAGCTGCCGCAGAACCGGGATTTTTTGCATAAATTGTTTGATATCTGTTTTTATCCTCTAATTTTTCATGTATGTACGGTGGCAGCGGCATTTCACCAAGCTGATCTAATATTTCTTCAAATATGCCTTCATAATAAAATTCAATTATCCTGTTTCCATCCTCTAATACTTCTACGATTTTTCCGGATAACAAATTTTCCTTGAAGATAATTTCTGCTCCCATTCTTGCTTTTTTGCCCGGTTTTACTAATGTCTCCCATCTTTTATCATCAATTCTTTTAAGTAAAAGAATTTCAATTAAGCTTTCCGTATCCTTCTTTGCGCCATATAACCTTGCGGGCAGTACTTTTGTGTCGTTAATTACAAGGCAGTCCCCTTCATTAAAGTAATCTGCTATATCATAAAAATGCTTATGCTCGATTTCGCCTGTACTTTTATCAATAACCAACATCCTTGAATGGTCTCTTTCCTTTATAGGTGTCTGTGCAATTAATTCTTCCGGCAAATCATAATAAAAATCGCTTGTTTTAAAATTTATTTCTGTCATTTTATGCTTACTCCGGTATAGTAATGTTTTAATATTTCTTCGTATTTAAAGCCCTCTTCTGCCATCTGTTTCGCTCCGTACTGGCTCATTCCGATTCCGTGCCCCCATCCTCTTCCTTCAAAATTATATGAAGAAGAATCAGTTTTAAGAGTAGATACTCCATTTGATGATATAACTGAAAGTGTGTCTTTGCTTATTTGGCTTGTTCCTTTGCTTGAAATTATATTTTTACCCGCAACACTTCCTGAGCTTAAACTTTTAAAGCTTTCGATTGTATCCGTTTTGTTTTCTGTTTCTATAATATTGTCCAAAATATTTCCTCCTCTTGAAGGATATTGAGCATTTTCATTTATATATGTAAACTCATTGGTAAAATAAAATATATTGCCGTTAATTATTTTAAACCAAGAACTCATAAGTCCCAACAACAACCTTGCATTCTCTTTCTTATATGAAATTTCTCCAATATCAGTGGAAAATATACATTCCATAACTCTGTTGTTTTCGGATATTTTAGTTATTTCAACAGAGTAAAGCTCTTTGACGTCTTTACCATCATCCTTTAATTTCTTAATTATTTCATCCTTGTTATAGCTTTTTTGCCATTCATTATATGGTGAGCCGGATCTATCACTATACTCATCCTCTACTCCTACAGAGTACGGCAATTTAACAGTCCATACGTTTTCAGTATTTTCAGTGCTTCCTCCGCTTGTTGAATGATAAAATGCCTGAATCAGCTTATCATCGTAATAAATCATTTCACCTCTTGTTTCATCAACCGCTTCATCCGTAGATACTTTCTCAGAGTTATAACCCCTGTAAACCTGAGAATTTTGATTATCATCTAAGTCGTATAAGGCATAAGCATTTTTATTGTAAACGGCATATGTTCTTGCTGCCACAGCTTGTGCCTTTAAGCTTTCCTTTCCCCAGGAAGCTGATATTTCATTAGGCACAACACCGTATAGATAGCTTTCCAGATCAACGTAATTAATTGATATAAGCTTTGAGTCCTCTATTATTTTAAAGCCAATATATCCCCTATACGGTTTATTTTCAATCATTATCATATCTATTGATTCTTTATTATAGTAGGAAGTAAAATAAATATTTATGTTATTGTCGTACATGAAAATCGGCTCATTATTCTCATCATAAACGATGACTGATTTAAATGCATTATTCACTGCTTCTGCATTATAACCATTGTTAGCCAATTTATTTATCAGTGTAGTTGCATCGCCTTTACTTGAATAGAATCCGGAATATACTTTAAATCCATCCTTGCTTAAGTAAGGGTAAAAATCATTTCCAAAGCTCTTTTCGAATTCTTCTGCTGCAACCTTAGCTTCATTATAGGATGAGTACACATCACTCAGTGCGATATGATTTGAGGCATTAGAATCTAATATAGCACATATATAAGTGTTTTTCAATTTAAACAATTCTTGTAGACTATCATTTATTTCATAAACAGAAATATCCTCATAACCCTTTAATGATGCCTTTTCGTTGTATATTCTTGGGGATCTTATTCTTACTCTCACAAATTCTCCGTAAGTTTCAGCATAACATACAGTCATAAGTAAAAATATCATTAAAATTGAAAATATAATTGTCTTTTTTGCTAATTTTGTCATTTTTGTTCCTCCCCCAAATCAAAAGAAAGTTGATCTGTTTGTCTGATTTTATGAACATGCCTGTATCCAAGTTCAGTAACCACCCTACCCCTTGGCGTTCTGTTTAAATAACCGATCTGCAACAAATATGGTTCATAAACATCCTCAATGGTTCCTTTTTCTTCACCAATGGAAGCTGCTAATGTATCAAGACCTACAGGTCCACCTTTATAAAAATCAATAATAGTGTTTAATATTCTTCTGTCAAGCTTATCAAGCCCCATTTGATCTATTTCAAACATCTTAAGGGCCAAATCTGCTGTTTCTGTATCAATGACGCCGTCGCTTTTAACTATAGCATAGTCTCTCACACGTTTTAATAATCTGTTTGCAATTCTTGGTGTACCTCTTGAACGTCTTGCAATTTCCTCCGCTCCTGACTCATTAATTTTTATATTTATGATACCAGCTGACCTGATTACAATTTCTTTTAAATCCTTTGCATCATAAAAATCCAAATTGCATAATACACCAAATCTGTCCCTTAACGGAGAGGCAAGCATACCGGACCTTGTTGTAGCTCCTATCAATGTAAACTTCGGCAAATCCAATCTTATTGACCTTGCTGAAGGTCCTTTTCCGATTATAATATCAAGGGCATAATCCTCTAAGGCAGGATATAAAACTTCCTCTACATTTTTATTTAACCTGTGGATTTCGTCAATGAAGAGAACATCATTTTCATTTAAATTTGTTAATATCGCCGCCAAATCTCCCGGTCTTTCAATAGCGGGTCCCGATGTCACCCTTATGTTAACATTCATTTCGTTAGAAATAATGTTGGCAAGAGTAGTTTTTCCAAGTCCCGGAGGTCCTGAAAGCAGCACGTGGTCAAGTGGTTGATTTCTAAGCTTTGCAGACTCAATAAAAATATTCAAAACATCTTTTACTTTGTTTTGTCCTATATATTGAGATAATCTTTGTGGTCTTAAACTAAGCTCTAATTCCTCTTCTCCGTTGTTAATGGTGCCGGCTACAATTTCATTTTCTCTGTCAAACATCGTTATACCTGCCTATTAATATTTTTTAACGCTTCTTTTATTATTTCATTTTCACTCTTACCTTCAACATCAATTTTCTGCAATGTCCTTTTAGCATCATAAGCATTAAATCCTAACGCTATTAAAGCATTCAGTATATCTGATGCTTCGTTTTCTGATTGGAAAATCCCTGTGACTTCTGCATCTTTAGATAAACCGTCTATGGTTCCAACCTTATCCCTTAACTCAAGAATAATTTTGCTTGCGGTTTTCTTTCCTATACCGGGAACCTTGGACATTTTGGTTACATCTTCCTTCAATATAATTTCCTTCACCGTATTAACTTCGTATGTAGATAATACTGAAAGTCCGGCTTTAGGCCCGATACCATTAACAGTTATTAATTTTTTAAACAATTCAATTTCATCTGAAGTTAAAAATCCATAAAGGGCTATTATATCTTCCCTAATGTGCATATATGTAAATATGGTTGCTTTCTCCCCTTCACTGAGCTTATTTAAGCTTGATAATGAAGTATTCACAAAATAACCAATGTTATTATTATCTATCACAATATAATCTAAACCTTTTTTTGCAACTGTACCTTTGATATAGCTTAACATATTTCCTCCATGTTAATATTTAAGAATTTTAAAGTTATCAGCAAATTTTAGCGAGTGGGCATGGCATATTGCTGCGGCTAAACCATCAGCCACATCATCCGGCTTTGGAACCTTATCTAACTTTAAAATAACCTTAACCATTTCCTGAATTTGTTTTTTTTCAGCTCTTCCGTATCCCACTATACCCTGCTTAATTTGAAGAGGTGTATACTCATAAAGGGGTATATTTTTATTTTCAGCTGCTAAAAGATGTACTCCTCTTGCTTCAGCTATTGCGATTGCTGTCTTAGTATTTTTATTGTAAAATAACTCTTCTATAGCCACCGCCTCGGGCTTGTACAATTCAAACAAATTCATATAGCTGTCATAAATTTTTTTAAGACGTTTTGGAAATTCCTCAGTACTATCTGTTATAACAGCTCCATAATCTATAACTTCAAATTTATTGCCTACATAATTCAAAATACCGTAACCCGAAATAGCAAGTCCCGGGTCTATACCTAATATTATCATACTTTTACCAACCTTAATTTATATTGTATATTATATCATAAGTGACAACCTATGTAAATCTTTGGCTTATTCAAAAATTTGTTTTGCTAATACTTAAAATATGATATAATTAATCGATACGTTATGATAAATTGCTCTAAGAGCTTAGAAAAGGATCTTTGGAATAATTATGTTTAAAAAAGATAACAAAATTAAAAGGTTTGATTTTATTTTATTTTTTACCACAATAATTTTATGCATATATGGATTTATAATGATTAACAGTGCAGCCATGAGTAAGCCGGTTGGAAGTGAACCGTTTTTAAAAACTCAAATTATTGCCTTTGCATTAGGTATTATTGCAGTGTTTATTTTGTTAATGATTGATTATGATTTGTACGGAAGCTTATACCTTCCCATTTACGGTATTACAATAGCATTATTGATTTATGTATTGATAAACCCTGTCAAAGCAAGTGAATGGGGTGACGTACGAAGCTGGATGTCTATAGGTCCTATAGTTTTTCAACCGGCAGAATTTGCAAAATTTGGTGTTATAATATCCGTATCTAAATTTATTGACATAAATAAGGATAACATAAACAATCCTGCGGTACTAATAAAAATATTGGTATTTGCATTTTTCCCTATTGCACTGATTTTAATGCAGCCGGACTTAGGAACTGCATTAGTATTTATATTTTTTATTGCTGTTATGATTTTCGTGGCGGGAATTGACAGAAAATATGTAACAGCAGTCCTTGTAATTTCATTGATACTCTTAATAATTGGTTTAATAGCATTTTATAATATAATGCAGGACTATGTACCCGGCAAATATTATAAATTAGACAGAATAGTAAACTTCTTCTATCCGGAATTAGACCCTGAGGATACCGGATACCAGGTTATACAATCAAAGATTGCTATCGGTTCCGGAATACTTTACGGAAGAGGTTTATATAAGGGTGTCCAAAATCAATTGAATTATTTGCCTACTAAGGAAACTGACTTTATATTTGCCGTAATAGGAGAAGAACTGGGGCTTATAGGAGGTTTATCTTTATTAAGCTTATATGCAATACTTTTTTATCGACTGATAAGAATAGCAAAAAATGCTTCTAATTCATTCGGGTCATTGATTGTTACCGGAATTACGGCTATGCAATTCTTCCACATATTTGAAAATATAGGGATGACAATGGGGCTTATGCCTGTTACAGGAATTCCTCTTCCTTTTATAAGCTACGGAGGAACATTTATGCTTGTTAATACAGTAAGCATGGGCTTGGCATTAAGCGTGGGCATGAAAAGAGGAAAAATAAATTTGAATGACTTCTAAAAATGGAGATCCTCCGAAGGATCTCCTGTTCTTTATTCAAAGCAGCTTCCGCCTATGAATTCCCTTAATATCGATGTGTTAACAATAGCGCTTTCGTTTTCAATCGGTTTAAAATAACTTAAAAATCTTAGCAATCTTTGTCTTTCGGCATAAAACTCACTGCCCTTTTCTATTTCCATTAAAACTGGTTCTACATATTTTTTCAAAACGCAAAGCTCATAAACAAGCGCCGAATTGAAAATTGCGTCCGCATTTTCTTGGTATGGAAATATATACTTTTCTGTTCCTCTTACTACGTTATTCCAAAGCTGCATAGTTTTAAACGCATTGTTACCCCTGTGTGTATTGTCCCTTACAATTCTTCTTATCAATCTTAAGTCCGACGTAGAAATACGATTATGATTATCAATATTTAATTGAGTTAATGCACTTATATATATTTTAAATTTGTTAACCTGAGGTATTTGCTTTGTTAACTCATCATTCAAGCCATGTATACCCTCTATGATTATTATATGATCCTTTTTAAGCGCAATCGGCTCCCTACTGTATTCCCTCATGCCTTTTATGAAATTATAAACAGGAATATTAACTGTTTCCCCCGACATCAAGCTTATTAATTGTTCATTGAATAATTCTAAATCCAATGCCTCTATTGTTTCAAAATCAAAATCTCCATTATCGTCCTTAGGAGTTAAATGCCTATCTACAAAATAATCATCCAATGAAACAGCATATGTTTTTTTACCGTTAACCCTAAGTTGTATAGATAACCTTTGAGCGAATGTTGTCTTACCTGATGAAGAAGGCCCGGCTATTAATACTATTTTTATATTTTTATCAGAGGTTATAGCATCTGCAATATAAGCAATTTTCTTTTCATGGAGCGCTTCGTTTATACGAATCATATCATCTATTGAGTTATTCTCGATTTTCTTGTTTAAAGCACCCACATAACCTACATTCATTATTTCCCCCCAATCCTCTGCTTCCTTGAATACCTTATAAAGCTTCTTTTGTTCAATATATTCAGGCAATTGAAAATTGCTTTCAACAGTAGGGAAGTTTAAAATTATTCCCGGATAAAACAACCTTAAATCAAATTTATTTATCACCTCCGTATTAGGTGCGATATATCCGTAAAAGGTATCATAATATCCGTCTAATTCATATATTTTTACAGTTTCTTCCTTGCGATAATTTAAAAGTTCAACCTTATCTTTCATACCCTGTTTCAGAAAAATTTCCTGCGCTTCCTTTACATTAATGCAAAGGTTATTGATAGGTCTTTTGCTTTCAATGATTTCATTCATTCTGTCTTTAATATTTTGTAACTGATTTTTCGTTATTAAATGTTTGTGCTCTAATTCAGTATACAGTCCTTTGTTCAAGGAATGCTTTATGTTAACGTCTATATCATTAAATATATCCTTACATGCCTTTATGTAAATAAGCGATAAAGTTCTTACATAAATCCTGTGCCCATCTCCGTCTTTTATATCTAAAAATTGAACTCTATCATTTTCATTTAGTTTAGTGTAATCCAATGACTGAACTTTGTTATTGACTTTGGCTCCGAAATAATTAACATAATCATCCTCATATTCCCTTTTTAATATTGAATATAGTGATTCAGTTTGATTGACTTCAATAAATTCATTTTTATTTAATAATTCAATTTTCATGACTGTTCCTCCTTTATAGTATAAATCTATCCTTTATATCTGATTTCACCTCCTTCTTATTCAAATAAGCTAAGTTTTCTTCATATCCACCTAGTATAAGTTTGTATGCATGAAGAACCTGGTGCTTTTCGCTGTCTTTTCTGCCATACTTTTTATCACCCACAACAGGATGACCTATGGATGAAAGGTGCGCCCTTATTTGATGAGCCCTACCTGTTTCTATTTCTATTTCAAGCCAAGTGTAATTTCCTTCTGTTTTTAACGGATGTGCATATGTAACTATCATTTTTGAATTTTCAACATTATTTTTCATTATTTTAACCATGTTTTTTTCATCGTTTTTAACTAAAAAATCCTTTAGTTCTAAATCCTTTTTTATGATTCCATGGACTTTAGCCACATAATACTTTTTTATGTTTCTTTCTCTGATAGCTTTATTGGTTTGTTTTAGTGCATCATAATTTTTTGCAGCTATCACAAGTCCAGATGTATTTTTGTCCAATCTGTTGCAAACTGCAGGTTTAAATGTAAAGCTGATGTTTTCTTCCTTAGCATCTAAATATATTTTAATTTCATCAATTAAATTTATGTTGCTTGTCACATCAGGTTGAGTACTTAGACCTACAGGTTTGTTGACTATGAGAATATTATCATCCTCATAGACGATTCTAAAATGTATGTCCGTCTGCTTAAGTATTTTCTTATCTCTAAATTTTACTATTGTTTCGTCTGATAAATAAATCTGCACCAAATCATCTTTTTTTAAAACCGTTTCCGGTTCTGCTTTTAAATCATTAAGCTTTATATTTTTCTTGCGTATCATTTTATAGATGAAAGATTGATTTGCTTTATTTAGATATTTTTTTAAGAAACGGTCTAATCTTTGACCTTCTTCATTGCTTGTTATTTTTATTTCCTTCATGATTTCTCCGTATAATAACATTTATATTTACTTCATTATACCAAAATAACTTCATATGTATAGATTGAATTGAAAATTTTGATAAAATTAACAAGTTTTTATTAAATGTGCTTATTGTATATAAACCAATTTTATGTTAATATATTCTATACGGGAAATAAGTCAAGGAGTCACCAAATGAAAAAAATTATAAATGCTATAAGAGATTTTTTATATAATATTACTGACTATGGTTTAATAGTAACGGTAATATTGGTAATGATTGTAATTTTGGGATGGAGATTTGATATACTCATGAGTAAGGGTATAGAAAAGGAAGTAATAAAAGAATTACCCATAATAGATGACAACGAAACCAAGGAACCGGAAAACCCGGAGAACCCTGGCGACGACGTCCAAGAAAATCCAAACACTGAACAACCGTCTCAAGAGCCGGAGAAACCGGTTGAAAACAGTGGATTAATTGCAACAATAAACATACCGGAAGGTTCATTCCCTTCCAAAATTGGTGATATACTTATAAATTCAAATTTAATCGCTGATAAAGACGAATTCTTAAAAAGATCGGTTGAACTTGGCTTAGATACAAGATTAAGAAGCGGCACATTCGAAATAGAAGTAGGAACATCATTAGACAACGTAATAAAAATAATAGCAAACGCACAATAGAAAAGCGGGGACTTTTCCAACAAAAAGACAAGGGAAAGACAAGGGGACGTTTCATTTGTCTACCCTTGTCTACCCTTGTCTAATTTTTTAATATTTTGAATTTACATAATAGTCAATTACAGATTTTTTCCTTTCATCCAAAAATACATTTTCTTTCTTCAAAACTTCTAAAAGCCATATACTTTTTGAATGCAACACTGCATATTCATAATCACCTAAAACTATTTCATATAGTTTTCCTTCAAGAGCTGAAGATTCCATTTTAATAAAATATGATTCTACATTATCAAAATGCAAAAACCTTAAAAGACGAAAAGTGGTTTTATCCTTTTCATTGTAATAATAATCCGCTTCTCCCAAATACTTTTGATAATAGCTTATATGCTTACCCTTGTCCTTAATTTCTTGCGCAATCATTTTATGATATTTTGCCATCATATTATAATACTGATAGTTGTACATACCTTTCTCAAAGCTGTCTATGCGCTGAAATGGCTTAATACTTTTGTCTATCATATACTTATAATTTAACTCTAAATATTCCTTCTTGTTTATGTCGCCATTCATATGTTGAATTATCAACGAGTCCCTATGTTCAAAAAAGTCGTCGAAAATAGTCTTGTTCGGCTTGAAATAATTCATAAAATCACTCTTTCTAAATTGTCATGCTAAAATGTATATTCATTTTATCAGAAAATAAGCACTTAATCAAGAAAAAGAAATGGAGACGGTTCAAACCGTCCCCTTGTCTTTTATTGTTTATGACATCACTGCCTCTAATATTACTTTATTTCTCAACCCTTCCGGAATATCTTCATAGTCATGATTTACACTCATTATAAAATTAACATTAAATTTTTCTGATAAATATTCTAATCTATCTATCACTTCTTCTAAACGTTCTAACCCCGCCTGTGCTATCTTATACAGTCCATCTATGTACACTTGTTCCACATCATAATCAGTTGCGATTAATCCACATACAAATCCTTGAAATTGCTCTGCGTTTGTAAGCCCAAATTCCTTTGTGTTAATATATCTGATTCTATAATCCAAATCGAATATATGTTTGTTGCTCGCTTCTAGGAAAACCATCTTTCCATGTATACTATCGATTGTTTTGTTTGCCATGTCAATCATTCTTCTCGTTTTGCCAGTGCCATTGTGTCCACAAATTAATTGAACCATAATAATCACACTCCTATGTTTTAATTTTATAAAAGTTAATTACACTTATATTGTAGCACAAATTGAAAATGTTTACACTACTTATTTTTACTTTTTATAACTTTTAATTGTTTTTTTTACATTTCAATTTGTAGCTTAACTTTAGAACCTTGATAACGCTCATCTTTACTCATTTTATCTATTATTTCATCCTTAATTTTCCACCAGCTGATGCCCCAATTTACAAATAAGGAGTTTTCCTTAGGTGCTCTGCCCACTAATCTCTGAACTACTATATCTTTATGTAAATATTCCAAAAAAACAATTACTCTTTCCACATATTCATCCTTAGTTATTACAGTTATTTCCTCATTTTTATATAATATTCCCATAACAGTATTTTCCATTAAATAAAGCGAATGAATTTTTACCTGATCCACATTAAGCACTGTTAGAATTTTAGCAGTTTCTATTGTATCAATAATATTATCACCGGGCAAATTTAAAATAACGTGCGCACAAATTATAAAATCAAATTTTTTTATTCTTAAAACTGCATCGATAAATTCTGATAAAGTATGTCCCCTGTTTATTGAAATAAGAGTATGATAATTTACTGTCTGCAAGCCAAGCTCAATCGAAATATTTACATTATGCTTCTTTTTTATAGAATCAAGAAAAATAAGATAGTTTTCAGAAATGCAATCAGGACGAGTTGAAATTGATATTTCTACAATATCTTCAATTATAGCTTCTTCAATATATTTTTTAAAAACTTCTAATTTTATATATGTATTTGTATAATTTTGGAAATACGCTATAAATTTTTTTGCTTTATACTTTTTTTTAATATAATCCATATTTGTTTTGATTTGTTCACTTACGCTTATTGAACTGTCTAAACTTTCAAAACCTGTTCCAACATCAGCACAAAAAGTACAACCTCCGTAACCTATTGAACCATCCCTGTTTGGACAAGTGCATGGTATATTGATAGGAAGTTTATATACTTTTTCACCATATTTTTCTTTTAAATAATTTGAGTATTCGTTATATAAAACAGTCATATTATTCCTAACGATTTAATTTAGTTATATTAACCTATTATAAACAATTTTTTATATATAATCAAACAAATAATGATTAAAATATTTCTTTATTACCAATAAATTTAACCTATTATTTTAAATAAATTGCAAATAATATATTAACAATTATAAATGGAGGTATATAAAATGAGAGATGGAATAATTCCAACAGTAGTAGGAACAGTTGTAACAGCAACAGGATTTGCATTAAGAAATACAAATATTCCTGATTCATATAAAAATGGAATAATAGGATTTGGACTGGCACATATAGCGATTGGGTCAGCAGAAATGTTGACTCAGAACATTCAAAGCAGCAACATGATGGGAAAAGTAACTAAAGTGTTCAGGTAAGAAAAAGCATGCAGCTTGCATGCTTTTTCTTACGCAAATATTACATATAGTAATGAATAAAGCCCGGCAATTCCAATTAACAAGTAAACTATTCTGCCAAATTTGTTGTTCCATCCGCCAAAGAAATTCTCTACTATATCAATTTTTGATATTCCATATAGACCCCAGTTTAAAGCCCCGATAATTATTAGTATAGATGCAATTGCAGTTATAATTCTCATATTTTCCTCCTCACATAATATTAATATATTATATTTGCGATAGAGGGAAATATGTACAAAGCTTTAATATTTTTAGTTTATTTCAAAGATTTTAGATAATTCGTAATATACGCCCGAACTATTGTTATCATATTTGGAAATTCTTTTAGCTGCCTTTTTTATGTCATCGGTTCCGTTTATCATGGCAATACCCATACCTGTATTTTTCAACATTTCAATATCATTATTATCATCGCCTATGGAAATAATTTCTTCAGGTTTGATACTTTTTTGTTCTGCATATGTTTTTAATGAACACCATTTACAACCCTTTAGATGCAAAAATTCCAACAAGGAAAGATTGCCTAAATTTCTGTTAAATATTGTGTTGTAATCTTTTTGATTTGTCATTTTCTCGCCGAAATCTTTAAGTTTATTATATTCATCAAAGTAGCAAACAGATAAAATTTTGTTTGTTTTTAAAGGATTAAATTTTATCAGTTTAGCTCTGTTATAATCTTTTTTTATATAACCTGAATATTCTTTTTCAAATTCTTCTTTTTCATAAATTATATCATATCCGTTATTGTATTCATCAACATGAATAAACGGATTCAAGTTTCTTTTTAAACCTTCATTGTAAATTTTATCAAAATATGCCGGATTTAAATAATTATAGTTTAAAACCTCATCATTACCGGAACGTCTGACAACCGACCCGTTGTTTGATAATATAACGGGCTCAACACCTTTTATTTTTTCTGTCAGCTTTTTAGCCATATAATAATTTCTGCCTGTGGCTATTACTATTTCAACACCTTTATTATGTAAGTCATAAAGTATATATTCATTTTTATCACTAATAAGTTTTTCATCATTAAGAAGTGTACCGTCTAAATCCAATACAACCATTTTATATGTCATAATAAACCTCTAAAGTTTTAAAAAAAGAAACAGCTTTCGCTGTTTCTTTAATTTAATTATTTTATAATTTCAGCGTGTCTGAAATCCCATTTGTTTGTTGATGTTAATGCAACACCTTCTACTACAGCTTCATCAACTATTGTAGTCATAGTGTACCAGTATAATGGAGCTACAACCATATTATCCATCAATGCTGCTTCTGCTTCTAACAATAATTTATCTCTGTCTTTTCCTGTAACTTCTCTTGAAGCATAGATTGCTTTATCAAATGCTTCTTGATCCGGGTTAAGTTTGTCGTCATGAGGTGCTACAACCGGTTCTAATTTATATCTCCATTGTGGATCGTTGTTTCCTGAATTTGAAGTAAATAAGTCAATCATAGTCATTGGATCGCCATAGTCTCCTAACCATCCGCCTCTCGCCATATTGTATTGACCTGTTCTTCTTGTTTCTTGGAATACAGCCCAGTCTTCATTCTTAATTTCAACTTCTATACCAAGATTTTGTTTCCAAATACCTTGTAATGCTTCAGCAATTTTTTTATTGTTGTCATTAGTGTTGTATAAGAATGTAAGTTTTGGTAATCCTTTACCGTCCGGATATCCGGCTTCAGCTAACAATGCTTTTGCTTCGTCAATTAATGCTTTGTTTGGATCTATACCAAATTCCGGCAATGGTTGACCATCAGCATCCATTTGTCTGAACGGAGTTCCGTCAGATTTAAACAATGATGGAGGCATAAATCCTGTTGCAGGCATTTGTCCGCCTTTTGTAACTTGTTCAACAAATTGTCTTCTGTCGATAGCGATTGCAAATGCTTTTCTTACTAAAGGATTCTTGAATACTTCATCATCAGTGTTAAATATAATGTAGTATGTTCCAAGTTGTGGATAAATTTTGAAGTTAGGATCTTCTTTTTGAAGTTGAGGAATTCTATCAGCTGTTATACCGTCAAGAACTTGGATTTCTCCCTTTTCATAACCGTTAAGAGCTGTTGTTCCTTCATTAATCATTAGACCTGTAATTCCTGCTAACTTAATGTTTGCAGCATCCCAGTAATTTTCGTTCTTTTCTAATGTTATGTGTGAACCTGGTTTGTATTCTGTTAATTTGAAAGGTCCGTTAGAAATACAAGTTGCAGGATCTTTTTCCCAACCTTCGCCTTTAGCTTCAACTATATCCTGTCTTATCGGTGAGTAAGTAGGGAATGAAGTTAAGCTTAAGAAATAAGGAACAGGGAATTTTAATTTAACTTCTAAAGTAGTGTCGTCAAGAGCTTTAACTCCTACGTCATCTCTTGAACCTGTACCGTTAAAATATTCTTCTCCGCCTACTAAGTAAGAAGTAACGATGAATGAATATTCTGAAGCCGTAGCAGGGTCACATGCTCTTTTCCAGCCATATTCAAAATCTTTAGCTGTTAATGGTTGTCCGTCTGACCATTTTAAACCTTCTCTTAAGTGGAAAGTATAAGTCATACCGTCATCTGATATATCCCATTTTTCTGCTGTTGCCGCTTCAATACCGTTTGGAGTTTCTCTTGTAAGACCATCGAATATATTGTTTATAATGTGGCTTCCGTCAACGGCACTGTTTAGAGTTGGATCCCAAGTTTGTGGGTCAACTGTCATATTCCATACTAAAAAATCTGTGCTTCCTGCCGGTTGTTCCGGTGCAGGTGTTCCTGGTGTCTCTGGAGCAGGTGCAGGTGCCGGAGCAGGTGCCGGTTTTGTACATCCAACTGATAGAGACAATACCATTGTAAGTACTATTAATAATGAAAGTACTCTTTTTAACATAAAATCCCTCCAAATATCTATGTATTTGCAGCCCTAAGGCCGCATTTATATTATCACCCTTTTTGTAAAATATGTCAAGAGTTACTCTTTTAACATACTCTTAAGGGATAATATCATTATTTATCCAGCAAATGACATGCTGCAAAGTGATCCGGACTCACTTCTTTAAATGCCGGTGTAACTTCTTTACAAATATCCATTGCATATCTGCATCTTGTTCTGAACTTACATCCCGAAGGCGGATTGACAGGGCTTGGAACATCTCCCTCTAATACAATACGTCTTGAAGCTTCCGCTATATCAGGATCAGGAATCGGAATAGATGATAACAACGCCTGTGTATAAGGATGCACAGGATTTGAGTAAAGCTCTTTGCTCGATGCTAATTCAACCAAGCTTCCAAGATACATAACACCCACTCTGTCGGAAATATGCTTAACCATTGATAAATCATGAGCAATAAACAAATAAGTTAAACCCCTTTGTTCCTGCAAATCTTCAAGCATATTTACAACCTGTGCCTGAATAGAAACGTCAAGTGCTGATATCGGTTCATCACATATTATAAATTCAGGGTCAACTGCCAATGATCTTGCAATACCTATACGTTGTCTTTGTCCTCCGGAGAATTCGTGAGGATAACGAGCAGCGTGGTCTTTATTTAATCCAACAGTATCCAACAATTCATAAATTCTTTCCTGTCTTTCCTTTCCGTGTGCAAGGTTATGAATATCAAGCGGTTCGCCAACTATATCAGATACCGTCATTCTTGCATTTAAAGATGCGTACGGGTCTTGGAAAATCATCTGCATTTTCTTCCTGTAAGACATCATCTGATCCTTGTTTAGCTTAGCAATATCCTTACCTTCGTATAATATTTCACCGGCTGTAGGTTCATAAAGACGTATTATAGTTCTTCCTGTAGTAGATTTACCACATCCGGATTCGCCAACTAAACCCAATGTTTCACCTTTTCTTATAAAGAATGATACATCATCCACCGCTTTAGTTGTTTCCAATTTTTTTTGAATGAATCCCTTGTTTTTAACAAAATACTTTTTTAAATTTTTAACTTCTATTAATATATCTGAATGTTCTTTATTTGCCAATTCTAACTCCCCCCTTCATAATTTCATAATTTTCATTCTTAGGTGCGTCAGGGTGAAGTAACCAACACATTGCTTCATGTCCATTTTCTGATTTGAAATATGGCGGTTGTTCCTGATTACAAATACGCATAGCATATTCGCATCTTGCGTAGAACGGGCATCCTTTCGGTGGATGCAACAAATCAGGAGGAGTACCCGGTATAGGTATCAACCTTTGCTTTTCATCAGAACTTACCTTTGGTATTGATTTTAACAATCCCATGGTGTATGGATGTCTTGGTTCATAATAAATATCTCTGATAGAGCCCTTTTCCATTATTAATCCGCCGTACATAACAACAACTCTTGAACAAACGTCTGCTACAACTCCCAAATCGTGAGTTATAAGCATTGTTGATGTGTTTAATTTAGCATTCAAATTCTTAATAAGTTCAAGTATTTGTGCTTGGATTGTAACGTCTAATGCTGTTGTAGGTTCATCAGCTATTAAAAGTTCCGGTTCGCATGACAAAGCTATTGCTATCATAGCCCTTTGTCTCATACCGCCGGAAAATTCATGAGGATAATTTTTAATTCTCTTTTCAGGGTCCGGGATATTAACTAATTTAAGCATTTCCAATGCTTTTTCATATGCATCATTTCTTGATAATTTTTGATGCTTCATAATTGCTTCTGCTATTTGATTTCCTATTGTATAAACAGGATTTAAAGATGTCATAGGGTCTTGAAATATCATCGCTATTTCATTACCTCTTATACTCATCATCTCTTTATTTGATTTATTAACTAAATCTTTTCCGTTAAATATTATTTCACCGTCAACTATTTTGCCGGGATATAACAATAGCTTCATTATTGATAAGGAAGTTACGCTCTTACCGCTTCCAGATTCTCCAACTATACCTATAGATTCACCTTTTTCAACGTCAAAACTTATGCCTCTTATTGCTTTAACTTCGCCTAAGTGAGTGAAAAAAGATGTTCTCAGATCTTTAACCTGTAATAATTTTTCTGACATTCTTTACACCTCACTTTTACTTTCTCTGTTTTGGATCTAATGCATCTCTTAGACCGTCACTAAACAAATTAAACGCCAAAATCGTTATTGAAATTGCTGCTGCAGGGAATAATAATTGATATGGATATGTCATAAATCCAATCAAAGCATCATTACACAAAGAACCCCATGAAGCTACCGGTGCCGCAACCCCTAAACCAACGAAGCTTAAAAATGCTTCCGTAAATATAGCAGCCGGGATTTGCATCGTTATTGATACCATTATAGGTCCCATCATATTTGGAATAAGATGTCTGAACATTATTCTTCCTGTAGTTGCACCAAGTGACTGAGCAGCCAATACAAATTCCTGTTCCTTAAGACCAAGAACCTGACCTCTAACCAATCTCGCCATATTTAACCAGTAGGTTACGCTCAGTGCAATAATTATTGGTCCCATACCACTGTCCATAACAACCATCAAAAGTATAACATATAATAATACCGGAATAGAGCTTATTGTGTCAACGATACGCATCATTACGTTGTCAACCTTTCCACCAACATAACCGGCAATACCACCATATAATACGCCTATTAAAAAGTTAACAATCGCTGCAACGAAACCGATAATCAGAGAAATTCTACCTCCGTAGATAACTCTTATAAACATATCTCTTCCAAGATTGTCGGTACCCCATATATATGTTTTATTCCTAACTGTCATAGCAGGAGTAAGTTCTTTACCCCCTGATGTAATCTCTACTTTTTTTGCATTGTCCAAATTAAATTGAGCTTCTGTTAAATCTATTGTCGGATCTTTTTTAGCTTTTTTCTCTAAGGCCAAAAATTCTTTTTTAGCTTCGAAATAAGGACTGTAATCAACAACTAACTCTTGTCCGTCAAAATCATAAATATATCTTCTGTTATTAACGTCGTCCTTTTTCATAGGCTGCATGCTTAAAAGCGTTCCGTCTGTTGAAACATTCAACAGTTTGTATTCTTTATTCATATAAACATATGAATCATTATCTATCTGATATAACTCCATTCTCATGGGTATGTTCGCAAAGTTTAAATTTTGGTCAGCATAAGTTATTGGGTAGAACATGGGAACAAAGATGCACAGTAAAACAATAATTATAATAGCAATCATTGAAATCATTGCTACTTTATTTTGTCTCAGTCTTCTTGCTGCATCCTGCCAGAATGTTAAGCTTTTTCTACTAACCTTATCTGCATCTTTTTCGGACTTTTCTAACTTTATCCACATGTCAGGAGATATTTTCATTTTATCTTCCATTTCAAACCTCCTAATCGTATTTAATTCGTGGATCAATGAATACATACAAAATGTCCACTAAAAGTGTTGTTATAACAATGAAAATACCGAAGAATACTGTTACTCCCATTATAAGAGTATAGTCTCTATTAATAATGCTTGTTGTAAACAAGGAACCGATCCCTGCTATACCGAATACTTTTTCAATTACGAATGAACCGGTAATTAATCCCGCGATCATTGGTCCAAGGTAAGTCACAACAGGAATAAGTGAATTTCTTAAGGCATGTTTTCCAATAACAGTGAATTCTGAAAGTCCTTTAGCTCTTGCTGTTCTGATATAATCCTGTTGTATTACATCAAGCAATGAAGTTCTTGTCAATCTTACTACATAAGAGAATGAAAACATTGCTATACATAAAACCGGTCCAACAAGATGTTTCCATGTACCAACTCCAAACGAAGGGGCAAGTCCAAGATTTCTGCTGAAAACAAACAAATATAAAGTTGCAAAAACAAAGGCCGGTACTGTAGCACCCAAGGTAGCAACAATCATTAAGATTCTGTCAGATATTCCATTCTGCCTGAGGGCTGCCATGATACCGAATGAAATACCGACAACGATTACGAAAACAGAAGCCCATGCACCTATATCCAAAGAATATGGGAATCCGCTTTCAATTATTTGTTCTGTGGTGAGTCCGATTTTTTTATAGGAAACTCCAAAATCACCATGTGCGTAATTTTTCAAATAAATTAAATATTGCTCAAATTCAGATTTATCCAATCCATACTTAGCATAAACTGCTGCTTTAACTTCAGGTTGCATGGCTCTTGGTGAAGTAAATGGATCTCCCGGTATGGCCTTCATTAAAATGAAAGTCAACGTCATAATAAACCATATAGTAATTATAGCTGAAATGATTCTTTTTACTATATATTTTACCACTTTAATTTCTCCTCTCTCAACTAAATGTGTAGATAATTATAACACAATGCAATTTATATTTCAATATTTTTTATTTATATACTCAAAATGAATATTAATGTAATAGAAATCGTTTATTTGAACATTGCAAACGCATTCAAGTTGTAATTTTACCATAAATTAGAATTCGTTTGCCTGAAAACTTTTGAATCTATATACATAACTAATAAATATTTATAAAAATGCAAACATTTTTTTGCAATCAAAAGGTTATTTTTGTAAATATATCACGAACAATTTCGAACAATTTCTATATATGAAATTATTTTATTCTTTCAAGTACGTTGATCAATAAATTATATACATTTTCAATTGACTTTATGTCTACATGTTCATTAGGTGAATGAGCGTCAAATGCATTAGGTCCCAAGGATATTGCATCTAAATTGCTTATTTTTTCCTTTAAAAGTCCACATTCAAGACCTGCATGTATTGCACCGACTTCCGGTTTATGTCCATAAATGTCTGAATATGTTTTAACGCAAATATCTCTTATTTCTGACTTTTCTTTATATTCCCAACCGGGATAATATCCGGCTACAATACACTCTATATTTAAGCTATCTCCGATTTGTTTCATTACAAAAGCTATATTTTCTGTCATCAATGACTTTACAGAGCTTCTTGCTTGATTTTGAAGTGTTATAAATTGTTCATCCTGAGTAATAACTCCAAGATTATTTGAACTAATTACAAGGTCTATAGTAGTGCTCCTTGATAAAACACCGTTAGGAATCAAATTTATAGCAGATACTGCCTTTTTAAATATATCTTTATCTAATACGGCTGCTTCCTCATTCATATTTTCAAGCAAAACAACAACATTCGGATCGGTAGTTATATATTCGTTTTTTAATATTTCATTCCACATATTAACTTTATTTTTTACTATCTCAAAATCTTCTAAAGCAATTAAGGCATTAGCTTCTCTTGGTATTGCATTACCTTTTGAACCGCCTTGAAGATTTATTAAATCAATATATTCATATAAGTCATAAAGAATTCTGCCTAATATTTTGTTGGCATTTCCTTTTTCCTTATGGATATCCGTCCCTGAATGTCCGCCGGACAAACCTTTAACTCTTAATTTGTATACGTTTTTCTTAACATCAGTATATTTAACAGGAATTTTAAATTCAATTCCGCAACCGCCTGCACAGCCACAAGTAAATACTCCCTCTTCCTCACTGTCTAAGTTTAAAAGATACTTAGCTTTAAAAATGCTTCCGTCAACCTTTTCGGCACCTGTCATACCCTTCTCTTCATCTGTTGTTATTAAAATCTCAAGTGCAGGATGAGATAAATCATCGGAATCTAAAATTGATAATATATATGCTACAGCAATTCCGTTATCTGCTCCTAATGTAGTTTCCGTTGCATAAATACATCCATCTTTAATTCTTAGTTTTATGGGGTCTTTAAAAAAATCATGTTCAACCCCTTCGTTTTTTTCACAGACCATGTCCATATGACCCTGAAGCATAACCACAGGCGCATTTTCATAGCCCTTTGTTGCAGGTTTTTTAATGATTATATTTAAATAATCATCCTGTATAACTTCCCAACCTTTTAATTTACTTAAATTATACAAATAATCTGAAATTTCTTTTTCATAACCGGAACATCTTGGTATTTTAGAAATTTCTTCAAAATAGAAAAACACTTTATCAGGTTTTAAACCTTCCAATACTCTTTGCATGTCAGTCCTCCATTATCAAATTTTTATTCTAAAAATTCTGATAGACAATTGATTAGCGTTTGATTATCAATTGATTATCTATCGCTTTCAATGCTATTCAACTTTTCCTATCCTATTAAAAGGAAAAAATCTGAAAATTACATTTCCAATAATTTTGTTTTCTTCTATATATGGGTTCTTCCAATAACGAGCATCATAAGAAAGAGGTCTGTTATCGCCAAAAAACAAATAATGATTTTCAGGAACGTTAAATGTTTTCACTATACCCTCTGCCTTAACAGCATAAGGCTCATCTAATTTTTCTCCGTTAATATATATGCTGCCGTCATTCTTAACTTCCACTGTTTCTCCTGGTAAACCAATCAACCTTTTAACAAGGCGCTTTTCTTCTAATTCCTCAGACTTGAAAACTAAAATATCTCCTCTTTTTGCATCCTTTATATTAAATAACTCATTAACGTATAATCTATCACCTGGCATTATTGCGGTTTCCATTGAGCCGGTAGGAACCGTAACTAAAATAAATATAAATTTATTTAAGAACAATACAATTACCAATGCAATAATAACAGGTACGACCCACTCCTTAACAAAATACTTCATTGCTTCACATCCATTCCTTTCAATTATTGCAGTATATCATTGAAAACTCTCAAGAAGTTTCCGCCTATAATTAATTTCGCATCTTCTTCGGATATACCTCTTTTTAAAATTTCTTCTGTTAATAACACTGCTTCAGCATGTGAATTTAAGCTGTCACTGTTGTGTGGTTCAAACTTAAATTTCATTTCACTTTCATAATAACTGTTGCATAAATCAAAGCCATAGCCAACGTGAGAAGCACCAACTAATTTAACCATGTGTTCAATGTGGTCGGCTAATTTTTTTATAGGATCATCACCTTCACCTACACCTGCAATGCTTTTATATGCATTTATACCTATTACACCATTTCGTTTTGCAATTGCCTGTATTTGTTCATCAGTAAGATTGCGCATTCTTCCATGTAAACTTCTTGCATTAGAATGCGATGCAATAAAAGGTTTATTTGTGAACTGAATAATATCCCAAAATCCCTCATCGTTTAAATGACTCACATCTATGAGCATATTCAGTTCTTCTAATCTTTTTACTACTTTAACTCCAAATTTTGAAAGACCGCCTCTTTGTCCTTCTTCAACAGGACTAAAGCTGCAACCATCTGCCACATAATTTCTCCTGCTCCATACAAGTCCTGCAGCCCTTACTCCTAACTCATAAAATATTCTTAAAAGTCCAATGTCATTTCCTATTGGGTCCAATCCTTCAAAAGATAATATAATTCCGATTTTATTTTCTTTTAAACAATGTTTAAGCTGATCCTTTGTTTTAATTAAAATAACTTCGCCGTCGCATGTTTCTATATCTTCCATCAAGGCTCTAATTTGCCCTAATGCAACTCTTAATCCCATTTCGGGCAAAAATATATCATCCATAAATAAAGATGACACTATGATGTTAAATCCGCCCTTTTTAAAATTCTCAAGGTATCTGTTCTTAATTACTTCCTTTTCTCCGGCTAAATATCTGTTATATATTTCTCCGGCCAAATCCAAATGAGTATCTACAACAACATTATTTTTATGTAAGTTTATAGCAGCATTTTTAAAGTCCATTCGTTTCTCCTTCTGCATGATATATAAATTTATTATAAATAATATATAAAAAATTTACAAGCTTTATTAATTAATATTTAACAAAGTAGAAAATATGTAACATGAAAAAAGCGGACAGAGGGACGTTTCATTTGTCTTAAATAAAAGACAAATGAAACGTCCCTCTGTCCACCTCTGTCCAACCACAATATTATTTGTTTTTAATTATTTTGATCTCCTTAGAAGCTTTATTTAAAACCTCATTGCCGTTTTTAGTTACTGCTACTATATTTTCTATCCTCATGCCAAACTTACCGGCGATATATATACCAGGTTCTATGCTGAATACCATTCCTTCTTCAAGGTATCTTTTATTGCTTGCTTTAATATCCGGAGCTTCATGAATAGAATATCCTATACCATGTCCTAAGCGTGTGAAGAAATACTTCTCATATCCGGCATCTTTAATAACATCTCTTGCAGCTTTATCAACATCAGGTATATAAGCTCCTTTAACGGCTGCCTTTTCTCCTGTCTCCTGAGATTTAAGAACTATTTCATAAGCCCGCCTTTCCTCGTCGGTGATATCGCCAACAAAGACAGTTCTTGACATATCTGCACACATATCATTATACTTGCATCCCCAGTCCAAAACTATTATATCCTTTTCTTGTATAACCCTTTGATCAGAGTTGTAGTGAGGATAAGATGAGTTAGGACCTGAGCATACCATAGTAAAACCTTCATCAGCGCCCTTTTCTTTGAAAATTTCATTCATTTTTCTTGCTATGTCAGCTTCTTTTATTCCGGGCTTTATGTATTTTAATAATTCTTCATAGGATTCATCCGTAATTTGTGCAGCCATTCTCAAATTATTAAGTTCATCTTCATCTTTTATCATTCGCATTTCTTCAAGAAGCGGCTTTCCGTTAACAAATTTTACATCCATTGCTTCCATTATTTGCAGTACAATAATGCCCCTTTCTGTTGAATTAACGCCTATTGTTTTTCCAATAAGGTCATTTTCCTCAAAGGCAATCTTAACAGTATCAGTGAATACATCACCGTCAAACCAGCCATATACCTTTATATCCGGTCCTAATACTGCCTGTATTTCATCAAAAGTCAACAAATTACAAATATAAAAATATGTACCGTCTTTTTTAATTATTAATGCCTGGAATCTTTCACACAAATGTGTGTTATGACCCATAATAAATTCCATTTCTTCTGATGGGGCTATAAGAATTGCATCCATATTTTTGTCTTGTAATATTTTTACTAATTTATCAAAATACTTTTTCCTCATTTTAACCCTCCCTTAAATCGATTGATAAACAATTGATAAGCAATGGATAGGCAATGGGATATGCATCATGTCAATGCAAGTCAATTGCTTATCAATCGCCAGTCTACTGCTAATCAATTGCAAATCTATTGTTATATTATACCACAGATGGTTCTAAAATCAAATTACCTGTTTTAAATCTGTTTAAATTTAACATACTTACATCAATAGTAGGTTTTTCTCCTAATATCATTTCAGACATAACTATTCCTGTTATCGGTCCAAACATGAAGCCGTGACCACTGTATCCGACAGCAAGATAAAATCCATCCACATTTTCCGCTTTATCATAAATCGGCTGCTTGTCAGGAGTCATATTGTAAAGCCCTGCCCATTGTCTTACCATTCTTAACTGCATAATAGGCGGAAGAACCATTTCAATAGTTTTAGCCATTTCTTCTACAAAATGCCAGCTTGATGTAATTCTTAGATCTTTTGGCTCGTTTTCATCGCCTCTTCCCATAATGAATGAACCCTCCGGTGATTGCTGAATATAAAAATTAAGACCAAATGACATAACCATTGGACCTTGCATTGGCTCAACCGGCTCAGTAACAAGAATTTGATGTCTTTCCGAATAAACGGGAATATTTAATTCAATCATATCGCACAAATTTTTAGAATAACCGTTTGTAGCATTTACTACAATGTTTGTCGAAATATAACCCTTATTTGTATCTACACCAACTACCTTACCACTTTCAACCTTAATATCTGTTGCTTCGGTAAATGTATAAAATTCAACACCTAATCTTTTAGCCGCTCTGTAGAAAGCATCCGTCGTTTTAAAAGGATTTAAAAATCCATCTTTTTCACAAAAAGCAGCACCCTTTAAAACATCCGTGTTAAGGAATGGTACAATATCCTTGGCTTCCTGTAAAGTAAGCATTTTAGAAGGAATTCCAAGACGATTCTGAACCTCGATGTTCTTTTTAAACTGAATTAATTCTTTTTCCGTATCAGCAACAAGAAGATAGCCCTCTTGTTTAAATTCCACATCTTTTGTATATTCAAGAATTTCATTGGCATGTTCATAAAATTCAATGCTCTTTTTAGCAATTTTACAGTTCATTTCAGTTCCCCACTGCATTCTTACTCCTGCACCACATCTGCCTGTTGAACCGCTGCATATATAGTTTTTTTCAATTACAACTATGTCCTTTACACCTTTCTTAGCCAAATTATAAGCTATTGAACAACCTGATATACCTGCGCCTATAATAACAACTTCTGCCTTATTCTTCATCCTTTTTACCCTCCTTTGCTATTAAACCTAATTTTATTCCAACTACAGGAGGTCTCGTAGTTTGAAATTTTATATCTTTCATATTTTGACCTGTCATGCTTGCAATTTCTCTCATCACAAGCTGACCGCAAGTTTTCCCCTGACATGGCCCCATTCCGATACGTGTTATTCTTTTTATTTCATCGTATGTTACATAACCTTCATTTATTAAATCCCTTACTTGCTTTAATGTAACATCAGAGCATCTGCAGATTATTGTGTTTTCATTCATCATATCGCCTCCACCTTTATATTTCTTAAATCATATAAATATTTTCTGTCCGCTTCGACAGTGATAATCGGTGTTCTGTCAAATGATTTAGGATTTAACACATTGACAACCTTAACATCAGTTATATATCTTCCTTCTCGGTCTAAGCCCTTAGCTACGTCACCAACTTTCGGCAGAGGTAAAAATTCAAATGGCATTTTCATTAAAACAGTAGTATCAGATTTTGAACCATCAACTATCATTATTGCAAGTCCCGGGCATTTTGTAAGGCAAATTGCACATCCGGTACAGTTGTCTGATGTAACTTGAGGGATATTGTTTATATCTTCGCCTATATTTATTGCGTCAAATTTACATGCGGTTTCACATGGGTTGCAGGGTATTTCCTTATAGCATTCTATAACTGCAACCGGTCCTTTGTTTATTCTTTCTATCGAAGGGAATTTACCCATTACCATCTCTTTGCTTGGTATTCCAGTTTTCTCAAACATCATTACCTCCTGCTTATACAACTATTTGTTCAATACCCGATAGTATATGTTTACCTACAGGGCCGGAACGAAGAGCGCTTAATTGTTTTACGAAATCATTCTTTCTTTCTTCAAAATCATCTGTCGTATATCCTAATTTTGCTGCCGCACAAAGTCCTGTTAAGTATCCTTCAACCATAGCGGCACTTGCTTCTTCTACACCGGTTGAGTCTCCGGCTGCAAATACATTCTCAATAGTAGTTTCATAGTTTTCATTTCTTACAGGAACAAATCCGCTAAGCTGTGGTACATACTTCATTTGGCAGCCCCTCATGGCAAGAAGCTCATTTAATGGAGTAAGCCCTACTGAAATACACATTACATCCACATCAAATTCTATTTCTGTTCCCTCAATAGGTTGGAATTTATCATCCACCTGACAAATAATTGCCTTTTCAATAAAATCCTTGCCTATTGCTTCTTTCACAGTGTGTGATGTTAAAATCGGAACACCCATTCTCCTGATTTTTGAAGCATGAACTAAATAGCCGCCTATTTTAGGAGCAGCATCTAAAATTGCAACTACTTCAACGCCTGCTTGCATCAACTGATAACTTACTATAAGTCCTATGTTTCCTGCACCAACCATTAAAACTTTATTTCCCGGCTTAACTCCGTGAACATTCATCAAAGTTTGAACAGCTCCCGCGCCGTAAATGCCTGGAAGATCATTATTAGGAAAAGCCAAAGATTTTTCAAAAGCACCCGTAGCAACTATTATCGCTTTTGGATTAATTTTAAAATATTCATCTTCTTTATGTAGAGCAGTTATAACTCCGTCTTCATACATTCCAACCACTGTGGTGTCAGTTAGTATCTCAACGTTTTCCTTGTATTTATCAAGTTCGGAAAGCAAAATATCAGGTATATCAATTCCTCTTGTTGAAGCATATTGTTTTTCAGAACCAAAAAACATATGTGTCTGTTTTACTAATTGACCGCCCAAATATTTGTTTCTCTCTATAATTAAAACCTTAGAACCGCTTTTAGCGGCACTGATCGCTGCACATAATCCGGCAGGACCTCCGCCTATGATAACTAATTCTGCTTGTTTCATACTATCACTCCCTTGCCATCCTGAGTTTCAACTATCATTCCTTCTTCAAGATCAGTTACACATGTTTTTACATTAGCAACACCGTTAACAGTCATCAAGCACGATGAACAATTTCCGATAGCACAATAAAAACCTCTTGGTCTGTGTAAAAATAAGCTTTTGCCAAGAACTTTTACTCCGGCAGCATGCAGTGATGCTGCTATAGTCTCACCTTCATATCCTTCAATTCTTTCACCGTTAAAAGTAAAATTAATTTTCTTGTCTTTCTTAAATTCCAATATAGGATGTTCTTTAATTCTCATCATATCACTCCCATTATAAGATTTCTAATATTAAAGCAATTTATATGCCAAAATTAAAAAATCTTAATATTACTTACCTTCTTCTATTCTGAACGCTGTGAAGAGTCTTCTGAACACGCAAAATGATGAAATTCTTCGCTTATGATCAGAATGACAAACAACAACATTATAATAATTGTTAGTTCTTTTTTATTAATTACTGTCTGATAATCGGCACTATGTCAATAAATTGACATGTCCATTTATTGACACACTCAATGCAGATATCAAAATTTCTTGCATTTTATATGTTTTGTGATATAATACTCTATATTTTAAATGTGAAAAATTTCCTAAGCTTTTTCAGATGGCTTAGAAATTGGAGGAAATATGAAAATCGTTATTGTTGGCGGTGGAAAAGTAGGATATACATTAGCACAGCATCTTGTGACCGAAGAACATGATATAGTTTTAATAGATAATGATGCTGATGTTTTGAATCATGCTGATGAAACGCTGGATATAATGTGTATAAAGGGTAATGGTGCAAGTGTCGAAATATTAAAAGAAGCAAATGTAAGTGATGCCGATTTGTTAATTGCGGTTACTGACGGCGACGAGTTGAATATGATTTGCTGTGTAATCGGTAAAAAGTTAGGGGCTAAACACACAGTTGCACGTATAAGAAATACAGATTATTCAAATGAACATAAAATGCTTAAACAGGAACTTGAGCTTGATATGGTAATAAATCCCGAAATGGAGGCAGCGGATGAAATAGTAAGAATGCTCCAATTTCCACCGGCGGCAAATATTGAAACATTTGCTAATAACATGTTGGAAATGGTAGAATTCAGAATTTTAGAATCTGATACCATAATAAATATAAAATTAATGAATCTCACTAAACAACTGCCATCAAAGATTCTATTTTGTGCAATTCGAAGAAATGATGAAATTGTAATTCCTAAAGGTAACTTTTCATTTGAACCCGGTGATTTAGTTTATGTAATCGGAGAAAAAAAAGATATATCTAAATTCTTTACCTTCTTAGGCAGAAGCTCTCATAAAGCTAAAAATGTTGTCATAATCGGCGGCAGCAGAATAGCTATTTACTTGACCTGGATGTTAGAGGAACTTGGAATGAACGTGAAAATAATTGAATTAAGCAAAGACAGATGTGTGTTGTTAAGCGAAATTTTAAATGATGCTTTAATTATTTGCGGAGACGGCACGGACCAGGAAGTTTTAGATAATGAAAACATACAGACAGCCGATGCAACAGTTGCATTGACTGATATGGATGAAGAGAATTTAATTTCTTCACTATATGCACATCAATGCGATGTGCCAAAGGTTATATTAAAGGTAAATCGACAAAATTATATACCTATCATAAAAAAACTTGGATTAGACAGTATTATAAGTCCAAAGTTTTCTACTGCAAACAACATATTAAGATATGTTAGAGCATTAGTTAATTCTCAGGGCATAGCCGTTGAAAAGCTATATAAAATTTTGGATGATGAGGCAGAGGTTGCCGAATTTACAGCTAAAAACTCACCTGATTTAATTGATATAAAATTAAAGGATTTAAATTTAAAAAGTGATGTGTTGATTGCTGCTTTAGTTCGTAATAAAAAAATTATTATCCCTTATGGTAATGACTCCATTAAAGAAGGGGATAAAGTTATTGTTGTAACTAAGACAGGGTTTATCACAGACCTTAGCGAAATATTAGAAGCATAAATTCTTTCATTAAAGAAAAGCAACTATTAGACGGAGATAACAGATGAATTTTAATGTTTTACTTAAAACAACAGGTACTGTATTATTTTGGGAATCAATATTAATGATTCCTTCATTAATTATTGCGATTGTTGATCAAAGTTATGAAATAAATGCCCTCCTCTTATCTATAATTATTTCCGGAGTAATCGGTTTAATATTTAAAAATATTAAAAATGATGTAAATGATATGAGGAAAAGAGAAGGTTATGCAGCTGTGGCAATTTGTTGGTTAGTTATGTCAATGATGGGCGCACTACCTTTTTATATAAGCGGTTCAATACCATCATATGTGGATGCTTTATTCGAAACAATATCCGGCTTTACAACAACCGGCTCAAGCATTGTAAGAGATATAGAAAGCATGCCGAGGGGTTTATTGTTTTGGAGAAGCTTCACTCACTGGATCGGCGGTATGGGCGTTTTAGTTTTTACTCTTGCACTTATTCCTTCAATAGGAGGACGTTCAGTGTTTTTGATGCGCGCTGAAAGCCCCGGACCGACTCCGGGAAAATTAGTTCCAAAGCTTTCGGAATCTTCCAAGATTTTATATATAATTTATGCAGTAATGACAGCAATACTGATAGTACTTTTAATAATTGCAGGGATGCCTGTATTTGATTCATTTATACATGCATTTGGTACGGCGGGAACCGGTGGTTTTTCAAACAAGGCATTAAGTGTGGGCTATTATAATAACCCGTATGTGGATTGGATAATTACAATAGGAATGTTTTTGTTTGGAATAAACTTTACTCTATTTTATTTATTTTTAAAAAAGGATTTTAAAAGTATTTTAAAAAATGAAGAATTGCGTTTATACAGTTTTTATGTGCTTTTAGGAATTTTACTTATATTTATAAATGTTTTGCCGAAATTTCAATATAATTATTCTGAAGCTCTTAGACATTCAGCGTTTACAGTATCAACTTTAGTATCCACAACCGGCTTTGCAACTGTAGATTTTAACTTATGGCCAATGTTTTCTAAATCAATTTTATTGACCTTAATGTTTTTCGGTTCATGTGCCGGCTCAACAGCAGGCGGTGTTAAATCTATAAGAGTATTAGTTTTGTTTAAATCCATATTTTATGAAATCAAGCATACGATACATCCAAGTTCTGTACAAGCAATAAAGATTGATAATAAATCAATAGATAACGATACATTAAAAAGTATTTTAATTTTCTTTTTCTCTTATGTATTTATAATTATAATTGCTGTAATATTGGTATCACTTGATAATTTTGATTTTATGACTTCATTTTCAGCAGTTTTAGCTACCGTGAGCAATATAGGTCCCGGGTTTTCTTTAGTGGGACCTATGGGTAACTATGCAGATTTTTCGAACTTCAGCAAAATAGTTTTATCTGCTTGCATGATATTCGGAAGGTTAGAGATAATACCGGTGGTAATACTATTATCACCCTCAAACTGGAAAAGACATTAAATGGAATTCTTCAGAATAGCATCATCCTTATGATGACAGAATCCTGTAAATTTCATCCATATCTAAAGATTTCCTCACACAGTCAGCCAATATATCATATTGGCTTTCCTTATATTTTTGTATATCAAAATCCTTCAATTCTTCTAATTCAACATTCTTGTGCTTAGCTAAAATATTAACCAAGGTGTTTGCAACTTTAAAATTGTCAAATATGCCATGAATATAGCTTCCGGCAACATTATTATTTACACATCCGTCATATTTACCGTCAATTGCAGCGAGTGTTTCACCTTTTTTTATTGTAGTTTGACCCATATGAATTTCATAACCTTTAATTTCAATCCCGGACAGTTCGCTGTAATAGCCATTTATTTCATTAAATTTCCCTGACGTCTGAACTGTTGTTTTTTCAGTTGAGAAATCTGTAACTGTATTTAAAAGATCTAAACCCTTTATGCAACCTCCGCCCTCAACATTTTCAGGGTCATTTATTGTTTCACCAAGCATTTGATATCCACCGCAAATTCCAAAGACCGGATTACCCGACTTCGCATGTCTTATAATTTTAGTTTCTAAGCCGGAGTTCTTAAGCCACTTTAAATCCTCAATAGTATTTTTAGTGCCTGGTATGATTATCATATCCGGCTCACCTAAATCTTTTACCTTTGAAACGTATCTTAAGGTCACACCATTAATCATTGAAAAAACATTAAAATCAGTAAAATTTGATATACGTGGCAATTTAATTACAACTATGTCTATAAGATTGTGTTCATAATTGTTTGTTAATCTTTCAGACAAACTATCTTCATCGTCTATATCCACATCAATATAAGGAACAACCCCTAATACCTTTACATTAGTTATTTCCTCTAAGCTTTTTAAGCCGGGATTTAATAAATTCACATCCCCTCTGAATTTATTGATAACAAAACCCTTAACTCTTTTCTTTTCTTCCGCTTCAAACAAAAGCATGGTCCCTGCCAAGGAGGCAAAAACACCGCCTCTATCGATATCCCCGACAATTATAACAGGTGCATCTGCCATTTTAGCCATACCCATATTTACTATGTCCTGTTGTCTTAGATTTATTTCAGCAGGACTTCCCGCACCTTCTATAACTATTATGTCGTACTCATCTTTAAGAGAGTTGTAGGATTTCATAATATGGGGAATCATATCTGTTTTATAGCTGAAGTATTCTCCCGCTGTCATATCTTTAAAAACCTTACCGTTTAGAACAATTTGCGAGCCCTTTTCACTTGTTGGTTTTAGTAGAATCGGGTTCATCCTTACATCCGGCTCTATACCCGCTGCTTCTGCCTGCATAACCTGTGCCCTGCCCATTTCAAGCCCATCCTTTGTAATGTAAGAGTTCAAAGCCATATTTTGCGACTTAAAAGGTGCAACTTTATATCCATCCTGTTTGAATATTCTGCAAAGAGCTGCTGTAATTAAACTTTTGCCTGCATTAGATGTTGTTCCTTGCACCATTATAACCTTTGACATAATTGCCTCCATCATTTTTTTATTACTGTTATTACATCCACTAAACCCTTTTCATGGCTGCCTGTTACACTGCTTGTTTGGTGGTCGGATAAAACAGTTATTACTGTATTTTTTTCTGCATGCCCATATATTTTATTTAAAAATTCTCTGTCTATTTTTTCTATAAATTTAACTTTACCAAGTATATCCTTCCTATGAGATATTTCATCAGTGCCGTTAATGTGGGCTATAACAGTATCATAATTTTTAATTTCTTTTAGTACCGCTTCTGCTTTTTCATTAAGGTCAGTATTTACATCAGCTGTAGAATTTTTAAGTTCGGGTACACTAATGCCCATAAGCATAGCAATTCCCTTTACAATTTCTGCGCTGCAAATACAAGAGCATGTCTTTTTATGAAGCTCATAATATGACGGCAATTTTACCTTTTCTGATGCTCCCCAAGGATAAAACATATATTCATCATCACCAATTAAAAATCTGTTGTTTTCTATGAAATTATTCAATATATCAATTTTCTGTATATCAGCCAAAAGAACATTCAAATTTTCGCCTATGAATTCATGTGGCGGAAATTCTTCGGCAGAAAGTATTTCATTGCTTTTTTTAACAACAATAATATTTCTGTATTCACTTACGTGATAAAATCTTACATTTTCACATAAGCTAACTCTGTCAGCTGCATTTTTCATTTCAATGCCGGTTAATTTCCCACCGTTAAAGGATACCAACTTATTTCTACAGGTTTTAACCAAGTTACATCTTAATGCTATTTCATCGTCTTTGATGTTGATATTCGCGGCTATTGCCTCTAAATATGCTCTGTTTTTAGGTATGTATTCTTCTTTCACTCCAAGTATTGAAAGTATACAGTTTAAGCTGTCAGGATTCTTATCAGAAATACAAAAAGATTTTCTCTCATATTTTCCTTTTTTTATTAGCTCATCAATAATTGGTGTATCTGCATATTGCAGTGGTGTCATAAATTTAAGCTCTTTAACTTTTTCCTCACTTAAACCATCTAAAATAACTAATATTTGCTTCATTTGATTACCATAATTTCTTTTAATATTTCAATAAATTTTTTGTTTTCTTTTTTTGTTTTAACTGCAATTCTGTAGTATTGATCGGATAAATTATTATAATTAGCGCAGCTTCTTATTAGGATACCTTTTTTAACAAATTCGTTTTTCAAATCTCTATTATCATCTATTTTAAAAAATATATAATTAGCATAAGAGTCATAACCCTTTATATTAAGTTTTTTAATTTCATTTGTTAAATATATTCTTTGTTCTTTAATAAATTCTATTGATTCTGATACATAATCTTTTTCATAAAGAGCAGCTAAACCTGCCTCCTGTGCAATTGCAGATACATTCCATGGCGGACCGGCTTTTTTTAAGCCCTCTATTATTTTTTCGTTTGATGACATACAGTACCCGAGTCGTATGCCGGGTATTGCAAATATTTTAGTAAACGCTTTTAAAATTATAAGGTTATCGAATTTTTTAAGCAAATGAATTACACTATATTTTTCCTTTTCAATTACAAAATCCATAAAACATTCATCTATTACAACCGTCGTATTGTTTCTTTTGCAATCATCTATAATTTTTTCAAGTAACTTATTGTCTGTAATTTGTCCTGTAGGATTATTTGGATTGCATAGAAACACTATATCAACATCTCTAATATTATCTAAAATACCATCTTTTATTTTGAAATCATCGCATTCGTTTAAATTATAATACTTTATGCTGCAATCAACAGTTTTTAAACCGTCTTCATATTCGCTGAATGTTGGTGCTGTTAAAAGCGCACGAAAGGGTTTTAAGCAAAGTGCGATTCTAAATATCGCTTCAGCTGCTCCGTTAGATGGAAATATAAATCTATCAGGCACATTTTCATATTCAGATATACCCTTAATCAATTTTCTGTAATTAATATCAGGATACCTGTTTGAATATTTAATGGAATTTATTATTGCTTTTTCAACACTTAATGGTATTCCAAAGGGGTTGATGTTTGAAGAAAAATCAATTATATCATTTTCGTTGATACCTAAATTGTTTGCTGCTGTAAAAATATCAGCACCGTGTTTTTCCATACTTGTTTTCACCTCCTTCATTCTACTTTCAGTATTACATATTCATATAAAAAATTATAACACCGATAGTTAAACATAAAATCGAAGTTGTGTACATCAAATCATTTGCTCTTTTTATATCTTCAATTTCAACTTCTCTAATGTTATCACCAATGGTTGGTTTTTTAACCAAAATCCCACGATAATAATTGTCACCGCCAAGCATAATATTTAAGCTTCCTGCACAAACTGCTTCTGTTTGTGCTGAATTAGGGCTTTTGTGATTGCACCTGTCACGCTTGTATATTTTGAAAGCATTTTTATAATCCATTTTCAAAATAAAAGAAGCTAAAATCATTAAATATGCTGATATCCTTGATGGAATATAATTGGCTACATCATCCGCAATAGCTGAAAATCTCCCCATGTTAATATATTTTTCATTTTTATATCCAACCATTGAGTCCAAAGTATTAATTGCCTTATACAAAAAACCAAATGGGGCTCCACCGACCATAATAAACAACATTGGAGCAATAACTCCGTCTGAAGTGTTTTCAGCAACTGTCTCTATTGCCGCCCTCGATATTGAAGAACTGTCCAAATTTTCAGTATCTCTTCCAACTATGTATGATAAAAACCTTCTTGCTTCAATTAAGTTATTGTTTTTTAATGAAGTGTACACCTTCATGCTTTCAACCTTTAAACTTTTTGTAGCCAATATATAATAACACATAATACCCTCAATTATAATGCCAAGACCAAAGCTAATTTTAAATGTTAACAAAAGTATAAAAAATGGTATCAAAAATGAAATTAACACTACAGTTAACCAAAGTATAAAACCGGCTCTCCTTTCATCTTCACCGGAGCTGCATTTATCCCTTAAATATCTTTCAACACTATATATCATATTACCGATTAATCTGATTGGATGCGGAAACCCTTGAGGATCACCAAAAATTAAATCCAACATGTAACCTATAATCAACGAAAGCATAAAGCTCTCCCCTTTCATCTAATCTTAAAAACATAAAAATTATATCTTAATAAACAGTTCCTTGTCAATTCAGTATATTTTTGTAATATTCAAAATCGCCTATCATAAGCTTTATTAAGAAAACATTTATGGGGGAAATATGGAAAAGATATTTAAAAGAACCAATATAATATTTTCAATTGCCTTAATATTAACTTTACTTATGTCATTATTTTCAGATTTATATAAAACCTCTGAAACTATAGATGCTACCGGAGCAGAACAGGTTGATAGAATAAAGATACTTATTGATCCGGGACATGGAGGGATAGATCAAGGTACCAGCGGTGATTTAGGAAAAGCCGAAGCACCTATAAACTTAGCAATATCCGAAAAACTTATGAGATTATTAGAAGGTTCTGGTTTTGAGGTGAATATGACAAGATTCGAAGATGAAGGTTTGTATTCTTTGAAGGCAAAAACAATCAGAGAAAAGAAAAATGAAGATTTAGCAAATCGTGTAAAAATGATTAATGATTCTGAGTCAGATTTAGTTGTTTCAATTCATTTAAATTCATTCCCTCAAAAACAATATTACGGTGCACATGTATTTTATCAAAACAACAGTCAAACAGGAAAAATGGCAGCAGATACTTTGCAGGATTCGTTAAAAAACATATTAGATAAAAGCAACAAAAGAGTTCCCCAAGTTAAAAAAGGAATAAAAATTATGGATGATACTAAAATACCTGTCGTACTGATTGAATGCGGATTTTTATCCAACAATATGGAAGAGAAAAATTTACTTTCTGATGAATATCAAGAGAAAGCAGCATGGGCAATTTTCGCAGGACTTATAAAATATTTTAGTGAATTGTAAAAAATAATTTATTAAAGAATAAATATTCTAAAAATAAGCATGTTTTTCTTATAAGGATAATGTGCTTTTTTAAATACAATATACTGTAAATTATGTTAAAAACTCGAATACTTGATAATTTTTGTTGAATAAATAATTATAATGTATTATAATCAAATTATATGTAGTATAACGTTTGGAGGACTTATATGAATTACGAAGAAGTTGAGTATTTCTTAGCCAATATCAAATCTGTTTTATCATGTAAAATTATAACCGATGCAAATAATAATATTACAGAAATTCACGTCCTATCTGACAGCAGCAGACATTCAAAACAAATTGTAAGGGATATTAGGACAGCCCTATTATCTCATTTTAATTTAGATATTGATTACAAAATCATAAGTGTGGCACAGGTTAATAAGAATATATCCATTAATTCTGATTTTCGATTGTTATATGAAGGTTATACCAATGAAACTTATGGTGAAAGAATTAAAATCATAACCAAATTAACTTGGGATGAAAAGGAGTATATGGGAGAAGCAGAAGGTATAAGATCTGAGAAAAACACCCTTATGGTTGCGGCTTTTTCAACATTAAATGCAATTAAAAAAGCAACTGAGCTTGACTGCTTTATAGTGGATGATATACAAACTGCCAAAATATCCGGAAAAGACGTATTGCTTTCTGCAATTACCTATTTAGAAAGAGGCAGAGAAAATATCCTAATTGGTTCTTCAATAATCAACAATAACAAAATTGACTCCACGATTAAAGCTACTCTTAATGCTATAAACAGAAAAATCTGTTTATTTATAAAAGAATGACGGGGCTGACTAAACAACATAAAAATTTAACAAATTAGCGTAGCGAAACCTTCCTGTTCTAATTAGCGAACCGAGCAGAGACAATCTGTAGGAGGTTTCTCATGAAAAAAATAATGCCTATAATCGCTTCATTAGTAGCATTAGTTTTAGCAGCAGGTGCTGGCTATTCCTGGCTATAATAAGTAACTGATGTCAGCCCTTCATTT
The DNA here is from genome assembly GCA_964421845.1 of uncultured Clostridia bacterium. Classification (GTDB taxonomy): domain Bacteria; phylum Bacillota; class Clostridia; order Tissierellales; family Sedimentibacteraceae; genus Sedimentibacter. The sequence continues at coordinate 216,935 of CAYQYY010000004.1, forward strand.
AAAAAGAGGTAAATAGATGGTTACAGTATCAAACAAAGAACATAGAAACATAAAACTATACTCTTATATTATATTCGTCGCAGTACTTGCAATTTTAGTAATGTATTATTTGATTACAAATTTTTCTATAAAAGATTATACTTTGCTTATACTTTTTTCAATTTTAACAACTATAGCAGAAACTTTTTTAATACCACTACCAAAAGTAGGAGCTATTTCAGTTAGTTTTGCTATTACTTACTCTGCAATATTAGTAACCGATCCTTTAACAGCATCAATTGTTACTGCATTAGGTATGCTATTTAGATGTCCGTATGTTGACGGGAAAGGAAGAGTTCATTTATTTAATAACCCTATCTATAAAACGATATTTAATTTAAGTCAGTACATTATAAGTGCTGGTGTCGCAGGTATTATATATGTTAATTTTAACGAAATCTTAAAATTTGGTTTTGAATTTTATAATCCGGTTGCTGGTACAATTGCATTAATAGTATACTTATTATTAAACTCGTTTTTTATGGCAGCATTAATGTCTATAATATTAAAAGAAAGATTATATTCTGTTTTTAGAAATTACTTGCTTGGTTTTATAAATATAGTTTTAGTAGGTATGTTAGGAATTGTACTTGCTTTTTCATATAATAGTTATGATATTGGCGGTATTTTATTATTTTTCATACCATTATTGCTTGCAAGATATACGTTTAAATTATACTTAGATATGAGAAAAAATTATTTTGAAACAATGAATGTTTTGGTACGAGCTATAGAAGCAAGTGACCCATACACAAGCGGTCATTCATTACGTGTAAGTGCTTATACGGAAGCAATTGCTAAGCAATTAGGTCTTCCCCAAAATAAAGTGGATATGATAAAAAGTGCAGCACTTCTACATGATATAGGAAAAATAGGAATAGATAAAAATATATTAAACAAAAACGGTAAATTGGAAAAAGAAGAATTTGATACTATAAAAGCACATCCTCAAATAGGAGCAACGATTATATCTGATATGAGCTATTTATCAAATCTTTCAGAAATTATAAAGCATCACCATGAAAGAAACGACGGTAAGGGATATCCTGACGGATTGAGTCAAAACAGCATACCATTAGAAACATCCATACTCATAATTGCCGATTCATTTGATGCGATGACAACGGACAGGCCTTACAAAAATGCATTGAGCTTGGAGGATGCACTTAATGAAGTAAAAGTAAATGCCGGTACTCAATTTAATCCAAATATAGTAGATGATGCAATTATTGCATTGAGAAATACATTTAATAATTTATCTGAATAGGTGTAGAATGGTTCCGGAAATTATAATATTGTCTATTATATCAATTCTTGCATTGTATTTTAGAAATAAAGAATTTAAATTTAGAGATATAAAAATAGAAATTAAAGGTTATATAATATTGATAATAATGGCAGTAATTGAAATTACTGCTCAATTTTTATTTAAAAAATTTATGGGTAGCAATGTTTTAAAAATATTATCGCTTCATTGGACAATTTATTTCGCAATATTTATTGTATCTATTTTAAACTTTGAAAAACCATTCATGAAATTAATGTTCATCGGAACACTACTTAATTTTATTGCCATAGTTTCAAATGATTTTAAAATGCCTGTGCTTGTTTCGCAGGTTTTATCTGATGTTGAAGCTAAGAAAATGTATCTCCTTTCAGGTAAGGATTTAATACATTCCCTTCTTACAGAAAACACAAAATTTAAGTTTTTATGCGACATTATAACATTGCCTCATCCTTACCCTTTTCCCAAAACCATAAGTGTCGGAGATATATTCTTATTGCTCGGATTTTTTATGTTTTGGCAAAATACATCCACTCTACCAGACAAAAAGAAACATCCCAATAAATTTACATAAGGAATTTACACACCATGAGTGCAGCAAAAATTGAAGCGCAGTGAGCTATTAATCCAACCTTAATGGTATGTCTGATGTTTTTAATGCCTACTGCTCCAAAGTATACAGCTGTGGTATAAAAAATGGTTTCTGATGCGCCCATCAAAACAGAAGCACTTCTTCCTATATATGAATCCGGGCCATGAATTTCAAGTATTGATTGAAAAACTCCAAGAGAGCCCCCACCTGACAATGGCTTTACTATTGATAAAGATAACAATTCCGGCGGAAATCCCAAAAACTTTGTTACAGGTGTTAAAACGGTTACTATGAAATCTTCAGCACCTGAGTGAATAAACATATTGATTGCAAAGATAACTGCCAATATATAAGGGAATATTTTAAGTGCTGCTTTTGCTCCTTCCATTGCTCCCTCAATAAACGCAGCATATATATCAACCTTTTTTATTATTCCATAAAACAAAATGCCGCCTATAACTACCGGTAGTATTAAATCCGAAAAACTCATTAAGTTTCTTTCCTTTCATAATATTTTGCAAATATAATTGCAACAGCAGTAGAAAATGTTGTGGCAATTAATGTTGGGACCAAAATGTCTCCAGGTGTTGCTGCCCCTGCATCAGCTCTTAATTTTATTACACTTAAAGGAATTAACTGAATTGATGATACGTTTATTATTAAAAACATACACATAGCGTTATTTGCGGTGTTTTTATCCTTGTTGGTCAGCTGCATTTCATGCATTGCTTTTATACCAAAGGCAGTTGCAGAATTGCCGATACCAAGCATATTTGCTGCAATTGTCATAATAATTGCATTAACCGCCTTTGTATTGTCTTGAACTTCTTTGAACATAAATTTAACCATTGGTTTTATAACAATGGATAATTTATTTAAAATACCTGATTTTTCAACTATGGACATTAAGCCGGTCCAAAAAGCCATGACAGGAATTAATTTAATTATTAATTCAACCGATTGCTGTAAATCGAAAAAAAGTACATTAGAAATAGTTTCAGGTTTTCCGTGTGCAAATGAAAACACAAAACCAAGCCCTATAAGAAAAATCCATACAAATTTCAAATAATTCCCCCCTTTCACAGGCTTCATCACCAATTTGTTCACTCTCTTCGTTCGTGCAAATTGGGATTTCGCTGAATAAGACCTACCTACAATTTCTTCTGCGCTGCACTTGAAGAAATTGGGTTGGTCATTAACAGGCTTCATCACCAATTTGTTCACTCTCTTCGTTCGTGCAAATTGGGATTTCGCTGAATAAGACCTACCTACAATTTCTTCTGCGCTGTGCTTGAAGAAATTGGGTTGGTCATTAAAAAAGACATATTATTAAATAATATGTCTTTGTCATCATAAATATATCTTTTAATTACTGTGTTGTATTTGTCTCATTTTTTATTTTTTCTACCTGAATCTCCAATACTCTCTTTGCTTCCGCCTTAGTTACGGTAATATCTAAATCCTTGTATACTATTTTTCCGCCTACATCAGGTATTTCTTCAAACAGCATTGTAATCCAACCATTAACGGTTGTAACATCCAAGTCTTCATCTATATCGAGTTCGAATAGTTCAAACATATCATCAATATCTGCATTGCAAGAAATAAGGAATTTATCTTCTCCTATTTTTTTGAACCACTCAAATACTTCGTCATGTTCATCCCATATTTCGCCGACCAATTCTTCTATTATGTCTTCCATGGTCACAAGGCCTTCAGTACCGCCATATTCGTCAATTACCACGGCCATATGGGCCTTTGATTGTTGAAGTTCCTTTAACAGCTCAGATATCTTTTTATTAGGTGTTATATATAATATTTTAGATATAAGTCGTTTGATTTCTTTTTCTTTCCTGCTTAATGCCTGATAAAAATCCTTCTCGTGCAATACTCCGACTATGTTATCCATATCGCCATCAAATACAGGTAACCTTGAATATCCGCTTATAAGGAATTTCTCTCTTATTTCCTCTAAACTCTCATCTTTATCAATTCCAACAATATCAATCCGCGGAGTATAGATATCTTCTACGACGGTTTCACTGAATTCTATAGCAGACCTTATTAAATCGCTTTCATTTTTATTGATAACACCTTCATTTTCAACTTCATCAATCATTGTTATAAGTTCATCCTCAGTCATTGACGGTTGAACTTCAGTTTTTAAAATTTTATAAAAAACATTTTTTAATGAGCAAAGTATACAGTTTAGCGGTGTACATAAAAAGACTAAAAACTTTATTATAGGTGCTAAAAATACAGCATGTTTTTCCGGTGCAAATTTAGCCAATCCTCTTGGTAAAATTTCCGCGAATATTAAAATCGTTAAAATTGCTGATGCGGTCGATAAAAAAACACTTAAATAATTTAATAGAACATATATTTCCAGTGAAACTGCAGAAATTTTAAAAATAGTTCCAAAAATTAAAATAGTTGACATTAAATTGTCATAATCATCATCTAATCTTAAAACCAAATCTTTATTACCATTACTTATAATATTCTTTAATCTTGATTTGTTAAAATTAGAGAAAGCTGCATCAGCAGAAGATAATATTGCTGCAAATAAAATTAATAAAATTAATATTATGACCTGACTTATGACGTCATCGTCCATTTTTGTAATTCACTCCCAGTTATTATAATTACAAATAGTATATCGTATGAAATAACAGGTGTCAACAATATTTAACCTCCTGCTTGTCTATATGATGTCACATTTCCTTATTAGTATAAAAAAATGTATTTAAGCAATAATAATTGTACCTTCTACATAACAAATGCATGAACAATAGCGTTTTCCTTGAAAGTTAAACGAAAATTAAGAAATTATTAATTTGTTTTATTCTAAATTAATGCTATACTGACAATTCGTAGAGTACAAAAATGGAGGTATTGATTTGTTATCGTTTATAAGTATATTCAATTTAATCATATTTATATTATTTACGGGGTTTTATTTTTACCAATTTTATTATGTAATAGTAGGATTATTCAGAAAGAGCAAGGAATTATCAGCTAAGGTAAATCATAGATACGCAGTGGTTATTGCAGCAAGAAATGAAAGCGCTGTGATCAGTCAATTGATAAGCAGTATAAAAAAACAAAAATATCCATCAGAATTAGTAGATATTTATGTGGTAGCGGACAATTGCTCCGACAATACTGCCGATGTGGCAAGAGAAGCGGGTGCTTATGTATTTGAAAGATTTAACAGACAATATGTAGGAAAAGGCTACGCTTTAGATTACGCTTTTAAAGCAATTATAAACAGTGAAGAAAAATATGAAGGATACTTTATATTTGATGCTGATAATTTATTGGATGAAAATTATATAGCTGAAATGAACAAAGTGTTTGATAACGGCTATAGAGTAGTTACAAGCTACAGAAATTCAAAAAATTACGATACAAATTGGTTATCAGCAGGTTATTCATTATGGTTTTTAAGAGAAGCCAGATATTTAAACAATTCAAGAATGATATTGAATACCGGATGTGCAATTTCAGGAACCGGTTTTATGGTGAGTGATAAAATTATAAGAAAAAATAACGGTTGGAAGCATCACTTATTGACTGAAGACATAGAATTTTCAGTTGATAACGCAATACATGGCGAAAAAATAGGTTATTGCGGTTCGGCAATATTGTACGACGAACAGCCTTACTTATTTGAACAATCATGGAATCAAAGATTGCGTTGGGCAAAAGGCTTTTATCAGGTATTCGCCAAATATGGCAAAGACTTATTCAAATGTGCGTTTACAAAAGGAAGCTTTTATTGCTATGATATGTTAGTTACAATTTCACCGGCATTATTTTTATCACTGCTGAGTGTTGGTATCAATACAGTATTTTTAACGATTGGCATAATAAATATTGAGACATATCCGGAAATTATAAGAGAAACATCATCTGCACTTTTGATGTCCTTTGTTAATTCATATACCGTTCTATTCGTAATTGGCTTAATAACAACAATTACAGAGTGGAAACAAATTAATTCTACTGCATGGAAAAGAATAAAATATATGTTTACATTCCCGGTATTTATTTTTACTTACATTCCAATTTCAATCGTTGCACTATTCAGAAAAATAGAATGGAAACCAATCACTCACAGCATCGTTAAGTCGATAGAAGAAGTCAGACAATAATTTTAAATTAAAAAAGTGGAAAAAACAGAGTAATGTGTTTTTTCCGTTTTTTTATCACACAATGATTATTATATAACACAAAACACTCATAAGGGGATATGAGTGTTTAACGTGTTTATGTTTCAATATATAATATTATTTGGCTGCATTTTGTCCTGCTATTCTTCCGAATACTGTTATATCCGCAAGCGCATTGCTTCCTAATCTGTTAGAGCCTTGGATACCACCTGTTACTTCACCCGCTGCATAAAGACCTTCTATTATATTTCCTTCTTTATCTAATACCTGAGTATTTTCGTTGATTTCTATACCACCCATTGTATGATGAACAGCCGGCGCTGCTTTACAAATATAAAATGGTCCGACCTCAACTTTTGATGGTAAACTTCTTTTATTGAATTCTAAGTCAACTCCGCTTTCCACATAGCTGTTATATTTATCTACTGTATTTTTTAATTCTGTTGCGTCAATATCAAAGAATTTAGCTGCCTCTTCTAAAGTATCTGCTTTAACTAATAAATTATTTTTGAAAAGATATTCAAGTTCCGGTCCATGGTTTTCTTGCAGTTTACTTGCTTCAAATCCATTTTTATCAAGAAGTTCATAACACACATGTCCTGTTTGCGCTTTTATTGCCATAGACATTACATCTCGTCTGCCTAATTCCTCTACAAATCTTTTGCCTTCTTTGTTAACTATGACTGTATGTCCATATAATCTGGCATCATCATAGTAAAGCAATGTTCCTGTTAATGGATCGCATATCGGATATGTTTGAATATATTCCATACCTAACAAATTAGCTCCGACTTCTTCTGCCATTACAATACCGTCTCCGGTGCTTCCGGTTGTATTAGTTGATAATATTGTTTCATCAATATCAGGATTATATTTTACCCTCATTTCTACATTTGAGCCAAATCCACCTGAAGCTATTACTACTGCTTTGCTTGTATTAAATGTGTATTTAGCATCTTCACCTATAGCTTCAACTCCAATGACTTTTCCTTTTTCATCGGTAATTAATGTTGTAGCTTTTGTATTTAATAAAATCGGAATCCCAATTTGTTCAGCCTTAGCAGCCAATTTTGTTATTATTTCTCTTCCGCTTGCACCTAATGGTATTAAGCTTCTTTTTACTGAGTGTCCACCAAAGAACATCAATTCATCTTCCCAAACAACACCAACTTCATCCCTTAGCCACTCTGCGCCTGCTAAAGCATTCTCAGCCATGACTCTTACTAATTCTTCCTTAGCTTTAAAATCTCCGCCCTTTAAAGTGTCTTGAACATGTTGTTCTACATTATCCTCAATTCCTTCTTTTTTTTGAAGCCAGTTATTTGCAGCAGCATACTCAGCACCGGATATTAATGTATTTCCTCCGACCATTGGCATTTTTTCTAATACTATTACATCCGCCCCTGCATTCTTAGCTTCGATAGCCGCCGTAAGACCTGCTCCGCCTGCACCGATTATCACTATATCATGTGTTTCTTCTATTTCTTTCTTTGTTGCTTCTTTTATTTGTGTATCAATCTTTTTTAACATATCTGCAGTTGCACCAGCAGAACTTAACGCTGCATTTACAGCTTCTTTAAATCCTGTGGATGTTAATGTACATCCCGCTACAGCATCTACATCTGTATTATTTTGATTTATAATTGCATCTGTTAATGTCTTTATTGCATTGTCAAAACCTGGTGTCTCATTATGACTTACAGTTTTTATATCAGTAATGACATCGCCTTTAATTGTTACCTCAACCTTTAGTTCTCCACCCTTTCCATATCCAATTCCTTCATATACACCGTCTTTAATTTTAGTTGTCGTTTCATTGGATATACCGTCATTGTTGACATTTGCTGACTTATTGCAGCCTACTGATCCAACAGACAATAAAATTATTAATAATAGCGCTAAAAATCTTTTCAACTTAAAATCCTCCACTTGTTAAATTTTTATTTAAGTTAATATAGTTTAACATGTATTATTACATATGTATTTACACCAAGTAATACTTTTTTTGTACTTATAAGCACTACTCTATTGAAATTAGTCATAAATAATATATAATATTTTTATATAAATAAAAAATAAGGAATAAAAAAATATGTCACTACGTTTAAAAATTATCATAGCTTTTGTTTTTTGCATCATTATTATTGTTTTTCCGCTTTTATTCATATTAGAAACAACAGTAAAAACATCAAATATGGAACAAGCAGAAAACCAAACTATGCAACTGATTGAATCGAAATCTAATGAAATAGGTTCATGGTTAAATCAACGAATTAACGAAATTAGAATTATACATGAATATGCTGTAACCAATGATTTAAATCCTAAAACAATAAGACCGTATTTGACTCGTTTAAATCATGCTCTTAGCACTCAATACGGTAATTTTAACGAGACTTTTGCAATTGGAGCAAATGATGGTTATGGCTGGGTAAATGACAGTATTACCATAAATATATCAGGACGTGATTATTTTGAAAAAGTGATGTCCAGCGATTTAGAATATATTATATCAAAACCCATTATTTCTAAATCCGATGGGACACCCGCTTTTATTATATGTTATCCCATAGTCAGTGATGATAATAAAAAAATAGGATTTATCAACGGAGCGGTTAGTTTAGATAAAATATCAGAAATTGCATATGGAATTGATATTTATAATGGATTCTCATGGATCATGAACAAGGATTTAGATGTATATTCAGTGGATAAAAATGAATTAACTGAAAAACACATTTCGTTTGAAGGATTGGCAAAAATAATAGATAAATCTTTTGAAAGTGATACAGGAACAATATATATCAAAAATAAGTCAAACAAAGATTCAACCGTTTTTTATTCCTCTATCCCATATACAGAGAATTGGATTCTATGTACTATTATAGAAAACAAATATATACACGCTCACACTGATTATATGATTAAAACAATTGTTGTTATAGGAATAATTCTTCTTGTAATAGCGGTATTTTATGCAATTATTGTATCCGGCAGCATTGCAAGACCAATAAATAAGTTAAAAAATCACATGTTGGAAGTTTCAAACGGTAATCTTAATTCTTTTTATTACTATGATGGTAATGATGAAATTTCAATATTAGTAAAAGTTTTCAATCAAATGCTTACTGATATTAAAAAATTAATAAATCAAGTATTTCAAGTGCAAATGCAAAAAAGAAATGTAGAACTAAGAGTGCTGCAATCACAAATAAATCCTCATTTTCTGTATAATACTCTTGATACTATTCAATGGATGGCCTTGGATTATAAAGCTTATGATGTTGCGGATATGATTAATAACCTATCTAATTTTTTCAGATTGTCCTTAAGCGATGGAAAAGAGTTTATTACTGTCGCCGACGAAGTGGAACATGTAAGGAATTATTTAGAAATTCAAAAAATACGTTATAAGGATAAAGTAAACTATAGTATCGATTTCAATGAAAATGATTCGCAAAATTTAGTTCCCAAGATGATGATTCAACCATTAGTCGAAAATTCAATATACCACGGACTAAAACTAAAAAAACTAATAGGTTTAATTAAAATCAATATAAAAACCGAAGATAATTTTATAGTGATTGAGGTTTATGATAATGGGCTTGGTATAGAAAAACAAAAACTTGATGAACTAAGAAGTAATCTACACAATTCTATAGAATCAGAACACTATGGCTTATACAATATCAATGAACGTCTAAAGCTTACATTTGGGGACAAATACAGAATTACTATTGATAGCGAATATAACAAATGGACAAAAGTCATGTTAAAAATTCCTGTAATTAAGGAGGGTTTCCAATGTATAGAATCGTTATAGCGGATGATGAAGAAATCATACGAAACGGCTTAAAGAACTTAATTGAATCGTATAATCTAAATCTGTCAGTTGTGGGTGTAGCTAAAGATGGCGAAGAATCTATTAAATTAATAACAAAATATCAACCTGAAATTATTTTAATGGATATTAATATGCCATTTATGAACGGGCTTGAGGTGATAGAAAAAACTAAAGAATTAGTTCCCAATTCCAAGATAATTATTATTTCAGGATATAATCAATTTGAATTTGCACAAAGATCATTAGATCTTGGTGTATATACTTATTTGCTTAAACCAATACAATATAAGGATTTTAAAAACATTTTGATTAAAGCTATGGATTCCTACAGCGAAAGGTTATGGGAATTAAATAAAATTAAAGAATCAAATATTGGTTTAACAAATCATGATAATATAGGTACATTAGTTATTAATTATATTAAGGAAAATTTTAATCAAAATAATTTAACTATTAATCATATTTCCGACCAATTGCATATAAGTCAATCATATGTAACAAAGATAATTAAACAGAAAACAGGATCAAACTTCACTGATTATCTAAATAAATTAAGAATAAATATGTCAATAAAAATGCTGATGGATAAAAATCAGACCTTTTCTATAAATGAAATCTCTGAAATGGTAGGTTACAGCAGCCAACATTACTTCAGCAGGGCTTTTAAAAATTATACAGGTTTATCTCCTTTACAATACAAAAACAATGAGTGTGATAATTGATATCCATTCCAACTTTAGTATTACAATTTGAATAGCATCAAGGGACACTTCAATTATCATAAAACAACTGAAATGTCCCTTGTTTTTTATTTATATTCTCTATCTACATATGCACTGCTAGTTGTGGCCCTTAATAAACTTGAGTAAGCTAATTTAAATTTCACAACATCACCGACTTTGTAATTTTTATCTGTGTTGTTTACATTTAAAATTAAATGGTCAGAACTTGCACCTAATATTGATATTTTAGAGTCTATAGGATGCAGGTTGTCAGGATCTACGTCCTGTCTTCCTACTGCTATTATGGCCCTTTTTATTACGCCTAAATCTTCATAAACCGGCTTGTTACCGAAGGCATCTACTCCTGTTTCTCCAACCGGTACTGATTGCTTTTCTTTTAATTCTATTATTTCCGCTTCCAATGTAAACGCATCATCATGGAAACCCTCAAGCATTTGACTGTATGCAGTTTCATCTCCTAAAAGAAATGCTTCACCAACTCTTAGGTTGTTGATTCCTTTTGGAAGTTCATTCTTGCCTATTAAATAAACCGAACTTGAGTTTCCGCCTGATATCATTTGTAATTTGATATTGAACTTATTCTCAATTTTAGCTGCAATTTCAACTAAAATTGAAAGATTTTCTTTTTTTGGAATTACCGCTCCGTAGCATGTGAGGTTAACGCCTAATCCGAACAGTTCAATATTTTTTAGTTTAAGTATTTCTTCAACGGTACGGTAAATTTCATCTTCGTTTTTAAAGAAAATACCTTCTCTTAAGTCCCCTAAGTCTATCATAAGAAGTATTTTATGTTTCTTGTTCAATTTTTCCGATGCTTTATTTAACTTTTTGATTGTTTCAATTTCAGAATTTAAGGATATATCTGTGTAACGAACAACTTCCTCTGCTTCGGACATCATAGGCAAACGCAAAAGAACTCTCTCTTTTGTTGTTCCTTCATATTTTTTTAGGTTTTGAATTCTTGAATCAGCAAGATAATCAATATCTGATTTTTCAAGAAGCTTAAATATTTCCATATCAGCAC
>CAYQYY010000005.1:0-226895 GCA_964421845.1 uncultured Clostridia bacterium
GTTTTAGATGATTTTTTTAGTTATAGTGTGTAACATATGTTTGACAAACCGACAGAAAACTTTGATGTAAGTTCCGATTTACTTTTTAAAAAGAAACCAGGTATTGCTGTCAATCTCATATTTAAGTTCGAATATATCCTTGCCGTTATGGATACACACAAAGACAATCCTTATATTTCCTACAATATTTTCCTCGTATATTTTCATTATTTTTTCAATTTTTACCACCTTGTCATCAAGACGAAATTTTACCGGCTCTATTTTTCCGTCCGTGTTAAAAACTGCCATAACCTTTATTGGTTCATTCAAAATTTTCATAATCTCCCCTTTTACAAAATGCTGCTCATGCCCGGATATTCATCATCAGGATACCCGCCTAAAATCGGTTTTAAACCGCTGTTGGCAAAAACGCCTCTTATAATGGACTCTTCGCCAAACTTAGTTCTTATTTTATCAACAGCTTTGTCTGACACTTCATTTTTTACACTCAGTTCATCCTGAAAAATATTTAATTGTTTAACGTTTTAGCAGGAACTGATTTAGCCAAAACAATGCCATGACGATTTTCTTCGTTTCCTCCGATTACCGCAGGTACTGTTCTTATGTCTCTGTCAATTCCCATTTGCTTTTCATATGCGGCAGTCCAGCTTAAAAATGCTGAATTTACATCTATATGCATTATAATTTGAGTCAAAACTCAACCCTCCTTATTTATTTACCCGAACTTATGTTCTATTATTATATCACAACTTTTTAAATTTAAAAGGGATTTTTGACTGTTTTTAAAAAAAGTTTAAAACTTTTTCCAAGAATAAAAAACATGGGATAAATCAATAATAATTATACCGTTTGTCATCCGCTGATAGCGAAAAATCTCATCTTTTAATTTTTAATAGGAGTAGAAATGAAATTAAAGAGTATTTTTATAATAACACTTTCAATAATTGCAGTCAGTTTAGTATATTTGCTTTCTGAAAGTTATTTTGAAAAAAATGTAGAGCCGGAAGAATTTTTAACAAGGGAAATCCAGGCAACTGAGGTTAATAATACGGATATACACATTACCAAGCTTTCCGCCTTTTCTGATAAATACAACATTTACACAAACAATCCTTACGGATATGAAATTGTTTTATTGAGCACATTGAATTTGAACGAAGATATTGTAAGCATAAAAAGCAGATTTGAATCAGATGAATTGGTGATTGACGTGTTATATGACGACTTTACCGGTACACCTGATTCCAATGACACATATAACATTTACGGTAACAAGGGTATTAAAGAAAATCCTGAGTTTGAAATCACTGATGAGTATGATAGTAATTTCTACGGAATTAATACCCATGTTACTTTTTATGAAAGAAGAAAATTGTCGGAAAGCTTCCCGGACAGAAATTATTACGCAACAATTGCCTTTGAAAGAAGCAAAACTGAAATAGTAACTGTATTTATAAAATCAGCAGAACCAATAGAAATAAATCATATTATAACTAAATTTAAATTTATAAATAAAAATGGCGAAATGAAGGCAAACAAAATATTTAAACCGGTTAATAAAAATTTCGGTGTTCTTACTCAGCAATTTTATGATAAATATTTTATTAATAATAAAAATCTAAGTTTTGGTGTATTTGAGCCCTCATTTCCTGCCCATGATGAAAAGCTTAAAACCTTAGAGGAAATATTGGATTATAATTTTCCTGTAGTACTGTTGTACAATAGATTTGAGTTGCCTTATAAAACCGAACTGATGAATAATGCAAAGAAACATAACAAGATTGTGGAATACACTCTTTACACAATGGATAAAATCGATGGCATGGAGAAGGATATTACATTAGACATACTTGAAGGAAAGTACGATGATTATTTAAACGATTTGGCTATCAGCTTTAAGGAGTATAATTTTCCCGTGCTTTTCAGATTAAATAATGAAATGAACGGCGGTTGGGTGGCATATTCTGTTTTTCATGTAGGTAAGGATACTGATTTATACATTGATTGCTGGAAATATATTTATAATAAGTTTAAAGAGCATGGTGTTAATAATTTAATTTTTGTTTGGAATCCTAACGAAAGGAGTTTTCCAGACTATGCTTATAACCATTATCTGAATTATTATCCAGGTGATGAGTACGTTGATATAATTGGCTTAACTGCTTACAATACAGGAAATTATTATGAAGGTGAAATTTGGAGAAGCTTTAATGAAGCATATGATCATTTCTATTACGAATATGAAAATCAATTTGAACACCCATTTATGATTACTGAATTCAGCTGTGCTGAAGCAGGTGGTAATAAGATAGCTTGGTTTGATGATATGTTTAACAAAATTGCTGAATATGACAGAATTAAATTAGCTGTGCTGTGGAACGGACAAGATTTTGATATGACAAAGACAGAAAAAACAATATCAAGGAATTATCGAATTGACTTAGATGAAAGTGTTATAAATTCAATAAGAAACGGATTAAAAAAATATAAATAAAAAACAAGATTCTTCGCAATAGCTCAGGATGACAAACTTTTGCGCCCTCAGGCATCTTGTCATTCTGAGCACTGTGAAGAATCTCCTATTTATTTTTTGTAATTCTTATCATGTATAACTTTCAGCCCTTTAAACAATAAAAGCGGATCATAGACATCTATGAGTTTTGTTTCCTCATATATTATTCTGCCTAAACCTCCTGTTGCAATGACTTTCATTTGATCAATTTTTAATTCTTCCTTTATTTTTTTGATTATATATTCCGCTTGACCTACATGCCCGTAAAACAATCCTGCCTGCATACTTGTAACCGTATTTTTAGCAAGTATTGAGCCCGGATTTTTAATTTCAACACTTGGAAGCTGGGCTGTTCTTTGCCACATTGCATCTGCAGAAATCTGAATTCCCGGAGAAGTTATACCATATTTGAATTCTCCCTTTTCATTTACTACATCATATGTTGTAGCAGTTCCAAAGTCAATTACTATCAATGGTCCACCATACATGTCATAAGCAGCCACAAGACCTACTATTCTGTCAGCGCCAACTTCTCTTGGATTATCCGTTGCTATGGTTATCCCTGTCTTTATTCCCGGACCAACAATTATAGGTTCAATATTAAAATATTTCTTTAAAGCATTTTCAAAAGAGTGCATAACATTAGGAACAACAGATGATACAATTGCGCTATTTATTTTAGTAGGTTCTATATTGCTATATTTTAATAAATTTAAAATAAATATTCCGTATTCATCTGATGTTTTTTCACTTCTTGTTACCATTCTCCAGTTGCCAAGAAGTTCATTACCATTATAAACCCCTATTACTATGTTGGTATTACCTATATCAACAGCTAAAATCATAGGTTTCCTCCTACTTTTTAAGTTTATTGTACACATTTACAACAGCCATAGTACCTATTCCTGCAACTGAGCTTTCTATTACTGCGCTTGTTGTAACTAAAAATATTGCAAATGCCGCAAAAGTAGTTCCTATTCCAAATTCTGTGCTGATTTGCACAATTTTTTCATTATAAATTAAATAAAGCATAAGAATAACAAGAGATGTGTTTGTCAGTGCACCTGACACACCTGCAATTAGTAATGATATTGTATTATTCTTAACAAAGTTTTTAATTAATTTGAAAATGTAGTAAGGAATTACCCCGACAAATATCCTTGGTAATATTGCAACTAAAGGATTTAAAAAAAGATAATCTAATGGGGATGCAGGAGCAATTAAAGCTCTGAGCAGTGTTACGAATCCTGCCAATCCACCCATTGCAGCTCCGTATGTTGGTCCTTGAATAATACTTGTAATTATTGTAGGCAAAAATATTAAAAGAGCCATAGATGCAGATGTTGTTGGAATTGCTGTCAATGAGACAAAAACAATAGTGAGTGCCAGCATAACTCCCATAAAGGTGAGTTTGCTTGTATCGGTATTTCTATTCATAATATCCTCCTATTCTCGTTCTGCACAGCAGATACAAGATAAATTCAAGATATTATAACATGATTTTTTAAATATGCAAATAACTTTTTATTCCTTGCTTAGCTCATCAATGGGCCTTGTAGTAACTTGGCTTCTATCTAAATCTAATAATTTTATGGCCTTTTCTAAATCCTTTTCTGATGTCATTTCTATTTCAAGATATGGTTTTGAGTATGTTTCTTTATCCCAAGTGTCTATTTCAAATGTTATACCATCATATGTATATGACTTTCTGTGTTTATGACCGGGTTTCTTCATTTTATAGCCTAAAAGCTCAATTATTTTTGCAGTACTTTGCCAATCGGAAATTTCTGTTTCGGTTTCTTCATTAACTCTTAACTTGTCCCTGTTTATGCTTCTTTTAAAGGTCATGTTATACTTTGTTTCTCCATTTAAAAGGTTTTCCGTTATTCTAATTCTTAAATACCCGTTGTAGGTTTTCTTTAAAAAGCTGTCTTCTGTATCAAATCTGTAATTTATCTGATTTTCATCCTTAATTAGAGTTGCTCCTAAGTTAATAAGTTTTCTTTCTATTTCCTGTTTATCTATGTTAAGTACCTTAACTTCACTTTCCCTCATAAACTCCTCCAAGTCATTTTTAACATTATATCATAAAATAAATAATTTTACATAAAAATTACAAAAAATAGTTAATATGAATAAAAATATGATATAATCAGATATATTTACAGAGGTGGCGTATGGAATCAAATGTTAATAAACTTTTAAAGGTAGTTAAACTTGCCGCTCAAATAATAATAGAAAATGGCGGTGAAACCTACAGAGCGGAAGAAACAATAAAATATATATGTAAATCCTTCGGAGTAAAAGAAATAGATCCGGTAGCTACTCCAACAGGATTGTATTTATCTATTTCAATTGATGGAGAGGAATACTACACGATAGTTAAACGTATCAGAAAAAGAACTATTAACCTTCAAAAGATTTTTGATGTAAATAATATTTCAAGAAATATAACATCAAATCAAATAACTTTGGATGAAGCTTTGCTACAATTAGAGGATATATCTGACAACAATAAAATTCAATATAAATATTCTTTTGTTTACGGAGGTATTTCGTCCGGCTTTTTTACTTTGCTGTTTGGAGGAGGTTTATTTGAATTTATTGTTGCGTTATTTGTAGGAATAATAATCACTCTTATATCCAAAAGATTTGAAGAACTCCATTCATATCAATTTTTTTCAAGCATTGTGTCCGGTGCATTTTTATCATTTGCAGCAATCGCACTAACAATAATTTTTGGTATAGGCAATTACAACTATATTATCGTAGGAGGTATTATGCCTTTACTACCCGGGCTTGCTATGACTAATGCTATCAGAGATACCATAAGGGGTGACCTTATATCTGGAATCGCAAGGGCTACTGAGGCACTGTTAGTTGCTTCATCTTTAGCTGCCGGTGCAGGAGTGATTATTTATACGGCATATACACTAAGAATATTATAGTTTTGGAGGAGAATATGTTTTTGGAAATTATATATTGTTTCACAGCAACTTTCTTTTTTGCACAAATTATGAATGCCCCTAAAAAAACCTTGATTTATTCTTCCTTTACAGCTTCATTAGGTTATACAGTTTATAAGTTTTGCATAGTTTTTGGCTATTCACTGTTTGGTTTTTTTCTTGGTACTTGTTTGGTAGCAACTTTTGGAGAAATTTTAGCACGAAAATTAAAAATGCCTGCAACCATATTTATATTCCCCGGTGTTATCCCTATTGTTCCCGGATTAGGCCTTTATAAAACAATTCTTGCATTTGTTCAGGATGATATAAACTTAGCTCTTGAAACAGGGGCAAACACAATTTTAAACATAGGTTGCATGGCAATAGCTATGGCATTGGTGAGCTTAATCGCCTTAAAAATACGCTCTAAAAACGCAATTTAACATATCATCCTTAGCTTTTTTTATCATCTGACAATAACTAAGGATCTCCTTTCAACTTTTTTAATAATATATGTTTTAAAGCATATATTATTGGGTATAGAACTATTGTTGAATTATTAAAATATCTGGAGGATAATATGTGTAAAACAAAATTTTATTTATGTGAAACTTGCGGCAATTTAGTAAGCTTATATAATGAAGGTGGCGGAACTTTGGTTTGCTGCGGCAATGATATGAAAGAACTTATTCCTGGAACAATTGATGCTTCCCTTGAAAAACATATTCCTGTAATAGAAGTGGAAGGAAATAAAGTTACTGTAACAATCGGAAGCGTTATTCATCCTATGGTTGACGAGCACTGGATTGAATGGATTTACCTTGAAACAAAACAAGGCACTCAAAGAAAATGCTTAAAACCGGGTATGGAACCAAAAGCTGTATTCATGTTAAATGAAGGCGATGAAGTTATTTCTGCTTATGAATTCTGCAATCTTCACGGATTATGGAAAAAAGAAGCATAAAAACGGTTGACTTGCAATAGACTTGCAGTTGATTATCTATTGATTGGCAATTGAATAAAGGGAATTGTGAATGCACAATTCCCTTTTTGTATGTTACCCTATTGCTAATCCAATGCATATCCATAGCTAATCCATTGCCCTCAATCGCTAAGATATTGTTGCGCCGTCTGCTATTTCTTCCAAAGTTGATAGCAAGGTTAACTTCTTTCCTTTTTCAGCAGCTAAAAGCATTCCTCTTGATTCAACCCCTCTTAATGTGACAGGTTTTAAATTATAAACAAGTATTACCTTTTTACCCACTAAATCTTCAGGTTTATAATACTTAGCTATACCCGATACCACCTGTCTCGTTTCATCTCCAACCTTTAACTGAAATACAAGTAGCTTATCTGCGTCAGGATGTCTTTCTGCCTTAATAATTTCAGCAACTCTTAAATCTAATTTAGCAAAATCATCAATAGTTATAAAATCTTCAGCTCCTGCTTCCACCTGATGTTTTTCTTCTTTAGTTTCAGGTTTAACCTCTTTTGCTTGAGATTTTGCTTCATTGATTTTATTGATTTCCTCTAATTTTTTAGCAGCATCGATTCTTGCAAATAATATTTCAGGTATACCAACCTTTTGTCCCGGTACCATTCCGTTAAAACCGGATAAGGAATCCCAATCTGTTTTATCAGTATTCAACTGTTTTAATATTTTTTGTGCAGTTTCAGGAAGAAATGGCTCTAATAAAACTACTGCGATTCTAATGGATTCAAGCAAATTATATAAAACTGTTCCCAATCTTTTCTTTTTGCCTTCATCTTTGCCCAGAACCCAAGGTTGTGTTTCATCGATATATTTATTGCTTCTTCTTAGAAGATTTAAAATTTCATCAATAGCATCAGAAACTTTTAAATCATCCATTTTCTTTTCAACCCTATTAGGTGTTTCAAGTGCAAGCTTAATAAGTTCATCATCTATTGCTTCATGTTCATCCGGTGGAAGAATTACACCGTCAAAATATTTATTAGTCATAGTAATAGTTCTGTTAACTAAATTACCGAGGATATTAGCCAAATCAGAATTTATTCTTTCAATTATCAAATCATAAGTCAATGTGCCGTCGCTTGCAAAAGGCATTTCATGAAGTACAAAATATCTTATTGCATCTACCCCGAATAAATCAACCAAATCATCAGCATAAATTACATTGCCCTTTGACTTGCTCATCTTGCCTTCTCCAACTAAAAGCCAAGGATGGCCGAAAACCTGTTTAGGAAGCTCAACCCCCAATGCCATTAACAAAATAGGCCAATAAATAGTATGAAATCTTAAGATATCCTTGCCTATTAAATGAACATCTGCAGGCCAATATTTTTTAAATAAATCTCCATGATTACCTTCAGTGTCATAACCTAAGAATGTAATATAGTTGCTTAATGCATCAATCCAAACATATACTACGTGACCCTCGTCAAATGTAACGGGTATACCCCAATCAAACGAAGTTCTTGATACGCATAAATCCTGTAATCCCGGCTTAATAAAATTATTAACCATTTCATTTTTACGAGATTCCGGCTGAATAAATTTAGGGTTTTCCTCAATATGCTTCATCAATCTGTCAGCATAGTTGCTCATTTTAAAGAAATAAGCTTCTTCTCTAGCCATATGCACTTCTCTGCCACAATCAGGACATTTTCCGTCAACCAATTGAGATTCAGTGAAAAATGCTTCATCCGGAGTGCAGTACCAGCCTTCGTAATATCCTTTATAAATATCTCCCTGGTCATAAAGTTTTTTAAATATTTTTTGAACTGTTTTTTTATGTTCAGGATCTGTGGTTCTAATGAACTTATCATAGCTTGTGTTCATCAAATCCCAAATACGTTTGATTTCACATGCTACTTCATCAACAAAAGCTTGTGGTGTCTTTCCTGCTTCCTCTGCTTTAATTTGAATTTTTTCTCCGTGTTCATCTGTTCCTGTTTGAAAATATACATCGTATCCGTTTAATTTTTTAAATCTGACAATACTGTCGGCAAGAACTATTTCATAAGTATTGCCGATATGTGGCTTGCCGGATGTATAGGCAATTGCCGTTGTTAAATAATATTTGCCTTTATTCATGTTATCCCTCCTAGGTGTACTCAAAAAAATAATAAGCCCCTTTGCATAAGCAAAGAGGCGAAAATCCGCGTTACCACTCTTATTCGCACATATTTCACAATATGTGCCTCAACAGGTCATTTAACCCTTGTATTGTAACGTAATCCTACGTCATACCCTAACAAAAATTCGGATATGAAGCTCCAAGGCCATGTTCATTAAAAAGTCAATCTCCGGCTCTCACCTTATCCGGTTCTCTTTGTCATAACTTAAAAATTACTCTTCTTTTCACAGCTTTTTATATTTATTTAGTATTATTTTATTTACGATAAACTATACATAAATACTAAACATTTGTCAACAGTTTTATTATATGATGCTATAAAATACTTTTGACAATATAATTTATAAGTTTTGGAATACTTGAAAACAAATCCTTCTTATAAACTCTTTCCGTATATTTGTGCAAATCTCTGCCCCATGGTCCGACATTTAATACAGGCATGGAAAGTTCTCTTATAATATCCAGCGGAATGTAGTACATATCTCCCCAGAATATTGTGTTACTGCTGATATAATCTATATTTTCATTATCACTGGTAAACAAACCATAGCTTAAATCGGATATACCTGTATAATAATTTTGCGTATAAATGTTTAAGTCAAATTCTTCTTTAGCAAATTTATCAATGTTGTCTATAAGCTCGTTTACCCTATCTGCTGTATCAAGCATTGAGTTGTTGGTACTTGGATAGTATGGTGGAGCCAATGCAATTACAACAAGAGGAGATAAATCACTGTAATACTCAAGAGTTTTTTCAATTAATTCGTATGCGCCCTCAATTCTGGTAATTTCATTGTTTTGAATCATTTCTTCAATATTCTTTTGATATTTAGAGATATTGGTTCTAAAATCTTCACCCTTTTCCTCTAAAATCTCATTGTATATCTCACTGTAATACTTTACGTTTACTTTCCAGTCAGAAACGCCATAGTCCATATTCGATAAACTTTTATATTTTTCATAGCTGACTTTCATGTCTTCAATTACCTGTTTAAATGCTTCTTCACTGACTTGTTTAAGCTGCTCTAATATATCCTTAGGAGACTTTGTAAGCGTCAATATGGACATGTAGCCACCTGCCGTAATAGGAAGCGATACATCATACACGTCCTTCCTGTCCTTGAAATAAAGCCATGTAGGTGCAGGAGTGACTGTATTTCCTGCCTTCTCAATAAAATCGGGATTAAGTTCCGTTTTTCTTATAATTTCAGACAACAGGTTTATAGGGTTAAAGCCCTTATAAATCTGTCCAACATGTGCAAGCTTTCCTCTCACCATAAATATTGGCATAATTTTGCCAACTGAACCATCATAAATGGTTATATGATTATCTTTAACCTTCTCATGTGGCTCCACATTAAGCATAAGTACATAATCTAAATCATACTTTTCTTTTAAATCCTTAAGCAAATAAATAGCAGACCTCATTCCTCCGGACAAATTTTCTTCATCAGGCACACCAAGAATTAAAATGTTTCCGCTAAACTCCTCATCCTCGGCATATTCTTCAATCAATGAGTATGTTATGGATGCTCCGCCCTTCATGTCAGAAGCACCTCTTCCAAACAACCACTTTCCCGAGTAAAGATCCTTTTTAGCAACCTCATCCATCTCAACGTCATCCTGCTTATATAGTCTTTCAAGCTCATAGGGAGCATAAGCATATTCTTTATATTTGCCGTAGTCATCCACATCGACAGTATCAGTGTGATGAATCATAATAATGGTCTTATTACCCTTTCCTTTAAGAAGTGCCCATGTTGATTTTCTTTTTAACTGATCGTTTTGAATTTCATGGAGCCCATAATATTCAGGATGCTCCTTAAAATATGGAACTGATTCAATCCAATTTTTAAAAAATACTTCATTGTTTCTTTCAAGCTCTGTTCCTGTATGTGTTCTTGCCCTTAAGTAATTAAGCAGATTTTTTTCAATTTTTTCAGATAATATCATTTCCTTCTCCAATTTATGTATATTATGCATTTACAGTATACACTATAAAATTAATTTGTCCATTATTTTATACTAAAAAAGTAAAAAAGATACGCTTTTATTTACTTATGATAAAAGCAGCTCAATACCTATATTTTAAGGAGCTGCTTTTTACTGTAAATGATGTTTGTTTTTTAAATTATAAATTGAATCAACTTAACAATTGCTACTATTATACCTATAATTATAGCCGGAATTAGTAAAAATCCAATTCCTAAAGGTATCAACAATATAATAACAACAAGACCTATTATAGCTCCTATAATTGTAAAAATAACCTTTAATAAAACAACCCCTATATTTATTGCAGCAACTATAAATACGAAAAATACAAATATTCCGATTAATATATCCATCTTACATCTCCCTTATATTTAAATATCATATAATATATTCTATTCTAATTATTATTATAATACACATATTATATTTATAATTGATTAATTGAAAATTAAAATTTGATTAAATTCAATAGTGTCTCTGTCCATTATTAATTTAATTATAGCAAAATATCAAAAAAAGTGGTATAATGATTCATTAATATAAGGAGCAACTCATGATCGATTTACACATTCATTCCAAATTTTCGGACGGAACCGATTCCATAGATGATATAGTTAAAATAGTAAAGGGAAAAAATATTCCGGTAATGGCTTTAACAGACCATGATACTACTTACGGGATAGCTGAAATAACAGATAAAGCAAGCAAAGAAAACATCAGGATTATTCCTGCTGTTGAAATATCATCGGTTTCAAATGGACATCTCATACACATTCTTGGTTATAACATAGATATTTTAAACACTCAACTGCAGGAGTTATTAAATATTAACTGCAGTTATTTCAACCAATTATTTTTTGAACATTACAATTGGCTTTATAAAAATAACATAATCGATTTTGACATAAATAAAATAATTAAATTTGCAGAATATAAGCAATGCATAGCACTGTCAGATATATTGAAAGCCATGATTGCCGAAGGGGCACCTTACTCATTGAAAGATTGGCCTGAATTTTTCAATACTAAAATAAGGCATTATAACAGCAATTTTATTGAGAACTTTCCTGTTCACTCATCTGAAGCGGTTGAAGTTATAAATCAGGCAGGAGGTTTTGCAAGCTTTGCACACCCCGCAAGAATTTTAGATGCAGACATAAGGGAAATGGAGCTTTTGTTACCCTACGGACTAAGGGCTTTAGAAGTATACTATCCGTACCATGATGAGATATTGGTTAAAAAGTATGAAGAATTTGCTTTAAAACACGATTTAATTAGAACAGGTGGAACAGATTGGCACGGAAAAGATTTAACAACTTGGAATGTTGAAATAGGCGATTACGGAATTGAAGATATAAAACAATTATCCCTCTTATAAATAAGAGGGATTTATTTAATAATTTACTTAGAACTTTCTAATTTCAGTTTCTCCTTGAAGACCTTCTAAAGCACCTCTTGCCAATGACTCCATTTCATTTTCACCTGGATATACAACTATAGGCGCAATAAATCCTACACTATCTTTAATTTTTTGTACTATTGTTTTTGAGTAAGCAATACCACCAGTTATTAAAATAGCATCTACTTTACCTTGAAGAACTGCCGCCATAGAACCTATTTGTTTACATACTTGATATATCATAGCATCTAAACATAATCTCGCTTTTTCATCAGTTTCAGCATTTTTTTCTACTTCTCTGCAATCAGCTGTACCTAAATATGACATCAATCCACCGTTACCATTAAGCATTTTAATTACTTCATTATAGGTGTATTTACCGGAGAAACATAATCTTACCAAATCTCCAACCGGTAATGCTCCTGTACGATTTGTTGAAAATGGACCATCACCCTCTAAGCCGTTATCTCCATCAATCATACGTCCTTTTTTATGAGGAGCAACAGAAATTCCCCCACCTAAATGAACAACTATTAAATCTAATTCTTCGTATTTTAATCCATTTTCTCTTGCATATCTTTTCGCAGTAGCTTTATGGCTTAAAGCATGGAAACTGCTTCTTCTCTCTATTAAAGGATGACCTGACAATCTTGCTACAGGTTCAAATTCATCTGTTATAGGAGCATCTACTATTAATGGAAGCGCTTTGCAAGTTTGTGACATTCTAAATGCTATCTTACTTCCTAAATCACATGGATGCTTCCCCCATTTACCACTTGCCTGTTGTTGTAACATTTCCTCATCTACTCTATATACTCCACCTTCTAATGGTTTCGTATGTCCCCCACGGCTAACAATTACATCAAGAGAATCTTTGTCTATTCCATTTTCTTTCATGAAACTTTCGATTATATTTGTACGATATTCATCTTGCTCCCAAAAATTTGAAAATTCTATTATTTCTGATGCTGGGTGATCAATATTTGCTTTTACTTTGCATACTTCGTCTTCGTAATAAGCAACTTTAGTAGAAGTTGATCCTAAATTTATAACTAATATTTTATACATATACCACCTCATTAATTTTATTATGAAATATATGAAGCTATTGCTATTGAAAGAAGTTTACCCTCAATAGATTCTGTTCTAGAAGTAAATATTATTGGAACAGCTGCTCCTACTGTTGCTGCAATCACGGTTTTTTTTGCTACATACGTTATTGATTTTGTCAAAGTATTTCCTACTGTAAGATTTGGGACTACAATAATATCAGCATTACCTGCAACAAGCCCTGTAATTCCCTTTGATTTAGCTGCTTCTTCGGATACCGCATTATCAAAAGCAAATGGACCATCAACTATACAGCCCTTAATTTGTCCTCTATCAGCCATTTTACTTAATACTGCTGCATCAATTGTATCTTGCATTGCAGGGTTAACAACTTCAAGAGAAGCAAGAACTGCTACCTTAGGCACTTCATTACCTAATTTATGTGCTAAGTCTACTGCATTTTCTAAAACTTCTTTTTTACCTAATAAATCTGGATTTACAGTTATAGCACAGTCAGTTATAAGTCTTAAACCATCTTCATTATCTTTTTCTAAAACTGAAATTTGCGTTATGTGTTTTCCGGTATTCAAACCTTTTTCTTTACTTAATATTGCTTTTAAAAATACTGAAGAGTGAAGCATACCCTTCATTAACGTTCCTGCTTGTCCGTTAACAACCAAGTCTACTGCCTTATCAGCTGCTTTTGTATGATCTTTTTCATCAACAATTTCAGCTCTTAAACTCCAACCTTTCTCTTTAATTATATCTTCAATTTTAGCCGAATCTCCTATTAAGATAAATTCTGCTAAATTTATACTTTCAGCTCTTTCAATTACTTCTAATACTTCAGCATCATCAGCAGCAACTACTGCAACTTTTTTTGCCTGTTTTTCTTTTGCTAATTCCATTAAATGATTAAAACTTTTTATGTACATATATTTCTCCTCTTACATATTTTTTCATTTACCTTTTATATCAAATAACTGACACCTAAACTTCTGTGTCAGTTATCTTTTTTAAGCTTAACAAGTTATAATCATATGGATTTTTAACATAGTATAGCCATGTACTTGTAGTCATGTATAGAGTATAACTATCTTTCTATAATTTTGATGAAAGCTCATCAAGAAGGCGCTCCGCTTTTGCAGTATTAAAGACTCCGCAAGCACAAGGCTTAGCAAGTTCAATCGCTGCTTTTTGGATAGTCTTTCTTCCTTTCTTGATGTCTTCTACCATTTTATTAACCAAATTTGCAGAAATCATTGCATGTCCACACATCGTAGTAATTTCCATTATTTTTTCCGGCGGAAGCTTTTCAGTAGCACCCCACATGCCCAATGATAAGTCAGCAGAATGGCGCTGAATTCCTGCCTTTTTTGCACAGCAGCCAACATCATCAATCAACCCTGATACTACAACTGAATATCCATAGTCCGCTTCCTTTAAGGCTTTAAGCACTTCAATGAGTGTTTCTCTATCTCTGTAAACTCCATGAACCATAACTGCTTCTTGGGAAACCTGCCTTTTTAAAGTTTCAATATCGTCCAGTGCCAAGTTCCCCACACCTATTCCACCCATGTTAATTGGATTAAACTTATAAAGCAAATCAATGTACTTAGTAAACACTTCTTTGTTATCTATATTATTAATACCTTTAGCAGGCATTATAAGTACTACGTAATCATCAGTTTGTCCAGTCGCACTCTTTGCTCTGTGTAATGTATGTGTCATTATTTACCCTCCTTAATCCTGTCTTCATATCGAGGTCTACCTAGTCCCATATTAGTTTTTGATGATGATTTGTTAACATCAATATTCATGCTTTTAAGTATATCATAAGCAGGTATACTATTGGTTGTTTCATCAACTTTACATATTATGCCTGTGCTGAAGACTGTATCTATTTCTCCAGCCACCTTTTCTAAAGTTTTTACAACTAAAGCAATGTTGTCGATACTACATGTAAATTCTACTATGGCAGATAAAACTCTCTCATTTAATACCACTGGGTCAAGTTTTCCGGTTTCCTTGTCTATAATCAAGGATGTTACAGGATTATTTGGTTCAAACTTAACAACATAAGGTGCTACAGCCATTGAAATTTTTTCTATATCCTTAAAGCTTGCAGAAATACTTGGTCTACCTAATTCTACTGCAAATGCGACCTTATTCAAATCATTAACAATCCCGGTAACATCGTTTGTTTTAACTTCTTCGGTACCACGCCCCATATGTTTAAGGCTAGTATTTTCATGCTTACCAAACGGATCGCTAAACGCCTTTCGGTAAGCTCGAGGTGGATCCAAATGAACATTATATATTGCATTTGTAGGACAATTTGCATGTTTTTCACACACACCACACTCAAGACATGTGTCAAAGTCTATTGTAATTTTCCCGTCTTTTTCAACAATAGCTTCAACCGGGCAAAATGGAATGCATTTCTTGCACTTGATGCATTTTTCTATGTTAATATACATTATATTCCTCCTTTAAATATTAATATTTGATTATTATTAAATTCATTATCCAAATATTTTTACTAACAGATTAGCAAAAATTGCTGCACTGACACCTACCCATAAGATAGCTCCAATGGCAATAAATATTAATTGTAAAAATGATTTGTTTTGCTCATCTTTTGTCATGTCATTTTTCATAGTTGCCATTGTTCCCAACGTAAGTGCTCCTGCAGTTGACATTGGACTAAAGCCAGCCAGGGATCCGCCGGCTACAATAGCCGCAATAACAGCAACAGCATTACCTCCTCCAATATTTGATACTAATTCAGATGCCATTGGTATCATCGTTGGATAGACTACACCTAAACCAGAAGCTACTAAGCTCATCAATCCTGCTGAAATTCCGGAAAATGGTGCTACAGTTGCTGAATTCATGACTTTTGATAATTGCTCTGTAAGTAAAGTAATACCCCCTGCTTCTGTTACGACTGACATAAGAATACCGACACCAGCTATCATAATTATAGTTCCCCAAGGTATAGACTTTACACTAAAGCTATCATCGGCAATATTGAAAAGGAATAAAACTGACGCTATTAAAAAGGAAACTAATCCAACATTCATTTTAAATATTACGACAGCTATTAACATACATGCCACAGCTAACAATGCTATAATTTGTTTTGTTGAAGCTTTTACCTCAGTCACTACATTTGTTGAGTCTGATTGGTTCTTTGATGCTTCTGTTTCTGTTGTTAAGTCTGTTTGTTTTACTTTATACCCCTTATATATAACATATAAAGCTATTGCCATAAGAATTGTAGTAACTATGGAAAATGAAATTACCGGTAGAATAACTCCACTAGTTAATCCCTGCTCTTGTGCCAAAGAAGTTATTAGTACCCCTTCAGGTGTATATGCTGCGGCTCTTCCTCCCATCAATCCAAGTACACCAATAACTGACATCATAATAGGGTTAAAACCAGAAGACACAGCAATAGAAACTGCCAATGTAACTACTAATGTAGTTGGAGGTACTGCGCCAGGGCCTATTACTGATAAGAAAAATCCTAGTAAATATGTAACTATTGGTAATATCCAAACTTTCTTCCCTGCAAGTTTTATGATTTTATTAGATACTAATTCAAATGCTTTTGTAGAATTAACAGCAGCAAAAAGTAATGTTATTCCTACTAAAGTAACAAACAGTGAACTATTGAATCCTCCAACAATAGCCTTTTCACTCATTCCAATTAATTTACCAAGAATCATCGCAGCTCCGAATGATAATATCCCTATATTTATTTTACGTATAAAAGCAAGAATAATAAGAATTATAAAAATAACCAATGAGAAAACATCCATTTTTGTACTCTCCTTTAAATTTCAATTTTAAATTTTTTTAATCAAATGCACAAATTACATATTTATATTTTTACTAGTGATTATTATAATACCTCCTTTTAATTTTTCTACTAATTATTACATTTTCTTACCTTGGACATTCAATATATATGAACTAAATATTCATATTTTCAAGTTGTTTAATATATTTTTCGTAATTTTTAGTTGTCATTTGTTGAAGATTTTCTTTTTCTTCCTTTGTCATATGTTTAAATCTGCCCTGGGTACCAATATATTCTTCAATAGGTTTTAACTCTTTTGGCATATTGTTTATAGTCGCCTTTCCATCTTCATATTCATAAAGAATCCAACTACCTGTTTGAACTGCAGCCCTCGCTATTTCTATAGTTTTGGCAGGATCATATTTCCATCCAGAAGGACATGGAGATTGTATATGAATCATTGCAGGACCATCAGTGTCCTTAGCTTTTTGAACTTTTTTTCTAAGATCATTCAAATTATGAATAGATGCTGTAGCAGCATAAGGAATATCATGTGCTATTGCAATTTGTATTAAGTTTTTCTTTGCTGTTGGTTTTCCTCCAGGAGTTGTAGTTGTACTAGCATAATAAGGAGTAGCGCTACTTCCCTGAGTACCTGTATTCATATAAGCTTCATTGTCATAACAAATATAAAGAATTTTATCTCTTCTTTCTAATGCTCCTGATAAAGCTTGTAAACCTATATCTGCAGTGGCTCCGTCACCGGCAAATGCAAGAACAGTTGTGTGAGTATTACCTTGGGCTGTTAATGCAGCTCTAACACCAGCTGCACAAGCTGCAGTATTTTCAAGGTTTCCTTGAAAACCTGCTATTTTTAAACCTGTCACATCTCCAAAACCAGAAAACAATGCTGAACATCCCGGCGGAATTAAAACAATGGTATCTTCACCTAATACGTCTAACACATTTCTCATAATTAATTCCATTCCGCAACCGGCACAGGCGCTAATTCCATGAGCTACTAAGCCTTTTGAGCTATGTTCCAAATCAAGCATTTTTTACCACCTTTCTAATATCTAAAGGATTTTCTTTAATATCTATCCATTCAGTATGTTCTAATCTTTTACATTCTTTAATTTCAAGTAATTCGTTATAAATTTTTTCTATATTATCTATTGTAACGTCTCTTCCACCTAAGCCACCAACATAATGTCTGATATCTAAGCCCTCATCCATCATAAGAGCTCGTGTCTCACACCACACAGGGCCACCTTGACTCCCTAATCCGGCACTTCTGTCAAATACACCTATTACTTTTTTTCCTGTTAAAACCTTTTTAAGTTGTTTTACAGGAAATGGTCTGAATACAGTAACCTTGGCTAGTCCAACTTTTTTGCCTTCTTCTCTCATTTTATCTACAACATATTTAGCAGTACCACACATTGAACCAAGGGCAACTAGAACAACATCAGCATCTTCAGTTTTATAACCTTCAACTACTTCAATTTTTCTTCCGAATCTTTCCTTAAATTCATTAGCTATTTCTTCAAATATTTCTATAGCATTATCCATAGCATATTTTTGTTGATATCTCATTTCAGTGTATTCGCCATTACCTGTCAAGTCACAGCAAAACATTGGATCTTGAGAATCAAGATATGTATTATGTCTTTTATAAGGTCCTACAAATTCATTAGCTAATTCTTGAGTAGGAACATCTAATTTCTGCATTGAATGTGATAAAAAGAAACCATCCAAACACACCATTGCCGGGGTTAAAACTCTTGCATCTTCAGCAACTCTATAAGATAAAAGAGTTAAATCTAATACTTCTTGTACATTTTGACAGTAAAATTGCATCCATCCTAAATCTCTTGCTGCCATTGCATCCCCATGTTCACACCATAATGACCAAGGGGCTGCAACGCCTCTGTTCACCACAGGCATTACTATTGGAAGTCTGTTACCTGATGTCATGCTTAATACTTCATGCATAAGCGCCAAACCATTAGAAGCAGTTGCAGTTGCAGCTCTAACTCCTGTTAACGCAGCTGTTGTAGCAACAGATAAGGCACTATGCTCAGATTCAACACGAACATATTCAGCTTTAAGTTCTCCTGAAGCAACTATTTCAGAAAGTTTTTCTGATATTGAACTTTGTGGTGTTATAGGATATGCAGAGATAACTTGAACCTTAGCTAATTTCATAGCTTCAACTGCTGCCCCGTTACCGTCTAACATTTTATATGCCATTATTCTTCACCTCTTTCCGGTACCATCTTCATACATTTTGTAGGGCATTCGTTTACACAAATACCGCAACCTTTGCAATAATCATAATTAAATTCTATACATTCATTTTGTTCCTTTTTAACGTATACTACATTGACTGGACAGTATCTTTCACATGTTCCGCATTTAATACATTTTTCATAGTCAACTACTGGTCTTTCAATTCTCCAACTTCCCGTATTGTCGGCTCCAAACTTAGTAGCACATGGACCAAACACTCTATGCTTTTTCAACTCTTTTATATGCATCTCTTGCTGCTTTTGCATTCTTTACACCTGCCTTCTCACCAAATGAGCTCATAATTGCTTTTTCAACCGACTCAATTTTTACTACACCCGTTCCTGCTAATGCACCTAACATTGAACCATTTGGAACATTTAATCCTATATTTTTATATGCTATTTCTGTTCCATCCACAAAATAAATTTCTTTAAAATTGTATTTTTTAAATTCATTTATAACTTTCTTATCTTCTGTGTTTAAAACAAGAATACTGTTTTCATTAATACCTTCTGCAATATCAACACCTTTTTCTACAACTGTGTAATCCATTACCAACACAATATCCGGATGATAAACAAAAGAGTTTACCAATACAGGTTTGTCATCTGTTATAATACTTGTATTTACAGGTGCCCCTCTTCTTTCGTGACCATATGCCGGAACAGTTATTGCGTACTTGTCCTCATACAATGATGTAGCTTCTGAAAATACTTTTCCAGCAGTTACAACACCCTGACCTCCTAAACCATAAAACTTTATTCTAATCATTTTTGATGATCCTACCTTTCATATCATTTATGAAATATATTGTTTTTTAATATAAGAAATAAGCAATATCATTATATTGTTTCTTTATAATAAACGTTGTTTCTATTTAGTGTTATTATAGAATAAAAAGATCGTTTTGTCAACAAAAAAATTCGCTATGATAAGTTTAGTTTATCATAGCGAAACAATGGTGGTTTATTACTATAATTTCAGCAAATTCATTTACTACATTAGGTTACTTTTTCCTTATATCCCATTGCATTTGATGCTTCATGGGCTGTTTCTTTAAGTGATAAAAGCAATTTTTCTTTGTTTTTTTCCATCCTTGCAGTTGGTCCTGACATACTAATTCCTGCAATAACTTTACCGCTTATATCTTTTATAGGTACAGCGTAGCATGTTAATCCAACCTCACTTTCCTCTAAGTCTTCCCCATACCCCTGCTCTTTTACTTTTTTCAATAATTTTATAAATTCATCATGGTTTGTTATAGTATCTTCAGTTAATTTTTCCAGATTATACGAACGAATTCTTTTCTCCATTTCTTCATCTAACTTATGAGACATCAAAATTTTACCGGTAGCTGTTGCATAAAAAGACATCCTGCTACCTACTCTAGAAGTCATTTGAATAGTAGATGTACTTGATTCCTTTGCAATAAAAATTACTTTTAAATCATCATCCAAAATACCAAGATGAACAGTTTCATTATATTCATCTCTTAATTTTTCCAAGTATGGTTTTATTATAGAAGTTATATCTAAACTTTCCAAAACAATTGTTCCGTAATGAGCAAACTTAATGCCTAATCTATATTTAGCATCAGATGTTTTAACAACGTAACCCTTTTTCTCAAGTGTATAAAGCATCCTAAACACGCTTGCTTTACCTATATTTAAGGCTTTACTTATTTCAGCAACTCCCACTTCTTTATGATGACTTAAAAAGTCCAAGACTTCTAAAGTATTATATACTGAGCTCATTAAATATTTATCTTTCTCATTTTCTAACATTCTCATCCTCCTGTATATTATAAAAATTATAATAATATCAAATTTATTATATTACCACGTATCTCAAATTTCCAACACATAATTATTATATAATAACTACGTTTCTCTATAGTACATATTAATCCATGCTTATTTATTTTGTCAATACGAATTTTTAGTTAATAAATAAATTGTAGAATATAAAGTATAATTATGAAATTGACAAAAAAAGGATTTAATTACATCAAAAAATAGTTTTTAGAGATAGACCTATTATTATACATAAGAAAAAAAGTTTAAAATTAGAAATAACTTCAAACTTCTTTTCTTATATTTGTAGCTATATTATTTCATAAAATTTTCAATGTCGTTTACGGTTTTTATTATTTCTGATGACAGATTGATTAAGCCGTTTTTTGTAACCCATACATTATCTTCAATTCTGATTCCGATTCCTTCTTCTTTAATATAAAGTCCCGGTTCTACAGTGTAAACATTATTTTCCTGTATTGTTTTATCTCTTCTTCTGAAATCATGCACATCAAGTCCTAACGGATGACCTATGCCGTGATAATAATATTTATCAACTTCCGTCTCATCCTTGATAATGTTAAGAATTCTTAAGCTATTTGCAAAATGTTTTTTAACTGCCTCATTGACATCCGCTTCAGAAACCCCTACATGCATTTTATCCATTGCTACATCTTGTGCTTCTAAAACTATGTTGTAAATATCCTTTTGTCTTTGAGTAAATTTTCCGTTTGCAGGATATGTTCTTGTGATATCAGATGCATAGTTATTGGAAAGCGCACCTAAGTCAAGAAGTATCAAGCTGTTATCTTCTATTTTTTCTTTCAAATCAATATAATGTAAAATCACAGCATTTTTGCCGGAAGCACCTATCGTTTTAAAACTTGGCTTTGAACCTCTTAAGCCAAGTTGATATTCAAAATCAGCTCTTACCTGATATTCAAATTTACCGGGTTTTAAATTTTTCATTACAAATTTTAATGCCTCATTGGTATAGCTAATGGCTGTTTTTATTTCATTAACTTCTTCCTCTGTCTTTGATCCTCTTAATTCTGACATAATATCCAAAGAACTTTTAATGTTTACAGCAGGATATTGGTTTCTAATCCAATGAGCCAAGCTTCTGTAATTATCATATGGTTCATCTTTGTCGGTTATATATGAGAAAACATATACATTGTCAGGTCTGTCCGCAGAAGATAATTTTTTAGCAAATTCATCCATAAAGTTTTCTCTGTTTTGAACTGATTCAATGCCTGATATTTCCTTAGCTTCCTCTGTTCTCATTAAGATTCCGAACCATTTTTCATAATGCTCGTTTACCGGTGGTATGTATAACATTTCTGTGGTTTTACCTGCAATTTTATTTATAAGTAAAACCATGTTTTCCATATCAATCCCGGTTAAATAAAAGAAATTTCTGTCTACAGAGAATCCATATTCTTGATCAGCGCTTTCTCTTGGTGCTTTTCCGGAAAAGAATACCGCTGTTGAGTAATCCTCCATCTTTTCAGTAAATTTCTTTCTGTTGTTTATAAAAAAGTTTCTATCCATTTTATTGTCTTCCTCCATGTATTATTTATGTCATTCTGAGGGCGTAGCCCGAAGAATCTCATATTTTTTTCACATTGTCCTTTTCACTGCTTTTAGCCAGCCGCTATATAGCTTTTCTCTTGCTTCTTCATTCATTTCAGGTTTAAATTTTCTTTCAATGTTCCAGTTTTGAATAATTTCACCCTTTGATTTCCAAAATCCCACAGCCAAACCGGCCAGGTATGCAGCACCAAGTGCTGTCGTTTCCGTAACATCCGGCCTTTCAATATTTACATTAAGTATGTCTGACTGAAATTGCATTAAGAAATTATTTGATGTTGCTCCGCCGTCAACCTTCAAGGCCGTTAAATTGATTCCCGAATCATCAACCATTGCCTCAATTATATCCTTAGTTTGATATGCAATTGATTCAAGAGTCGCCCTTATGATGTGGTTGCGATTAACACCTCTTGTTAATCCAACAATTGCTCCTCTTGCGTACATATCCCAATAAGGTGCACCGAGCCCCGTAAAAGCAGGAACTACATATACGCCATTGTTATCATTGACCTTTTTTGCGAAATATTCAGAATCTTTGGCATCATGAATTAGTTTTAATTCATCCCGAAGCCACTGTATCGCTGCACCGGCAACGAAGATAGAACCTTCTAATGCATATTCAACCTTACCCCCTATGCCCCATGCAATTGTTGTAATAAGGCCGTTGTGGGACTTCACTAATTTCTCTCCGGTGTTCATAAGCATGAAGCAACCGGTTCCGTACGTATTCTTAA
Source organism: uncultured Clostridia bacterium (assembly GCA_964421845.1). GTDB lineage: Bacteria > Bacillota > Clostridia > Tissierellales > Sedimentibacteraceae > Sedimentibacter. The sequence continues at coordinate 23,241 of CAYQYY010000005.1, forward strand.
CCATTCCTTCCTGAAAGCAAAGCTGTCCAAATAATGCTGCCTGTTGATCTCCTGCAATGCCCGATATAGGTATTTCTGCCCCAATAATATCTTTTCTTGTATTATCGTAAAATTCTGATGAATTTCTTACTTCGGGAAGTAAAACTTTTGGTATGTTAAGTACTTCAAGTATTTTTTCATCCCATTTTAACTCTTTAATATTATAAATCATTGTTCTTGATGCATTTGAATAATCAGTAACATGAACTTTCTTCTCACTCAAGTTCCACACAAGCCATGTATCGATTGTACCAAACAATATGTCTCCTTTTTCTGCCTTTTCTTTAACTCCCGACACATTGTCCAAAATCCACTTGATTTTTGTTCCGGAAAAATATGCATCAATAACTAAACCCGTGTTTTCATTAATGTAAGGTTCTATACCTGTCTTTTTTAATTCATCACATATTTCTGATGTCTGCCTGCTCTGCCACACAATTGCGTTATAAACCGGTTTTCCTGTATTCTTATCCCAAAGAACCGTAGTTTCTCTTTGATTTGTTATGCCGATACATGATATTTCTTCAGGATTAATATCTTTTATTACTTCCCTTACTGAATTTAACTGTGTTTCTAAAATTTCTAAAGGATCATGTTCAACCCAACCCGATTTAGGATATATTTGTCTGAACTCATACTGCACTAAATTAACAATTGTACCGTTTCTATCAAAAAGTATAGCTCGTGAACTTGTAGTCCCTTGATCTAATGCAAGAACATATTTTTTCATGATAGTTCTTACCCCCTCAAAATTTATTCAGAAACTAATCTTTTCTCTCCGGTAATTTCCTGTATTGGTTTTATATCCTGTGATACTTCTACAGTTCCTAAATATTCGCCTTTTTCGTTTCTCACTGCAAAATAGCGTATAAAAACAAACATATCATTTTTCTTAATCCAGAAATCCTCGTGATCTTTTTTCCCTGATTTAAAATCATCTACAATAGCTTCAACAATATGTACACTTGCCGGTGGATGACAGTTAGAAACATTTCTGCCTATTACAGTCCTTGGCCTTGGGAAAATTCTTTCGCTGCTTTCAGAAAAATATTTTACCGTATCATCATTTCCCACAAAAGTAATATCAAATGGCAACGTATTAAGCATGCTGATTAATTCATCCTTCTGGAAAACTCCCGATGGAAGAATTATTGCACCGGGCTCTGTCATTTCTTCTTTTATTTCTTCTTTTGCTTCTTGCTCCGGTCTCCACTCAGGAACCCATCTGAGCATATGGCCTATTTCTCCGCTGTTGTCGGCTGCCTTTTTCCACTCATCCTGTGTCATTACATCTAAAAGCATTGGAAGCATAATATTTTCTTCCTTAAAAATCATTTCATTAACACGGTTTAAAGCTTCTTCTATTCTATGTTTTATTTCTTCGTTTAAGCAGCCGTATGTTAAATCAGAATATATTGCTTTTAAATCGGCTCTTATTTCATCGTCAACACCCCACATAACCTTTGGAGGTGCAGTGATTCCGTATTTCTCCATATACGGGAATAAAAGATTTTCCTTTTTAGAATAATGGATGTCGATTTTTAATAACTGTTCAAAGCCCTCTTTTAATTTTTCAATTGATTCTTTGCCTGATAAATTTTCTATGTAAGGTTTTATTTTTTTTTCAATTATTTTTTCTATTTCCCTGTTTTCAAGAAACATAACATTAGCAGGATGTCCGGGTATTTTAGTAGGGTCTGTCTCTCTGTGAATTTCTTCAATTGATCCCTTAAATACAGCTGAATGCACATCGCATAACCTTTGAACTTCTGTTACAGGAAGTCCTTCCTTAATTAGCGCTTGCTCAGCTTCTGTGATTTCAATAGCAGAAACACCTTTAAAGGCATCTTCAAACTTTCCTTTTACTTCATCAATACTCTTACCATCATGAAGCTCTTTTATAACCTGTCTGATTACTTCCTTACGATATTCTCTGTTATTAATTTGTTCACTCATAACATCTCTCCTTCATTCTTTAATTTCAAAGCCACTTAGAATTAATTCTTCCTTTATTTTTTCTAACGCAATTCCTTTTGCTTTAGATCCCTTAACTAAAGTCATAACTCTTCCTGCCGTATTAATCATTCCCGGCAATATTATATCTTTAAAACCAATACTTGCCAATACTTCCTGCAACTCAGGATATTCCTTGCACAGCTCATAAACTGTTTTGTTAATATCAATAACTTTGCTCATAATACTCCCCCCTAAAATATAAAAATCACATATCTTCATTATACCTTATTTTGTAAAAAATAAACAGATATTTATAATGCGGATTGGTAAAATCCCCCATAAACATAAAAAAATAGTTTTTATATATTGAAAAGTTTTTAACATTGGTATATTATTAACTTTAGACATACAATTATATTAGGAGGGGAAACAATGAAGAAAATAATTTTCACACTAAGTTTAATACTTATGTTAGTTTTAACATCAGCTACGGCATTTGCGCAAAACAATGAAATAATAGTTGCGATTGATTCTGCAAAGGTTGAATTTACCGAGGATACAGGACTTCCTTTTGTAGATGAAAATAACAGAACCCTTGTTCCGTTTAGAAAAGCTCTTGAGTCTTACGGAGCAACTGTTGATTGGAATAATGATAATCGTATTGCAATTGCTACAAAAGGCGACATTAATGTTGAAGTGCCCATTGACCAAAGTTACATATTGATTAACGGAGAACAAAAAGCTACAGATACTCAGGCAAAAATAGTTAACGGCAGAACCTATCTGCCTATAAGAGCGGTTATTGAAGCTTTCGGTTCAAGTGTAGAATGGGATCAATCTTTAAAAACAGTAGTTATTACTACAACTCCCGTTGATGCAAAAGCTATATTTACTGAAGCTAATAACAAATCATATGATTGGAAAAACTATGATGCAAAATTGGAAATAGATATGGCTATGGACGTTCCTGATGCAGCCGGCAGTGTTCAAACAATGAATATGAAAATAAACATGCTTATGACTTTATTCATGAATCCAATGAAAGCAAAAATAAATGCAGATATGGTAATCGATGTTGCAGGACAGAAATTATCTCAGCCATTTATGAACATGTATATGACAATGGATGAAAAAGGTCTAAATCAGTACATGGGAATGAATGACGGAAAAGGCACTTATACTTGGATGAAACAAACAGTTGCCAATGAAATGTTTGCAGGATTATTGAAATATGATGAAGAATCAATTAAGAAGAATAAAGAAGAAATGGAAAAGTATATAAAAAGTGTTAAGTATTTCGGAAAATATAAAGATAATGCAAACAGAACACTTTTAAGATTAGAATACACATTATCAGGCGAAATTTATAAAGATATGCTTGGTGAAAGCATAGATAAAATGCCTGAACCAACTAACGAACAAGAAAAAGCTACTGTTGAAGCATTAAAAGCATTAGCTGATGGTAAATTTGGAGATATTAAATGCATAGTATACATCGATGAAGCAACTAAAGAAGCAGTAAAATATGAAATGGATTTAGGCAATATGATTCAACTAATAATGTCAAGTATGTCTGATATGTTAGGTGAAATGCCACAAAACGAATTAGATATGTTAAAGAGTATGAAAGCCAATATGGTTATGGAAATTTTAAATGTTAACCAAGCTAAAGATTTTGAAATACCAAAAGAAGCATTAGATGCCCCAGACATGAGCGAATTATTAAAAGAATTAGAAGAAACATCAACACAAACAGAAGTTCAATAAAAAATAAAGTCGAGTAATTATTTTGGCGGTCACGTCTTATAACGTGCCCGCCTTTCATATGCCTCTAAATTTAGTTATAATCTTAATCCCCCATTAACCGATAAGAGTTGACCGGTTATATATGATGATTCAGAGCTTGCAAGGAACAAAGCAGCATTAGCTATTTCTAAAGGTTCACCAAGACGTTTAAGCATAGTTTTTTCTCTGATTGAATCCAAAACCTTTTCCGGAACAGTTGCCATCATTTCTGTGTTTACATAACCCGGGGCAATAGCATTTACCCTTATATTTTCTCCCTTTCTTGAGAATTCCTTTGCCCATGTCTTTGTTAGTCCGATTATCCCTGCCTTTGAAGCCGCATAATTAGATTGACCAATGTTACCAAATTGTCCAACTACAGATGAAATATTTATAATTGAGCCGCTTTTTTGATCTTTCATGATCGGATATAATGCCTTTGTTATATTAAATACTGCTTTTAAATTTACATTGATTACGGCATCCCACATCTCTTCGGTCATTTTTTCAATCAGAGCATCCTTGGTTATTCCTGCATTATTAATGAGTATATCTATCTTCCCGTATTTATTTATTATATAATCTTTAAATTTTACAATATCATTGTTTGAGCATAAATCAGCTTTATATCCCTCTATATTATTTATTCCATACTCAATATTTGAGATATCTAAAGCAATAACTTTAGCACCTTCAGCTGCAAATAGTTCGCAGATACATTTTCCGATTCCTCTTGCTCCTCCGGTGACTACCGCCACCTTATCATTTAATCTATTCATCTTTCCCTCTAATAGTTTAATTTTTTTATAATATCTACCATATTTGAAGCTAATCTCTTCATTATTCCTATGCCTTCTTCATCCTCATCAGCATTAACTGCTCCACCCTTTCCTGCCACGCCTACATTCCAATATGTATTGCCTACTATAATGCAATCATTAGCTGAAGCCCACAGCAATACTTCAGCAAAAGCAAAGTTTTGTCCCGCTCTTCTTGCAACAGTTACCGGTGCTACAACTTTACCGGACATGGCACAACCTTTCCATTCATAGCTTGTCTTTGTTTCTTTCATTTCATTTTTTGCCCACCTGCCGGAAAATCCTGTTCTGTCAAGCACACATTTAAGCTCAGGAGTAATACAAGAGTGATAAACCGGTGATGCAAATAATATCCCATCAGCTTCAATTATTTTGTCAAATATCTCTTGAAAATCATCTTCCACGACACATCTTTTAGCTTTAACACAACTATAGCATGCTTTACATCCTGAAATCTTCTTATCCGAGAGCTTTATTAATTCCGTCTCTGCTCCTAACCTCTCGGCTTCTGACAATACAGTATTTAAGTAAAAAGATGTGTTTCCCTCTAATCTTGGACTTGAACATATTCCTAAAATTTTCATAAGACACTCCTTCTCTATTATCCCCATCTTACAGTTGTGGCTGCCCAGGTATAACCGGTACCGGCACCAAGAAGTACCGCTATATCTCCATCCTTTAGTCTTCCTCTTTTATATCCTTCTAATAATGATATAAAAGCATCCGATGATTGACAATGCCCATATTCTTCAAGAACAAATGAATTATCTTCGGTCAAATTATATTTTTTTAGTATATTCATCAGTATAGATCTTTTCATAAAAATTGGTGCTATAAAACCGATATCATCATTTTTGTACCCACTTTTCTTAATTGATTCTTCTATAACATTATTAAAGTTATCCAATGTTATAGGGTCAAGCTTTTCCTTCATACTATGTATATGAGGTACGTCTAAAAACTTGTCTTTACATTTTATATCTTTGTTTTTAATAAAATTTTTACAACCGACTCCATATACCGCAACATCTTCAGCAAATTGTCCGTCACTTATCATATGTGTCTCTAAAATCACATTCTTATTTAATCCCTTTTCAAGGAGAACTGCAGCGGCCCCATCTCCAAAATTAAACATAAATCTTGAATTATGGTTTTTATAATCGATAATTTGAGTTTCTTTAGACGCAGAAACCAACAATACGTGGTTTATATGATCATCGCAGAGCATCATACTTTTAAGTATCTTTAAAGAATAAACTCCTGCAGAACATAATGAATGAATTTCAAATGCATTTGCCTTAATTGCCCCTATTTCATGCTGTATCTTTGCTGCACAATTAAATAAATAATAATCTTTATATTCACTTCCGCAATAAACAACTAAATCCAAGTTTTTAGGATCAAATCCATTTAAAGCTCTTTTTGCTGCCTGAACCGCCATATATGAAACTGTTTCATTATTATCAGCTTCATGAACATGGATTACACCAAACTTTTCTCTGATTACCTCTTCAGGTATACCGGATAATTCTGATATTTTAGCACTGTTTTTAATTTTCGGAGGCATATATGTTCCTATATTTTTGATACCAATGATGTCCATAATGCCCTCCTTAAACTTCGCATTTTCCGTATAACTCCATAATTTTTGATACAACTATCTTACCTACATTGTTTTTAGGAATATCATCAACAAATTGTATATATTTAGGTATTTTATATCCGGCAAGTTTTTTTCTTAAAATAGATTGTATTTCTTCCTTTGATATACTTGAATTAGGTTTTAAAGATACAACAGCTTTACCTACCTCTCCCCACCTATCATCAGGTACACCAAAGACACATACTTCGTGTATTTGCGGTATTTCATAAACTGCACTTTCCACTTCAGGAGGAAATACATTTTCGCCTCCGCTTATATACATATTTTTCTTTCTTCCAACAATATAATAATATCCATCCTCATCGACTGTTACCATATCACCGGTATATACCCATCCATCAATTAGTGTCTTTTTTGTTTCTAATTCATTATTCCAATAACCGGAAAAAATTTGCGGGCCGCTCCACAACAATTCACCAACTTGATTAACCCCTACATCTTCTCCATTATCATTAACTACCTTAGTCATAGTCATATACATCGGCTTACCAACCGAACAATATTTATCGCGAATTAGTTGTTCAGTCATAAATTGCGATGAGCACGAAAGATTATTAGGTCCTGCTTCAGTCATGCCATATCCTAATATAAATTTTAATCCTTTATTCCAAAATCTTTCCATTATATTTATAGGTGTTGGAGCAGCACCTGCCATTACCCATTTTAAGCTTGATAAATCTGCTTTTTCAAACTCAGGTAAATCTGACATCATTCTGAAAATTGTAGCAGCACCAAAAAGAAGTGTAGTTTTTTCTTTTTCTATAACCTCTAATGTTAATTTAGGGTCAAATTGTTTACTTATAATAATTCTGCCTCCACAATGCAATAACGGTAAGGTAAGTAAATTCCATCCACCCGTATGGTACAGTGGAAGAATTATAAAAGCACTATCCTGATAATTTAAACCCCATGTACATATTTCATTAAATGAATTAAACATCATGGCTTGATGAGATATCATTCCGCCTTTTGGAAGACCTGTTGTACCACCTGTATGTATAATCAAATGTATATCGTCTAATTCTAATTCACTGCAATATACCATGTTGTTATTTTCATAATTTACAACTTCAGTATATGAAGAATCTTTATGCACACTTTCATTATTACAAAGTACTATGTACTTTTCTATATTGATTTTATCCCTGAATTCAGAAACAATGCTATTAAATATATCCTCATAAAATAATATTTTAGGTGTTTCGCTATTAAGTAATTTTTCGAATTCTATAGATGATAACCTTGCATTATAAGGAATTAAAACGGCACCTAATTTTGCAGTTGCATAATATGCATCAATTAATTCTATTCTGTTTCTTGAAATAAAAGCAACTCTGTCGCCCTTTTTAATCCCAAGCGTATCTTTTAAATAATTAGCTAATCTGTTAGCCCTATCCTCTATATCATTATATGTATAATGAACATTATTATCTAAATCATATACTGCCTCACTGTCACCATTTATTCTGGCTCTAAAATAAGAATAATTTCCTATCCATCCATTGTTTATCATTGTATACCTCCATAAATTCAGTTCTTTGAGGTAATTATAAAATTACCTCAAAGAAAATTTTACAATTCAATAACAGCTTCTAATTTCTTGTTAATTTCTTGCTCTTTAGTAATTAATGAAACTAAAACTGTTACCGCGATACTTATAGCAACAACATTAAAATACCAAGGGAGTGCTCCTGGCCACTTGAATCCGGCAAACGATATAATATTTAATGCTAATCCAATTATTGACCCACACATAACACCCTTTTCGTTAGTTCTTTTCCACAACAAACCAAGAATAAATACAGGAAATGTTGCTGACATTAAAGTTCCCCATCCAAAAGTTCCAAGTATACCAACCATCTCTCCTTGGGTAATTGAAAATATTATGGAAATAACTCCTAATCCTAACATGGATATCCTTGAAATTAAAACTTGTCTTTTAGGTTCTACTTTAAAACCTAAAGCACTTGGTATATCCCTGGAAACAACGGTAGAACATATTGATAAAAATAAGCTTGCTGATGACATCGCTGCTGCTAATACACCTGCATATACAAACATTTGTGCAATTATACCTGAATAATCTGCAAATGCATAAATAGCCCTATCACCGCTAACTAACGGTTCTATTTGTCCTGTTCCGACTAAATACAATGCGCCGTTTGCTACAACCACAGTAAGCAATCCAACTACAGTATGTGATATTGCAGTATAAAGACCCATCTTTGGCATATCCCTTGGATCCTTCAGTGCATACATTCTTGTTATTACCTGAGGTTGACCTACAGTGCCAAGTATTGGTATAAGCATCCATGTCATTGCTACAACCCTTGGCATACTTCCCCAAGCGTTAAGCATATTCGCACTGAATTCTTTGGTAATTCCATTGGCAGTTACTTTACCCGCTTCTGCTGTAACTTTCAAAACTTCTCCAAATCCACCGGTAATATTGAAGAATGCAACTATTATAATAATACCCGCCACAACCATTACAAGTCCTTGAAACGCCTGTGTTAATAAGCCGCCTACCTCTCCGCTAATAGCCATATACACAGCCAATACACCAAATATTACAAAACCTGCGAGTAAAGGATCCCAACCTAATAAATGTGAAAATAGTTCTGCGCCTGCTTTTATTTGAGCAGCCAAATATGCAACACAACCTAAAAACAAAGTGGTTGACATCGTAATTTTTATAACTCTATTATTATTATATCTTAAATCAGAGAGATCACCTAAGCTTGCCACTGAACCTATTTCAGCCATTGCTCTTACTTTCTTGCCAAGTATTAAGTATGCCATGGCAAAAGCAGCAGAAGAAAGCATCCAGAATGTCATAGCATTGCCTACACTATACATTAAACCAGGTACCCCTACTAATGCAAAAGCGCTGGCTACAGCTGCTGTACTGGATAAACCTACAGTAAAAGGTCCGAACATTCCTGTACTTCCAAAATATGCTTCGGATGAAGTTACTTTTCTTTTAGCCCACCAGCCAATAATAAATGATACAACTATCATTAAAAAAGAAAATGATACTATTAATGTTTTTTCCGTTGCGCTCATTGGTGTGCTCCTCCTTTTTCAGTTTCTTTGATTTCTTCAATTTTCTTAATAAAGTTGTCCCAATCTTTATTAGAAAGCCATTCATCTTTAAATGTCATAAACATAGCTGTCAAGGTCAGCATTCCACCAAACCAATATCCAAATACCGTTGCTGCAAATGATGGGTGAAATCCTAAAACCGTAAACGAAGGAATTGTTCCTGCAAATAATGCGGCGTAATAATCAGCTAAATAAAAACTTATTGACCACACAATTGCCCATGGAATTAAACAAAATATAAATAATTTTTTAGACAGCTTACCTTGTTTAGCAACGCCAAGCATCATGTAAAGTAACATTAATACAACACCTAAGTACATAGAAACTAAATAAACATTATTCCAGCCCAAATATGTGATTATTAGCCATAATGCTGTAGTAATCACAACTATTGCTGTCTTTTTACTTGATAAATCCATTTCTTACCTCCTATTATTTTTATATGACACATGATTCATGTGTCATTTTAATTATAATATGAGAACATGTTCATGTCAACGTTTACTTTTCGACAAATTTAATCTTGTTAAAATAATAAAAAAAAACATGTTATGCTTTTCTTAACATGTTTTTTTTTATTTTTTAAATGCACCATTTTTTATAAATTTCATTACCTCTTCAACAACATAATCATAATTATCATTTTTATTATCAAATTCAATTGCTTTTAATGCTGTAAAATTGGCAATTCCTATTAAGCAGTAAGATAAAACAACCGGATCAATATCATTCATTTCTCCTCTTGATTGTGCTCTTTTAATGTTTTTAACATACCCCTTGGAGAATGTTTCATAATATTCCCTAAACAGTTCCATATCAACAAATTGAGCTTGCCACACTATTTTAAAAAGTCCTATATGTTCTCCTACGAAATTTAAAAAAGTTTTAATTCCTAAGTATTCTTCATCATATCTATCTTTGCTCGGTTTAATGTTTGTTCTGATACTTTCTCTTAATTCTTTTCCTAATTTATCTATCAAATAAACAAAAACACTTTTCTTATCATTAAAATATATGTAAAATGTACCTTGTGCGATGCCCGCCTTTGCTGCTATATCGGTAATTCCGGTATCATAATAACCCTTTTCACTGAATAATTCTTCAGCTGCTTTGCTTATTTTATCTAACGTTTCTAAACCACGTTTGGTTTTAGGTTCATTGACTAATTCCATTTTTTCCACCTGCTAATTAATAATTGTAATTATAACACTATTTTAAATAGCAGTCAATTTGTATTCCACAATGAAAAATCATATTTCATTTTATTATTTAATAAATTACATACATATGTTAATATTAATATTATCACTAATATTGGGAGTCAAAAAATGAAAAATTTACTAATTTATATTGTTATATTCTTGTTAACAGGATGCACGGCAGTTACTGAACCGCCTAATAATTCGAATAGCAATAATGAAAACCCTCCGCCTATCAATGAACCAAAAGAACCGGTAAAGCCGATAGAGCCGGAAGATATCAGCTTATTTCATGAATACAAGAAGGAAGCTGAAAAATTGTTAGAAAGCATGACCTTAGAAGAAAAAATTGGTCAGATGTTTTTAGTGAGATACCCTGAAAAGGAACAGTTAGATAAATATCTATCTATGAACCCCGGCGGTTTTATAATGTTTGGAAAGGATTTTGCCAATAAAACCAAAGAAGATGTTATAAACAGTATAAATTATTGCCAAAACAATAGTACTATACCTATGGTAATTGCTGTTGACGAAGAAGGAGGAACTGTTGTAAGAGTAAGTTCAAATCCTCTTCTGTCAGATGAAAGATTTAAATCGCCCCAAGAGCTATATGAAATTGGTGGTCTACAAGAAATTAAAAGGGATACTTTAAGTAAATCAAAGCTTTTATTAGAACTTGGAATTAATTTGAATTTATCACCGGTTGCGGATGTTTCTGTTAATGAAACAGATTTTATAAACAAAAGAAGTTTCGGGAAATCAGCGGAAGAAACATCACAATACGTAAAAACTGTTGTCAAATCAATGAAGGAACAAAAAATTTCTTCAACCTTAAAGCATTTTCCCGGTTATGGAAACAATGTCGATACCCACACAGGTTCAGCAGTCGATACTCGCCCATATCAACAATTTGTAAAGAGTGATTTCATTCCATTTAAAGCAGGTATCGAATCCGGAGCTGAAAGTATATTGGTTTCACATAATATAATTGAAGCAATTGACCCGAAACTTCCTGCTTCATTATCAAAAAATGTTATAGATATTTTAAGAAACGACATGGAATTTACAGGAATAATAATAACTGATGATCTATCAATGGGAGCAATAGCTGAACTTAAAACAGATACATCCCCCGAAATAATGGCTGTATCAGCAGGTAATGATATGCTTATAGTGGCTGATTTTGAAGAAAGCTTTAAAGCATTATTAAACGCCGCAAATTCAGAAGAAATTACCTTGGACAGAATTGATGAGTCAGTACTTAGAATTTTAAAATGGAAGTATTATATGAACCTTTTAAAATAAAACAACATTGTCATCCTGAGCTTTAGCCGAAGGATCTTTTCGCTACATTTAGGATGACATATTTCTCTTATGTTCTCTGACTAATTCTCTTAATTTATTAACAACCTCCATATTTCCTGTGTTGTCCGGCTTACCCATCATATCAGCGTTTATCAACTTAATCATATCATCGATTCTTTGTTCTCCGACTGATTCGATAAACTTTTTTATACCCTTTTCTTTAATACTTGATACAATATCCTTTATATAATGATATTTAATCAGTATGGAAACTTCAAAAATAAAATCATCATCATAGCCCAGACGTTTCAATATTATTTCACTTTCCTTTGCCGACTTTATATGATGTCCATAAAAATGTCCTCTTCCCTTTTCATCAATTGTAAAACAATCAGGTTTGGCTATATCATGCAACAAAGCCGCCATTCTTAAAGTTAACTTTGGTTCGATGGCATCAAGTACAGCCATAGTATGATCTAACACATCCTTGTCATGATATGGTGTTTTTTGTTCGAACCCTTTCAATTTGAATAATTCCGGTATTATCAGATTTATTTGTCCTGTTTCAATTAATTTAAATATACCCCCTGAAGGTTTATCACTTAAAAGTATTTCATCTAAAATATTTTTATACATTTTTTCTCCTTTTGGGAACTATCTGTGGTGAAATTCCGTCTAACCTAAATAATGCATTTATTTTGAGATAATTAAACATAATAATACATTAATTTTATCATTCTTTCAATAAAAAATAAAATTGCTTTAATTTTACCAAAATGTAGTATATAATAATTGATACGATGTACAGGAAGGTGATTGTATGAAAAAATTATTAACAATTTGCTTATGCGCAGTATTAACAACCGCTTCTGTTTTTACCTACAATACATATGCAGCTGAGTACAGCGCGGGTAACTTTTTTGAATTGGAAAAGGTATTATTTGAACAAATGAAGGATTATAATGAATTATTCGATATTAAATATACCGGCTCATTAGATAATATAGAAGAAACATTAAAAAATGTGGTTAATAAAGACCCGTATGTAAATTCCAACATAGCATCTGTCGGTTGGAAAATTACAGGCACAACAAAAGTTAGTAATATTAACGTTGATGTTGATTACATAATTACTAAAACTGAAAGAATCCAAGCGGACAAACAGATTGATAACATATTGTCCGAAATTATTAAACCATACATGAATGACCATGAAAAGGTTAAAGCAGTCCATGATTATATTATATCAAACAGTAGATATGATGAAAAAAAATTGCTTTATTCCGATTATGATTTGCTTACACAAGGCAAATCTGTTTGCAACGGTTACGCACTACTGACCTACAATATGTTAAATAAGCTTAATATTCCTGTTAAATTGGTTACAGGAACCGGAAATTCAGAGCCACACATATGGAATATGGTTAAACTTAGCGGTTACTGGTTCCATTTGGATACTACCTGGGATGATCCGTTACCGGATAAGAACATTTCTTCATATAACTATTATATGCTTACAGATAATGAGATCTTAGCGGACCACACAATAGATGCAAATTTGAACCTACCCGAAGCTAATAAAAGCTATTATAATCTGCTAAAAGAATTGTCATATTATAAATTGTTGATGGAAACGGGTCTTGATATTTATGATGATGTGAATACCGCTGAAAGCGAAAATGAATTAAAAAACATACTTGCATATAAAATAAAGCATCATCCTTTAAAAATATCAGTGAGAATTCATAATTCAATTTCTCAGGATATTTTAAACAATGCAATGTCATATATCCTTAGAAATGATTTTATATCTTTGATAACTTATGATTCACAGTTTAAATCAGATGCTACAGGCGAATATAAAATACTAAATTTATATGTTAAATATAAAGAAACACCTGATAATATCGAATTTGAAACCATAAACAGAGTTTACAACACTGCAACAAAAGCTAATTTTAACGTGTATGCTCTTTATGGAAATAAAAAGGTTAATATTACAAAGGATGTTCTACTTTATCCTTATAACAATGATGGTATAAACATTTATGAAGGTTCAATGACTTTTAAAAAACCTGGTAACTATAATTTAGCATTTGAATTCCAAGGCATTAATCAAAACTTATCAATAACTGCATTAAATTCAAATGCTTTTGAATATATAACAGATAAAAAACCAAATAATCCGGTAAATGTTAAGGTTTATGACCAATATATAAATTTTAGCTCGATTAATCAATGGCCATTTATTGAAAACGGAAGAACCATGGTTCCCTTAAGGGCAGTATTTGAAGTATTAAATTGCAGTGTAAACTGGGATGCAACCGAAAATTGTGCAATAGTGGAATATGAAAAAACTAAAATAATTATTCCTGCCGGGAGTAATATTGCATATATAAACGGAGTAGCAAATCCAATAGATGTACCTGCGCAATTGGTGAATAACCGCGTTATGGTACCTTTGAGATTTATTAGTGAGGCAATTGAAAAAACAGTTCTATGGGATAATAACGACAGAACAGTTTTAATCTATTAAAAATTTGGAGGCATAAATGAGCCCTTTTCACGACCCTTTCGGGGGATTTGATATGATGTTTAGTTTATTTCCAATAATGTTTTTTTTAGTATTTGGGTTAGTTGTTTTTTCAGTAATAAAAAGCATTTCAGTAAGCATGCACAATAACAAACAACCCATTGTTCCTGTGGAAGCTAAAATAGTTACAAAAAGGTATGATGTATCACGTCACCACCATCATTCAGATAACATGCATCATCACACAAGCAGCAGCACCAACTATTATGTAACGTTTGAAATGTCTAACGGCGAGCGAATGGAGCTTCAGGTTCCTTCAAACGAATTTGGAATGATGGTAGAAGGAGATACGGGAATACTTCAATTTCAGGGAACAAGATTTATAAGCTTTACAAGATAAGCAGATGACCCAAATTTTTAATTTGGTGTCAGTCGCTTATACTGTAAGTAAAAGCAGATGACCTAAAATTCACCTATACTGTAGGTATAGAAAACAAAGAGGTAGATTTTATTCTACCTCTGATTTTTTTATTGATTCATTTTTCCCTTTAAAACTTCTACTGCCTTTTGAAGCTGATTGTCGGTATTATAAAATTCATGTCCATAGCCCGCCGCATCTTCGGGTAGTTTCACTTCTATATCCGGCTCAATTCCAATGCCATGAATATTGATTCCTTTTGGTGTGAAATATTCTGACACAGTCATTTTAATTCCTTCGCCTTCATTACCGAATCTTTGAACCCTTTGAACTATTCCCTTGCCAAATGATTTAGTGCCAATTAACGTTGCCCTGCCCGTATCCTTCATTGCTCCGGCCATTATTTCAGAAGCGCTTGCACTTCCTTCATTTATCAGTAAGACAATCGGTAAATTTTCGGCACTTGCAACAGATTTGAAGTATTCTACTTCACCTTGCTTTGTCTTAGTGTAAGTTATTATTCCTTCACCTAAAAACATATCCGTAATGGCAACAGTTGAATCAATAATTCCACCGGGATTATATCTTAAGTCTATAACTAAGCTCTTCATTCCTTGATTTTTCAAATCCAAGTATGCAGCTTTAAAATCCTGCGCAGTTTGTAAATCAAATGTTGTAATTCTGATATAACCTACTTTATTAACTAGCATTGCAGGTTTTATAGTCTTAATTCTGATTTTTTCCCTGTTAATAACTAAATCAGAAACATCCTTGCTTCCATCTTCACTTTCTCTTTGAATTGTCAATGTTACGCTTGTGCCGGGCATACCTTTCATAATGCTCACTGCCTGGTCTATTTGAGTTGCTGTATATTCAGTACCGTTAATTCTTATAATTTTATCGCCTGTTTTTAATCCTGCTTTTTCTGCAGGAGTATCCTCTATAGGAGATACAACCATAATTTTATTATCATCACTTGCAGTTATGTAAACACCGATTCCCTCATAAGAACCCTCAGTATCCTGCATAAGAGCACTGAATTCTTCCTTTGTCATAAACTGTGTGTAAGGGTCGCCTAAGGCCTTCAAAGTTCCTTCTAAAGCACCTTCAAGCATTTTATCCTCGTCAGCTTCATACAAAAAATCACGTTTAGCTAATTCCATTACACTTTCTTGCTTAGCATACTTTTCATACATATTCTTCATCTTTGTGTATGCGTCTTCAGATAAAACCACCTTATTCCCTATCTCAACCATAAATACATTTCCCAAGGTTAGGGTTAAAAAAGCAGTCACTAAAACAACCACGATAATCGTAAGAATATATTTTTTCTTAGATACCATATACTCACTCCCGATAATTAAAGTTAAGCCAAAATTAAACGCTTATATTTATTTATATGTTTCATTGTACAATTTTATCCTTTATAAATTAATACAACCTTAACATTTACATACATTCGATATTATATCACATATGAAAATAAATAAAAATAAAATATTACTATTTATCGGTTTATATATATCTTTTGTTTTACGTTAATTATATGACTCTATATACATTATGGCATCCTTTATCATTGCAGACGTTACTTTGTATGGATAGTGCCTTAAATCTATGCCTTTGAGAGCCTTTTCAATTATTTTATCAACGTTAGCTATTGAACAATGAAGATCTGAAAGTTTTGTTGGAAATCCCATATTAATGTTAAATTTAAATATTCTTTCAAATTCTTCCGTTTGTTTATCGACTGCAAGAAGCACTAAAATTCCATAAGATACTATTTCTCCGTGAAGGTGCCCATACTTTTCTATTTGAGGAACCACCGTGAATCCATTATATACTGCATGTGCAAGCCCAGTGTTCAAATCTATGTTAACTAAGTTTGAAACAAATCCGGTTGAAACAATAATTCCTAAAATTATTTCTTCAAGTTCATGTGTTACCTTGTTGCTCTTGCAATCTTCAAGTGCCTTTACTCCATATTTTATAAATGGACCGTTGCACATATGTGCAATATTTACTCCCATACCCTGGGAATGAGTAAGTTCATCTCCACGGCTTGAAACCGAACTTTCAAAATATTTAGCCATAGAGTCCCCTATACCCGCCCAGAAATATTTTTCCGGTGCATTTGCAATAATTTCACTGTCTATGAAGATATGAATAGGTGTTTCACTTGAAAATGTATATTCTCTCAAAGAACCATCCGGATGATATAAGATTCCCAAACTTGTACATGATGCACATGTGGAGGCAATTGTAGGGAATGTGAAAAATACCTTGTTTGTTGTTTGTGCCAGAACCTTTCCTGTGTCTATTGCCTTTCCTCCACCAACAGCAAATATCATATCTGCTTCCTGAACTTCCTGAATTGATTTTAAACGTTCAATATTTTCTACGGACGCCTCTCCCCCGAATGGAAAGAAACCTGTAATTTGCAGTTTACTTCCTTCAACTGCACTTTTTATCTTATTTTCAACTGCCTTTAGTGCACGTTTACCGCCTATTACAGCTGCTTTTTTTCCATATAAACTACATGTTTTAACTATATTCTCATACGCATCAGCGCCTATTGTATAACCCGGGAAAAATTGTGTTTTCATTATATACTCCTTTTGCAGTTTTTTTAACACTGCTTTTTGTTTAGTTAATAATTAATTTCTATATTAAAACTCTATATTTTTTGCAAGTGAACCAATTGAATTTGTGTTACCATTATTAATGTCATTGTTTTGTTCTTTTAAGAACTTACGGTTTTTATATACCCCAACAGTAAGAAACGGAACTATGATTATTGCAATTCCAAGGTATCCCATGTAACCATAGCCGTATTTAATAATTTTGTCCAAGCCCGCCATGGAGATGCCCATTGATAGAAACATTATAAAAAAGGATACAATAATTCTTCTGATTATAATCTCGTTTATTTTGGACAATGCTTTCACTTTTTCATACTTTTCAACAAAACCATAAATAGTCGTAACTCCTGTAGAAATAAAGCAAAGGAACAAGCAAATATTGTATGACCAAAATACGTATGATTTACCTAACTGCCCGGTTATATATAATGTTGGCAGTGTAGTTTCTCCTGCCTGCGTAAACTCTGCATACCATCCTAACAGCATTATTATTGATAAAATCAATGCAATAGAATTAATTATGAAAGCAAACATCATTGAACAAGAAATTTCCTTAGGGTTTTTTAACGACTTACCACATGAAATCATAGTTGGAATTACTACAGATTGAAATCCTGCATAAGTGAACGCTTTTATAATTCCTTTCCCAATATTCTCACTACCCGGCCTAACTGCGAATATGTATGATATTTCAGGCAACCTTGCATTAATTCCCAACATGAATATTACTCCGCACGATACCAATATTCCTATGGACATTACAGTTGATGCCTTAGAAACCAATGCAGCGCCAAAAATTGTCATTGTCAAAAGTATTGCACCAACTGATAAAACAGCATAAATATATTGTATGCTATATGTCTTGTTTAACAGTGATGCAGCTCCGGCAATTACAGCTCCCACTGCGCATAAAACCATAGTATAGAAATAAATATCAAATAATACTGACAATTTGTCAAATGGATGGTACAAATTTTGAAAAAGTTCCTTGTAGCTTGAAAGCTTTCTTGAATTGTACATAATTATACATTCACGAATAGTTAATGTTAAAAGAGCCATAGCAATAACTGCCATAAATGGCGCCATCCATCCGTACTGCACATAATATTGAGTTGCCTGATTTCCTGTTGCAAAACCGCCGCCTGCATGTGAACTGAACAGTACACACGCTACCGCAAATGCACCTATAAAGTTCATGTTCTTTGTTACTGTCTTCCTTTGTTGTTTCTCCATTTTAATACCTCTCATGATTTATTTTTAATACACTAATTCTTTTTCCTCATGAGAAAGGCAATAAGCAAAAAAAATCTTCCTCTCTCAGGGAAATTAACCCTAAGAGACGGAAGATATATAATCTTTCGCGGTACCACTCTTATTCATTTCATAACGAAATGCACCTCTGAATACGGATTTATCAATCGATATTCTGCCTTTTTTAACGGTCGGCTGCCCGTGCCTGCCTACTGATTTAAACTTTCGGCAGATCCGCTCAAAGGCTAGTTCGGCATCTTACTGACGTTGTTTCACACCTACCAACAACTCTCTGTAGTCATTTAGAATGCTTACTGCTCCTTATCACTGCGTTTATGTTGCTTATTAACTTGTGTATTGTTTAGGAGTATAACACCTGTCCTACAAACTTGTCAATAAATATTTTAAAATATTTTTATTTATGTAATTACAGTTATAGATATTTAACTAAGACCATTCTCCAAATTCCCTTTTTTATTTCTCATATTACTTTTAGAATTTCTTTGCCATATATAATCTTACTTCTTGCGGAATAACTATTTTACCATTATTTTTGTTTATATATTCTGCAACACTTTCTAAAATTGCAATTCTTTTATTATTTTCTATATCATGAAAATCCGAATATGAATTAATCAGTTTTAAATACCTTTCTGTAGTATATTCATCCTCCCATCTATATATCCTTGTTACAGGTCGCCCAAATAAATTGTTGGTTTGAATCTGGGATATTCTAAGTTCATGCATTTCTTC
This sequence comes from uncultured Clostridia bacterium, assembly GCA_964421845.1. Taxonomy (GTDB): domain Bacteria; phylum Bacillota; class Clostridia; order Tissierellales; family Sedimentibacteraceae; genus Sedimentibacter. The sequence continues at coordinate 42,708 of CAYQYY010000005.1, forward strand.
AGCTTCAGAATCATTTATATAAGTATCCAGTTCAGGTGCGTATTTTTTATAAATACTTCTTATTTGATTTAACATTTCTGTTTTTGGCTCGACAATAGACGCTAAGTGCCAAAACACAGCCATAACGCCATTCTTTTTCAATAAATTATGTGCTTTAGGATATCCAACTTCCGGTTTAATCCAATGAAATGCCGTAGCTGAAAAAATTAAATCATACGATTCATCTGCACAATAGTATTCTTCAAAAGTAGATAATAAAGCATTGAAATTATCATAATCAGCATACTTCATTAGTAAATAATCTACTTGTTTTTCGCCTATTTCTAATCCGGTTATATTGTATTGATTTTTAGCAAAATAATCAGTAGCTTGGCCAGGCCCGCAACCTATTTCAAGTATCTTTGAACCTTGATCTATAATCGAATATTCAACAACATCTTCAAATAACTCAATTGGATATCCAGGCCGTGCCATTTCATAATCTAATATTATATTATTAAAGACCCACTTGTTCTCCATTATTTTCTCCTCGCTCATATGTATTTTTGTCTTTCAAGATCATAAGTTTTTATCGCTGCAACGAAGGATCTTAACTTATAAATCTATAAATCTTATACCCCACATAAAAAAATACTTCTCGCGCCACAAATGACAACTTGCTCCTAAAAGTTGTATACCTTGATGTCGGTGTAGGCGAAGAATATGCCGTCAAGCCACAATCTTTTGCCATCAACATAGACCTTTTCATATGTAACGGATCACTTACAATAATAACTTCTTCAATGCTATTTTCATTTATTATCTCAGTCGCATATTGCATATTTTCCTGCGTAATGGTTGATTTCTCTTCAATAAAAATATCCTCCTCAGGAACTAAATTTTCAATAGCATAATTTTTAGCTACACCTGCTTCGGAATATTCCGTATTCTCACCTACTCCGCCCGTAAAAATCAGTTTTTCCACATATCCATTCTTATAAAGCCAAATTCCATGATTTATTCTTTCTTCAAATACCGGCGATGGTTTATCTCCCCACACAGCAGCTCCCAGTACTATTGCCGCATCAGCTTCAACTAATTCATTAACATTGCCGTAATTATATATATCAATCGTTACATAGGTTATATAACCAATAAGTATTAATAAAATAATTATTAGTATCTTTTTAGTATTAATATTTCGATATTTCATGAACTAATCCTTAATAAATTTTATACAAATATATCATAAAATAAAAAATAACACAATTTATATGAAATAATATCAAAATAAATTATGTTATTCTATTGATATTTATTTTCATCTATACTATAATTTATAAGTCATGGACCATTAGCTCAGGGGATAGAGTGGCAGACTTCGAATCTGTTCGTCGGGGGTTCGAATCCCTCATGGTTCACCAAAATCAATAGTTAAAGGCGTTGCACAGTTGTTAACGCGGCTTATTTAACACCTTGTTAACACCTTTGAAAAAATGATGTTTTTTCAAAATTAATGATTATGCATTTTATAAACAAAAGAACTTATTTACTAATGACGTATTTGTAAATAAGTTCTTTTGTTTTTTAGTCCTTCTTTTCTGAAAATATTAAAAATTAAAAACCTCTGTTTAATTTTTGAAGCTTTATATATATCATAATTATTTCTTCATATACGACTATAATAAAAAGGGGCGTTTATCATTACAAATTTCAAAAATGTCACTACTCTTAGGATAGTTGATTTTTCTTAATAAGTGTACTCCTAAAACTCGAGCGGAATAATATGCTGTAATTGCCTCACACGCATTAAAAAGTCTTTCTCTATTTTCATCTTGATTTACTCCATGTTTAGATAGATTATATATTTTTACAAATCTATCAAGGGCAACAATAATATCACTATCTATAATATTTAAGCCTTTTATTAACTGTATAGCTTTCCCAAGTGTAGTATTATGAAATCGTAAGTCTCTTAGAACTTTATAAGTACTTAATACTAATCTACATACACATTCTAAATGCATGCCACAATTTTGTATTATATATCTTGCATGAATTCTAATATCACATATATCAATGTCAGCACGAGCATATTGTAGTGGTCTATACAACGACCTTTCAACTCCTCCTGGAAAAGGATTTATAACAGGATTTGGCGGCATTGCATAAGCACCTATACCTCCAATTTTTTGATCTATTATCCAAAGGTTATCAGTTTGATAGTTTTCTTTCATTTCAATTACTGATAACATAAAGTTCTCAATACACTTCTGTATATCATCATCTAAAATATTCTCAAATAGATATATAAGTGGCTGATGTATCAGTTGCATTTTTTCTCCCTTTTCAATGATTCGTATTTAGTCTAAATCGTGATTCCAATCGCTAGAATGCCGATAATCAGCACTGTTTCCACATGCGGCGTATTAGGTTATTGAATAGTGTTTTGATTACTTTTAATTAATTTTACGATAGTTAATAAACTCAAACCTTGAATACCTGAGTAATAACCTTTTATTCGCAACAAAAGATTATAACGACAGATTAATAAAATTTTAGTTATTTCTTAATAGCTATTTCTATTTCATTCTCTAACGCATTATTTTCCCTCACTATCATTAATAAAGTACACAAGATAAATATTAATGACATCCCTGTATTCAAAGAAAATCCTAACATAATTATCATAAACAAAAGAGAAGCAACTATTTTCTTTAGAATTTTTTGATTGTACTTTTCATTTGGATACTTAATATTGTATGAACACCAAAATAACGAGACTATTCCAATTCTTGTGATTAAGCCTGAAATAGCTCCTACTATGAACATGCACAACACTAATATTGAATCTTCTCTATCACTGTATAGATAGTATGTAGAAAAGGTATTTATTATCAAAGTAATAGATAAAATAATTATTAATATGAATAAGGATATTTTAAATAATTTTATTTTCATAGTTAGCCTCGCAAATATATAGTTAGCAGGATTGATAGGAGCAGTACCATTACAAGGTGTTGTAAGTGCAACATTAATTATTATTAGATTATTATAATTGTAATATGATGCGTATAATCAGAATGGATATCCAAATAGTTTGATAAATTCATTCCACCCAATAAGCAGAATGCCAATGAAAAACATAGCTACACATCCAATAATGGGAATAAGTATGAAAGACCTTTTACGTTGATAAAATTTTTTACAAAGCCAAATTAGTGCTGGAAATACAACTACAATCCACAAAAGCAACAGTATGAAACCAAAGGAAACCGCTATGTCTCTTTCTGCTCCCATATCAGAAGCAATAATTTAAGCAGTAAAAGTTTTTCCTGTTCATGTTTTCCCTTCAACAAAATTTGTTTTTTATTTTTGAATTAATGAGCTCCCAGTCCACTCTTTTTCGCGTTCATACTGTCCACTTTCATTTGTGTCTGCAATATGCCTGAAATATATTATTTCTATGATATTAAAGGATAAAATAATCTCCTCACTGCCAATTATAGCATGGAGGAGATTACATGTTCTATTTCTTTTTTACTGGAATCCAAATCTCAGAATAATAGTTTTCATCCTGTGTTCCATTTGGATATTTATCGGGTGCATCATACATCTCAACACAATAACCAGCAGCAAATTCATACTCTTTCAATGCTGGAAGCCATTCAGAAAAGATTTTTGTATTTACATTTTGCAGTGCAACTGGCATAGGTCCAACACAAGGAAATACCGCCCATGTAAATGCTGGAATCGTTTTTGTAATTAGACCTTCAGGGATTTCATTTGTTGGATTGTAAATATCGGCAATTAGGTATTCGAAGCTTTCATTTCCCATTTGCTCGTCAATATTAATCCCATACATTCCACATACATACTTACCATTTCCATTGGCATAATGCTCCTGCCAAAAATGAGGAACCTCTTCTTTAGCATTTTCATACTTGAACTGCTTTGATGCAGCAAGTACAGTAAAACTGTCTTTCTCAATAATTTTATACTCCATAAGATAACCACCTTTCAAAGATATTTCTAATTTCAGCGGTGCAAAAGACTTTATTAGTATTCCGTCCTTTTTAACCATGGAAGGTGCAATTCCATGAAATCGAGTGAATGCTTTTGTAAAGCTATCAGGTGAATCATATCCGTATTTCATCCCAACATCTATGACCTTGGCATCGGTTGTAGCAAGTTCTCCACCTGCAAGCGCAAGTCTCCGATTTCTTATATATTCCGTTACAGTGAAACCACATAACATGCTGAATCCTTTTTGAAAATAGAAAGATGATATACAAACATGTTTTGCAACATCATCGGCCGATATGTTATCTGTAATATGACTTTCTATATATTCAATTGCCCCACTAATCGAATCCATCCATTCCACGACTATTACCTCCTGCTTTATTATCATTATATCTAATTGAAAGTAATTATTCTCGACATTGCTTGTTTTATTTTGTCAATGAATGTTTTATTCTTATTAGTCTATTATTCTAATTTTGCGAATCATGCTTTATTTTACAGATATTAACATCAATATACTTTTGCATGCGTTGTACCGATTTAATAGTTTCTGTCTCGTCCATCCCTCTTCATTTCCAGATATTAAAAGTATATATCATAGGGAATTTTATTTCTTGACTTTAACTCTGAAGTTTTATTTCAAGTAATGTAATTATTCTATCTATATTTTCATTCCCTGCATATTCCATATAAATAACCTTATTATTGTAAGCAGCAAATATTGATGTATTAGTTTCTCCACTGGCAACATACAGATGATCTAATTTACTGTCTTCCATTTTAACAAGTTTAAGATCAGAATTCGAATCATAATAACGATGAATTAAATCTTTTAGTAATCCCTCTGCCATATTCGTAAAGGCTACCTGATAATATTTAGTATTTAAACCAACCTTCCAATATGCGCCGCTAAAATCCTCCTGCATCTCACCATCAACGTAGCCGCCTTCATATAAACTATATTGTACTGGTGAAAGAACACTCCAATAGTAATTTAAATCATGCCAATAATCATATATATCCTTACTTTCAACACTATCTAATTTTAAAAAAGGAAGATTTTTTGTTGCCTTTGGTGATGTATAGATATCTCTTCTTATTGCTGTATATAATGGCATAAATATAGACATTAAAACCATTGCTATCAATAAAATATATACTGCAGAAGACCCCACAAAGCTAAGTTTCCATTTTTGATTATGGTTTATTGGTATACCGTTGTGTAATGAGTTTTTGATCTTCTTAACAGCCAAGTAGCATCTTATTGCTTCATAGAAAACAAAAATATATCCAATTCCAATCATTAACGAGGTAAAGGAATTTCGTCTTATTAAGTTTAAGTATGGCTCATCTTCTATGTAAATGCTGTATGCTATTATTGCAATAATTGATAGAGCAGCAATAGAAGCTACTATCATATTCTTTTTAATTTGTTTGCTAATCATTTTAAATGCAAAGCTCTGCTCCATTGGGTCAGCATGAAGTTCTGTTGAATTTGAATTTTCAGGAGAAGAAAAAATATAAAATATATGTTTGTTTGTAACTAGTTCCCAGCCCCATGCCTTATATACTTCCAGCTGTTCTTGTGAAGGGCTTTCTTGTAGTATTTCAATTCTATACTTTGTTTTTTTCGGCTCTCCCTTTTCGAAAGTAACAAGATAGTTCCCAATACCTTGTAAATGAAAACCTTTATCCGCCATGTGCGTAAACCAGCTTTCATTTTTACCAATTTCCCACAATTCACCCAGTCTAAATCTATTAACTACCTTCATTGTTCCTTTTACCCCATTATTATTTTAGTATTTAGATTCTAATCTTTATATCGAAATACTGCATGATCCTAAGTCAAATATTATTCTGATTATAAAATTATTTTATTATATCACGGAATCACCTATTTGAACAATATGGAAAGGGTCATTAGATTTGAAAAAAATTAATTTTTAACTACCACTATGAATTTACCGATTACATAGTGGTTCTGTTTTACAAAGCTATATAATATTAATAATAATTTTGTTCCGCTATAGTTTTTATACGCTCCAGAGCTCTGGGAAGCCTCAATTATGTTTAATAATATTACTTAAATTTAAACCAAAATATAACACCATCTTCCTTGTTATTTACACCATATGTAAACTTGTGCAATTCTAATATTGTACGTACAATTGAAAGGCCTAGACCAGAACCTTTTGTATTGCTTCGTTCTGCATTACCTTTTTTATAAGGAAGCCAAATATCGTCAATAATTTCTTCTGATATATGACTGCCGTTATTATAGATTTCAAATGTATCATCATATATTAATATACGAATTGTTCCACCATCATTCATATTATCAAGAGCATTAACGAAAAAGTTATCGACAACTCTTTCTATCAAAGCTTTGTCTACTTTTACAACAGCGTCTCCCACAATATTAGTTGTTATTGATTTCGCATCACATATATTTTTGTATCGATAAATAATTCCACTGCTGATCTCATTCAAAGATACACTTTCAAAATTAATTTCGAATGGTTCAGAATCTAATTTTGACATTTCCAACATCTTTTTTATAATTTTATCCATACGATAGACATTAGCTAAAATATGACTGGCATAATGCTCTCTTTTTTCAGTATGAATATCTTCTTGTAAATTCTGTGCATAACCTGAAATAATGCTCAATGGAGTTTTTAAATCATGAGCAAGAGCATAGGTCATTTCTTTGCGCTGACTGTCAAGTTCTTCTCGTTTCAAGTATGTTTTATAAGATTGCCTTGAAAGGATATATGCTGCAATTATGAATATTAATAAGCATGAAATCCAAACATATGCTAATGTAGAAGATATACGCTCCCATATATTAATGTCAATACCAACAGCAGTATAGAATTCACTGTATAAACTTTTATCATCTAGTACCCGAATTGAATTTTTATAAGGCACTACTAAGTAATAGCGATAGGTTAACATGTCTACTCTTTCAATTGGTTTAAGCGAAGTAGGTAAACACTTTATCAACTGTTCCAAATACTTAAGTATATTTGATTCATTTGTAACCATTTTACGAAGCTCATCTTGATTTTTAATGTTTATATTTTCATTATTCTCCTGAATAATAAGCCCATTTTCATAGTGTGGTAAGTTATTTGTATTATTTAAATCTCTTCTGTAGAAATTTCCTTTCCTAACTGATACTATTCCTGAAGTTACATTTCCTTCTTTATCAAACTCACTAACATACGTAGGTGAAACAGATATACTCTGTGGAATAATCATTTCATCATCCAGCCAAAAGCTATCAATATGTATTGAATATTCATAAAGGTCTCCAACCTTTTCTGCCGTAGGTTTAGCATATAAATAACCTTCAAGCTCTTTTATTTCTTCTTCACTTAACCAATCATTTATTTTTAATAGACCACAATTACTGGATGATTGTTTCCCATCTTCAAATTCTGTATAAATACATTTCCAGTAATCCTTCGTATTATATGTACTATAAACAAGCTTATAATCACTTGTAAATATTGCGGCTTCAGCTCCATTTAGCATATATACAGGTGTTCTATTTATAAATTCCTTTTTTATCTTGGCTAAATCTATAATTTGTTTATCACCGTCAATACAGTCATTTAAAATTTCCTCTACTCTATCACTGATTTGCGGAGCTCTAGTTCCGAATTCTTTTCCTGCAGCTTCCTTTTCCAAAGATACAAGAAATGCTGTAAAACCTATCATCAGCACTAAGTAAGTAGCCAAAAATGCACTATAAACACGCAAATAGATCGAGTGTTTTGTTTTCTTCTTATTCATTGCTCTACCTCCATCTTGTAACCTTTTTTAAATACAGTTTTTATTTGTGCAGAAGCACTGCCTAAAGCTTTACGCAGTTTTTTTACATGGTTATCTACCACTCTGTCGTTACCATCAAAATCACATCCCCAGATTCTAATAATAAGACTATCGCGGCTTACCACTTTACCGTTATTCTCCATAAGAATTTTTAAAATTGCAAATTCTATAGGAGCAAGTATCACTTCATCACCATTTACATATGCAGTGCATCGATAAGGATCTAATTTAATATTTCCTGCATTCATTATTCCTTTTCTTACCATGCCTTTTGAACGTCTCAATAATGCAGTCACTTTAGCATACAGCTCTGCAAGTGAAAAAGGTTTGGTTACATAGTCGTCACATCCAAGTTGATATCCATAAAGCCTGTCATTTTCACTATGCCTTGCAGTGATGAATATAATAGGCACATCGCTATTTTTTCTTAACTCCCTGCAAATTGTAAATCCGTCAACTTCTGGTAGCATCACATCTAAAAGAACTAAATCATATTCGTTGTTCATACAATTTAATTGACCATCAATTCCAGTTTCAGCATTATATATATCAAATAAACCATCGCTTTTTTCTATGAAGTAATCTGTAATTATTTCTCTTATTTCCGGATCATCTTCAACTAAAAGAAGTTTAAATATCATGATTACACCCCCATGTATATAATATCATATAAATGTATCTTTTTTGTATCCATGATTTAAATTTTTCTTTATCCCTAACTTTATCTTTTGAGATGTATGGCTGATATGCGCTTTTCTGCACAATATCTAAAGAATCAGACTCGTTATTTAAAACAATTAACCCCCGATATGTTCAATGAACAATAACGAGGGTCAAATTTATAAATACTATCTCAGGATAAATATATTTAATTATTTTTAGTTCTCCTTTTATGAACAATATCTAAAATTACTGAACATATAACTCAAGTCTGTCAGAACACAATAGTTTCGAATATCTCACCATCTATGCTGATTACTTCATCAATGGAAATTACTGTACCATCGTTCATAACAATAGCACGCTCATATTCATCTATCTTTTTAACCGTACCGATAGCGGTAACATATGCTCCGCCCTTCTTCTTAATATCCGGCTGAAAGTATGTTATTTCTATTTCAGGATGCTCCTTAAGTTGACTTGATATGATTTGCATCCTGTCATTCAAAGAATCCTTCATATACGCATCCAATTCTATCCTTTTATCAGTCAACCTTGCAGTTTCTTTGACGGCAGCACCATGTCCCGTCAATGCAGCGAAAGGAGAAAACTGTGCCGCCCGATCAATGTCTGCCATACGGGGTCTTTTCGCAGAAACATGGTGTGGCAAATGGATGATATCATCATATTTACTTGTCATGCTTTGTGTCCTCCAATCTGCTTATTGCGATCTAATGTGGTAGCGCCTTCCTCTAAATTCATACCCTTTAGTACAGCGTTCTTGCCATATTTATTTTTTATTTCAAGCATTACCTTCTGCATCCTTTTTTCTCGTGCAAGTTCCATTTCTTCATCCTCTTTTTCTGACTGTTCCCTGTCATAATCTGTAAAAAGGTTAATTTGCTTAAAATTGTCTGTTTTTTCAACAGTTAACTCATCCACAACATGATTCGCTGTGATGTTTATTCTCCTTACTAATAGATTTCTATCAACAATTCTCTCAAACAGCTCTGTAACAGCATTGAGGATTATCTTTGTTGAGGAAGTCTGTACCCCAAGATTTATAGTACCATGGGCTGATTTGGGAACTTTACGTCCATAGTGGTCGGTGGTAATCGCACCATGATATAATTTCTTTATTTTAGGTTCTGTAAGATTTTCAATATCATATCCAACCGTCAAAACAAGCTGATCCGTAACAAGCCTTTTTTCCACCAAATCAAGTACAAGTAAATCTGTCATTTCTCGAACAATCAATCTTGCTTTATCAAATGTATATGCGCAATGCAGCACCTGCCCCGATCCAATACTGTTTGTACGTGGCTTATATGCTTTAATATCGGAAATTGTGCATGGCTCCCATCCCCACGCATGATCGATCAACAGCTCAGCGTTGACACCAAACAGCTTATATAGTAAATCCTCTTTATAGAAATCAGTGGGTTTCCCTATAGAGCATCTTGCAATATCCCCCATGGTAAAGAGACCTTGTTCCTCCAACTTCTTTGCATATCCTTTACCAACACGCCAGAAATCTGTCAAAGGTCGGTGTGTCCACATCATGCAGCGGTAGCTCATTTCATCCAATTCAGCAATCTGCACACCTCTTTCATCCTTTGGAATGCGCTTTGCCTGAATATCCATAGCAACCTTGCTAAGATACATATTTGTGCCGATACCTGCCGTTGCTGTAACTCCGGTGGTTTTAAGTACATCTAAAATCATTTTCGCAGCAAGCTCACGGGCCGAAAGATTATAGGTCTTCAGATAATTAGTGGCATCAATGAATACCTCATCTATGGAGTAAACATGAATGTCTTCAGGTGCGATGTATTTCAAGTAGATATTGTAAATCCGTGTACTGTACTCAATGTAATGTGCCATTCTTGGGGGAGCTATAATATAATCTATTGAAATACCCTGTGATGCTTTTATTTCCCTTACCTTCTGCACCACCTCAAACAATCTTGCCCTGCCGGAAATGCCGTATGCCTTAAGTGATGGAGAAACAGCGAGACAGATGGTTTTTTCCGTGCGGCTTGCATCAGCCACAACAAGATTAGTGGTCAGAGGATCAAGCCCTCGTTCCATACACTCCACCGAAGCATAAAAGGATTTTAAATCGATTGAAATATATGTTCTGTTCTTCATATTTCTCCCATCACCTTCTTGGAAAATTTATATTATTAAAATTCGTTACTGAACGTATGTTCTTTCCCTATTGTACTATAATTTATAAACTTTAGCAATAAAAAATAAAAAGCAAGATAAGAGTTATTAATTCTTTCCTAACCTAAACTAAGTCCAGGATTTTGTCCGCACTCCTCAAGAGGCATAGAAATAATTTGCTCACTGTAGACTTCGACGATCCCGTAGATTGTAATTGTTTAGGTGGTTGATAATATGTACGAGCTTTGTCTGCTCTATTTCAACCTCTTATAATTGTAAAATCTCATAAGATACCCCTCTCGCCGGAGTATAGCGAAAGCCAGTATCCTGATATCCTGTTTATCTATCAAAAACCGACAGATACAAATATATAGTAAAAGCCTGCCCTTAGTGAATATTGAGGGCAGGCTCCGCATGGTTTTTGGCAGCCAGGCTATCGTAGCGTTTTATAAAACGCCGTAGACCCTATGGCTTTGCGTCCCCGACTTTAGCCGAGTTTGCCCTTGGCATTATTCTGTTGTTTGTATATCAATACAGGTTCTTTATATGTGCCGCAGCCAAACAACTCACTCCGTGCCAGCTTTTAGTGCCTCGCTCATGGATATTTTTGCGAGTTCCCTCCCACAAAGGATCTTGGTTACTTCATACACAGCGAAAATCAATATGAAGCTGATCAGAACGTAAAGCGGGTTCACAATCATTGGTATCAACATGTTTGTTACATCTGCCACATAAAGAAATATACCGTTTCCAAAAGCCAGCATAAATGGAACTCCCAAGATGAATCCGATTAATACCGCCAAAGTGGAGCTGTTCAGTATCAATTTCGCCAGCTCTTTTTTGCGGTAGCCAAAAACCTTGAGAAGGGAGATGGTGTTTCGGCTTTCGTCAATGATTAGGGAGGTCACAAGGAAAATGATGATGACTGCGACAAGAACGGCAACGATTGTCACAGCCGTAATGATCATTGTTGTAGGAGCATTGATTTCCTCAAATGCTTCTGGATTGCGAGCATCCATAATACCGGAGAGCAAGCCCTCATCAAAATCTATCTCGTGATTACTGAGAACGGTACGGTAGCTTCCGGGCGGTTCACCTGTCATGAGGTTGAACTCGTCAAGGGGCATAAACATATATTGCTGGCCGTAGTCCTCGACTATTCCGTCGATTTTAAGGCTGTATGATTGTCCGTTCAGTTTATTTATAAAATCAATTGTGTTTCCTGCTTTTAGTTTAAGCCGAGTCGCCAGCGAATTAGTAATATTAACCTGATCTCTCGAAAGATGGCCGCCCCCAATGCCGCTTACTTTTAGACCGACGGAATCCGGCTCCATGCCTACCACATAAAACTCAACTGATTCTCGCCCTTCGGGATAGCAGCGCATCGAATTGTACGGTTCCGCTCCTTCGGGAAGACTCTCATCCTGAATATTTTGTATTTTCTTGAAATTATACTCTATGGCATAAACATATCTGTCTGTCGATGCCTTCGTCACCACGTCCATAGAATATTTAAATGTTAGGCCGTATAGGAGAATCATCGACGCTGTACTTACTCCGAGCACCAGAAACAACAGGCGCGGTATGCTTCTTACCTGCTCGCGTATCTGGAACTTGGTCGCAAAGCGAAAACGGTCAATACGGAGCGCGCGCTCAATGAAATTAACCTTAGAGGATTGTTCGCCGCCTTTCATCAGCTCTACCGTGTTCTTTTTTAGTATTCCGCGAACAACATGGAAACTTGATAGACCGATAATAATTACGGGCATCAGCACGGCAATCACCATATTTAGTGGAGAGAAGCCGATGTCTGTAGACGGCAAAATATAACTCGCAAACATAGACCCCATGACAGGCTCTATACACGGGATTGCAAGCAGTGCACCGGCAAGACCGCCTGCTGCAGACAGTAGAATCGGTATCGTTATATAATGCAGAACAAGTTCACGGCGATAGTAACCCTGTGCATACAGGGTGCCAATTATTATGCCGTCGGATTTGACCATGCGCTGTACCATCACACCGACGATAAAACAGCCAAGCAGAAATATAAAAACTGCTACGGGAAAGCTCATGGACTTCATACTGGATATGTTCCCCTGAGGCATAGAAATACGTTGGTTGCCGCTTGCGACCCTCCATTCGGAAATGGAGTATCCTTTTTCGTTTATGAGCCTGTTCAGCTGCACAGCTTGTTCATTTATATTTTTCCTGTTTTCAAAGCGTACCGCACAGACTGTGACAGCTTCCGGAAACGCATCCATATCTGTGCCGGAAATAATGCCAATGCCAAAACCACCGGTTGGCAATACATCGTGAAGATTTTTGATAATATAGATGTAATTGGGCGCAGCCATTGTGCCTACAATGTTGAATGCTTTACCGCCCAGCTCTATTCGACCTCCAATTTGCAAATCATGTATCCGGCAAAAATTAGGATCGAGCAAAATATCTCCTGAGTTTTCAATGCCACGCCCTGATAATACAGCCGGGATATTGATTTTGGAGGGAAGGCTGATAAGCCGAAGCTCTCCGCCGGGAAATTTGACATCCTGATGCCGGTTTGCTTCTATCACCGTTCCGAATTTACTTTGAAGCGCCGTGATGTCTTCTATCGGTCTGTCCGCTGAAAATGCCAAGTCCTCCTGCTTGTTTTCCTCGGCAAAAGTATCAACCGTTTTTTCAAGATTCCCTGATATTCCGGTTGCAGCTATAAAATAAAAACTACCCAAAAAAACCAAAACAAAGATACCGATATAACGAACTTTGTTTTCCTTCATGATACGCCATATACGTTTTCGCAGAGCCATTACCATTCAATCCTTTCTGCCGGAATAATTTCGGAATTGTGTTTAACTTCCGCCACTTCGCCGCTTCTCAGCCTGTATACGACGTGCGCCATACCGGCGATGGCGCTGTTATGGGTAATCATCAAAATGGTGGTTCCATATTCTTTGTTAACCTCTTGCAGAAGTTTCAAAATGCTGCGGGAGGTCTGGAAGTCTAGCGCACCAGTGGGTTCATCGCAGAGCAGGAGCTTTGGATTTTTGACGATGGCTCTTGCGATAGACACGCGCTGCTGCTCGCCGCCGGAGAGTTCCCGAGGGAAACGGTTCTTTTTATCAGAAAGCCCGACGGCGGAAAGTACCTCGTCTGTTTTAAACGGTTTTTTGCTGATGTTTGACACAACCTCAATGTTTTCGGCTACCGTAAGGTTTGGAATAAGGTTGTAGAACTGAAAGACAAAGCCAACGCTCTCCCGACGGTATTCAACCAGTTGATTGTCATTTAAATCTGTAATACGCTCGCCATCCACTTCGACCGTGCCACCGTCCGCCCGGTCCACGCCACCTATAATGTTCATCAGTGTAGATTTACCCGAGCCGGAGGGACCTAATATTACTCCGATTTGTCCTCTTCCCATCTCCAGACCCACGCCTTTGAGTACATGGGTAATAATCCCTGTGTTATATACTTTTGAAAGTTTTGATACTGATAAAAACAATTTTAGCACCTCATTCCTTTTTATTAGGTTCATGTTCGCAGTCCTTTCTGCTGTGAAGCCAATATATAAATTCATACAGACCATCATAAAAGAAAGAGCCGACAACTGTAATTTCACTCACGGTTATCGGCTCTGCGTCTTAGCGTCTGGCTCTTTGATAACTGACATATTCATTTTTTTTACATTGATTATTGTTTCCTGTTTACACTTGGGACAAAATAGCGGAAAGTTTTCAAGTACCGTATCATCACGTATTTTGACCCGTGTTTTGTTTCCACATACCGGGCATAATACCCACTCACCCTTACACACCGTACCCTCCCCTTTCTTGATGCTTTCGTTTTTTCTTTTACTTCGTTTTATCCGTACTCTTTTTTACAGATTTGTAAACTTTCCGGTCAACAGATTCCTGATAGGTATCCGCATAAGTTTCTGAATCTTTGATTAAATTATCGCAGAAAGCCGCTACGTCACTGCCCGTGACTTCGAGCACGCCTTTTCCTAAGGATGCACCTTCTTCAAAAAGATCGACAATACCCGAGAGCAAACCCGTTCCTTCAGTCAACTCAACAGGGCCTACCTTAAAGAGATATTTTTGAATCTCTTTATAAACAATCTGATAATCCTGAGGGAGCGCTTTAACACGCGCCACATGTACCCGCCACTCTTTTTTACCTTCGATGATATCTTGTATTCTCATTTTGTCCTCCTATCTACCTAATTTTTTAGCGATATTGTTGTTGAGTTGCTGGCGCCATTTGTCGCGAAAAGAATTTGCTCCTTCTTCTCCGACCAACGCTGAACAAAAACCTTTGATATCATCACCCAAAACCTCTTGTATACTTTGACCGTCCGCTGCAGATTCTTCAAGCAGACCAAGTACGCCGTCAAGAATCGGCATGAGATTACGGCCGGTGAAATCCGCGTGCGCCCAAAGATTCAAACCGATTTTGTCCCATGCTGCTTGATAATCAACCGGAAGTTTTTTGGCTCGCGAATCAAAAGCTTTCAATTCTTTATTCATGTCGTTGCCTGTGATCTTATCCCAAAAATTCACTATTTCTCCTCCTTTAGCTCGTTAATTTTTGACGCAATAAATTCCCATTTTCTCCAGAACCTTTGCAGTTCCTCATGCCCTGCGTCGTTAAGCGCAAAAAACTTTCGCGGCGGCCCCATGTCGGAGGACTTCTTGGTGATCTCCACCAGTTTGTTTTTTTCAAGCCGGATAAGGATGGTGTACACCGTTCCATCCACGACATCCGTGAAGCCAAGGGCGTTCAATCGCCGCGTGATTTCGTAGCCGTAGGTTTCTTTGCGGCTTATAATTTCAAGAACACAACCTTCAAGTACGCCTTTGAGCATTTCCGTTAGGTTTTCCAGCACAATCACTCCTTTGCTATTCTGTATGACTTGTATCTCGTATTACTTACTACTACTATATAGTAACACGCAATAGCGCAGTTGTCAAGCAAAAAATACACCTGTAAAAGTAAAGCGGCTGGCAGCGGGGCATTAGCGCAAATATGTGCATTATTACACGATACCTATATTCATAACGATTCCGGTCTTGAATTCGATTTCGATCAGTTCCTCGTTGATGACTTGCCATATTGTTTTCCTCTGGTCTTTTTTGCACTGCAT
Organism: uncultured Clostridia bacterium; assembly: GCA_964421845.1. GTDB lineage: Bacteria > Bacillota > Clostridia > Tissierellales > Sedimentibacteraceae > Sedimentibacter. The sequence goes on from CAYQYY010000005.1 coordinate 58,528, forward strand.
CCGAATTTTGATTCCAATGCCTTTGGCTTTTCCTCTGTGAATTTGTGTTTTAAGTGTGTTATTTTCAAAAATACCGAATGTATTTATAAAAAGGGCTATAGAAGCTTGACAAAAAATGCACTATTTCAGCCCGTTTTTGCCCTTTTTTCGCTCAAAAATCACAACTTCTTGTGGTCAAGCCGTGTTATTTCTCCTCGATCACAATACGTCATCTTTATTATCACCTCAACGTGCCTTGAGCAGGCAAAAAAGATGTCATTACCCCTCTGGTACCCCCTTGGCGGGGAGCCAAACTTCAGAAATGGCCACCTGGGTAGGCCGTTTTTTTATATTTCGACGTTTGCTTTATTTTACAAAAATGAAATTGTTAGTAATAAACTTTCAAAAGCCTATTTACTTTTGGAAGCTTTATTCGATCAAGTTTTATATTATTAACATGCTGCTTAATACATAATGAAAGACCTGCCAAAAGGCAGATCTTGAACATTTTTTTATCCAATACTTCGACGATTGAATCCAATGAATCCGAACCATGTAAGTATCGCTGTAATACCTGTTAATACTATCAGCGGTGCAAGCGAAAGCTCATGGATTGGAATACTGTAATGGGCATAAGCGAAGGGAGTCCACTGCAGTGCAGACCATCCTACGATTCCGACCTCCCAAAGCATCTCGATGAAGATAAACACACCCAATATGAACCAACTAAGAACGGAGGCGAGACGAGGCAACCAGCCGTATAGCAAGGCGGTGATGCCGATAATAGTCCAAACGGGCGGGATCTTTGAAAGGCTCATGCCTAACACGCGTGGAAAATGACTGAAGTCTCCCACAGCAATGCTCCAGCCTAAGCCGGAAGCCAAGCCGAGGGCAAGAAGTATCAACGCGCTGCCCGCGAAAGCAACAGCTAAATAGCTTCCCATCCATTTAAACCGGCTTACGGGTCTTGACAATACCATCTCGGCATAATGTTCTTTTTCTTCTTGCCGCAAGCTTTGTACCGTCGAGACGGCAAAGACGGATAACCCGGCCATCAGTCCCAGGATGTAGATTAAAGCAGCAATGAAACCTTCCTGATTACCCAGCTTTGCCATAGCAGTCGCCCAAGTGTTCATCTGAGCAAGCGTTGAACTGAGGGCTTGGGATATATTTGGCGTAGTTACACCCATAATCCCGCCAAGAAAAGCCATGCCGATTGCCCAAGCCAGAATATTGCCTTTATGCTGCCGCCAAGCCAAGGCCATTGTAGAGTTGAAACGTGGGGATGCGTTAGCCAAACCTTCCTTCTGTGCGATAAGACCTGCGCCCATGTCACGGCGAACAAGCAGCATATAGGAAAGCATCATTGGCAGGGCAGAGATAATGATAAAGACCAACAAAGGCCAAGAATGATTTTCTCCAAAAGGTACGGTAATACGGAACCATGATTCGGGGACAAGCCATGCCCAGCCAGTACTCCCACCTCCCATATTATTAAGAACCATGGCAACCATGGTTAATCCATATACTCCAAATACAACTCCCCTTGCACTGCCACTATGCTCAAAAATCTGTGAGCATAATCCGCCGATCCCTGCAAAGAAGCATCCTGAGACGGCAAGCGTTAGTCCGACCAGCAAGGAACCGCTACCCGCGAGACCGCTTCCAATTAAGAACGTGGCAGTCAATAAGCCTGCCAACAGACTTCCTCCACAGGAAAGGAGCAGGGCAGCCGACAAATTGGCGTATCTGCCTACAGGCCTTCCAAGTATCAATTCACTTCTTCCCGACACTTCCTCTGTACGGGTATGCCGAATCATAGTGAGCGCTGCTCCGATCATGACTATCATGGAAGCTTGCAGCATACCACGCCACAGGATAGCCCCTTCCATGCTTAACGGAACAATAGGCCCAAGGTAAGCAGAGGTAAGCGGGCTTTCAGACAGTTCAGTAATAAACTTCTGCCAATTCGGCATAGCTATCACAAAGGATACCTGTCCCGAAATCACGATCATGGGAAGTAATATCCATATTGGCAGCACAATCCGGTCTCTTCGCAGATAAAGCTTAAGCAGCTTGCCTATACCGGCAAAATGGTTTCCCTTCATATCAGTTCGTCTCCTTTCCCTCAAACTTATCTCCATAGTGACGCATAAACAGCTCTTCAAGTGTGGGAGGTTCTGCCGTAAGCGATTTAATACCCATTGGTGCAAGCACATTCATTATCGCTTCCATAGCATTGGCGTCCACCGAGAAGCGCCATTTTTCTTCCTTTCGTGATACATCATGAACCCCTTGCAGTTGGTTCAGGTTTATAGGCTTGGCAAACTCCACGGTCACGGTTGTACGTGTCAAATGCCGAAGATCGTCAAGAGTGCCGGTTTCAACAATTTTTCCCTGTCGGATAATCCCAACCCTATCGCAGAGCGCTTCTATCTCCGCAAGAATATGGCTGGACAGAAAAACGGTTTTTCCTTGCCTTTTCGCTTCAAAGATACATTCCTGAAAAACCTGCTCCATTAACGGATCAAGGCCGCTGGTAGGTTCATCTAAAATCAAAAGCTCCGCATCGGAAGCAAAGGCTGAGACCAGTGCCACCTTCTGACGGTTTCCTTTGGAATAACTACGGCATTTTTTCTTTGGATCAAGCTGGAACCTATCCAAAAGTTCCTTTCGTCGAGAGACATTGATTTTTCCATGCAGGCGGCCCAAAAAATCAATCACCTCACCACCAGTTAAGTTAGGCCACAAGGTCACATCCCCAGGCACATAGACAAGTCGCTGATGAATAGCAACACTATCCTGCCAGGGGTCACCGCCCAATAGCTTTGCTTCACCTGCGCTTTTACGAAGCATTCCCAAAAGGATACGGATGGTTGTGGATTTTCCCGCACCATTAGGACCAATAAATCCATACACCTCGCCTTGCTTTACTGCCAGATCAACTCCGCGCAAGGCCTCCTGCTTGCCGTAAAACTTAGTAAGCTTTCTTGTTTCAATTACATTCATCATAATATCCTCCAATCATTCATAATAGGTTTTACGTAACTCGTTAAGATAGCCGTCAAACTCAGCACGGATCTTTTCAAAATCAAACTCCGGAGCATTCGAACTCTTAAACTGATTCAAAATTTGATCTGCGTATCCGCCTACTGACCAGAAAATTAATTGCTTGGCTTTATCCAAATCCAGCTCGCTTCGGAAGCGTGACGTATCGATATCTCCATAAAACCGCTCAAAGCTCCTACTTTCTATCATATAGCGCTTCTTTTCCAACTCATCCTTTACCTCTTCAGATTTTGTAAAAACAGCTACTTTCACAAAATCGAAAATCCAAGGGTATTTTTGCAGCAATTGAATTTTGAGCAGACAAGTTTGCCGCAGCCGTTCAAAAATATCCTTCTCATGCAGGTCAATCCGATCGAAATATTCTCTCCCCAGAATTTCTAAACAATAATCGTAAAGAAAGAGAAAGAAATCTTTTTTATTGTTTACATAATGGAACATTAACGGTTTTGAGATGCCGGACTCCTTAGCGATCACATTGGTTGACGCATCATCAAAGCCCTTGCTGGCAAATTCCTTAAGTGCCGCATTCATAATAATACTCTGCCTTTCGGTTTCTAAACTCAAGAATTTTGAAAATATGTTAATCACCTTCTTCACACTTTATAAACACTATTTACCTATTAGGTCAATATGTATTAATAAATCTTTTTTGTCGGTTATTGCAGTTATACATCACCGTAAATGTCAAAGCGTTATATATGTTATCTTCACCTTCAGTATTGCTGTAACAGACAAAAACATAGTGATCATCAGGACCGTCACAATAAACATGCTGAGGTTTCATACTATACCCTAAACAGCAAAAAGCACCGAAGCTTCGGTGCTTTTTGCAACATACGTTAGTCGTTCTTCAGTTCTTGATAAATTGATTTGTATTTTTGCTTTGCCATTTCCTTCTGCCTGTTCCGGAACAATTACAATCTCACCAGCAACACAGTCGTATCCCATGAAATTCTTGTACTTTCTGAAGATATCGCCCTTTTCAGAACGACTGACATTGCCGACGGATACTTCGCTCTTGTTCAGCTTCAGCAACTTACAGATTATGTCACCTTTTCTCCTCCTAATTCAAGACAGCTATGAATGCGCCTTTCGCTTGAGGCGTATTGTCGCAGTAATAAAGACAACCAGGAACACAAAACTCACTACCGCTAAAATTATATCGCCGCTAAGAGCACCCACAACTACAAAAAGTAGTGATTGAGCTGTTTCACCGCCAAGCACAAACAAAACTGCTTTATTATTTGTTGCCTCACTAATTCTGGATACGATACGTATGTTCAATATCACAAAAATTATGAAATAGAGAATGAAAAGAACTAAGCTGATTTTAAGTCCTGCAAGTAATTGGGGCACGATAAGCACCAGTGCATATTGTAGCACTCCGAATAAGAATGGTTTCAAGCTGAAGGCCCCTCCTTGATCCGAAGTGATACGGGGAAATCGGGGAAGCTTACCTGCAGCGAACCATATCACAAGCATTGCAATGATTATAAAGGCAAAGTGAATAAGTCGCAAATTCATGTTGACTATCTGCCGGTTACCGAAGATACCAGAGAAAGATAGAGTCGCTGTAGCCATACAGAAAATACCCAATGCCCATGTTACTTTGAGCGGCAGCCATTGTTCCTTCGACTTTTGAGGAAAAAGATACTGGACAATAAAAATAGGGAATACTACCGAATAGAGCCCATGCCAAAAAGTAATAACAAGTGTCCAAGGAATGCGTATACTCTCTATAAGGCCATAATTTGAGAATACATCGATCATCGAAGAACCAAGCGGATAGAGTATAGTGTTTGCAAACAAACCCTCATGGTATAGTCCATAAGCTACTCCCAAAAACATCAACCCCAAAGGCCCAAGCTTCCTACGCATAGCCACCTCACGAACTACAAGAGCCGGAAACCCATACACTAAAACTACATAAGGGAAGAAAAAACCTGGGGTAAAAAATGTAAATATCGAAGTAGCTCCACTCAAAACCTCACCCATAAACGGAGAGATTATAATTAGCATTAATATCGGTTTCCAGTTTTGTTTCACTGCCTCCCAGAGTCTCAAAACTAGCAGTCTCAGCTTACTCATAAAATATCCTCCTTGCATCCAAAGTAATTAAATACATCTCCATATTGATTTAACCAAGATTTGTAATAGTCATTTTCAAAACTCCTTCATTTTGTTATTACAATCCCTTTCTTTTATAATAATACAACAGCTATTTAAACTGAATTTAAACTAATAAAGTGTAGCGAAAAAAACAACCCCACTATATTTATATCTATAGTAAGGTTGTAACTTCAACATTTGTGCCTATTTTTCTGTGACAAACAAGGCTGTAAATTTCTACTTTTATTTACCTATTTTGTGTGAATTAGGCAAGGTGACGATAAAAGTAGTACCTGCACTTAATTTGCTTTGTACACCGATAGTGCCGTGATGCATATCTACAATTTTTTTGACAATGGAGAGCCCTAAGCCACTACCCTTGTTGGAACTTTCTCGGGATTTATCCGCTTTATAGAAACGCTCAAAAATATACGTCTGATCTTCTTCTGCAATACCTATCCCCGTATCGGATATCTTGATTTCTATTCTGTCGCCCTGCTGATGTAAATCGACACACACTCTTCCGTCCTCCGGCGTAAATTTAATGCTGTTGCGAATCAAGTTTATCCACACCTGGCTCATCAGGTCTTCATCTGCTGTGATGCTCACTTCCTCAAGGGAAACCTCCATATTGATCTCCCTGTCCATCCACTGAGGCTCACAGGCCAGAATAAGGTTTCTTAACTGCTTATCGAGCCGATAGACTTTTGGTTCGTATTTAGTGCTCTCAGATTCCAAAGAAGCAAGCTTAAGCAGGTTGTCGCTCAACTTTGACAACCGCATGCTTTCCGTTTCTATGATATTTAGATAATGCTTCCTCTCCTCAGTGCCTAATTCATCATTTTGAAGTGCATGGGCAAACCCTCGGATGGACGCAAGAGGAGACTGGATTTCATGAGATACATTAGAGATAAACTCCTGCCGCATTTTTTCCATCCGATCTAAATCAGATGCCATGTTATTTACGCTTCTCACAAGTTTAACAAGGGGTTCGTTTTCTTGAATAGTGTTATCCAACCTAACTTGAAAATCCCCTTTTGAAATTTTCTCCATAACTTGAATAATAGGCCCAAGTATCCCCATAGATTGCGTAATATTCCTATGTACCAGATACCACTTAACCAGGAATACAAATAATATACTAATTAACAAACTTATTATCGTAAAAACTGGAGGAAGCTCATCTATCATTTCATTTCCTGCAGCTATATAAATAAATGAAGTAATGAAGTAGGCAAAAGCAAAACATCCCAATAAAACAATCAACACTGTGATAATTACCGCAAAACCCCGAATTATTTTTTCATTTTTCATAAACACACCTCCATGCGGTAGCCCAGTCCCCGGATAGTTCTGATTCTAAAAGAATACTTATCTTCTGGGAAGCGCTCCCGCAGTCGGTTAATGTGTACATCCAGAGTTCTCTCATTCCCTTCAAAATCATACCCCCATATATCCTCAATCAACTGTTCCCGCGGGAATGTCTTGTTCGGAAAGCTGGCCAGTTTGTATAGAAGTTCAAACTCTTTTAGTGGAAGGATATAGTTTTCTCCGTCAACTTTAACTTCATAGGTTTTTCGGTTTATTAACAGTTTTCCGATTTGTACCATCTGTGATACGGCAACTTGATAGCGTTTCAAAAGTGCTTTTACCCTCATAACCAATTCCATGGGTTCAAAGGGCTTAACAAGATAATCATCGGTTCCCAACTGAAACCCTTTTACTTTCTGACTTGTTTCCCCTTTTGCCGTAAGCATGAGCAACGGAAGGTCGTAATATTTTCGAAGCTCGCTGCACAACTGCCAGCCATCCATATTAGGCATCATCACATCCAGAATGACCATATCCACTTTCATCTTCTCAAGTTTTAAAAGAGCTTCAACTCCATCAGAAGCTTCATATATGTCAAAGCCCTCATTCTTTAAAAGTACCCATAACAGTTCCCGAATATGGGTGTCATCGTCCACAACCAGAATTTTACTCATTGCACATCTTTCTCCTTCTTAATCTTGAGTCTTCGCAAAGCTAAATAGATAATACAAATTGTTTATCAGTAGAATTATATAACATTTTTTTAAACTGAATTTAAACATGCACTTAATTAGTTGAATAATTCTGATTATAAACCTCTGCATCAATTTCTATTCTAATATTAAGATTTACTAAATTGCCCAAGATATGCCTCAGACAAAGTAAATAGTGAGCACTAAGAGCAATATTCTTCATTATAAATTTAAAACATTTGTTACATTTCTTTCAACCAGTTATATAGTTCCTTTCTATCTTCGGCATATTTATTTATATTGTAAATTGTTCCCGATACATGTTCTGTTCCAAGCTTATTTTCATTCTCATCAGTACATTCAATCCAAAGTGAGCGTTTCAAGCTATATTCAAGCCAACCGAGCAATCCAAAAAATCCTTTATCTAAAACAACATTCCAGTCAGATTGTAAATTAGGAATGTTGTCTTTATATCCTTGTATAAACGCTAAGAATTTATCCTTAACAAGTTGTTCGTTGTTGTCTTTTGACCAGTATACCGCTGTTTCAACAAGATCGTGATAAGGGTTTACAAATCCTGCAGCTTCCCAATCTATAATATAAGGGACTTTGTCTTGCCATAAAACATTTTTTGGATCTAAATCACAATGAGTAATAACCGTGTTTTCAGACAAAACCTTTGCAGCGGAACATGCCAAGTTACTATAATCGTATAGTTTTTCAATATTTTCTCTAACAACTTGCACCCAATGAGCGTTTAATGCAATACCTTTATTTAAATAACTATTCCAGTTAGGTACAGGTTCATCATATGTATAGTTATCGACCAAGCCAAGTTTTGTAAAATCTGTTTTATGAACTATAGCAAGTATCCGCCCAATTTCTTCACAGTGAAATGCAGAAATACCATCTCCAAAAATGTTTTTGCCATCGCACCAGTCGAAAATAAGATAGAATTGGCCATCCAACTCCTGTAATATCTTATTATTATAGTTTTTTGCGGGGACAGCATTAATATTTTTGGACATAGTAAAAGCTATCATTTCAGAATTAATAAAATTCTGAAATGCTTCTGGTCGAGCCATAACCTGTGGATTGAGGGCTTTTATAGCATATTTTCCCTTTGTAGTTTGAAATGCGAACATTCTGTTAATAAGCCCGCCGGACAGTTTTTGTGGTTCAAGAATTAGATCTCCAAGTTGTATGGTTTTACACAATTTTTCATGTTGTATGTTATAATTTTTCATGTATTACTACTCCCATGGTTTATATCCTCAATTGTGTTTATTATCAATTAATTTAATATTTCCGTTTTGAACCTCATAGCAATCCCTAAAATACGTTACTTCATTTATTTCGGAAACTCTGATAATAGATTCATCTGTTAGACAAATTAGCTTTTTCCCATGTGATGAAGGCAACAAATTATTTTGAATATATTCATCATCTTCAATACTAAAATGAGGATCTACATTTATATTAACAAGACCTATACCCTTATAATACAAGGTTTCCTTACCATATCTTACAAATACCACATCATCAGACATATTGATAGCACCAGCGCTAATACCGATTGTCGCACCGTCTCTTTTTTGTAGAGAAGGAATTAAGTCATATTCTTGTATATTTCTAATTTGTTCTAAAGTATCTCCACCCCATAAAAATATTACATCTGCAGTTTCTACTTCTCGCTTTGCTTGTTCTTTATTCATCTTGCTATGAATAATTATTGCACTATCAAATTTTATACCTATGTCATTAAATAATCTTAAATCTAAATCTAAATACATTTGATTTTTATCATAATCATCGAACTTGGTTGGAATGAAAACTATTTTTCCTCCTTTAATATCAGACTGCAAAAAAGGTACTATTTCTTCACTAAACCCTTCTTCTGTATTTATTCCACTAAATAAATATTTTATATTCATCTGAGTTACCCCCCATTATTTGCCTTCGATATCATATTTAATTATTTTTATATACTTTTTTCTTATACTAATTATTTTCTATACTAATCCAAATTCTAACTTAAGGTTTTCGAATCTTGCTTTTTCATGTACTGCAACAGCAAGTAATGGATTATAAAGGCAATGTTGTAAAACATCAGCATCAATTAGTACTTCGTTAAAAGATGAATGTTTTATCTCTTTACTACTATGGTTATATATAGAGCTACAAATGATTTCCATTTCAGTTTTATTGAAAATTTCCATAGAATTTAATATTTCCTTTGCCAAAACAGCGCCCTTATGAGCGTGGTCTATTGTATCCATCATTGAATAGGTATAAATATCATGAAGCATTCCTGCGATAGTCGCTAGCTCTACATTTTCATTTCTTTTTAAAGCTATCATTGCACAGGCTTGTGAAACACCATATAAATGTAAATAAGCACATCTTCTCTCGAAAGTATCTGACATATTCAAAAGTACTGTATCAACATATTCTCTAACCTTTTCTATTCTATTCAACCCTACCACTCCTTTACATAAATATTAGTTCTAAATTGAAATTTGTAAAATAACAGAAAACTAAAATTTCTATTGGATATACCCTTTTTCCAAAAAGTAATTGAAGTACCGTTTCTTTTGCTTGTAAATCATTTCTCCTAAATTAACAAAGTTTGTGAATTCTTTTTCATTTACCCATTTATAAGACATGGTTTCGCCATGTTGAAGTACAACAGATATTTTACTATAATCAGTAATACATAAGAAAGTATAGAAAATACAATTATCATCATCTAATATGAAAAGACCCAATTCTTCGAATTTATCAGCTGAAATTCCTGTTTCTTCAAGTAATTCTCTTTTAATACAGGAAACTTTATCTTCTCCTTTGAGTGCAGATCCACCTGCTGTGGCTTCATAGCAACCGCCATAATTAGGTTTTGATGAGTCACGCTGCATAAGCAAATAATCACCATCAATATGTCTTACAAGGACTTCGCACACAAGATGGTAAATTCCTTTCGGGAGTTTTTCTCCACGAATTAAATCAACATTTGCTGGTGTCCCATCTCTAAAATATCCATCCCAAATTTCCATAAAATCACCCATATAAATTACTATTTATCCATAAATTCATTCTATATTAATCCAATATCTTTGAAAAATCTCGCCATTATCTATATCTTCTGAATCAATGATGCCTCCGTTTTTTATTATTCCTTTTGCTGAGCCTATATTATTCTTTAAGCATGTTATAAGAATTTTTGATAATTCACCTATATTTCATGATTATTTACTAAACTAATTATAGGAAATCTTCAATTTAATGCATGTTCTATTATGATAATTGATTCTTCTTGATCTCCAATCATTTCAACTGATATCTTTTTTACCACAGTACTAAATTTATCATTATAGTTACTTACGTCATCAAATGCTTTATTAAGCAACTCCATAGAAGATACTCTTCCAACCGTCATATGTGGAACATAATCATAGCCTGCATCAAAATGTTTTAGTTTACCTTTATATAGCTTATCATGAATGTTTTTTATTTCATCTATACCTTGTACTACATTTAATAACAAATAATTCCCATAATTATTTATCTGCTTACTGAACCCTTCTAATTCCATCTTAAATGGTTGTATGTCACTTAAACACTCTTTCAAATGCAAATTAAGTTCCTCATTAGTTAACTCACTATCAAAAGGAAAAACCAAAGTAATATGAGGCAATACTAAGTCTGCTAATGAGTCATATTTCTTACGGATATCATTAATAACATCAATATTTTCAAATTCAGGAAAAATCATAATAGTTCTTAAACTCATAACCACACCTCCTTTATAAATTGGAATTGACAGCTCGCATTATACTTATCTATGATTCATCTCTCCGTTTGCTCAGTCATCAATTCCCAGCGCATGCCAAATTTATCAATCAGGGAAACAAAGCAGGAACTGTATGTCGTATTTGTCATAGGACTAATCAAGGTAGCACCATCTTTAATTATTTCATAGGCTTTCTTAACGTCTGCTACCATCTCAAAGGTGACTACGAGGGACATTGTATTCCCGGCAGGAATCGTATCATCTAACAAATCAGAAAGGAACATCCGTTGATTTCCGATATAAATTTCCGCATGGTATACTAATTCTTTATGACTTTCGTCCTTTGCCTGATAATCCTGCGAATTTGCATCAGAATTACAAAGCAATTCTTTTACCTCCGCTCCAAAAGCTTGTCTGTATAGTTCAATAGCTTGCTTGCATTGACATTTAAAATGAAAATTTGGTGTCACTTTTAACATTTTTCTATCTCCTCCCGCCACAAAGTTTATAAGTTCCCCACATTTCAAAACTCACCGACAAATTCCTATTTATCTACCGATAATGCTTATTGTTGACAGAATCCTAATTCATTTCCATCTAAATCTTTTATTGTAAATTTTCTCGTTCCATAAGGAGTATCAAAAAGCGATTAAATGTTTCAACCTTGTCTTTTAACTGCTCCCATAAAACCTCTATATTCTCAATATCAAAATTATAACGTCCAAGTGATGGCTTTTCATCAACCATTATAGAAAAGCATGCACCCTCTCCAGATTCAAAGCTAACATATACAGGATTTTCTTTTGGATATGATTCTTCTGCTATAAAACCAATTACATTTTCGTACCATTCAATTGATTTTTATAAATCTTTTACGTTGCTCTGACATGTGTTAGTCTTGTTTTCATTTATCCCTCCAACATAATAATGTTATTACCGTCAGGGTCTTTAACATTAAGCTCTTTCTCGCCCCAAACAGCAGTAATTGGTGGGTCAAGAATGACACCTATTTCTTTCAATTCATGATATGTTTCATCAAGATTTTCGCATCGAAAAACAAATGTAACTGCACCAAAATTTGATTTACACCAATTATTTTCGTTCCAAATCCAAATAACAGGTTCATTAGCGTTAAAACCTAATTCTACACCATCATAGTCGTATTGGTCTGGATTTTCGGTTAAAATCGGAACACCTAATTTTTCATTATAAAATTTTGCCAGCGATTCAGGATTTTTTGATGAAATATTTATGCCGCCAAAACTTTTTATCATATGATTAAGCACCTTCATAAATTAAATTTTTACTACAAGTTATTTTCAACTCTTTAAAACAATAATAACTTAATATTACAAAAATTACCATATGTTTTAATAATTTATTTTATTATATATATTGATTATGAAAAATATGCTTATAGTTATTGCATACGCTTTGGTCAGTGAAGCTATTTAAAAGATCTTTATATAAGAATTTATCATTACTATTAAACAAATATATAAATAGTTACAGTTCTTCTTTTAAAAATGAAATCCTAATATATGTCAATAAAGTATACTTCATTGGTACAATAAAAATTACAATTATACCATCCCATATAACTACTAAAAAGCAATTATGAAACGTATCACGGCCCATCTTGATTCTATTGGAACATAAATGTTATTATTTTAGTACCAAATAACGTTTCATAATCTATTGTTATAAAGAAACGTTTATGATACAATAACTTCAAAAAATGAATGGGATTTTAAATGATTGTAGGATATGCTCAAGTACGTGCAGACAAGGTGAAATAACAGTTACAAAAATATCTTTTTTTCTATTTTACATCACTTCAAAATAATATCTTTCAGGATAATTATATTTGTGAGTAATCTGGAAAACGAAAACACATTAAAATTAAGAGGAGAGTATAAATACCATGTCAATTGTGTTAAAAAATGGAGCATATGCGTTTTTATTTAATGCGGATGACCCTGAGTTAGGATTATATTATGGATATCCATGCGATAAAGCCCTATTTGATTCTGTTTTAAAAAGTAATAAAATTTATCCTATTCTTTCTATACTCTATTGCGGTGACATGCTATTACATAATCTGTGCGATCAAATAAGAAAAGTGGAGAGGAATGGTAATATAACCAGTTCAACATATACTGTTGAAAGAGATTTGTACATAACCTTGGTTACTGAATTAGCTCAATCTATTAAAAATCAATTTAACACTATTTCAAAACAAGATTTACCACTGTTACTTGCGAAAAAAAATATTTATTGTATTGTTATTACACATCTATCCTTTGAAACAATGAAAATTATAAATGATTCTATTAATGGAGCTCCGGGATATATTGGAACTTTTGAATTGGATTTAGGTAATCCGATACATATTATCTTGTTCATAGAGAGATTAATACAAATTGGATTTTTGAATAATAGTGAATTATATCTAAAAAAAGATTATGAATATAGCGAAACAGACGAAGAAATAATACCGGATTGGGCAAAGGATAATCCCTTATTGACCGACGTCTACATAATTAATTCAAGTGAATATAATTTAAAGGTCCCTTCTTTTATAATTCCGCCCGAGTTATCAAAGCAAGGAAAAATCATGAAGAATATTTTTGACGTTAAAGGAAAACCAGATCATTATCAAAAAATTGCTTACGGGTTACAAAGCAGTAAAGAGGAGAATTATAATTTTATTATAAATGATAAACTTTCTTTTGATAAAATAATTGTGCCTCAGGAAAAACTTACAGAGTATGCACTGAATCCGGAACACAATGGTAGTGGCAAATCAAAAGCAAAATTATTTAAAGAGTTGTTAGGTATTACAAAAAAAGATTGGAGATATCTTTCTGCTCAAATTACAAATGGTTTAACTGATGGTGCGCTGTGTAATGTAAGAAAAACAGAACATGGTATTCAGTATCATATTGATATGCCAGTAAAAGGGCTCAATGGAGTGTCAAAAACAGTTCGTACAGGCTGGATAACGAAGGATAGTACTACAATATCATTGACCACTGTATATATAGTTGATAAAAATCATCAACAAAACGTTGAGGGAGATGAACCTCTGATAGTTAGGGACTTAGATCAAGATCTATTTTGGGAAACTTTATATAACTTTGCTTATACTGAAGCAGTTAGAGCTTCCAAAAAAGTGATTCCAACTCCGATATACATAAATGGTTACCCAGAACCCATTATGGAGGGGGACTGTGGATTATCTTCAATTATAATCAAAGATGCAAGACGAGGATTCCCAAAATGGTTAAGGAAGAACAAAATTGGTAACTTATACTATAAAGGGGGATGGCAGGTTTTTGCAGAAACTAATGGTCAATCATTTGAAAGAGCAAAGGCATACGCTGAAACATTTACAAAAATTCTTCAACAAAACGGAGTCATATCCTATAGATTAGACCAGAAATAGTTGAAACAATACAATGAAAGATTTGTGTAGGAGTGCAGGAATTGGATTAATTAAAATTTTGTCATCAAAAGATTAATTGAAAACTTTATGAGCGGACCTTTGATTTTAAGGTCTGTACCCGGTATCAGAAGTATAGACTATATAATTCCAAACATAATAAATCCTACAATATTTATCGAAATATTAGCGGACATGTGTACAATCCATGAATTGTATATATTGTCATACCTGTCATTCAACCGATTAAAAAATAAACCGGTTACAAATAATCCTACAATAAATACAATATAAATAATTGCATTAAACCAATTTGCCAAAATTGACACATGGTATATGGAAAATGTAAATGCACTTATAATATATGAATAATTTTCAGATGAGTATTTTTTTAGAGTTAAAAAACCAAATCCTCTGAAAAACAGTTCTTCAAGAAGCGAATTAATAAAGGATATGTAAAGTGAAACAAAAATAAAATTATCTTTATTAATACTCAGATTATTATCAAGAACAATTGCTATATTGTTTAAATCTATAAAACCTTTTAAAATAAAGTAACCTGCATGTACAAAGACATAAACGCCAATACCTAATGCTACTGCAAGCTTTATTTGCTTTTTATTTCTTATTGTAAAATATTCTTTAAATTTAATTTCCTTGTCAAAAACACAATATATTAATGGAAGACCTGCAAATATAATTAATTTGTAAATTGATTTGAGAGCATAAACAGGTCTAATATAAGATTCAATAAAATACATTAAAGTACACGCAATAAATATAATTCCTGTTATTAATATCTTTCTAATGTTGTTGTTCATTTTGTTCACCTAACTTTGTATTTTGACCATACGATGATTTATTTTATATTATACTATATATTAATATAAAATAAATCGATAAAAAATCAAATTCTTAATATGATTCTATTAAGAATTTGATTTTTTACTAAGAAATAATTATTATTTCATTGCTTTAGCTAATTTTAAAAATAAAGCATCCGAGTATGGATGATTTGATAGATATTCCATAGTATTGCTATCAAAGCCCGTTTTTTCCTGAACTGTTTTTTTAGCTACTTCTACTTGGCTTTTTTCCCATTCTGCTAAAATCTCAAAATATTCATGGGGATCTATCGATACATTATCCGATTTCCTTCTTACCTCAAAATGCAGATGTCTACCGGTAGTGTATCCCGTATCGCCCTCAATACCTATCAATTGACCTTTATTCACTATTTGACCGGCTTTTACTAATCTCTTGGATAAATGGCAAAAGAATAAATAGAATCCATTTAAATCATCCATTTTAACATAATTACCCCACTCCCAAGTGCGATTAGTTCTGTCTTTTGTGATTTGTGATGTAATTATTTTTCCGCTGGTAGGTGCAATAATATTTTTACTGTCTACACCCACATAATCTATACCTTTATGAAAATTTGCTTCACCGTTGCCTAATACCCGAGGTCCATAGTAACTGCTTATTCTATAATTACCTTCATACAGTTTACTCAACTTTATCACATCCATAAAACTTCAGGTTCAAGATAACACCTATAAACACAATATATGCAATCATAACCTATAAAGTCACCCATTATCACATATTGAGGTAATTAATAAAAAAACAGCAGGGAATTTGCTGTTTTCAAATTAAATATTATTGTTAACTTCATTTTTTGCTTCATTTAACAACCTTTGATTTCTTATATATAAACAGAAATCTGTTGATACCATTATAAGATTTAAACCGTATAAATAAACCACTACATCAAAGGAATAAATAATTTTATGTAAAATTCCAAAAATATATCCTACTATTAAAATAACTAAAAAATGCGGGCTTTTACCTGCTACTGATTTTGAAGTATAGGATTTATAGATTGAAAAAGGCCAAGCGGCTCCAAAACAAAGTAACATAAGAATTTCAAATATACTCATTTTCCCTCCAAGCAATTATATAAATTATTATCGTTATAAAATATATTATAACCCCATATCAAATAAATGTAAATTGTCAGTAACGCTTATTTTTTCAATTATGTCATTCCTATATTTACCAAAATAATTTCCTAAATAAAACTTATAATATTCATATAATTTTATTTAGGATGGTTGGATATGAATAAGGTACAATACAATGTAAGCAGATTGCAAAACAGCAATATAAGAACACAGCTTAAAAATGTGTTGAAGGATATTGAAGGTGTTAGTATGGTTAATATCGATATGGGCAGAGGTTCCATAGAAGTCGGATATGATGAAGCGACAGATGTTGATTTAATCAGACAATGCATCGAAGATGTAGGTTGCAGAATAGAATAATAATATCGATTATGCAAATACTTTATCCAGGAGGTGATATAAATGGCAAAAAATAAAAATAATGATAACAAAAATAAAAATAACAATAAGCAAAAGAAAAATAATAATCAGCAGAAAAACGACAACAACTTTAGAAACAATAACAATGACGACAAATAACTGACATATACCTGTTATACTTACCTATAAAAAAATTGAGATAATTACTCATTATCTCAATTTTTTTATCTATAACATTATTGGCCTTGCCACATATGAATTAAGCTTCTGTTTTGACCTCTTGCAAATACATCGGTTCTGTTTGGCCCCCATGATATTGCAGCCGGTTCTGAATCCAAATTGCCTCCAAGATCTTGCCAATCCTCCCAGCGGGAGCCATTCCAAGTTCTTTTATACAATCTGTTACCATTTCCTCTAACAAATACATCCAAATGATTCGGTCTTTTTGAAGATACTGCAGGTCCTGACGTCAGTATACCGCCTAAGTTTTCCCATCCGCTCCAACGGCTGCCATCCCACCATTTATGAATTAATTCGTTATTTGTTCCCCTTGCAAAAACATCTATTCTATTTGGTCCCCAAGATATTGCAGCCGGTGACGATGTCAAGTTGCCGCCAAGATTTTCCCAATCATTCCAACGGCTACCGTCCCACCATTTGTGGTACAATGAATTATCTGTTCCTCTAACAAAGACATCTAATCTGTTTGGTGCCCAAGAAGAAACTGCAGGCGCGGATGTCAATACTCCTCCTAAGCTCTCCCAGTCGCTCCACCTATTTCCGTTCCAGAATTTATGATACAATGTATTGTCAGTTCCTCTTACGAATGTATCTATTCTGTTTGGCCCCCATGATACTGCTGCAGGTGATGACGTCAATACTCCGCCTAAGCTTTCCCAATCGCTCCAACGGTTACCGTCCCACCACTTATGATACATGGAGTTGTCGGTACCTCCAGCAAAAACATCCAATCTGTTTGCTCCCCAAGAAGAAACTGCAGGGGCTGTTGTTAAAACGCCTCCTAAGTCCTCCCAATTTGACCAACCCGGCACCGGTGCAGGACCTGGTCCAGGTCCCGGACTTGGCTGACCACCCCTGATTATATTTAAAATTATTTCTATAATTCTAACTATAAATCTGTCAATTTCATTTCGTCTCATTGGAATCTGTCTAACTATCATATTAAACCAAGGGTATTGATTTTGAAGCTGACTGTATATCTGACGAGGCGGACGGTTAGTATCTGCTTGATTCATTATAAAGTTAACTAAAAAAAACAATAAATAATCTGATAAGCCGCTGTTTATTCCGGTTCTCTCCAATTCAGTATATATATCTCCATTCTGAGAACGGAATGTCTGCATTACATCCTGTACACTTCTTTGTCTCTGCGCGCTGATTAAATCCATATCATTATATATAGGAAATGGAAATCCATCATACGGGTTTCTAAACATTTTAAACCTCCTTAAAAACATTCTTTGTTACCTATTTTATTGTCAACTTGATTACATGTTACAACTAATAAAAATTTAGTTTTATTAATTAAGGAACTTTATTGACATTCTGTTCGTCTAAATAGAAAACACTACTTATGAAATGAAAATAATTAATTTAAAGGAGGCAGCATCATGAGTAAATTTTATAAATTAATTACATTGATACTATTAGTAGCAATGTGCTCTTCAATGACACTTGTATTAGCCGATGAGCCATACTCCTTCTACATGTCATTTACAGGTAAAGTGGTAGAAATCGAAAACTTGGACAATGGTATTACAAAGGTATTTGTAGAAGGTAAGGATGGTTCACCCGCATATTTTATGTTAAGCGAAAATACATATTTTGTTGATAATATTAAAATTGAGAAAGGTGTAACAATAACCGGATTTTATGAATCAGGTAAACCCATGATCATGATTTATCCGCCACAATATTCAATTGATATAGTATCACCCGTATATGAAGAAACAAATGTTAAAGCGGATAAATTTGATTCTCAATTAATCAGCAAGGATAAACAGTTAAAGTTAAATTTATCTGAAGATACTGAAATTTTGTGGGAAAACAACACACAAATTTACTGGCTGGCAAAACCAACAATTAAAGATTTAGAAACCGTACTGGCTAACAGAAAGTTAATTGTTTTTTACACGATAACTACAAAGAGTATTCCTGCTCAAACAACACCAAGCAAAATAATTGTATTGTCACAACAAATTGAAGATACTATAAACATAACAGTAAATGATAAAATTATTGAAGCTCCAAAACCTTACTTTAACGAAGAAGGCACTATCCTAATACCTGTCCGTGCAATTAGTGAAGCTTTAGGATATGAAGCTTCATGGAACAATGATGAAAGAAGTGTTCAAATAGGAAAAGAATATTCGTTTAAAATAGGTGAAAATAGTTATTACAACGGTGAAACCTCTGTTTCATTAGAAACTTCTCCAATTATAAATGGCGGAATAACTTTTGTTCCATTAAGTTTCTTTAAGGATGTAATGAAAATAAATTTCGTAGAATTTTTAGACAATAACGTTTTTATTAATGCGAATAACATAATGAATGAATAGAGTGCTAAGTAAGAAAGACCAAAAGAGCCCGGACGGGCTCTTTTCTACATATTTTTTTCTGATTCTTCAATATTTTTTAATCGTCTCCACAAAGTCGTAACGCTTATTCCAAGCTTTTCTGCTGCAAGAGAGTTACAGTATTGACACAGAATTAATATTAAAAGAAGAAGCTTTTGATGGTTTTTATGCCGTATGTACAAATCTTGAAGATAATGCAGATGCCATTATTAAAGTTAACAAAAGACGTTGGGAAATTGAAGAATCTTTTAGAATTATGAAAAGTAAATTTAAAGCAAGACCAGTATACTTAAGCAAAGATGACAGAATTGAAGCTCATTTTATGACCTGTTTTTTATCTCTTATGATTTATAGATTTCTTGAAAAGAGACTTAATGAAAAATATACATGTAATGAAATTAAAGCTGAAGGTTATGTTCCTTCTTATACGCGCACTGATTTTACTGATGATTTACATGAAGTATTCAGGTTCCGTACTGATTATGAAATCTTAACATTAAAAGAGATGAAAAAAAATATTAAAAACAACGAAAAGCAAGTAACATTGTGCACTTTTTTTAAATCAAATTTAAAACCTGAAATCCACTATTACCAATGAATTTCAGGTTTTTCAAATTCTTCAACTGTCAAAGTCAGGATTATATACTAAAAATGACTACTTTGTCAACAAGTTAATAATATTTCCATTAGGTTCATCTACTCCTTTTCCAGAGCTTTATTACATCTCTTATTCAAAAAGTCAGCTAAAACCAACCTTATGCACCATAATTACATAATTACTTATCCCTATTCTGTTACTATCAAATCATACATACTCGATAAATCTGGCACGTCCACCATATAGTAGTATTTATTATTAATTTTAAGATACTTTCTATTGTAAATATAGATATTTTGAACTTCATTACTAAAATCATATAAGATTAAATTATAAGTATTCTTAAATTCTGGAACATAGTCTTTTATTACAATCAATTTGTTTCTGACTTTAATATTTGTTAGAATATTAATAATTTCCCTTATAGTTTCATGCTTGTTTACTTCATATTGTTTGGTGGAAAATGGAGCATAAACATAAGCTATTATTTTATTAGGTATATTATCGTTATTATATACCTCAATAATATTTGAAACCTGTGTAGATTTAAAGTAGAATAAGACAAAAATTATAAACAATGTAACTATAAAACTAATCAATATACTTTTTTTAATATTCATTCGCCTCACCTAAATATTATTATGACATATCTTATAAAAGGTTGCAACTTATAGTTACAACCTTAAATTATTAATATTAATTATTGATAGTCTACAAGAACATCTGGCAATCTATCATGAATAATTTCATTTAAACCTGACATATATCTATTATAAAGTCTTTGCATAGCCCCTTGAGCGTCATAGAAGTCAATAGTGTTTTCTTGTCCTATATCCCCATATTTAATAAATGAAGGAACATATGGGCTTGCCGTAACAGTTATAATTTCATATCCGTAGACAGCAGCTTCATCCTGATACAATAGAACATAATCCTCATAATACTGATTCAATTTATCTTCTATAAATAAATATTTTGTAGTATGTTCAGTAGGTTGATTTACTATCTGCCTTGTCATACCATATATTCAAATAGCATCTTTTTCGATAATGTTGCATAAAGACATAAAAGCAGCATAAGTTATAGAGTATTCAAGACTTAATGTTCCCATAACTATATTCACTAATCCGCTGGCAAATTTATCAAGCAAATTACCAGTTGCTTCTATAGATACAGAGTAATCATATACAGAATAACCAGCTAATACAGTATAGCCATTATAAGAACCATAGTATATAGGATCACTTATAGCAGATAAACCTATCCCACTCATATCCGGAACATAAACCTCATACGAATTAAGTTTAATGTTATTTTTAGATTTCAATAAGTTAATTTCTTCAATAAGAGCTTTTTCAAAACTTTCTAAACCTTTTGATTTTAAATCAAGCCCTTTTACCATCTCTTCACAAGCATTTAATCTACTCTCTAAACTTGCATCATACCCATTAATATCATTTTTTACATTACCATTAACCGATAATGTATAATTCGAATTGTTATTAAAATCTATTCTATAAACCTCATAGTTACTTAAATCTTTAATATTAGTATCATATGTTATCGCACTTGCGCTTACAAAAGTCGATAATATAAGTATAATCGATAACACAAAACAAAGTATTTTTTTCATTATTTTTCCTCCTAACAAAATGTTTATAATATTAATTAGACACTTCAAAAAATCAGCATTTTCAAGAGTTTCAAGGTTTTCACAAAAACGATAACTCTTTTTTTAAAAATTAAATCTCCAACGGAATCCCCTCCTTTTATTTGAAATAGTTTGCTCCCCCTTTACTATATAGACAATTTAAAAGATAAAAACGTAACATATTTTTGTAAACTTTTAAAATAATTACTATTAAACAAACAATAAAAATTTGATATAATAAACATGGGATTTCATAAAAAGGGGGAACTTCATGTTTATACTACTCACTACGTCTAATATTAAGGAGTCTGACTTTAATGATAATGAATACGTAACCAATCTGTATAAAAAGTATGGCAAGACATTATGGAAATACGCATATTCACTATCCCAAAACAATGAAATGGCAGATGATTTAGTCTCGGCCACATTTTTAAAAATTATAGAAAAAATAGATATAATTAAAAAAGTACATAGATACAAAACAAAATCTTACCTAATGAGTATCGTTAGAAACTCTTACTTCAACTACCTTAATAAAGAAAAATTAACTATTGACATAGACAACATCTTAGAATACAGTTGCTTTGACACAGATAACGATTTTACCGAAAGGATCAGTGTTTCAGAAGTAGAAGAAACATTAAATCATATGCCGGAACTTCAAAAATTAGATACTGATAAAAGTTGGGTTACAGTATCAACATGGACAAAAGAAGGTACTACAAAATATGCAGATTATCAATACAGAGCGGTTTCAAGAGGTACATATAGGGTTACTGTAACAGCTAAAGTCTATAACAGTTCAGGAAGCCTTGTAGAAACACAATCGGTATATTCGATTACTGACACTTATTAATAACACAAATTAAAAGCAAGGTTATCATTTATATCCTTGCTTTTTCCTAAACCTTTTTAATAAATTTAGAACAATTCACTTATAAAAAATACTCACACCTCACTTTTGCTATTCATAGCAATTACAAAAGTAATTAGGCATGTTATAACCACAATAAACAAGAAATCCCATATACTCAACCCCTTTTTAATCGTAGCGACTACTCCACATACAACAGGTAAAGCAAACAGACTTTCTAACCATATACTACTCTGCACAATCTTCTCCTTTCGCACCATCAAGGAAAATATCTCCTAAACTTATAGGAAATAGAAACCCGTCATACGAGTATCTAAACATTTTAAACCTCCTTAAAAACATTCTTTGTTACCTATTTTAGTCAACTTGATTACATGTTACAACTAATAAAAATTTAGTTTTATTAATTAAGGAACTTTATTGATATTCTCCAATTATAAATGATGGAATAACTTTTGTTCCATTAAGTTTCTTTAAAGATGTAATGAAAATAAATTTCGTAGAATTTTTAGACAATAACATTTTTATTAATGCAAATAACGTAGTGAATGAATAGCGTACTCAGTAAAAAAGACCAAAAGAGTCCGGATGGGCTCTTTTTTACATGTTTTTTCTGATTTTTCAATATTTTTTAATCGTCTCCACAATGTCGTAACACTTATTCCAAGCTTTTCTGCTGCAAGAGATTTATTTCCGTTTGTTTCTTCAAGTACATTTTTAATCATTTCATTTTCAATGTGTCTTAAAACACCCTTATTAACACTTTGAACTTCTTTTTCTTTATTTTCGGTTTCATTAATGTATGTAGGTATACCTATTATTGCTTCATCTATAACATCTATATCAATAACATCACCGGCACATAATACCACGCATCTTTCCAAGAAGTTTTCTAACTGTCTGACATTGCCCGGCCAATCATAGAGCACAATCTTTGCAATTGATTCATTTGATATACCCTTAATTTTTCTGTTTAATGACTTGCTTTTTTCATATAAGAAATATGAAACCAATTCATACAAATCATCTTTTCTTTGCCTTAAAGGAGGTATATCCAACCTTAACACACATAACCTATAAAACAGGTCCTCTCTGAAATTTCCTTCCTCCACTTGCTTGTATAAATCCCTGTTTGTTGCTGCTATAACCCTTACATCAATTGGTATAATCCTGTCATCTCCCAATCTTACAACTTCCTTTTCTTGAAGAACCCTCAAAAATCTTGCTTGAAGATTTGGAGACATTTCACTTATTTCATCAAGAAAAATAGTTCCGCTGTGAGCTAACTCAAACAAACCGATTTTTCCGCCTTTTCTTGCCCCTGTAAATGCACCTTCAACATATCCGAACAATTCGCTTTCCAACAAATTTTCAGGTAGAGCTGCACAGTTTACGGCAACGAAAGGTTTGTCTGCCCTTAAGCTTTCGTTATGTATACTTTGTGCAAAAAGTTCTTTACCCGTTCCGGTTTCACCTAAAATTAACACTGTACTATCTACATCAGCATATAACCTTGCTTTTTCTTTAGTTTTTAATATTTCCTTACTTTTTCCCTTAATATCAACGAACGTCGTTTTCGCAACATGACCTTTTGCTAAAAGTTTTTTCTGATTTGATTTTCCATTTTTTGAATCTTTTCAATTTCCTGGAATGTTGCAACAGCACCTAATATTTCTCCTTCAACAACAATAGGTACCCTATTGGTAACAATTGATGTGTTACCTATTTGCTGAATTTCACCTAATTCAGCAACTCCTGTTTTTAAAACCTGCAACATTCTTGTATTTTCTACTACATCATCAACAGATTTTCCGGTTGCATTTTCATAAGCAACACCCGTTATCTTTTGTACAACAGGGTTAAAAACTGTAATTAAGCCATTTTTGTCAATACCTAAAATGCCATCATATGCAAAATCTATAATGGATTTTAAAATAGCAGCTTTTTCTTTTTCTATAAGCTGAACCTCCATTAAACCCTTCGCATAACTAATGGCTTCAGCAATTGCTTCCTTGCCGGTTTCTATCAATACTCCGTTATAACCTAATATTTCTAAAACATCCATAACTGCCTGTCCGCCTATAAAAACTCTGCATCCCAACAAGTACAGATTAGTTATGTGTTGTTCTATTTCTCTTTCTGATTTAATTGTTGTGGTTATAATTTTAGCTGAAAATGCATTCTCTAAAATTGAACTGACTTTTTTATAGGTTAATGATAGCCCGCTAAAACCAACTATTCCTATCATATTAGAGTATTCAATTGCTTTGTTAATGGAATTTATGACATCATAACTTCCGAATTCTATTTCAACTACTGGAATTTCAACGTTTCTTTTAATTAAACTTCCGGTTCCCCCACGACTGATAATTATATTTGCACCATTATTGATGGCTTGTCTTGCGTACCTCAATCCTTCACTAAATGACCCTCGATAAACTTCAATATCTTCATTATGCTCGTATATTACCTCTTCAGCCGTTTTTGCCAATTTTTCATCCGGTACTACAAATACAATTTTCCAGTTCACCAAAATCACCTCATTGATAACGTTATCCTTTTATATGGTATAGTATACATGATTACATAAATTATTTAAACTTAAATTACAATAATACTTTGTTAACTTTATCATACATTAAATCTACAGGTGCTTTTTCATTTGCCCATAATTCAAAGGCTTCCGCACCCTGATAGATAAACATATACATTCCTATTATAATTTTACATCCAATTTCTTCTGCATCTTTTAGTAGCTTAGTTTTCCTTGGATTATACACAGCATCACAGACAGTTAATTTGTTATTAATCAAGCTCTTATCTATCGGGCTTTCGTTGATATTTGGGTACATCCCAACGCTTGTAGTATTGATTAAAACATCTGAATCATTTAATGCTTTTTTAATTTCATTTTGCTCCATCAAAACAGCAACACTTTTAGTATTTGTTTGTTTACTGATGTCATCAGATAATAAAGCTGCTTTATCGTATGTTCTGTTGCATATGTATATTTTCTTTGCTTTATTTAATGCCAATGTCATTCCGATTGCTCTTGCTGCTCCGCCGCTTCCAAGTATAAAAACTGTCTTTCCTTCTATACCTGTACCCGTATTTTCTTTTAATGATCTTAAAAATCCTGTTCCGTCAGTATTATAGCCCTTCAATTTACCATGATTAATAGTTACTGTATTTACTGCACCTATACATCTTGCATATTCATCCATTTCATCAAGATATTTTATTATATCTATTTTATATGGTTTAGTAATATTAAAACCTTCAAAATTCATTTTTGAAATCCCTTTTACAACGATTTCTAAATTTTCAGGCAACACTTCGATTGGGATATAAATTTTATTTAAATTACATTCTTTAAATGCGGCATTTTGCATCACTGAGGAAAAAGATTGACCTAATGGGTAACCTAAAAGACCAATTAACTTAGTTTCTACATTAATATCCATATAAAGCTCCAAATAATTTTATAATTAGTATTATATTAATTATAGCACAACTACAAAAAAGAAACCACCGATTGGTGGATTTCTTCTATTGTAGTTGTGTTAAATTGGATAACGGTGTGCGTATAAGCTTTTGCCTCCGTTGTGAGGTCCATTTGACATAATTATTACCTTCCTTATACTTTTTTGTATTTTTCCTTACCTATTCTGTATAAGTCATTACCTTGATTGTCTATTATTACTGTTACAGGAAAATTTTCAACCCTTAATTTATAAATTGCTTCAGCCCCTAAATCAGGAAAAGCAATTACTTCAGCTTCCTTTATTGCCTCAGCAAGCAAAGCCCCGGCGCCACCTATGGCTACAAAATATACTGCATTATTCTTTATGATTGAATCCACTACTTGCTGGCTTCTAAGTCCCTTGCCTATCATTCCTTTTAATCCGTTATCCATTAAAAGAGGGGCATACGCATCCATTCTTCCGCTGGTTGTAGGACCTGCCGACCCAATAACCTGTCCAGGCTTTGCAGGACACGGTCCCACATAATAAATAGTTTGATTTCTTATGTCCATGGGAAGCTCTTCACCTTTATTTATTAGTTCTGCCAATTTTTTATGAGCTGCATCACGACCGGTATATATAATTCCATTTAATAAAACCCTATCACCTGCTTTTAGTTCATTAACCACGTCATCCGTTAATGGAGTATTAACCATTTTTACCATTGCATTACCTCCAACTTATATAATTGCTTCCTTATGCCTTGCAACATGGCATTGAATATTAATTGCAACAGGCATACTTGCTATGTGAGCAGGGAAAGTTTCGATATGTACAGCCAAAGCTGTGGTTCTTCCTCCAAATCCTTGAGGTCCGATTCCAAGTTTATTAATTTCCATCAGTAATTCATCCTCTAATTTAGCTATTTCTAAATTTGAGTTATGTTCACCGACGGTTCTAAGAAGTGCCTGTTTCGCTATTAATGTGGTCTTTTCTATTGTTCCGCCTACACCTATTCCGACTATTATAGGCGGGCAAGGATTAGAATTAGCTTTATCAACGGTATCCAATACAAATTTTTTAATTCCTTTCACTCCATCAGATGGTTTTAGCATTGCCAAAGCACTCATATTCTCACTACCGCCACCCTTTGGTGCAAGTATTAATTTAATTTTATCACCGGGTACTATTTTTGTATGTATAATTGCAGGTGTGTTATCACCTGTATTTTTCCTTACTATAAACGGATCATCAACAGCTGACTTTCGAAGGTATCCGTTTTTATATCCTCTTCTGACACCTTCATCTATCGCTTCATTTAAATCTCCGCCAACCAATCTTACTTCTTGACCTAATTCTAAAAATATAACTGCGAGACCTGTATCCTGGCAAATCGGTACATTGTTTGTTCTTGCAATTTCTTGATTTTTAATAATATCCTCCAATATATCTTTCGCAAGAGGAGATTCTTCTTTATCCAAAGCATCTTGTAATGCTTTTTTTACATCCTGCGGAAGATAATAATTTGATTCTATACATAGTTTTTCAACAGTCTTGGAAATTTGTTCTACATTAATTTCTCTCATCTGCTTCTCTCCCTTATTAATTTATATACAATTATCTCTCCTGCAAGAAGAAATCAAACAAGAGAGATAATTTAATTAATTTATTAGTCAGCTGTAATTAAACAGCATCAGTATGCTAATGCAGCAACTTCTACATCCGCTATTTGAGGGTCTGCCTCTCCGGCTTATTATATATGAACTATTCGAAAGTTACAACAACAATATGAGATCCTCCACAGCGTTTGGGATAACTATACACTTTGACATAATCGTAATATTAATTTAATTTTTATTGCAAATAATAATTGTAAACATTATAATTATAATAATAATTAGGAAAACATATTTTAGGGGCTAATAATGACTTTAGAAGAAAAAAAGAAATTTATAATTAATGTAGCTTTTATAGTTACAGCTTATGCAGTTTTATATTTTATATTTGTTTATGTAATTCATTGGATTATGCCATTTGTTATTGGTTTTTTGATTGCTCTTGCACTAAGGCCGTTGGCTAAATTTATTAGAAGACATACTAAAGGAACCGGTAAAGGGGTCGCTATTTTTGTAGTGGCTTTGTTTTATGCAACTGTAGCCATAATCTTATGGCTTTTAATAACATTTTTGATTACACAGTTGACGGATTTAATAAATATAATGCCAAATCTGTATTTTAACAGAATTGAACCGTTATTATTGGAATTTAATGATTGGATAGTAGCTAACACAAAGCTTATTTCACCGGATGCAGCTACAACTATTTCACAGATTATTACAAATGGAATTAACTATATATCAGATGTCATTAAAAATGCATCAATCAGCATAGTTCAGTTAGCAACGAAATTAATATCCAATTTTCCGTTATATTTAATATCAGTTATATTTAC
This sequence comes from uncultured Clostridia bacterium, assembly GCA_964421845.1. GTDB lineage: Bacteria > Bacillota > Clostridia > Tissierellales > Sedimentibacteraceae > Sedimentibacter. The sequence continues at coordinate 86,889 of CAYQYY010000005.1, forward strand.
AATAGTTTTATCAGTATTTATAAGCGTTGAATATGATAACATTGTTGCTTTTATAAAAAGACAGCTTCCTGAGAAATTTAACTCAACTTTTACCGAGGCACGCATTTTTACAGTAGGAACACTTTGGAAAATGATTAAATCCTATATGATAATTATGTGTATAACATTTATTGAACTATTAATCGGATTATCAATACTAAAAATAAATTATGCTCTCCCTATAGCAGCAATTGTTGCAATATTAGACATAATGCCGATAGTTGGAACAGGTGGGATTTTGATACCTTGGGCTATTATTGAATTAATATTAAAAAATTATATAATTGGAATCGGATTATTGGCTTTATATTTAACTGTAACAGTTATAAGAAATATAATTGAACCAAGAATTGTCGGACATCAAATAGGGCTTCATCCCGTTATAACAATAACTGTTATGTATGCAGGATTAAGATTGTTTGGTTTTGGTGGCTTCATTATAGCACCGATAATAGCAATAGTCGTTAAATATTTAAATGATACTGAAAAAATAAATTTGTTTAAGTAACATAAAAAAGAACCGTTGAGCTCAACGGTTCTTCTTCTATTATTAATAATAATTTTCGACTTATTTTTGCCGATTGTCTATATTAATACCATCCTCTTAACTTCATAACTTCAGCAACTTTCTTAACTGAAATCATGTAAGCAGCTTGACGTAATGTACAGCCTTGTGCTTCTTTAAGAGCATATATATCGTTAAATGCTTGAACCATTTTAACTTCTTGTTTTTCTTCTACTTCTTTTTCTCCCCAATAATATCCTTGAAGATTTTGTACCCATTCAAAGTATGAAACTGCTACTCCGCCAGCGTTTGTTAAGATATCCGGTGTAACAGGTATTCCTCTTTTATTCAATACTTCGTCAGCATCTGCAGTTGTTGGGCCGTTTGCTGCTTCACATATTAATTTAGCTTTAATTTTTTCTGCTACTTCTGTAGTTATTGCATTTTCCAAAGCTGCAGGAATAAGAATATCAACATTCAATTGCCAGAATTCATCAATAGAAATCATTTTAGCTTTTGGATAGTCAACTAAATTCTTATGTTCATTAAAGTAAGCCAGCATTTCTTCAAAATCTAATCCATTTTCATTATATATTGCATATGTGCCAACCTTTGGTGCCCATTCGCCGACAGCTATTATTTTTGCTCCTTGTCTTTGAACATTTTTAACAGTATAGCGACCTACATTACCAAATCCTTGGATAGCAGCTGTTGAATTCTTCATATCTATTCCAACTTTTTTAGCTGCTTCTCTGGCAGTTATTGCAACACCAAAACCTGTCGCTTCATTTCTGCCTTCTGAGCCGCCCCATGCAACCGGTTTACCTGTTATAACACCTAATGCAGAAGTTCCGGTTAATTTGTTGTATTCATCTACCATCCAAGCCATAATTTGTCCGTTTGATCCAACGTCTGGTGCCGGTATATCTACTTTTTCACCTAAGTACTTATAAAGCTTCTGAATATATCCTCTTGAAAGTCTTTCTAATTCTCCCTGTGACAGTGACATTGGGTCAACAATAATTCCACCTTTGCCTCCGCCATATGGTAGTCCCATTACTCCGCCTTTAAATGTCATCCAAATAGAAAGAGCCTTTACTTCATCTAAAGTTACGCCTGGATGAAATCTAAGTCCACCTTTTGTAGGACCTACTGCATCATTATGCTGTGCTCTGAATCCTTTAAATGATTTCATTTCACCGTTATCCATTCTAACAGGAATGTTAACTTCAATAACTCTCTGTGGTTCTTTTAAAATTTCATATACGGCTGGATCTAATCCTAATGCATCACAAGCAGATTTAACTTGCATTTGTGCGTTTTCTAATGGATTTAAATTCTCTTTTCCCATAACTTTGCCTCCGAATAAATTTTTAAGTAATTTTTTATATTGAATACTGCTAAAACATCAACAATATTACCTACTTAATACATTATATCAAATAGTTATATTTTTCAATTAATTTAATGTTAACTATTTGTAATTTTAAATTTTTGCATGGACAAATGTTTCAAATCACATATATTTTTTAATTATAAGTTTATAAATTTAATAGTTAATTAAAAATATATTAAAGTTTTGTAATAACAAAAAAACAGAGATAATAATCAATCTCTGCATTTAATAGTTTCCTATTCGTTTTTTTTCTTATTCATTTGATTGTAATAGTATGTCAAAGAAAACAAGCTTTCGTTTAAATGAACATTTTCTACATGTACAAAATCAGGCATTTTTAAATCCTTTGGAGCAAAGTTCCAAATGGCTCTTATACCATATTGGACCAATTGTTCTGCAACTTGTTGGCTTACGCTTTTTGGAGTACATATTACCGCTATATCTATATGTTCTTCTTTTAAGAATTCCTCTAATTCGTCAGCATCTCTTATTAAAGCATTTCTCATAGACATACCGATAAGTTTTGGATTTTTATCAAACAATGCTACAACTTCATAGTCTGCTTCATAAAAACCGGTATAATTCGCAATCGCCTGACCAATATTTCCGGCTCCGACAATAATTATTTTATATTTTTTATCTAAGCCCAATATTTTTGCGATTTCATTGCGTAAATTTTCCACATCATAGCCAAAACCTTGTTGCCCAAAGCCACCAAAATTATTCAAATCCTGACGTATTTGGGATGCTGAAAAACCTGTCATATCACTTAATTCTCTTGACGAAGTTTTATTAACACCCATTTTGTTCAATTCTCCCAAATATCTGTAATACTTTGGCAATCTTCTTATTACTGCAGGTGAAATTTTATCATTACTATTCATACGCGCCTCCTGCTCATATTTTAACAAACATTTTTTAACATTGCAAATGTTTTTTTAAAAATAAACTTTTTTTCACATTTTATGACATATTGACATATTTATGAATTTTTCATAATAATACTTTCAACAACATTTGCTGCCTCTTCACATGAATCGCAGCATTTTTCTAATCTATTAAAGGCAATTGTCCATGTCATTATTTCAATTGGATCCTTTGATGTCATATGTAATTTTCTCACTGCTTCTGTATATAAATTATCCCCATCTTCTTCTAATTTATTTATATAAACTATTTTATCATGAATTACTTTTGATTTTCGGAAATTTTTAAACTCCTCTAATGTAATTTTTAACTCCTCACAGCTTTTTAAAACCAATTTAGAAAACCTTAAAGCTTCGTTTCTTATTTCTTTAACATTATACATATACATATGTAAAAGTACATCTTCAACGCAGTCCGTTATATCATCAATTTCATGAGTAAGAGCCACAATATCCTCTCTCTCGATAGGTGTTATAAATTCCTTAGACAATCTTCTTGTTATTTCATGTCCCTTTAAATCAGCTGCATGCTCAATGTCATGCATTTGTTTCATTTTTTCCTCTAAAGTTAAAACATCAAAATTTATTAGCACTTCATCCAACATTTTAGCTGCATCACAGCAATATTCAGATAATTTTACAAAAGCATCAAAATAATCATATTCATTTTTGCGAGCCATAATTCACCTCAAAATTTTATTCAATAACTACTTTATCCGTCATTCAACGGTTATAATAACATCATAAATAATTTAGCCATCAAATAACCGATTAATCCACATCCCGGAAAAGTTAATATCCAGGTTAAAACCATTTCATTAACTAATTCCCAATTTACTGATGATAATCTCTTTGCCGCACCAACTCCCATTATAGATGTAGTCTTTGTATGTGTAGTACTTACCGGAATTCCTGATACCGAAGAAATTAAAAGACATGTAGCAGCTGCCATATCTGCTGAAAATCCCTGGTATTTTTCAAGACGACACATATCCATTCCTACAGATTTTATAATTTTATATCCGCCTATTGAAGTTCCTAATGCCATCACAACAGAACATAAAATCATCATCCATGTTGGAATTATAAAATTAGTAGCATTTGCTTGTCCATTTGCTAAATATATACCGAGCATAAAAACACCCATAAATTTTTGCCCGTCTTGAGCCCCATGCATAAATGCCATAGCAGCACCACTCATAACTTGGGCTTTTTGAAAAAATGCACTTGTCTTTCTTCTGTTAAAGCCCCTAAAAATCAATTCTGTAAATTTAACAGTCAACCAACCAAGAACAAACCCTAAAAAAGTTGATAAAACTAAACCATATAATACCTTAATCCATTCGTTTCCGTTTATACCGGATAGGCCGTTGTGCAAGGCGATTGCGGCACCGGAAATTCCTGCAATTAAAGCATGACTTTCACTTGTAGGTATCCCAAACCACCAGGCGGTTGTTGCCCATATTACAATAGCAAACAATGCAGCGCACAGGGCAATTAATGCCTCCCTTGAATTTCCTCCAAAGTCCACCATCTTATATATGGTTTGAGCTACATTGGCATTAATCATAGTCATTATGAAAACACCAAAAAAATTAAATACTGCTGCCATTAAAATAGCTGATCTTACAGATATTGAACGTGTGGAAACACATGTTGCTATAGCATTTGGTGCATCGGTCCACCCGTTAACTAAGATTACTCCCAAAGTTAGTAAAGTTGTAATCAATAAAATCGGATTAGAAGTTACCTGTGTGAAAAAATCAGAAAAAGATACGACCATAATTTCTCCTATCCCTAATTTTGTTATTAATTAATTATCACCTATATTTTACAAACAATATAAATATACCACAATTGAAGCAATTATTCCATTATTTTTTAAAAAAATTAAAACGTTCCCCATTGGAACATTTTAATTTAGTTATATATTTATCGGTAACTTTTTTCCCTCACATTGAATATTATAGTAAACGAGCAAATATGGGAGGTATTTATGAAAAAATTTATTTCTTTACTGGTGATTGTTTTACTTGTATCAACCTTAATTCTTGCAGGATGTGAGCAAAAACAAACTGATATGACAAAGGTGCGATTAATAGAAGTTACCCACTCAATCTTCTATTCACCACAATATGTTGCGATAGAAAAGGGATTTTTTGAAAAGCATGGATTGCAAATTGAATTAACAAACGGCGGCGGAGCGGACAAATGTATGGCTGCCATGGTGAGTGGCGAAGCTGATATTGCATTCATGGGACCGGAAGCCAGCGTTTATGTGTATTTACAAGGACGTGAAGACCATGCAGTTAATTTTGCACAACTTACTCAAAGAGATGGTTCATTTATTGTTGGTAGGGAAAAAGATGATAACTTCACTTTGGAAAAATTAAAGGGACATACAATCTTAGGTGGGCGTAAGGGTGGAATGCCTTTAATGGCATTAGAATACTCCATAAAACAGGCCGGCTTAACACCGGGCGTTGATGTTGATGTAAGAACTGATGTGCAATTTGATATGATGGCAGGGGCATTTGCTTCGGGTGAAGCAGATTACACCACACTTTTTGAGCCATTAGCTTCTACTTTTGAACTTCAAGGTAACGGTTATGTTTTGGAATCCGTAGGTCGATTAGCAGGATATATACCATATACATGTTACAGTGCTTTAGAAAGCTATATAGAAAAAAATCCCGTAACAATTCAAAGTTTTGCAGATGCGCTTTATGAAGGAATGGTATGGGTTAATGAGCATACGGCAGAGGAAGTTGCTGAGGTTATTGCACCTCAATTCCCTGATTCAGATAAAAAATTCCTTGCAAAAATTGTTGAGACCTATAGAGATATCGGAGCATGGAATCCTGATTTAGTTTTAGGAGAAGAAGGTTATAACAGATTGATTGATATAATGAAAACAGCCGGAGAAATTGAAGAAGGAGCACCATATAACGAAATACAAACTCCAAAATTTGCAATAAAGGCAAAAGAAAACTATAAGAAGTAAAAAAATCCGAGGATAAGATCCTCGGATTTTCAATACTGGTTAAATGTCGGCATTACGCCATCGTCAAAATGAATACCTGCTTCTTCAAATGATAAACCCTCAATGTTAAATTCAACATCAACGATTCCAAATTGCTCTAAGCAAAGAACAACAATTGCATTCATATCTTTATATTCTTCTTCAGAAAGATTAACCGCTTCCACACCTAAGTTAACTACTGCTGTATCACTTACAATATCCACTCCTCTTAAATTAATTCCAACAGGAATATTGTTGCTTAAAACAGTATCCGCAGGTGCCCCGCTAAACAATTTTTCCAATACATTTATTGCAGGATTATTAATCTTTGAAGCAGAAAATGTTAAAGGAACATAGTGACCCATAACTTCTGTATCAGGTGCTTTGTAGTAAACAGTGTAGTTAACACCATCTGAAGAGCCATATAAGTTAATATTTTCTCTTTCAAATGCGGTATTAATTGCATATCCCTTTGATAAAGAAGTTAGTGCTTGACCTTCAACCAACAATTCCACCTTATTTATAGTCGGAAATTCAGTCAGTGTATATGTAATTGCAGAAATCATGTTTTCTTCTTGTTCATATGAAGAAGTATTTAATATGTTCTTAGTGAAATCCACTCTGCATAAACCATCTTTTATAGCCATACCCCTAATTTCAGTTCCCTCAGGTAAAACACCATGAAGCCCGGACCCTTTAATTCTTTTTTCAGTTTCGCTTCCAACTACCATACTTCTTAATGTTGCCTTTGCAATTCCTTCTTCCCATTTAATCTTAGTGTTAACAGGAACCACAAAGCCGTTTTCATCCTCAAAATAAGCCAAAATTTCCGTCATTTTTGCTTGTTCCGTATTTGTTGTAGCTGTTTCCACAACAGGTTCTTCAGCAATTTCTTCTCCAATTGTATCTTCCACTAATTCAAAATCAGTTAATTCTGCCAAATCTGTTTTATCAGGATTATTTTCTTCTTTCAGCCCCACCATCATATCTAAAGTGCTGCACCCTGTAATACCTAAGCTTAAGCAAATAATTAATATCAGAGACATTATCCTCTTATATGCCAATTTCATACCCTCCTCACAGCTTTATATATATTATTATATTTAGCATGTACGAAGGTTATGACTTTAATAATTTATAAATCTTATTATTTCATCATTAACAATCCCGTCATTAAGCCCCTTTTACCGCCTTGACCCCTGTGAGAGAAAAACAAATCGTTTCGGCACTTTGTGCAAACACCTGATATTTCAATATTTTCTTCCTTCAATCCTTCTTTTAATAATAAATATTTATTTATTTCCCATAGATTAAAATGATATTTAACATTCTTTGTTTCCATGAAATTCTTAAAATACTCATCTGTTGTTATAAACAAATCTTTTACATCCTCATCAACTTCAAAACAATCTTTGCAAAGTGACGGTCCGATTGCCGCTTTTATGTCCCTTGGATCAGAATTAAAGTCATTGACAAACTTTTTAACCATAATACCACCGATATTTTGAACAGTGCCCCTCCATCCGGCATGCGCCAAACCTATAACCCATTTAACCGGATCATAGAAAAAAATAGGTGTACAATCTGCATGAAACGACATTAAGATTAAATTTTTCTTATCAGTATAAATACCATCTATATCCCTTAGAATATTTTCGGTGAAAACTCTACCCTTATGCTCCTCAGTCACATACATAATATTATTAGTATGTGTTTGATGTGTTTCAACAATATCGTTCACATTTAAGTTAAGCTTTTCAGCCATTATTTCAATATTTTTTTTAACATTTTCATTATTGTCACCTGTGCTGAATCCTAAGTTCATAGAAGCGAATGCTCCTTCACTCACTCCTCCTGCCCTTGTTGTAAAGCAATGAAAAATTTCATTGTATTTTTCAAAAGATGGAAATGTTATATATTTAAAATCTTGAATTTCATTTACTATATACATAATAACTCCTTATATTTTTAATAGGGTTAGGGCATCGTGCAGTCTCATTCACCAATGTATTTGCTCCCTCTGGTCGCATACATTGGGAAGCGCAGTCTCGTTCACAAATTTGCTTATTCAATTCTTTCATGCAAATTTGGAATTCGTTGCGTTTGAAATACCTACAATTTCTTTCTCCCTATCGGTCAAAGAAATTGGGTAAATCATAATCGTTGCGAATGACCTACCGCTATTTTTCTCTCCCTTTCGGTCGGAAAAATAGGGTTAGGGCATCTTAAATTATATCATATGGCAATTTTTTTGTATATGAACAAAAAACTATTAAAAAAATACGAAAATTATGCTATGATAAGTGTAACCTCATATTATGTTGACTTTATGAAATTTGTTCATGTCAGTTAAGGAGTATTTATGATTATATCACCCATATTAAATAGAGAAAGCAATAAACCAATCTACATACAGCTCTATGAGTTTATAAAATCGGAAATCATATCGGGAGTTTTAAAACCGGAAGTTAAGTTACCTTCTATCCGAGAGGCTTCTCAAACCTTGAATTTAAGTAAGACAACCGTTGAAAATGCATACAGCCAACTTGTGGCAGAAGGTTATATAGAAAATTCTCCTAAAAGAGGGTATTTTGTATGTGACTTAAGTGAATATAACTTTGAAATTAACAGAGAAGCGCATAAAAATATATTGAATCAGCAAACGGATACAGTTTATCTAAATGATGGTGTAGACAAAGAAAGTTTTGATGTGCAAACATGGAAAAGATTATATAACAAGGTGATTTCTGATGAAGGAACTAAAATTTATAACAGTTGTTCTACACAAGGCGAGCAAATTTTAAGAGAAGAAATTTCCGATTTTGTAAATACCATGCGAGGCGGTCACACAAGCCCGGAACAGGTTATCGTCGGTGCAGGTGTTCAGTATTTACTTGGTATATTAATCGGTATAATCAAAGAAAACTACAACACTATCGCATTTGAAAAGCCGGGATTTAACAAGGCAGAGTATATTTTTGAGGATTATATGTTCAATATTAAACATATTGAAATAAATGACAGCGGTTTCGATATTTCAAAACTTAGAAACAGTGAAGCAAAGTTAATTTATATAAGCCCCTCACATCAATACCCTTTAGGCACAATAATGCCTGTCAATAAACGTATGGAGCTTTTGGAATGGGCATATAAAAATAATGGCCTTATAATAGAAGATGATTATGACTCCATGATACGCTATGGAGGTATGCCTATACCTTGCCTTCAGGGTATGGATAAAAATGACTGCGTGGTATACCTTGGCTCCTTTTCTAAAATGCTTTTACCTTCTTTAAGAATAAGCTTCATGGTAATTCCAAAAAAGCTTTTACCAAAATATAACGATATTAAAAACCGTCATACTCAATCCACATCGAAAATAGATCAAATTGTTCTTGCTCTTTTTATGAAGGAAGGATACATGCAGAAACATCTAAGAAAGGTAAAAAGAATCTACCGAAAGAAAAATTCAAGCCTTGCAAACAGTTTAAAAAGTAATTTTAAAGATAAAATTGAAATAATTAATTCTGATTCAGGGCTTCATATAGTTTGTGAAGCAAAAACATCCAAAAAAATAGAAGAACTAAAAGAAAATGCAAAAGCTAACAATATTTTGATAAATATCATTAGCTTTAATAAAAACAAATTATTGTTTTCACTTAATTACAGCGGTATTAATATCGACGAAATCGACAGTTTCACTCAAAAATTAGGGACGGTTCTTTTTGATTGATTATTTTATTTTATTTTTAAATAAATCCTTATACAATTCGCCTGTAATCATGGGGATGAATGAAAATGTCATTACTATTAACCAATCGTGCGTTGTTAATGGAATTACATCGAATATTGAGTTAAGCACCGGTACATACAACACAGCTACAGTAAGTATAAATGAAACCAACACCGCCTGCACCATTCTCATGTTGGTAAAAAGCCCTATTTTAAACAGTGTGTATGTTTGTGACCTGGAAGAAAATGCTCTTAATAATTCAGCAGTAATTAATGTTGTGAAAACAACGCTCCTTGCATGAATTAAACCTTCATTGACCCCGTACGTGCGCATTGCCCAAAAATACGATAAAAGCGAGGCCAAACTTATTGCAACTGCCTGAAACATTATACCTCCAAGCATACTTTTGTCCAGTATTGGCTCTTTAGTATCTCTTGGGGGTTGATTCATAATGCCCGGCTCAGCATTCTCCACTCCCAAAGCCATAGCAGGGAAACTGTCAGTAACAAGGTTGAGCCACAACAATTGAATTGGTACTAATGGTACTTCCCAACTAAGTATGATGCTTATAAAAACAAGTAGAATTTCTCCAATATTACAACTTAATAAAAAGAATACAAATTTTTTAATATTGCTGAAAATTATTCTTCCTTCTTCAACAGCATTTACTATAGTTGCAAAATTATCATCCGTTAGTATTACCTCAGCTGTGTTCTTAGCTACATCAGTTCCGGTAATACCCATTGCTACTCCAATATCAGCTTTTTTAAGAGCTAAGGCATCATTTACGCCATCACCTGTCATGGAAGTAATATATCCGTTATCTTTCAACGCTGTAACTATTTTTACCTTATGCTCTGGAGAAACCCTTGCATAAACCTTTGTATTTTTTACTACCTCTCTTAATTCCTTGTCAGACAACTTATCAAGTTCTTCGCCCATCATTGCCTGATTTTCATTTTCAACCATTCCTAAATCTTTAGCAATGGCATATGCAGTTTCTTTATAGTCACCGGTAATCATTATTGTTTCGATTCCGGCTTGCTTACATAATTTTATTGATTCCTTTACTTCAGGTCTTGCCGGGTCAATCATGCCAACCAAGCCAACGAAAATCATATCGCTTTCAACTTCATCAAATGTAGGATGATTAGGAACCTCATTCCATATTTTATAGCTTGTGGATAAAACTCTTAAGGCAGAACGTGCAAAGTTCTTATTTACCTCTGAAACCTTATTTTTAAGTTCCTTAGTGAAATCAACAATCATTCCGTTCATTGCAATTTTATTGCATTTGCTTATTACAATATCAGGAGCCCCTTTAGTAAATGATACAATTTTGCCGTTTATATAATTAGAATGGAATGTAGTCATCATTTTTCTTGTTGAGTCAAACGGAAGCTCAGCAACTCTTGGATACACCATGTTGAGCTGCTCGGATGTTTGTCCTAATTTTCCTGCAAGAGTAATGATTGCACCCTCGGTTGGATCTCCTATGATTTTATACATACCTGTTGAATTGTCAAGCAGCGCATCATTGGCAAGAGAGCCGATAGATATTAAATTTCTAAGGTTTGGTAAAGTATTTATATTTGCTTTTTTACCCGAAAGTTTTACGTCACCGACAGGATCATATCCAATCCCTTCAACATCCAATATCTTATCATCAACATATGCTTTTACAACTGTCATCTCATTTTGAGTAAGTGTACCTGTTTTATCTGAACATATAACAGATGTTGCACCCAATGTTTCAACAGCAAGAAGTTTTTTAACTATGGCATTTTTACTTGCCATTCTGTTCATACCAATTGATAAAACAATCGTAACTATTGCAGGAAGCCCCTCTGGTATTGCTGCTACGGCTAAACTTATGGAAGTTAAAAGCATTTTAAGTATATGTCTTCCTTGAAACAAACCCAAAACAAAAACCATGATGCATATTCCGATGGTCAGTGTTCCAAGGACCTTTCCAAGCTGATTCAATTTCAGTTGCAACGGTGTTTCTTCATCGTCATATGATTGAATTTTAGTTGCAATATTTCCGATTTCCGTATCGTGTCCTGTTGTTGTAACTATTCCCTTTCCTCTGCCATAGGTTACAACTGTGCTTGAAAAGCCCATATTATGCCTGTCCCCTATTCCAACACGACCTAATATTTGAGCTTTTGCATCCTTTTCAACAGGAACAGACTCACCGGTCAATGAAGCTTCCTCAATCTTTAAGTTAGAACTTTCAATTAATCTTATATCAGCCGGTATAATATCTCCCGCTTCTAAAATAACCAAATCACCAGGCACTATTTCTGTCGCAGGAATTATTATCTGATTACCGTCCCTGATTACCTTGGCATTTGGAGCACTCAACTTTTGCAGTGCCTCAACAGACTTTTCCGCTTTGCCTTCCTGGTATATACCAAGAATCGCATTAATTACCACAATAGCCAAAATTACTACTGCATCTTCCCTTTCTCCGACAAAAGCAGAGATGCCTGCAGCAACAATTAAAATAATAATTAAAAAATCTGTAAATTGGGCAATAAGTTTTGATATAAAACTTTTTTTACCTATAACCTCTAATTCATTTTTGCCATATTCTTCTAATCTTTTTTCTGCTTCAGCTTGGCTCAGTCCGTAATCTAAATCGGTTTTAAGTTCTTTAAGTAATTCATTTTTGCTCTTATTATACCATTCCAATGTTCTTTCCCCCTTAATAATCTGATGTAGTTCAGTTAATTCTTTAGTACATGTAATAGTATAATATATTTAGATTTTTATTTTTTATTACTTAAAATTTGTCCCATCCTCACTCCCATAAGAGAAGCCATCATTAAACCCCTGGTCCAACCGCTTGAATCGCCTAAGCAATATAAATTTTTAATGCTTGTCTCAAAATCTTCAGTTATTTCTACTTTATTGCTGTAGAATTTAACTTCAGGACCATAAAGAAGAGTTTCAGTTCCTGCAAAGCCGGGAACAACAGTATTCAATGCTTCTATGAAGTTTAAAATATTAGTCATGGTTCTATAAGGCATAGCGGATGTTAAATCACCTGCAACTGCATCCGGTAATGTAGGAATTACATTTGACCTTGACAATTCTTTTTGCCATGTTCTTTTTCCATCTAATATATCACCGTATCTTTGAACTAATATGCTTCCATCACCAAGCATATTTAATAATTCTGCAACCTTTGCACCATATTTAATCGGCTCATTAAATGGATGACTAAAATTATGAGAACTTAAAATCGCTAAGTTTGTATTGTTTGATTTTTTATCCTTGTAGGAATGTCCATTAACAACAGCCAAATTGTTATCGTAATTTTCCTGGCTAACAAAGCCACCCGGATTTTGACAAAATGTTCTCACCTTGTCTCTGAAAGGTCGAGGATAACCTATTAACTTTGATTCATATAATATATTATTAACTCTTTCCATAACTTCATTTCTAACTTCAACTCTCACACCTATATCTACAGTTCCGGCTCTATGAGCAATATTGTGTTTAACGCATAGAGATTTTAACCAGTCAGCACCTTTTCTTCCTGCAGATATTACTACAGTATCTCCATAAACCTCTTCTGTCTTTACTTTTCTTACTGCATCAGTTAAAACAACACCTTTTAAAACCCCATCTTCAATTATAACGTCTTCTGCCTGAGTGCTAAATCTTATTTCAATTCCGTTGTCTACTAAATGTTGTTCTATTTGACCGTATATATCCTGTGCCTTTTCGGTTCCTAAGTGTCTGATTGGGCAGTCAACAAGCTTTAAGCCGGCTTCAATCGCTTTTCTTCTGACTTCCTTTATTTCTTCCTTGCTTTCAACGCCTTCAACCTTAGTATCAGCGCCAAAATCAAGATAAATTTTATCTGTGTAATTTATAAGTTCCTGGACATATTCATACCCGATTAATTCAGGCAAATCTCCGCCTACCTCAGGACTTAGTGATAGTTTTCCGTCAGAAAAAGCGCCTGCTCCAGAAAAACCAGTAGTTATGCTGCAATACGGCTGGCAATTTATACATTCCTTAGTTTTATCCTTTGGGCAATTACGTTTCTTAATTGATTTTCCCTGTTCTATTAATAATATTTTTTTACCCGGACTCATTCTGTTAAGCTCAAAAGCTGTAAATATACCGGATGGTCCTGCTCCAACTATTATCAAATCGTATTTCATCCTAATCTCCTTTGGTAATACTCAAATTTTAACCTTCAGTATTATACATTCAATAATTCAATAATACAACATCATTTTCTTTTAAACCGGAAATAACTTCTGCATAGTCATCACTTTTTAAACCTGTTGCAATTTCCGTTTCTATTTCCTTATCACCATTTAAAACTGTCACGTATTCCTTTTGAGATTTTTCGTAAATTGCATCTCTATCTACTAACAGCACATTGTCTTTTTCTTGTAGAACAATAGTTACATCAACCTCCGTGCCGATTTTTATTTTATTAATTTCATCTAAATCTGCTTCTATTCTTACTCTTTTTTGTTCAACGCCAAGATCGGAAACAGATGGCTTCGCCTTTGGATACACTCTGTTAACCTTAAGCTCCTTTACCTCACCATTCAAGTCAATTATAAACGGCATATCAACAGTAGTTTTAGATGCATCCTCTGCCAACACTTCCACAAAGACACCTAAATTATTTTCATCTTGAATTTCAACTACGACTACTCCCGGCTGTGTCATACCTCCCTGGTGAATATTTAATTCGGTTATAATACCATCAAATTCTGCCTTAATAGATGATTGCTCAATATTCTTTTCAAGAATTTTTATTTGAACCATTATTTCTTCAATTTGAGACTCATATTGCTTCTTTACATTAGAAGATACACCTCTTAAAAGCAAATCATAGTTATTCTTTGCTTCCTGAAGCTGATTTTCCAAGGTAGTTACATTATTTTTAGCTTCATCATATTCAACTTGACTGACAGCATTGTTTTCATATAAATCCTTTATTTTGTCAAAGTTATTTCTTGCAAGATTTAAATTACCTTCAATTGTGCTAATGTTTAGCTTCATGTTAGAAATCTCTTTAAAATCGGCGCCTTTGACAGTTTCATTATAGGTAGCTGTTATTGCCTCTATTTGTTTGTTAGCTCTTTCTATTTCTAAATCATAATTATTATCATATGTTAAAATTATTTCTCCTTTTTTAACCCTATCTCCCACTGATACATTTAAAATTTTTACCCTTTGACTGAAATCTGAATAAAATGTATTAACTCTTTTAGAATATACCGTTCCTGTTTCTTCTAAGGTATTTTGGATTTGACCTAATTTAACGGTTGAGGTTTTGTCTTCATTTACTTTTTGTCCTCCTGCAAACAGCGAATAGACAACAGCTAAAGATAAAACCATCAATACAGATAAAACTACGTACTTCTTCTTGTATTTTACTTTCATTTTACCCTCCAAATAAGAAATTATGATACTCTATTTTTAAGTGCCTGCATAAAATCCAACTTATGAATTTTAGCATAGGTCATTAGTTCTGCCAAAAATATAAATACTATTGTTAACAATATTGATATAAAAACACTGCTTACGGAAACAGGTTCCTTCATAGTGTAAAGGTCTGTTGTAAATGATACACCCATATAGTCAACAAGCCATAGTCCGATAGGTATTCCTACTACTATGCCAATCACCGACATTATCATGTTTTCTCTAACAAGCATATTGAAGATTTCCTTTTTAGTAAAACCCATGACGCGAAGAGATGAAAACTCTAATGCCCTTTCATTTATACTCATCAACGTCATGCTGTATACTATTATAAACCCAAGAAGTCCCGAGAAGAAAACCATAAATCCCATGGCGGCAGCCGTCATGGCTGTATAATCAATAAATGCGTCCTTCATATCAAACTGAGATTGTATTGTAACATCTTTCATATTCTTAAGTTTATCAATAACATTATCATCCGAGTTAATATATACCCCATTAATAATTCCTTTATCTAAAAACTTACCCCTTAGAAAATCTATGTTTACATATCCGTTAATACCAAGCGCCTGATTTACTATTCCTTTAACATATACATAATTTTTATCATCATCTTTCAGTAAGTTCTTTAAAAGCACTTCATCACCAATACCGACATTCAGCGATGTTGCTAAATTAGACGATAATAAAATTCCATCCTCCGGCAGTTTAAGCAAGTTACCATTTATATCCTTAAATCCATAAAATTCCGTATTTTCTTTCAAGCCAATAACACTTACTATTTTTGATTCTTTGCCGTTTTCTATTTCGAAAGGTATTTCTATTCTTGGCTCCATCTCTTTAATATTTATGAGCTTAGAAAGTTCTTTCATAGCATGTTCGCTTTTAAATCCATTAAAGCTTATGTTATATTGCACCTTTATAAATTCACCGTAATGCCTGTTAAATATAACATCAATTATATCAACCATCCAAATTGTCATGATCATCATACCGCAGGTTATTGCAACAGCAGCGCCAATAAATGCAAATTTCTTTTTTTCCCTGAAGATGTTTCTAAAAACAATCTTCCAAGAAAATGAAATGTGGTTCCATACTACCTTTATTTTTTCTATGAGAATTCTTTTCCCCTTCTTAGGAGATTCCGGCTTCATTGATTCGGCAGGATTGATTTTTAGAATGTCCTTGACACCCCAAAATCCTGATATTACACAAAATAAAAAGGATAATATAACCGATACAATAATTTTATTGTAATACACCTTAATAACAAGCATAGGTATGCTGAAAAACACTAAGTAATAATTTGTCATCATTCCGGATAATGCAGTTCCGATTATAGAGCCAAATGTCCCTCCTATTAAACCGACAGACCCGGCATATTTTAAGTAATGAATTATAATTTCATTGTTTGTAAAACCCATTGCCTTTAAAACACCGATAGCTATTCTATCCTTTTTTACTATTCTTGACAACATAACAGAAAGCATAACACCTGCAAAAATCAAAAATACAAATGGTAATGATTGCGACATCATTTCAAGGCCTGATATTTCTTGATTCATCACATTGTTACTTAACTGATCTTCTCTTTTTGTAATCCTTGCATTATACTTATCAAATTTATCCTCCAAATATTTCGCTGTTTTATCAATGTTTTCATCATTATTTAACTTAACAACTAAATCATTAAAGCTACCATTATTACCGTATATCTTACGTATATAACTTTCTTCTATATAAACAACCCCGAATTTTTCAGGTGCAGGCATCAATGATTGCTCATTTTCCATTATATAAATATATTCAGCGCTTGAAGCAATACCGGAAACTTTAAACGTATACTTCCTGCCGTTTATTTGAAGATTAATTTCATCACCAATCTTTATATTTCTTGCCTCCGCAAACTTTTCTATAACGATAATATCTCTGCCTGCTAAGGTTCTTCTTCCTTCCTTCATAAACAGTTTGTTTATTTTATTTTCATATTTATCGACAGAAATAACACGCACATTAACCTTATCATCACCATTAGCAGTTAGAAATTTAGTATCAAAAACCAACCTTGCTTCTGCCTCTTTTATATCATTTGAGCCGATTAGTTGACTTTCCAAGCTTTCAGGCATATTGTTTCCTTTAATAAAAATATCGGCAAAATTTGTTGCATTATAATAGTCATTGATTGAATCCTTTAAATTTACCGCTGAATTATTAACGGCAGTGAACACAAATATCCCGGTAATTATTATGGAAAGAACAGCTATATATTGACCTTTGGTAATTTTAATCATTCTGAATAACCTTAAATCAAGTTTTTTCATTACCATTCAATCCTTTCAGGAGAAATTGGATTTTCGTTGATTATAATATCGGTTATTTTCCCGCTTCTCATTTTTATTACCTTGTCCGCCATATCTGCTATGGAAGCATTGTGAGTAATAACCATAACTGTATTTTTAAATTTTTCATTTACATCCTTTAATACTTTAAGTATTTGTATTCCTGTTTCAAAATCCAATGCTCCCGTTGGCTCATCGCATAGTAAAATTTGCGGATTCTTAGCAACAGCTCTTGCTATTGCAACTCTTTGCTGTTCACCGCCGCTCATTTGTGATGGAAAGTGGTCAGCTCTGTCCAAAAGTCCAACAGAATCCATCACCTCATCTATATCTGCAGCATTTTCACATATCTCTGCAGCAAGCTCCACATTTTCTTTTGCCGTAAGCGTAGCCATTAAATTATAAAACTGAAATACAAATCCGATTTTATTTCTTCTGTAAAATGTAAGTTCCTTATCGTTCATGTTCGTAATCAATTCATTGTTAAAATAAACCTCACCGTTGCTTGGATTATCCATACCGCCAACTATATTAAGAAGTGTGCTTTTCCCCGAACCACTGGGTCCTAATATTACTATAAATTCACCCTTTTTAACTTCAAAACTCACATCTTCCAATGCCTTAACAGATACTTCACCCATTTGATAATTCTTGCTGAGGTTATTAATTTTTAATACAATATCACTCAAATTATCACTCCTTGATTTTGATCTAAAATACCATACAAAACAATATTTATAAGCTTCATATATTCATCTACAGCAGAGTTATATATTTCTTCGTATTGATATATACCCTTAATAAAATAAGATAAATATTTGTTTTCTATTAAATTTGTTATTGAAGCCAATACTGTTAATATATCATCTACCGAAATATTTTCCTTAATGGGTAAGTCCTTAATCATATCTACTATTATATTTAGTCCGATTTGCTTAAGTTCAGAATATCTTTGTTCCAACTTTTTCTGCAACTTTTTAGGAGAATTGTAAAACCCGTTTACAATTATTTGATAATGCATCGGATTTTTGATAAAAAAGTCATATTTCATTTTATTAATTTGAGTAAGCATCGATATGAAATCGGAATCATTGAATTTAATTTTGTTAAACTCATTAAAAATATCATCTATACACTTGTTTATAATAATAAAATACAAATTGTCCTTAGAACCAAAATAATGAAAAATCAATCCTTTGGATACACCTGCTTTTGTACTTATTCTGTCAGTACTTGCTTTATCATAACCGCATTCTGCAAACTCATCTAAGCTTGCTTCCAAAATTTTATCTCTTTTAGAATTGTCAATCATGCAAATCCTCCCCGTTATTGACCGGTTAGTCAATATAATTATACATGGTATTGACTAATCAGTCAATGGTTTATATGCCAAATATTTCATCAAAGATGCTAACATAAAAAATACTCCTATCTTATTTTTATAGGAGTATTTTTTTATTAATAAATTTAGATCATTATAACATTTAATCAACTTTACTATCTTTGTACTCTACCTGTTCCATCGCCTTCTGCAAGTTTTACAACGTCAGTAATGCTTACTCTGTTAAAGTCTCCAGAAATAGAATGTTTTAAACAACTTGCTGCTACTGCAAATTCTAAAGCATCTTGTCTATCTTTATAATTGTTTAAACCATAAATCAAACCACCTCCAAAGGAGTCTCCACCACCAACACGGTCAACAATGTCTCGAATTTCATACTTTTTGCTTACATAGAAATTTTCTCTGTCATTTAAGCATGCAGCCCACCCATTAATGTCTGCACTTTGACTTTCTCTTAAGGTTATAGCTATCATCTTCATGTTAGGATATGCTTCCAAAACTGCATTAGAAAGCTCCTTATATTTGTTTCTGTCTAATTCTCCACCTTCAACATTTACATCAATTGTTACTCCTAATGATTTTTGACAATCTTCTTCATTAGCAATTGCGATATCCACGTATTTTGCTAATTCAGTCATCACCTCTGGAGCCTTTTTACCATATTTCCATAAATTCTTACGGAAATTAAGGTCACATGAAACAGTGATTTTTTTTGCTTTAGCTACTTTGACACTTTCCAGTGACAACTCCATAGCACTTTCAGATAACGCAGGTGTTATTCCAGTAATATGAAACCAGTCAACTCCATCAAACGCTTTGTCCCAATCAATATCACCAGGTTTCGCCAAAGCTATAGCAGCATAGTCTCTATCATATACAACCTTGCTTGGAAGTTGATTTGCTCCTCCCTCCAAGAAGTAAATTCCTAAACGTCCTTTCCCTCTTAAAATTCTTGATGTATCAACTCCAAAGCTTCTTAATTCTTTAACAGCCGCTTCCCCTAATACATTATCCGGAAGTACTGTTAAAAATGCTGCATCTACTCCATAATTAGCTAAAGAAACTGCTACATTTGCTTCCCCTCCTCCGAAAGTAGCCTCCAATGATGGGCTTTGAAAGAATCTCTCTAAACCCGGTGCTTTAAGTCTCAGCATAATTTCACCAAATGTTAAAACCTTCATAATAAGTCACTCTCTCCCTTCAAAAATCTAATTTTTTAGATGAATTGCAAATCCGCCTATTTCTTCATCCAGATAAATTGCTTTTGTTTCTCCTTTAGGCCCAGTCTTACGGGTGTTTTCATTAAATCCAACCCCCAGTTCGCTTAAATAAGCAAATGCTCTGTCAATGGAATTAGTTTTAATAGCTATATGACCCTTTTTACCCAAGAATGGAGACTTCATTACCTCAACTGCCTCACCAGCAAATATTGATGAATTTCCAATTTTGCAATCAAAACCAAATATACGAGAAAATTGCTTCGAAACACAATCAGCCTCATCTAAATCAGAACAATTAATTCCCACATGATCTAATGAAAAGCCTAACATGCTTTGAATTGCTTCTCTTGTAAGTCTTTTTATGGCATCGAAATCTCCGGCAACTATCAAATCATTCTTCACCATCCAAGAACCGCCGCATGCTACAACATTCTTTTGTGAGAGGTAAGAATTTAAATTCTTTGCATTAATGCCTCCGGTAGGTATAAATTTCAATGTAGTGTAGGGACCGCCCACAGCCTTTAAATATTCTACTCCTCCAGATTGTTCTGCAGGGAAGAATTTAACTACCTCCAATCCCATTTCCAATGCAGCTTCCATGTCACTGGGTGAAGAAGTACCTGGTATAATAGTAATTCCATTAGAAATGCAATACTCTACAATCTTAGGATTAAAGCCAGGTGAAACAATAAACTTTGCTCCTGCATTAACTGCCTTTTCTACCTGATCAATTGACAAAACCGTGCCTGCTCCAACTATCATTTCAGGATATGCCTGTACAATCCTTTTAATAGATTCTTCAGCTTGAGCTGTCCTGAATGTAACCTCTGCTACAGGCAGACCAGCATTTATTAAAGCCTCCGCTAATGGAACAGCTGTTTCTACATTATCAATTTTTATAACAGGTACAATGCCATAGTTTGATATTTTTTTAATTAACTCATTCATAGCAAATCCTCTTTTTATCATTATTTTAAATAAAAACCCTTGCCACTTTAGCCAGTTACTTTGAAGGCAAGGACAAAGGTTAATTCCACCAACTTTTTATAATTTATAAAGCCTTGATTTACCAGCATAATATAATGTATGTAAATTATTAATCCATCTTAATCATAGATAATATATTTTTACAAGTTTCATAAAATATTCCTACATCCACAGAGTAAGATATATAAGAAACCCCTATATTCTTCCATTTAGTTGCATCTTCAACAGTATCAACAAATGTACCTGTTAAAATTCCTTTTTCTGACGCTTTTTTAATTATATATTTCATTTTTTCTTCAACTAAAGGATGATTAATGTTACCTGGTACTCCAATTGATTGTGATAAATCATATGGACCAACAAATATCACATCTACTCCGCTGACCTCTAATATCTCGTCCAAATTTTCAATAGCCTCTTGCCCTTCTAACTGCAATATAACTAAATTGTCATTCGCTTCAGATAAATACTCAAATCTATCCTTTGAGCTATAGTTTGCCGCTCTAACAAAACGGCAAACTCCTCGTTCTCCTAAAGGCGCAAATTTAGCAGCTTTTACAGCAATCACAGCTTCTTTCGAACTTGTTACTTGAGGTATTTGAACTCCTTGTGCACCAACATCTAATGCCTTTCCAATCAAATTTTCATCAAGCTTAGCAACTCTAACAATTGGACATAAGTTTGCTATTTGTGCTCCTCGAACTAGATTTTGCAGAGCTAATTCATTAGAAGGTCCATGCTCTAAATCTAATATGGCAAAATCAAAACCTGAATGCCCTACAATCTCAACAAAAGCAGGGTCACCAGTTTTCATAAAAGGACCATAAACACAATTACCTTCATTCATCTTCTTCAATAATTTATTCATACAAGTCACCTTATTATTTATTTGTTATATCAAATGTTACTAAATCATTGGATAGCCAGTTATAATGCAGCAAACTACCACTTAAAACATCACCAATCCCACAAATTATTTTTACTAATTCACATACCTGCAATACTGCACATAGCATGGCAGTGGGTGCTGGGTTCCCCAACAACATATTATTTGTGTGTTTATGACTATAAATTTCTTCTAAAAAATTATTATTAGGTGTTGCCACTCCAACATGGACTGAACTATTACCTATACTGCCGTGTATAAAAGGAATCATTAAATTCATGCAAGCTTTAGCTATATCTAAGCGATTCTGGATATTATCAACAGCATCAATTACTATATCACAGTTAGAAAACTCTTCGATAAATTGCTCCTTATGCAGGAATATATTTTTATAAGAAACTTCAATAGCACTATTGATATCCTTTATTCTATCAGCAATTATTTCGGCCTTATACTTTCCAATATTCTTCTCGAGACATCCTAATTGCCTGTTTATATTACTTTCTTCAAACACATCTCCATCAAAAAGTAATATTTCACCAACACCTAATCTAGCACATAATTCACCTATATATCCTCCTACGCCACCACAACCTACTATTGCAACACGGGATTTAAGCAGTTTTTCAATGCCATGGAGTCCAATAAATCTTGCTGTACCAATATATCTGTAAGGAAGTATATTTTGCTCTAATAAATATAATTCTGTTTGCCTAATATTTTTGTTTAACATTTCAGAAAGCTCACGAACATTTTTTATTCGCAAAACATACTTACCCTCTGCAATTACCTTAAATTTATTTATATAGTTTGCTATGTTGCTCGTTTCTCCGATTATGCCCATCCTAAATACTCCATAATTATTACCTCTGTTTCTTCCTTTACAGGGGTACTAAATCCATCTAAAGTTAGAGCACCTCTTCTATCAACAAGTATTACTACCTCTTTAGAAAGATCCCCATTTTTATCTAACAAAAATGCTAATTCTTCACCGTATTTTTTAATTATATTTTGGCACACTTCACCTATTGTATTTCCGCCTATCTCGTCCCATGTAGTACCAGTAATTTTATTATAGGGTGAAACAAATCTAACTTTAGCCATAAATCATCCATCCATTACTCATATTTTAATGCACCTAATCTGCAATATTTAACGCAGTGAGGATCACCATTACATAAGTCGCATATAGCAATGTACTCGTCATTATTGGTATCGTTAGTTTTACGAATTGCATTATGTTCACATGCATCAATACACATCTCACATAAAATACACTGATCTTTATTTACAATAACTGCACCAGTTTCTTCGTTAATAGATATAGCTTCTACAGGGCACACTTTAACGCAGTTTCTTTCCTCACATTGAATACAAAGTGTTGGTTTAAAATCTGCTCTTTCTTCCTTGCCAATAATTCTAATATTTGATAATTTATGTGAAAATGCTTTATGATGCATGAAGGAGCAGTTTAATACACATGTATTACAACCCGAGCATAATTTAGGATTTACAATTATCTTTTTCATACTAACACTCCTCCTTCTTAATATGAACATGTTTTGAATACTTTTCTACAAACTCTTCAAGATTAGAATTCTTTATTATTTCATTTGTTGGAAGTCCAGTTGTTATATCCCACTTATGCAATTCATAATACCTATTTTTCATCATTTCAATATCTTCATGAGAGTTTATTGCATTATCATGCTTAGCACCTGCAAGTTTTTCATTCATTAATCTCCATGGAAGCTTATCCTCAGTTCTGTCAAAGCCCATCATTCCAACACACATACGCTCCATAAGTATGGTACGTCTACCGCCTTCCAATATATCCTCTTTTGTTACATCAATTCCAGTTGATGTACTAAATAGCTCAGCTAAATCACTTTCATCCATCCAAAATTGAGCTGTAGTAGGAAACGCGCATATTCCTAATGAATCACCTGCTGCATAAATGTCCTCATGCCAACGTATTATTTCAGGTCTCTTTTCAGTAGTATGCGGATATGCATACTTCTCGCTGCCGGTTATTTTTTTAATTACTGCAACTCCGGCAGCATCGCCTCCAAACTCTGCTAAAGGCTCTGTATTTAAGTGATCTGGACCGCGGGAGCTTATGGCAAATGCTAAAGCATAACCAAAAGCAGCTCTCGTTTCTACTCTTGATTGCTCTAATCCTTTTGCTTGTATTGCCCACTTGTATGAATCCTTTCCAATAATTTCAGATGCAACCTTAACTCCGTTAGCTAGCAGGTCACCTACACCTTCTCTATATGCCATTCTTCTAGTTAATTCAACTATAGTATCGCCATTTCCCCAGCTCAAATCCAGTCCATCTGCTATCTCATCTGTAACCACACCTCTTTGTTTACATTCCATTAGCCATTGAATCATAGCCCCTGC
Organism: uncultured Clostridia bacterium; assembly: GCA_964421845.1. Lineage (GTDB taxonomy): Bacteria > Bacillota > Clostridia > Tissierellales > Sedimentibacteraceae > Sedimentibacter. The sequence goes on from CAYQYY010000005.1 coordinate 111,156, forward strand.
GGATATAACATCCATTCCCAAAGTGTTACAATATTCATTAGCTTTTAATACAGTATAAGTATCTGTGGTTCCACACCCTCCACCAAAGGACGATAATGTTTCATACTCAGGTCCTCCTGTATATGTACCCTTATACTTACCTTCATCAATTGTACAAAATCTATGACATGATACAGGACATGTATAACATCCAACTCTGTTTTTTAACAATCCACTATCTACTAAGTATTGTCCAGTTAAAGTTTCAACACCTTCAATTTGGTTTTCTTGAAAGTTCTTTACAGGAAATGCACCTATAGCATTTGTTGACTCTATTCCTATACTTGTCCCATACATTGAAAGACCCTTAACTCCTGGAACTTGATCCATTTTAGCACTTATTCTTGCAACTGCATTATAAAATTCTTCAGGTCTTGCAATTTCTACACATTTAGTACCGTGAACAGCTATACATTTAAGGTTTTTAGATCCCATAACCGCACCACCACCACCTCTTGCTGCGGCATTATATATTGAAGCATGAATGGATGCAAAAGCAACTTGGTTTTCTCCAGCTGGCCCAATATTAGCAAGCTGAAGCTCTTCATCATTATATCTAGAACGCAATTCTGCATTTATTTCTCTGTTATCCATACCCCACAAATCGCTGGCATCCAAAATCTCTACCTTATCATCTCTAATGTAAATATAACAAGGAATTTCAGACTTTCCTTCTACTATTAAAATATCATATCCTGCGTATTTTAATCCTCCGCCAAAGTGCCCACCAACATTTGTCTTAAAGAAAGATTTTGTAACAGGACTTTTAAATATTATTGATGTTCTTCCGGAACAAGGAACCATAGTACTAGTTAATAAACCGGTTGCGAACATAATTGGAGAACGTTCATCTTCCGGTGGTAATGTTTGGTCATATTCATTAATATATATATAAGTTGCTAAACCTCTTCCACCTAAGGTTTTTTTAAGTATTTCTTTATCTGTAAATTCTCTTTTTTCAATTTTTTTAGTGCTTAAATTTACTCTTAATATTGTTGCGCCATTTTTAGGTAACATTGCTGCTTACCTCCTTACTTTTATTTTCATGCCATTACCTGCGAACACCACAGGTAATGGCAATAGCATTTTTATATTATTCTGCAGGTATATTATCTTTTGTAATTAAGATACCTGGGATAAATATTGATTGCTCCGGAATAGATTTCCCATTTAATAAATCTACTACTGATTGCACACATGTTCTTGCTATTGTATCCGGATCTTGAGCTAAAGTTGCTATAAATGGGCTATCAGGTTTTCTCATTTCTTTGTATGCCTCCGGGTCACCATCTATACCTACTACAACTATGCTATCTTGCAAACCGGCTTCACGTATTGCATCAGCTGCTGCTACACCTACACCATCAAATGTTGCATAAACAGCTGCTATGTCACCTGGATTAGAGTTTGCTTGCAAAAGAGATTCCATCTTATTTTTAGTATCTGGATAAAAATCTGGCCAAGCATATACAAAACTGTATTTTACTTCTGCATCTGGATATTTTGCAACAACTGCATGCATTGCATCTTTTCTCATTCTTATCATACTACCGGCATCATTAACAATTTCTACGATGGTACCTTTTCCGCCAATAGCTTCCATCATCATTTCTGCTGCTTGAGTACCAAGCTCAGTATTATCGGAAGATACATAAACATCAACAAAATCTGCATTACCTGCATCCATTGAGCCTATTATTATTCCTTTTGCTTTAGCTTCACGTAAAACTGGAGCTACTTCATTTATATCGCCTTCTTCAATAATTATGGCATCAACACCCTGACTAATCATATTTTCAATTGCTGTACTTCTAGCAGCAACATCACCAGTAACAGTTGCAAGCACTTCACAACCTATTTTTTGTAGTTCATCCTCTAATGCTGCTTTTCCTGCACGAGCAAAGAAGTTTGCCAGACCAAAATTATTTATACCTACTTTAAATGTCTTTTCTGATGAGTTTTGATCCGTATTTTCTTGTGGAGCATTAGAACTTTGGCAACCAACCATGCTAAAAACTAACATAATACATAATGCAATACTTAAAATTCTTTTAAACATAATATTCTCCTTTTTTATTTTATTTTAATGGTTAATAATCATCAGTTGTCTGTTGTCCAGTTCTATTGCAATTTATCTCTAAAAGCTATATACACCGGATCATCAATCACCTTTTGACTATTAATTCCACCGTTTTTTAATAAGATAGCCATATCTAATGCTCTTCTTGCTAAAGATTGGCTCGATGTAACCACTACACGCGAATCTTCTGTACCATCTTCATATTGCTTTTCTAAAGCATTTCTGTTTTCATCATTAGATGTCCAACCACCAGCACCTATATAAGATTCCCATAAGTCCCCTGCCACAGGTACACAACCACAAATCATCGCATGATTTATAACCTGAGTAATCGTGTGCTCTTGACCAGAAAATGCATGAATACCTTGTGCTATACAACCAACTACTTTAAGCGGCTTAGGTGCTGTAGTCATATTTGGAAATATTTCCTTATATCTACCAAACATACTGTTACCTAATCTATCAATGAATGCTTTCATTTGAGCCGGCATTCCCATATGATAAACAGGTACCGAATATATAATTACATCGGCATTTAACCACATGTCTTGCATTTCCTTAAAGTCATCCTTAATAATACAAATACCATCTTTCGCACAACCTTGACACATTACGCAACCGCTTATTTTTTTTCCACGTACTGAACATATTTCTACTGAAACCTCTTCACCCAAGTTACCTGCATGTACTTTAATCTCATCCAATGCTTTATTGAGTAAATATAAACTGTTTCCAATACGCGGGCTTGCACAAAAACCTAATACTTTTATCATTATAGTCACCTACTTCATATTATTTGTTTTTATATTTATTAAGATTTTTTAAGTTTTCCACCTAAGTAAACCGAAGTTAAAACAGATAGAATTACTACCAGTCCCTTTGTTATATATTGGAAGTAATATTCAACATTAAGCATTGTTAATCCATTAGTTAGCATACATATAATAAACGCGCCAATAAATGTCCCTATAGCCTTTGGTTCGCCCTCTCCAAACATAGTAGTACTTAAAAATACTGCAGCAATAGTATCTAACATAAAATCTTCACCTGCTAATGGCTGAGCAGATCCTAATCTGGATGTCAACATAACCGATGCGATTGATAAAAATACTCCTGAAAATATAAATGTATAAAGTCTATATTTCTTTACATTAATTCCACCATATTGACTTGCTACTTTGTTACCTCCAATCGCATATATACGTCTTCCTAAACGAGTTTTCTCTAATACAAATGCAACTAAAACTACCAATATTAGCATTAAAATTACAGGGAATGGAATACTGCCTATTTTACCTTGTCCAACAAATAAAGCTGCTTTACTTACATCTTGAGGAAACGACATAGGATTACCTTTAGTTATAAGCATCTTTAATCCAACCGTAATAGTACCCACTGCAAATGTTGCAATAAAATCAGGTAATCCGATAATAGCTACTAACAAACCATTAGTTAAGCCTAATAAAACTCCTACTGTTAATGCACCTATAAGTGATAGCATGAAATTATTTGTAGCAATCAGTATTGAACCGAATGTTATATTGATTAATCCCGCTGCATTTCCTAAAGACATATCAAAGCCTCCGGCTGCCATAACGAAAGTAAAGCCAAGAGCAACAACTGTTAGCATACTCATTTGTCTGAGTAACATTAGCTGATTATTTATTGTAAAAAAATTATTAGCAAATACTGAAAAAAACACAAATACAACAAGCCCAAACAAGGCTGTACCATACTTTTTTGAAAAGTGTAACCAATCACGCGACTGTATTTTATCACCTTTACTCATCCTAACATCCTCCCAACATTACCTTGCATATCTTTTCTTCAAGGTTATCTTCATTTGTTGTAAATTCACCAACTATTTCCCCATCTTTCAATACAATGATACGATCACAATTGTAGATCAATTCAGGCAAATATGATGACATTATAATTATAGATTTTCCCTGTTGGGAAAGTTCGTCCATTAATATATAAATATCTTCTTTAGCTTTTATATCTATTCCTTTTGTTGGTTCATCAAAAACGCCGATTTCAAAATCACCAACTAACCATCTTGATAAAATTACCTTCTGTTGATTACCTCCACTTAAGTACTTTATCATTTGGTCAGGACCTTGAGTTTTTATTGATAGCTTGTCTATATATTTTACAGCAGAATTATATTCACTTTTTGAATTAAGCACTCCGTTATGTGACCATTTTTCTAAATAGGTTAAAGTAACATTTCTTGATACTGAAAAGTTGGGAATAATCCCCTGCAGCTGTCTTTCTTCTGGTACTAAAGCAATTTTATTTTTAATTGCATTATCTGGAGTTGGCGTTATTTTATTACCATTCACTACTATTGAGCCAGATTTAATTTTATCCAGACCAAATATTGCTTTTGCTATTTCTGTTTTGCCGGCACCAACGACACCTGCTATGCCTAACATTTCTCCCTTTTTTACACTAAAGTTTATATGCTTTAGTAAGTCGGTAGATACATCTTCAAACCTTAATATTTCTTCTTTTTGTGCACAAGATTTTTCTCTTATATAACTGTTATATGTTTTATCTCCCAACATATTTGAAATAATACTATCAATAGTAATTTCTTCCTTTTCTAAAAGTGCCACTTTTTTCCCATCACGGAAAACTGTAACCCTATCTGCGATTTCTTTTATTTCTTCAAGATTGTGAGAAACATAAATTATAGAAATTCCTTGTTTCTTTAACGTTGTAATTGTATTTAACAAGCTTTTTCGCTCTTCCTGACCTAATGCTGTAGTAGGCTCGTCAAATATGATAATATCCGGTTTGTAAACTAAGACTTTACATATTTCTACAATTTTCTTCATTGCTGTATTTATTTCTGATGTTGTTTTATCAATATCAAGTTCTACACCTAAACGATTTAAAACCTCAACAGCACATCTCTTCATTTCTTTACTATCAATTATCTTTAGGCACCCAACAGACTTCTCAAGTTCTGAACCAACAAACATGTTTTCATAAACCTTGAAATAAGGAACTAAGTTTATTTCCTGATGAACTGTACGTATTCCACTACTTTCACTATGTTCAACACAAGTAAATTTTATTGGTTCTCCATTTATAGAAATATTTCCTGATGATTGACAATGAACTCCTGACAAAATTTTAATAAAGGTCGATTTGCCTGCTCCATTTTCTCCAACTAATGCATGTATTTCTCCACGTCTTAAATCAAAATCAATATTATTTAAAACCCATACACCATTGAATTCTTTTCCAATGTTCTTTACCTCAATTGCATTTTGATTAATGTTGACCACATCCTTTCTATTACGTCTATCATTTTTAGTTTCTATAGATTTTCAAAAGGAATGTATTCTAATTCGCTATACCCATATCTTGCAGCACCATATGCAATTTTACCTATTTCAGTTTCCATACATTCTCGTATTCTTTCATGGCATGGTGTACATACTATTGACATAGGAAGTCCTACTTTATGGTCTATACTAGGGATACCATGTCCAGTTTTTGTGTCTAACATAAATGCACAATCAGGAAACATAATAGCTAACTTATCATCAACCCAAACTGCCATGGATTCATTCTTTACAACCATTTTGAGTTTTTTCCCGGAAAATTGACCCTTTCCATCCATTGTAAGATTTGTTAGATAAAAACCGCCTCTGTCCTCTCCTTCTAAATGGCTAATTACACCTTCAAATAGTAATTTGCCATCTACACTCTTTCTAAATGCCTCTACCGCATTTTCGCCTTTTATATTTGCGTTTTCAATAACCTTACCAAATTCAATAGCCTTAGTTACTGTATATGGTACACAAGAACGTTTTAATTCTGCACCTGACATTGGATAATGTGCATTTGCACCAAATCCACCGCCCTTTACAACGATAAATCTTCCAACTTCATCTGCATATGTAGGAGTGTTTCCTTTCATTACAATAGTTGTATTTCCATAGCTATCTATTAGTGGCATTGGATAAAGGTCTATACCATGTCCTATAAAAGATGCCATCTGTGTCTCAGGGCAACTCCTACCGCATGCATCACCATTGATCATAGGTATTCCAAGTCTTGCAGCTGCTGACATAATAACCGGAGTATTTAGTGCACCAACCTCAAATGGAATAAGATAATCTACCTTTCTTCCTTTAATTTCCTCCATGGCCTTGATAGCATTTACTAACGGAAAGTTCTCTTCCCAACCTAATGTTGTATCTTCGAATGACAAATCATCAAGGGATTTAACAGAACCCATTATTCCACCGCTACAAACAAATGCATCATCTTCAATATCTTCGGGGTCCACAATTTCATATACCCTTCCACGTTCTAAATCATTTTCAAGGATTACCTTACCCCACTCCGGCTCTCCACCGCCACCAGTTCCGTAAATTGTAAGACCATCTAAAAACGGTTTGATATCTTCTCTTTTAAATATTAATTTAGACATAAAATTACCTCCCATTTATTTCAAAATCATTTTTTATATTTTTCAAATTCTTAATCCTTCTGCGTAATTTCTAATTCTCTTTAATGCAATATGTAAATTTTCTTCTGAATTAGAATAAGCTACTCTAACAAAACCCTCTCCACTCGGTCCAAAAGCAGATCCTGGTATCACTACAACTTGTTCTTGCTCTAATAACCCTTCAGCAAATTCTAATGATGTCTTGCCTAATCCTTTTATATTTGCAAATGCATAAAATGCACCCAATGGCTTTAAGCAAGAAATACCTTCAATACCATTTAAACCATCTACTATAATATTACGTCTATTTTCATACATGTTTACCATGCTCTTAACTTCACACATAGTGCTAAGAGCATATTTAGCGGCTCTTTGAGCAGGTGCTGGTGCACAAGCAACCAAATTTTCCTGCAGAACTATAAGCTTTGCAATGATTTCCTTTGGTCCTATAGCAAAGCCAATTCTCCAACCAGTCATAGCAAAGGTTTTTGATAAACTGTTTATAATCAATGTCCTTTCCTTCATACCTGGTAACGATGCAATAGATTTGTGCTTATTACCGTCATATAGCAATTCACAATACACTTCATCTGAAATAACAAACAAATTATGTTTTATAGCTAATTGAGAAATCTTTTCCATATCCTCCTTAGACATTACTGCACCAGTTGGATTATTAGGAGAATTAATCATAAGCACTTTAGTCTTATTAGTAATATATTTCTCTAAATTTTCTGCTTTAAATACAAAATTGTCTTCTTCTCTAACGGGCACCTGAACAGGTACTCCACCAGCAAATCTAACTTGAGAACAATAATTAAGCCACTGTGGATCTTGAATAATTACTTCATCTCCCTCACTTACTATAGCCAAAATTGCCATAGCAACAGCTCCCATACCACCACATGTTAATATTATTTCTTCACTTGGGTTTGATTCAATTCCATAGCTTTTAACGTAGTCTGCAACAGCCTCACGAACATCTAAATCACCCGCATTTTGTGTATAATGGGTCTTTCCTTTTAGCATTGCATTATAGGCACAATCAATTATTGCCTTAGGTGTATCAATATCTGGTTCCCCTATACCTAAGTTAATTACATTCGAATAATTCTTTGCCTTATCAAAGAATCCCCTTATACCACCTTGTTTTAATGCAATAGCTTTACTGTTTAAAAAAGATTCCATAATTCCTCCTATATAATTTATTCTATTTTTTCTGGGTACATTACCTCATTAATTATTTGACCTTGTGGATTTAAAAATACATGAATTTGGGAATTCATATTTTTTAAAACATAATTATGTACATGAATAACCGGTTTGAAATTTTGCAAATTGATTAACATATTATCAGAAAAAGCGTTATCATCATAGACAGCATTAACAATATTGGCCGTTATTAAAGCATGGTCACCAGGATATGTAATACTATCTACCTTGCACTCTAAATGTGAACGGCATTCCTTTATATAAACTGGCTCTACAAATTTCGAATTCATTCTTGTGAATTTAGACCTATCAAATTTATTCTCACCATTTTTTGTATGATAAGACGCCAAAACAATATCATCAATTAAGCTCATATCCGGAAGATTAATAACAAACTCCCCAGTTCTTTCTATATTACATAAGCTATGGCTTTTTCTTGGAGTATTTAATAATGATAATGTTAACATAGGAGGATCAGTTGATAGAGGTACACACCAGCTAAATGGCGCCACATGATCAGACAAATCCTCATTTTTAGTAGTGCAAAGAATTGGTCTGGTCGGTTGTAAACAAAAAACAGAGTTACAAAAATTATCTTTACTAATTTCCTTTTTCATAGGAAGCTCCTTTAATTAAAATAATAAACACGTTTAATTAAACTCCATGGTATCCCATATTATGTGAAATACGATTTGCCGTTGTTTTAACTATTGATACTAAGTCTTTTATATTATCTTCTGAAAAATGAACTACTAAGCCCGAAGCACTTATAGCAGCAATAACGTTACCACTAATGTCATATATAGGTGCTGCTACGCATTTAATATATTTTTCATTTTCTTCATTATCAATTGAAACACCCAGTTCTCTAATTTTATGAAGCTCTATAAAAAAGTCATCTATATTAGTTATTGTGTTTTTTGTTTGTTGTGGCATACCCATGATCTTTAAATGATTCACTACTTCCTCTTCTGGAAGATATGCACATATTGCTTTTCCTAATCCTGTACTGTGTAAATATGTACGTTGTCCTATTCTTGAGGCTGTTTGAATACTTAAATTACTATTAGCTTTATCAACATATACAATTTGATGATCTAATATAACAGCTAAGTGAACTGTCATATTTGTAGTATCAGACAAATTTATTAAGTCATTTTTTGCCACTTCAATAAGTTTTACTCTTCCTAAAGCAGCACTACCTAAATAAGACAATCTTAGTCCTAAACAATACTTATCACTTAATACTTCTTTCTGAACATATTCTGCTTTGCACAATGTGCTTATAATTCTATGAACAGTTGTTTTTGATAAATTTGTTATACTTGATAATTCCGTAATGCCTTTTGCTTCACCACCATTTGTAGCTAAAGCTTCCATTAACATAAATGCTCTTTCAATAGACCTTATACTAGATTTATCATCAATATTTTCTATAATTAAATTTTCACTCAAACAAACACCACCTTTCAAATTTTATGTTCCGCATATCGGAACGTTGTTCCGCTTTTTATTATTTTAACACAGTAATATAATTATTGCAAGCAATTTTCTTAATTATATAATACAGTTAATTATTTTAGCTCTTAGCATATCAACATAAGAAATCAATTTATCCATTATATGCTTACCTTCTTTATCAAATGATGTTCTATTTGCCCAATTATCTAAATCTCCAAATTTATCTAATTCAGTTATAAATAAATATTTTGATATGTCTTTGCCAAATATAGGGTGATAGAACTTATCAGTTTTTATAGACCAACATACAGAATGCATATATATAAACCGCAAGTATACGAAGAATAGAAAAAGAGAAATTTTAAGAACTTAATTAAAAAAAAGAAAACAAAACTATATAGAGGAAAAAACAAGAGGTAAAAATAAAGTATATGTTGAATTTATGTAGTTGGTTTTGAGTTCTTATTTTAAATTCCAAATGAAAAGGCTGCCTCATTTTGAGACAGCCACCTTTATATTATTATTGTTTAACAATTAGGTTACTGGGTATCTGTCGCCATATTGATGTAGGCAACTGTCCAGATTTTTATTTAAATTGCAACACAAAAAATGTCAACTAAAAGTTTACCACTTATGACCATTGTATCTTAATAAAAAAAAGGAGATTCTTTTTAACACTTGTAAGTTAATTGTAAATATGATAATTTTTTAATTAACATGCCTATGCCTTTTAGCAATATACATTTCTTTATCGGCTTTAGTTAAAAGCTTATCTATTGTATCACCATCATTTGGAAAAAAGCTAATACCGATGCTCAATGATATTTCGATTTCATTTCCTTCTAATGTTATATTATTATTTTTATTATTAACTATTCTTGAAATTACTGTTTTATAATCATCATGTGACTTAATTTGTGACAATAATACTAAAAATTCATCACCGCCATATCTGGCAACAATATCATTATTTCTTATAGCTTCTTTCAATATTTCAGCCACTTTGACGATAACTTTGTCACCTGCCTCATGTCCGTAATTATCATTTATAAATTTAAATTTATCAATATCTAAAAACAAAAGGCACATTTCATTATTATTTCTTTTAGCATTTTCCAGCATTTTTTCAGCAAGATTAAAAAATAAAGTTCTGTTTGAAACACCGGTTAAATTATCATAATATGCTAACTTTTCAATAATCTTTTCTTTTTTCTTTAATTCTTCGTTTAATATGACTAAATCGTTTATGTAATTTCTTAATTTATTAATTTGTATAAATTGACCTGTAACATCAATAAATTCTAATAGCAAGAATTTTACTTCATCTTCATAAATTAGACTTAAATTTAAATTTAGATCAATATTCTCATTTAATAAATGTTTATGCATTGCTGCTGAAAAGAACATCCTGTTTCCATTCTCAAATAAATTATTAACTGTTCTTTTAAAATAATTGGTGTTTAAATTAGGTAAGACTGACAATATGTTTTTTTGTTCAACTTGTTCATTGTCTAAATTTGTTATTGATTTCATAAAATGATTCCAATAACATATTTCTAAATTTTCATTTGTAATGACTATTCCTTCATGTAAATTATTTAAAGCCGTACAGTATTTACTATTCACGAAGTTTATCCTTAATCTTTCCAATTTTATCCATAATATCAGTAAATGAATTAATAGTCAGATGAACAAGAATTGCACCCTCGATTTTAGTATTTTCAATTAAGAATGTTATGTTTAATATTAAAACATGTGTATATTGGCAATCAATGTCTTTAAATATTTCATCCCCATTGAAAATTTTGACCTCAGGCAATGTATATGTCAATTTTAAATTTAAAAGATTTCCTACTTCTCCAACAACAGAATTTAAAACTATATTTCCGATTTCTTTTATTACATCAAAATCTATATCTGAAAAATTCATTTCAAAATATACTTCTGTTTCGCTGTTTTTTAAGCAAAGATCAATGAAAGTTCTCATTTTTTTCGCAGAAAAAATCAAACTTGCTTTACCTTGCAACTCATTTTCAAAAGAAATTGAAGATATCATAAAAATTCCGTCTGATTTTTCCGGAAGACATTCTTCCATATTAAATTCTTTATTTTCTAAGTCAACTAATTTAACATCAGGTACATTCAATATAATCTTTCTATCAATTATTTCTGACAATAGGCATGATGATTTTCCAACACTTATGTTGAACAATTCCCTTAAAATATCTAATTCTAAACTTATATCCTTCATGACTTGCTCCTTATCATTTCACAAATCAATTTTGCCTTCTCATCATTAAATGGTTTATTTATAAATGTTACAACATCATATCCGTAAATTTCTTCTTGTACATTTTTTTGAACATCAGCTGATAAAACAATTATCTTAACGTGTTTATCATATTCCTTTAGCATATTGATTAACTCAATGCCGCTTACTTTTGGCATTAATAAATCAAGAAATACATAATCCGGTTTTATTTCCTTATACTTGTTAAAACCATCTTGTCCATCATTTGCATAATTAATTTCTGAATTACTTAAATATTTTTTTATTAGATTAGCTGTTACTTTTTGAGAAAAAACCGAATCATCAACAATTAAAATACTTACCATAATCTTACCTTTCTAAATTTGTTTATCCATATAATATAAATAAATTAAGATATTCCACGCCTCTAAAGTCGACGGGCAAAGCCCTTATTGAAGAAGAACCCCACAATTACAATAAGAGCAATTAATAAAGATTTACTAATTGCTGGTCGGTTGCACTATAAACTCCATATTCCTAAGTGCCCAATATAAAGGAAATATTTCATCGTTCCCAATTATTATTTCTAATTTTTAACATATAACCTATATTATATAAAAGAGCAATCAAAGTCAAGGGGTATTTAATCAGAAACACTTTAAAATGCTTGCATTCATGTTTAAAGGAATTTTATTAAGGTATAATATTATTAAGTTTTTTTGAAATATAATAAAATAATATATTAAATTTAGGAGGTAAATATGAGATTAAAAGGTAAGACAGCAATAGTTACCGGCGCAAGCTCCGGCATGGGTAGGGATATAGCTTATTATTTTGCTAAAGAAGGCGCTGATGTCTTAGCAGTTGCAAGACGTTCTGAAAAGTTAAATCAACTTGTGGAAGATACAAAACAATTTGAAGGAAAAGTAACTGCATTTTCCGCTGATATAACTGATAGAAATAAAGTTGAAGATATGATAGATGAAGCTTGATGAAGAATGATAAGGAGTTACAAAAAAGTGAAATGTAATTCAAAAAGAAAAGCTGCAGCCGGCGCCGGGAAGTAAAATTGAGATACAAAAAAATACCAATGCTCTTGCATTGGTATTTTAATATATATTACGAGTTTTGATCAAACGATCTAAGAATTGCAAACGGTACATCTTCTGACACTACTCCACCAACTACAGGGACAGTATAAGTAAACCTTGCATTACCTTCAGCCTCAAGCATAACAGCATAACCCTGACTTGTAACAAACCACTTTCTACTAGTATATGTTACACTATCTAAATTAAAAGAAAGAGAAGTTCCCCACGTACCTGGACTATTAACATATGTAAATTCACCATTATTAACATTTAATTCTGCTGTAGTTGAAAATTTGATAGTAGTATAAAACCAACCTAAATATTGACGTATTGTATGCGTTCCACTTAATGTTTTCATAATATACGACCCATAAGGGGTAATAGCATTGATATCGTTAATATCATTAACAGAAATCCATTCTTCTTGCTTCAGTAACTCTTCATATTTTGCTTTAGTTTCATTGACACCATTTATAGTATCCGTTAAATGTTTTTCAATGCTTATTAGATTAGCTTCAAAAAATTCCCTTGTACAAGGCGTATAATTACTATCGTCTATTACTTTAAAGTTCACGCCATATTTGTCATAAAGTGCCTGTACCGTAGTAAAATATTCTTCTTTACTAACTAAATCAGCTTTTGCATTATTTTCAAATGCAAAGACTTGTCCAACACTACATATAAGTAGTAGTGTTACTAGAGTTAAAACAAGTAAACTTTTCTTTTTCATTATAAATCTCCTTTGTATAAGTTTTTTTAATTGTAACATACACTTTATAAAAAAAACGTAGAAGATTGTCACAAAAAAACAACCTTTATTTAAGATTGTTTTTATCGTTAGAAAAAATTAATCCTTATTTTTCTTAATATAAATATCTAAGGCTTTTAATAATCTTAACATTGTAATAGTAATTAATGCATAAAAAAGCACACTTGCAACCATCGATACAATCGCTAAAAAAGGCATTTCTTTCCCCCCATAAAAAAATATTTTTTTGAATAGAATAAACACTCTTTAATTTTATTAAATTTTCCCCTTTGCATATAATAGTAATTTAAAAGTACCAATAAGTCAACTATTAACAATCAACGAAATTCTGCAAATTGTAATTCAAAAATAAAAACTGCAGCATAGTAGGAGAAGATGAAAATGAAGTACAAAAACAATACAAACTAATTAAAATCTATACAAATACAAATCTATCTATAAAATTATTTGGAAAGTTAGATATATTAGTCAACAATGCAGGAATCATGGATGATATGAGCGGCATTGGTGATGCAAGCGATGAAATGTTAGAAAAAGTGTTTGCTATTAATTTTAATTCTGTTGTTTATTCTATGAGGAAAGCAGTTAAATATTTTGAAGAAGTTGGTGGAGGAGTAATTATTAATGTTGCCTCTATCGGAGGGTTGCATGGGGGAATTGCAGGTGCAATATATACGGCAAGCAAGCATGCTGTTGTGGGGTTAACAAAAAACACGGGCTTTATGTATGCTATGAAAAACATAAGATGCAATGCAATATGCCCAGGCGGTATAGCAACTGAAATCGGAAACAGTGAATTTATGCAAAACATTAATCAAGAGGGTGCTGCCCGTACCGGTCTTGGATTAGCGCTTAATCCGCGTTTCGGAAAAGGCAGTGAAATAGCAGCGGTCGCAGTATTTTTAGCAAGCGATGACGCCGGCTATATTAACGGTCAATGCATCCAAGTTGATGGAGGTTGGACAGCATATATGTAATACTTCTTATTTTGTCATCCGGCGCGTAAGCAAAGGAACGCAGATTTAGGGATAGAATTATTCTATCCCTATTTATTCTAATGCATTTTTATAATAATAATTCCTTTCTTACGTTGTAGTTAGGTTTAGTACTACCTCAAGATATTATTGCATTTTTTACAAATACTATATCCGGTACCATTTGCTCGAAGCGTACAGCAACTGCTATTGTTTTGCCGTTTTTTATTATGAAACTTACAGGGGCAGAAATCAGAAAAATATCCTCTAAAATGTCATCTGCACGAAATACATCGTTATGAAAATGCTTTAAAGGTAAATTCATATCCCTGTATTGCATGAAAAGGACATTGTCCATATTAACTATTTTTACTTTGCCATAACCCTTGTCGAAGTATGTTCCTGCGTAATCATCCAATTTAAGAGTTGGTTGAGTTCCTATGATTTGTTCTTCTGTAAAATAATTTACATCACAATCCAGGTAATCTTCATCCTTAGGCAATTCCTTACCATGAAATTTTTCAGCCCAATTTTCATATTCTTCTCCAAGCACTTCATCAAGAACAGTATATAAAACACTATACAAAAATGGCACTGAAGGCGAATGAAGATTAGTCAAAATTGCAACACCAATACCATTATCAGGCAAAAATGCCTGGATTGAGCTGAAACCTTCTATCTTACCGGTATGCTTATGAAAATCATGACCTTTATAGCTTCCAAATTTCCATCCCATTGAATAATTACTACATTCATAAAATCCTTCTCCATTTCCTATTGAATCCCTTAAATAAGATTGAAGAGAATGCATTTCTCTAAATGTTTTACGTTGAATCAACACTTTACCATCTTCTGTCTTACCGCCATTAATATGCATTATAAGCCATTTAGCCATGTCGTTTACAGTGGAGTTTACAGAAGCTGCAGGTCCTGCCAAATCAACATTCCATAGTTCAAGCGGGTTCAATTTTTTGTTTCTGTAACGGTATGGTATAGAATAATTTGAATCTTTTTTCATAATATCAACAGAACAATTTGTTCTCTCCATACCAAGAGGATTGAAAATATATTTCTGCATAAGCTCATCCCAAGGTTTATTTGTTGCGCACTCTGCCACATATCCTGCCAATGCATATATAACGTTACTATAAATTGCATTACCTCTAAAATCGGCGCAAGGATTTATGTATTTTAAGCTTTCCGCCAGATCGGATCTCCCTCTGTCACCCGGCCATATTGCATCATGAGTTCCAAATCCTGTTTTGTGAGAAAGCATGTCCCTCAATGTCATATTTTTTGCACCTTCATCCTGCATAACTAAGTTAGGTGCATAAGTTGTCACCGGTTCATCAAAATTTAATATTCCTTTATCTGCAAGAATTGCTATTAACGCTGAGGTCATGGCCTTTGAGCAGGATGCTATTCCATATTGTGTATCAGCTGTTGATTTGAGATTTTTTTCTATATTTCGATAGCCAAAGCCCATCGAATCCCATAACCTACCATTTTTTACGATAGCCATACTGGCTCCGGGTACCTTCCAGTACTTCATTTCAGTTTCAATTGTCCTGATTGTCTTTTCCGATAAATTCCCCATTTGTTTCTCCCTTTTTAAAACTTTAATATAATATGATAAAAATACAGAATACTAATTCATTTGTACTCTGTATTTTATTCTTTATATATACTCTCGTAAACACTTAGATACCTTACCATTATAGCCAATAGTAGTTTCAGCATGATATAATGAACTAATTATAGACTCTTCAACTGCTTCTATAGCACCTCTAAATACAATATCAAGATTGTCCTCATATAATAATTTAGTATCTATTATATCCTTATCACTGTAATGATTAATTTTATTTGCAGTTGTAAAAGCTATGCATATATCCCCGCTGCCATTTCCCATAATTGAACCGGTTCTTCCTAAACCTATTGCAGATCTCTTCGCAATTCTCGTAAGCTGACGTTCATTTAAAGGAATATCTGTAGCTATTACAATTATAATTGAACCTTTATCTTTTTCATCTATTTCTAACTTAGAAATCTTCTCCCCTACTTTTTCTCCGGAAATCATCAAATCCCCATTCATCCCGAAGTTGGACATTACTATAGCTCCAATCGTATATTCTTTATTATCTAATTTGATAACTCGGGAAGCTGAACCTATACCACCTTTTACGCCAAGACAAGTCATTCCTGTTCCAGAACCTACGCAACCTTCTTGAAAATCTACATTGGAGTTCATAATTGCCTGAATAATATGTTCTTCTTTAACATGAAGACCTCTGATATCATTTAAACTTCCGTCATTGCATTCTGTAATTACACAGTTGACTGTTCCTGTTTTTACACCTATATCTTCATTCTGATTAAGCATATACTTAATTAAAGCTGTAGCAGCAACACCTATACTCAGAGTATTTGTCATGATAATAGGAGTTTCTATAGTTCCCAATTCGTCAATTTGGACTAAGCCCATACTTTTTCCAAAACCATTTAATACATAAGAAGCAGCCATTACCTTTTCCTTAAATATATTTCCTTCATGAGGCAAAATTGCTGTAACGCCTGTTTTTATACCGTCTTCATTCAATGTAACATGTCCGACTCTAACTCCTGAAACATCTGTAATTAAATTCTTTTTCCCTCTTTTTAACTTACCAATAACTATTCCGCTGCTTTCATCTAACCCCATAATATTACCTTCCTAATCATAATAACATTTAAGAACGAAGGTTGGAAAATTCCAACCTTCTCAATATTTAACTATAGTAAATCTTATACTTTAGAACTAATTGTAGAATGCATTTTTAAAATTCCAATCCCAGGTTGAGTAAAGATTCATATCTCCAAAGCTATATTTATTATTGGTAATTACAAATGTTTTCGGATAATTATATATATAATATGGAGTATCATTAACAATTAGTTTACAAGCTTCTATTAATAGATCTGCTCTTTCACTGTCATCCAATGAAACATTTGCTTTCTGCAATAGTTCATCAACCTCAGTGTTTGAGTATGATGCACTGTTTGAGCCACCCTCAGACATATTTCTTGATGCATATAATGGATCTAAGTTTCCAGCAGGATCAGGATAATCAGCACCCCATGTTGCAACCATCATATCATATGTTCTCTTACCATTAACCATTTGATTACCAAACTGGTATGAGAAAAATTCATCACCGGTTACAGGTACAACTTCAATTTCGATATTCAGCTTTTTCAACATTTCCTGTAATATCAGCGCTACATCGTACCTAAGAGCATCTGTTTTCTTTACTAAAAGTTCGCACTTAAACCCATTAGGCACTGAGGATTTAGACATAAATTCTTTAGCTTTATCCAAATTATAGATATGCGGTTCAAGACCATTAGCAAAACTTACCCACTTATCTTTTTCAATTGTAAATAAAGAGTCTGCCATTGGCAATTGTCCACCTTTTTGACCTACATCTTTTATAATATTTGTATGAATAGAGTCTAAATCAATAGCATATGAAATTGCTTTTCTTACATTGACATCATTAAAAGGTTCCTTTGCGGTATTGAATGTTATATAATGTATACCCATACTTGGAGCAGAATGAAGTGAAACATTATCTAACTCTACAATACTTGGATTAAGTGTATTAGAAAATGTAGCACAAAAATCTATTTGCCCGCTTTTTAATGCAGTTAATAATGTAGTATCGTCTGCTACTATTGAAAATACAATCTTTTCTACATTAGATTTAGCTGATTTATCCCAATATTCAGGATTTCTTTTTAGAACTACCTTAGATCCTGTTTCCCAAGAATCAAACATAAATGGACCTGTTCCTACAACACCAACTGTAGATGAACCAAAATCTTTACCCTTTTCTTCGGCAAATGTTTTCTTAACTATCATACCTGCAGAAGTAGCTAGTACATATTTCCATGTAGCATCAGGTTGTTTCAATTTAACTGTCACTTCTAAGTCACCTGTAGCTTGTATTGAATCTACATTTGCAAACATCCAGTTCATATAAGAAGCAACATCAGGGTTCATATGTCTTTGCAATGAATAAACAACATCATCAGCAGTGAGGGGACTACCATCAGAGAACTTCACATCTTTACGAAGTGTATAAACGTAAGTTGTTGGATCTTTTGCTTCCCAAGACTCAGCTAAGCAATTCTTCAATGAGTTATCTTGGTTATGAGTAAGTAAAGGTTCAGTAATTTGATTGATTACAACACTTGTTTCATTATCATAAGCATAAGCCGGATCCAAACGTATAATGTCTGCTCCAAGAGCAACATTCATAGTTACTCCCTTTTCACCAACAGATGCTTGTTGTCCACAACCAACAGTGGTTAATAACATAGTACAAATAATTAATAAACTAATTAATTTTTTCACTTTATCCTCCTTATTTTTAAAAAATCTATTTATAAATTTTTATAAATATTCAACATATTAGGATGCAGAATTACTATTATCCTTAATACTATACAAATGACATGCAACTTCATGATCATTTTCCACATCATTTAATTTAGGTTCTGTAGTTCTGCAAATATCCATACAATAAGGGCATCTTGTATGAAATTTACACCCTCCTTTTATATCAAATGGACTAGGTAAATCTCCTGATAAAATAATTTTTTCCGCATCTTGCTTATCATCTATTTGAGGTATTGAAGACATTAATGCCTTTGTATAAGGATGAAGTATATTTGAAAATAAAGTTTCGGTTTTACCCATTTCAACAATTGAACCTAAGTACATGACTGCTACATAATCACATATGTGTTCCACTACAACCATATCATGAGAAATAAATAACATTGTCATATTAAAAATATTACGCAATTCTAATATTAAATTTAATATTTGGGCTTGCACTGATACATCAAGAGCAGATACCGGTTCATCAGCAACTATAAAATTTGGTTCTAACAGTAGAGCTCTAGCAATTGCAAGTCTCTGTAACTGACCGCCCGATAGCTCATGAGGAAATCTGTTAAGTTCATCTCGAGATAAACGTATGTAATCTAAAAACTTATCTATCTTATCATTAATTTCAGAAGGATTCATTCCATGTATGCGACATGCTTCATATAAAGAATATTGGATCTTAAGTTTTGGGTTAAAACTAGAATAGGGATTTTGAAAAATCATCTGCATTTGTTTTAATTCATATAAAATTTCCTTCCGATTTTGTTTAGAAATATCTTTACCTTGAAAAACTATATTTCCATTAGTAATATCAGTTAATCGCATAATACATTTACCTAAAGTACTTTTACCGCATCCGGATTCACCTACAATTCCAAATATACTTCCTTCTTTTATATTTAAGGATACTCCATCAATTGCTTTTAACTTTCTATTACCTTTGACGTTGTAAATCTTCATTAAATTATTAACTTGTATACTCAAATTACTGTTTGTATTATTTCCTTGATTCAAAGCAGCCTCCTATATATTATGACAGGCTACACAATGTACAGTCCCATCTTTTGACTTTCTTTGTGTTAGCCCTGGCATATGTTGATGACAAATTTCTGATTTATAAGAACATCTAGGTGCAAAAGGACATCCATCAACCAAGTCAAATAATTCCGGAGGATTTCCGGGAATTGTTAACAGGTTTTGTCCTCTCATACCTTTTCTAGGAATACTCTTTATTAAAGCTTTACTATATGGATTAAATGTATTATCAAAAATTTCCTTTTTGCTTGCAGTCTCTAAAATAGTACCTGCATACATTACAGAAACCGTATCACATATTTCATAAACAATCCCGAAGTTATGTGTAATTATCAAAATTGAAATATTTAATTCTCTTTGTAGCTTTTTTAATAATTCTAAAATTTGAGCTTGAATCGTTACGTCCAACGCTGTTGTTGGTTCATCTGCTATTATCAATTTTGGTTTGGCAGCTATTGCAATCGCAATAACAACTCTTTGTAGCATTCCTCCGGAAAATTCAAACGGATATTGATTATACCTTGTTTCAGCAGGAAATATTCCAACCTTTTCAAGTAACTCCAAGGTTAATTTTTTTGCATTAGACTTATCATAATTAAAATGTCTTATATAAACCTCTGATATTTGCTCTCCAATAGTAAATAAAGGATTTAGTGCAGTCATAGGATCTTGAAATATCATACTTATATCTCTGCCACGAATACTTTCAAACTTCTTCTCCGGCATTTTAAGTATATCTTCACCCTCTAATAATATTTGTCCATTCGTTCGAACATATCGTTGATTATGTAATTTCAAAATTGATTTAGCAGTTACACTTTTGCCACATCCGGATTCACCTACTAATCCATGTATAGAGCTTTTTTCAATATTAAAATCAACATCACGAACTGCATGAATTAGTCCTCTTGTAGACATTATATCTACCCTTAAATTTCTAATTTCTATTAGATTCTGCATAGTTAATACCAGCTTTCTTGCATTTTCTTAGATATTGTTTTTCAAATTTTTTAAATGTGGGAAGTTTGCGTTGTCGAGGTTCTAAATAACGATAAAGGCCATCACTAAATATATTAATTGAAACGACCAACAATATAATACTGATTCCGGGAGCCATAGCAAGTAATGGTTCTTGCATTAAATATGCTCTTCCTTCATTTAACATATTTCCCCAATCAGCCATCGGTGGTTGGACTCCGAATCCTAAAAAGCTCATACCGGCTAAATCCAGCACTGCATAACCAATATCCAATGTCAGCTGTACAACTACGTTAGAAATACAATTTGGTATTATGTGTATAAACATGATACGTAAATCGGAATAACACATAGATTTTAGTGCTTCTACGTAAATTTTATTTTTCTCTACTAAGGTTAATGATCTAACTAATCTTGCTAATCCAGGTATATATACAATGCCAAGTGCTATAACCGCATTGCCCAAATTTCTGCCAAATCCTGCAACTAACACAAAAGCTAATAAAATAGAAGGAAAAGCTAGCAAAATATCACAAATACGCATGAAAATTAAATCAAACCAACCGCCATAATATCCGCTCAACAATCCAATCGGGATTCCGATAACAATAGACAAAAAAACTATTGCTAATGCCCCTAAAATAGTTGTTCTGCCTCCATAAAATATTCGCGTTAAAACATCACGACCTATTTGATCGGTACCCATTGGGTGTTCTTTTGTAGGTGAACTTAACGAATTAGTTATATCTTGTTTATCTGGGTCATATTGTGATATTAATGGTGCAAAAATACTGCAAAATAATATTACAAATAGAATAATCAGGGCAACAATAACCGGTATTGTAAAAAAAGTTCCGGTATTTCCTTTAGTTGTCACTTTAAGCTTTATTTCTTGTTCCATATTATCATCCTTTACCTAATTTAATTCTTGGATCTATAAATACATAAAGAATATCAACGATAAAATTAGTAATTAAAAAAACTCCAACCATAAATAAAATAATTATTTGCGTTAATGGGTAGTCAGCTTTATTAATTGCATTAACCAATAATGTACCAACACCATTAAGTGAAAAAACAGTTTCTACCATTACTGAGCCCCCAAGCATTCCGCATATTTGAAGACTTGTAACGGTAAGTATTGGTATTATTGAATTTTTTAATGCATGCTTATAAACAACCTTATTATGTGATAATCCTTTCGCTACTGCAGTTTCTATATAGTTCTGTGTTAAATTTTCCACCATATTGCTGCGAGTAATTCTTTGTGTTAAAGCAAGTCTGACTGATGCTAATGAAATTGCAGGTAAAGTTAAATACCTTATATTATCTATTATTCCTTCGCCTGTTCCGAAGGTAGGGAATACTGGGATAATCATGGTGAACATTAGCATTAAGAGCATACCAGTGAAAAATGGCGGGGATGAAACCAACAATACTGAAATAACATTTAATGTTTGATCTAACGTGCTATTCATTTTAGATGCGCTTAAAATACCAAGTGGAATACCCAAGAACACGATAATAATTGAACTCATTATAACTAATTGTATCGTAGTACTTAGTCTCCCCCCCAGTAATTTGAAAACGTCCTCACGATATGTATAACTTTTTCCAAATTCTCCTTTTATAATACCAGTTAACCAAGTTATATATTGTTCCGGCATAGACTTATCTAAATTATATTCTACCATTAACGCTTCCCTAGTTTCTTTACTCATCTGTTTTCCGCGAGCAATTGAAGCAATTGGGTCAGTCGGAGTAATCCTTACTAAGAAAAAAATTAATGCAGATACAATAAATAAAACGATTAAAAGCTGAACAAATCTTTTAAAAATATATTTTGTCATCATTATCTCCTTAATAGGCACTTATCAAAAATATAAATATGCATCATCTCTAAATATTGCTGCTAAATAAGAACCTTGCATGAATGATTTATAAACTTCCAGATAATCATTTCCCTGAAAACGTACAGTGTTTTCGTTAAGAAGTACTGCATTCTTAATATTCGATGCCATTCTAGCCTGTATTTCTGCTGAAAATCTCACATCAAGATTAATTTTCCCATTAATAGATAGAGGTTTTATATGACTGTAATTTTTTAATGCACTTTCCACAGTATTTGTTATATTAAAAGCATTTTTCTTAGGATGGTAACAAAGTGCTGCATTGTTACTTATACATTCTTTAGTTATTACACTATATATCCCTGGTATTGACTCTTGAGCATCAGCAACTGTAAGATCATCACCGGACAGAAATACAACCGGGACACCAAAATAACCTATACAGTATCCAACTATGTCATGCTCAGATATGATCTTTTCATTTAGTTTAATTTCGACCATTGATCCATATGAATAACTATGGCTGATTACTCCTTTAGCTCCTTTTCTTCTGTGGTAACCAATAAGTAATGCTGCGTCTGCACCAAGATCGGATCCTTGCGCCATACCTAAATCTCGTATACCCCCGGATATTAATTCTATTCTTTCATCTAATTGGTCAATCAGTAAATTATCACCACTATTATGGCCATCATTAACTATAACTTGAGTTGCACCAGCTCTAAATGCACCCTCAGCAGCAGCATTAATATCATTAGCCATCATTCTTCTTGCAAATTCATATTCTTTGTTTGGTGTCATTACTTGAGACAACTTAAATATACCAGATATTCCCTCTGCATCCATTGATATATAAACTTTCATAAGCCCTCCAATGCTTTATATTCAAGTAAGTTCAATAAAAATAATTTATAACTTAAACTTATTAGTGCAATATACATGCCAAGAATTCAATTAATGATAGAAATGAAAATAAACAAGCACACTTGCATATTTATTCATAATAATCATTAAAAATGGACCTTTTAATTAATAGAACTTTATTTTAATTACAAAGATCATTTTCACTTAGCCATAGAAATCTATTGATTATTCAAAATTAATAGGTTATAATTGGATAAATGTGTTATTATATCCTATTATTTAGTAAGCGGAGGTGTTGTTAATGAAAAAAATTTCTGTTGTCTATAGAAATAGAGAAAACTTACCCGCGATAAATCATTTAAAAGAAAGTTTAGAATTTATCTTTGAAAATTATGTCCGTGTTGAAAACGTATTCTTGGATGAACTTAAAGAAAATGATATTATTGATGGTGATGTCTATCTTATAATATTTGAAAAGATGTTGAATAAGCTTAAGAAGCATATAACAAATTTTGAGAATATTGTTATTATGTCAAGAGGAATGGATAAAAAATGCGTTTCAGAAATTCGTAAGCTACCTCAAAACACTAATATATTAGTAGTTAATGACTGCTATGAAAGCACTACCCAAACTACCTTTGAATTAAATTATTTGGGTCTTAGCAACATTAATTTTATACCCTATGATGAAAAACTGGACAATAACGGATATTATAGTGATTTATCAATAGCAATAACCCCTAATGAAGAACATTTAGTGCCTAAATTCATTAAAAGTATTATAAACATTGGATACAGACAAATAGGTTATGATACTTTTATTAAGATAATAGAAACAGGGCGGCTTAATTTTAAGCTTATAAGCAGAAACCTAATTGCCCATATGAATAATATTATCGAGCCTAATGCTTCATTCACAAAAAATTATTTAAACAGTTATTTAAAAAGCGAAATGTTAGATAAAATTATTTTCAATTCAAAGGACGCAATTTTACTTCTTGATACTGATTATAATTTAGTTTATTCAAATAACAGATCAAACAAACTATTAAAAATTGATAACAGTGCAATAGAAAATAATATTAATATCAGTATTATTGATAATAAATTATATAATTTTATTTTAAAAGCTGATACTGAAAATAAAATTATTGAAATGAACAATGAAAATTATTCTGTAGAAAAAACCACATTAAAACTTATAGATCAGGCGGTGGGCTACAGCATAAATATTAAAAACGTAAAGGATATACGAGATTTAGAAATCAACATTAAGGACAGTCTTATTAAAAAGGGGCTTTACGCTAAATATAAATTTGAAAATATAATTCATAAATCAAATGTTATGAAACAATGTATTTCCATAGCTAAAAAGGCCTCTTTAACTGATTATAATATATTAATTCAAGGAGAAAGCGGAACAGGCAAGGAATTAATTGCACAATCAATACATAATTTCTCTAAAAGAAACAGCATGCCCTTTGTAGCAATAAATTGTGCTGCATTACCAGAATCACTGTTAGAAAGTGAGTTGTTTGGTTATGAGGGCGGCTCGTTTACCGGTGCCAGTAAAAGCGGAAAGATTGGATTGTTCGAACAGGCGAATAACGGTACTATCTTTTTAGATGAAATAGGCGACATTTCGTATAACCTACAAAGCCAGTTATTAAGAGTCATTCAGGAAAGACAAATTATGCGTGTCGGAAGTGATAAACTCATAAGCATAGATGTAAGAATAATTGTAGCCACTAATAAAAATCTCGAAGATCAGGTAACAAAGGGCACTTTTAGAAATGATTTATATTTCAGGTTGAATGTAATTCCAATAACCATCCCTCCACTTAAAAACAGGAGAGAAGATATATTATTATTATGCAAGGAATTTTTAGGAAATAAATTTTTGGATTTATCATGTGAAGAAAAACAACTTTTAATTAAATACGACTGGCCAGGAAATGTACGGGAATTAGAAAGTGCAGCTAACTATCATAAAACTTTGGGTGAGTTTCCAAGTTATATATACAAAAAAGAACCTAAAACACTTAATCAGTTAATTGAAACTATTGAACACTCAATATTAAAAATTATATATGAGTATTCTACAATCAATCATGGTATAGGTAGAACAATGTTATTATTCGAGCTTAAAAAAGGAAATATTATCATAAGTGATGCAGAAATAAGAAAATTATTACACATCCTCAAAAACCAAAATTATATAGAAATTAAAAAAGGCAGATCCGGAAACATAATTACAAAATGCGGTTTAGAATATCTGAATCGTGTAGACGAAAATTAATTAGTACTGTCCTCAAACGATAAATTACCTCCAAACTTTTATTGGGGGTAATTTTTAATTATTTTGTATATTCTTTTATTTCAACTAAACCGGTTATTTTTGATAATTATATTCTCTTATGACATCAATTTCTTTGATTTTCAATTCTCTCAGCCAAGTCATTTAAGTAAACCCATCTGCTCATTTTTTCATCAAGCTGATCTTCTAAGCGTTGTTTTTCATCCATTAATTCTTGAAGTTTGACATAATCAGTGGCATATTTCTCAAGTTGTTTTTCAAAATCAGTTATTTTTGCTTCTAAATTTGCAATATCTCCGTCTATAGTTTCATATTCTTTTTCTTCTTTATAAGAAAATTTAAGTTTTTTAGGTTTTTCCTTAATTTCTGTGTCTTTCTTTATTTCTTTCTGTTTTACTTCTATACTGCCTCGTTCTTCAACAACTCTTACAGCCATGTAATCAGAATAGCCACCGTTATACTCTTTAACTGAACCCGTATTGTCTCCCGGTAACTCTAAAATATTATTTGCAACCTTATCAAGAAAATATCTGTCATGAGATACAGCTATAACAGCACCGTCAAAGCTCTCCAAATAATCCTCCAAAATAGTAAGTGTCTCTATGTCCAAATCATTTGTTGGTTCATCCAACAGCAATATGTTTGGCGCCTTCATCAAAATACTTAATAGAAACAATCTTCTTCTTTCTCCTCCGGATAACCTAAATATTGAATTGTACTGAACATCCGAAGTAAACAGAAATTTTTCTAACATTTGCGTCGCTGTAATTTTCCCGTCTCTTGTTTCTACTATTTCTGCAATATTTTTGATATAATCGATAACCCTTTGAGAGTCATCTACCTCTTCAGCTTCCTGAGAAAAATATCCAAGCTTTACGGTGCTTCCTATCTCAACAAATCCGCCGTCAGGCAGTATTCGACCTGCAATTATATTTAAAAGTGTTGATTTTCCCGCGCCGTTGCTGCCCACAATACCTATTCTTGCATTTCTTAAAACATTGTACTCAAAATTTTTTACAATTACCTTATTATCATAGCTTTTTGAAATATTATTAATTTCTATTGTCTTCTTACCTAACCTTGATGAAACAGAACTAAGTTCCAGCCTTTCTTCCGTTTCCGTTCCAAGTTCATCCTTAAGCTTTTCAAACTCTTGAATTCTTCCCTTTGCCTTCGTTCCTCTTGCTCTTGCCCCTCTTTGTATCCAAGCAAGCTCTTTTTTGTATAATGTCTGTTTTTTTCTCTCAGTACTAAATTCCATATCTTCACGAAGTGCTTTTAATTCCAAATACTTAGAATAATTTCCATCATAAGAATATAAATTTCCCTTATCAAGCTCCACAATCTTATTTGAAACTCTGTCCAAAAAATATCTGTCATGAGTTACCATCAAAAGGGCACCTCTATATCTTATCAAGTAATTTTCAAGCCAGGCAATCATGTCATTATCCAAGTGGTTTGTAGGTTCATCAAGAACCAATAGCTCGCATGGATTAACCAGTACACTTGCAATTGCAACCCTTTTTCTTTGACCGACAGAAAGCAAATTTACATCCTTGTCATGTTCTGTAATTCCCAATTTATTAAGTATTGTCTTAGCTTCATATTCCATGAGCATCTTAGTTTCAGTGCTTGCATTTATGAACACTTGTTCTAAAACAGTTACACTTTTTTCAAATTCCGGAACTTGCGGCAAATATCCAATTTTAACACCATTGCTCTGAATTACTCTACCTTTATCCGGTTCTTCTGTTTGAGTTGCAATTTTAAGGAATGTAGTTTTCCCTGTGCCGTTAACGCCAACTATTCCAATTTTGTCATTATCATTTACATACAAATTTACTTCGTCTAACAATATTTTTTCGCCAAAGCTTTTTGATATGTTTTCAAGAGTTAAAATCATAATTCTTACCTTTCAACTTATTCTAAAAAGCATTATATCATATAATAAATATGAAATAAATATTAATAAACTCTGTTATGACATTCATAACAATAAAATAATACCTCCAAAATTTAAATTGGAGGTATCTTTTTAATTATTTTGTATATTCCTTTACTTCAATCGTTCCGTTTACTTTTGTTAAATCATCTTTCTTAAATGCATCCATTAATTCTTTTGTTTTAAAGTAAAGATTTCCGTCAATTGTTGCATCCTTGGTTTTAAATCCAGGAGCTTGAACATAAACATCTCCTTTGATGATACCATATTCAAGAAGAGTATTTTCACTGTTAATAACAATATTTGGCACAGTTAAAGTATATCTTATAACAGTGTTATCTTTGCCATATTGAGCTAATGCAAGGGAGCGCGCAACAACTTCTTTTCCCTCATTATTCTTTTTTGTAAATGTACCGTCAACTGTTAAATCTTTTGTAAATGTTAAATCCTTAGAAGTAATAATTATAAAATTACCGTCCTTAGAAATTTTTTGTTCAAAAGTTGCCTCGTCCGGTGCTTGTGAAGCAGAAGCTACAGCGTCCGGTTCTTTAATTTCCGGTTTTTTAGGCGGCTCGCTTTTTATACATCCAACCACGATAATCGATAAAACAACAACTAATACAGTTACTAACATTAATTTTTTCTTCATCTGTATTCCTTTCTCATTTTAAATTTTTCAATTTGAATGTTTTTATATTAACAACAAATTATGAAGAAATTATGAAGAAACTAAAGTTATCTTCTTCATTGTTATTATGCTAATTCAACCTTACCATTCCAACTATTGCTTTTATATATCCGGTATCCGTACATGCATACTATCAAATTGCTGAAGCTCATTGAAAACCATATCCCAGATGGCCCAATATCAGTTAAATATTTAAATAAAAGTATCATTGGTAATCTGACAAACCACAACCTGCCGATCTCCATTGCCATTGAATATCTTGTGCTTCCCGATCCTTGGAATAATCCCTGCAACACGCTGAACATTCCCATTAAAGGCATAGAAAAGGCAATATATTTCATGAATGTAATACCTTGAATTATTACCTCCGGGTCATCCTTTGACTGAATAAAAAAGTGAACCAATTGATTAGAAAAAACTAATAATATAATTGTTCCGGTTACTCCAATAATTAATGTTAGTTTTGTTGCCTTATTAAAGCTTTCATTAACTCGGTCCAACTTGGATGCGCCATAGTTTTGTCCGACAACTGCCGTAAGTGCAGCTCCAATCCCCATAGCCGGTTGCATAAAAAGAGAAGTTATTCTGTTTACCATACCAAAAGCACCCAATGTAGCAGTTCCATAGGATACTACAAAACCGTTTAGAGCCATGAATCCAAGTGATGCTCCTGATTGACCTATAGATACCGGCAAGCCGACCTTTATTATATGTTTTATAATATCTTTTCTAAAATGAAAATGTTTAAAATTCGGCTTAATCTTATTGTTTCCTCTTAACAGTTTAAAAAAGCCGACAATAGCTATAATTGCTCTTGACAATAAAGTTGCCCACGCTGCGCCTGCTATCCCCATATTAAACGTAAATATGAATATGGGGTCTAATATTATATTTAATATTGCTGCTATTGCACTTAATATTGTTGGACTGATAGTATCCCCTTGTGACGTCATAATTGAATTTATATTAAAAAATAAAAACATGAATGGCATATCTAAAAATGTAATCCTTATGTATATATTGCTATATTCAGCTAAAACGCCGTTTCCTCCCATAGCCATGATAACAATCGGGCTAAATATTATTCCTATTATTGAAAAGAAAACAGATATTAAAAATGACGTTACAATCAATTGATTTGCATACTCCTTTGCATCTTCTATCTTATTTGCACCTGTGAATTGCGAAAGAAGTGATGTACCTGCAATTGATATTCCCATACCTATGGAAATAAATAAAAAATTTATTGGCCAAACAAATGATGTTGCAGCAAAATGTACGGAAGAAATTTTGCTGACCCATATTCCGTCTACAAGGTTATACAAAGTTTCAATTAAACTGTTAAGCATAATTGGTAAAGATAATGTTATTAAAACCTTATATATATTTCCATGTAAAATAGCTTCCGTTTTATCTGTTATTTTCATTATATCCCCTAATATAATTATATTATTATAAATCCCTTCCGATTATATGCTTTTTTATTGCCCTACTAATTATACTATTAACTTATATGTAATACTATAAAAATATTTAACGTTTGCATTGAAAGTCAATAAAAAAGACATATATCTGATTTGGATTTGATAAATTATTAGCAGTATGATTATTAATATTTGACAAATGGATATAATAATCATATAATAAATGTACAGCATCATGTACGTTTTAGGAGGTGTGAATAATGACTATCATAAATGCTACAACTGCAAGAAACAATTTTTTCAAATTAATGGAAGAAACAATAACATCAAATGAGCCGGTAATAGTAACCGGCAAATCAGGAAATGTGGTTGTTATATCTGAAGCTGATTTCAGATCAATGGAAGAAACATTATATTTGTGCTCGATTCCAACAATGCGCCAAAAGATAATGGATGGATTGAATACGCCTCTTGAAGAATGTGTGGAGGATAATGATGGACAATGTTGAATGGAAAATACTATACACCAAACAAGGATTAAAAGATAAACATACAGCTATGGAGTCCGGATTTGAAAATAAGATAAAAAGCTTACTTGATATTGTACGAATTAATCCATTTGAGGAATACCCACCTTATGAAAAGCTTATAGGGGATTTGAAAAGTGCATATTCCAGGAGAATCAACCATCAACATCGTTTTATTTACCAAGTTTATAAAGAAGAACATACAATAAAAGTTATCAGCATGTGGACACATTATGAATAAGATAAAATTTAAACTTGTTAAAATACAGGAACTTTTGCTCATTCCTGTATTTTAATATAGATAAAGTCAATAAATAATCAATTCAAACATAATTTCTAAATTTAATAATACATAACATTGAAATCGGAATTGTTTTCATTAAAATAAACAAAAGCTCCATCTTCATAATGCCATATTGATTTAACAGATTTAGGACGCAATATTCCATTATCCTCATGATAACTGCTGACAATTGCTGACCAATCCGCTTCTCTTTTAGAACCATCCATCGAAGTTGCAACTCTATCACTAGTTTTAAATGATAACCATAATCCATCTTCATCAAAAGCGAAAACTCCTGAAGCTACAATGCCATAATAGCTAATTGTTGCCTTTGCGTGAGTTTCATCAACTTCTTCCCATGTTATGAAATCCTGAAGCGCAGCATTTGGTAACATGAGGCATTCTGCCAAATAAGTTACTAAACATGCCTTATCCATATCGTCACCCCTTTGATCAAACAAAGTAAAAAGCTTTGCTATGGTGCCTTTCATACTTCCAATTCCATCATTATACGAATCAAATCCTTCAAATGGTACCCCGAATAAAGAGGAGTCAATAAGTGCGAATCTGTCCGGTTTGTTCACAAAATTATATTGCGTATAATCAATTTTAATGGTTTTTTCAGACGAAATTTTAAAATCAACGTTTTTAAATTCCGCCCTCATATAATTCATTTTAGGTTTACCCATATAACCGCAATGCATAAAATACTTCTTAACAGGTCCCGGCAAATTTTGAATGTCTTCTTCAGAAAATACTTCTGTTGTTTTATTTACCTGGTTAATTTTCTCTTTGACAACATCGTTGAATTCTTTTTTTAATTTTGAGTAAGGAATATTAAACAGTATTAAAATTGCAGTAATTAAAACCAATAACAGTAACAAAATATTCCACATAATTCTTTTACTCCTTTTCAATTTTATCATATTTACTCTCCATATCATTTATATTGTCAGCCAACTTAGATATTCCATCATATAGTCCCTTAATTAAGTCAGCATTAAAACCCACAAACAATAACTTTATAAATTCTAACTCTAAGTTTTCTCTGTTTTCAAAGTATGTATGACATTTCTTGGTTAGATTTATTCTTAGAATTCTTGCATCAACCTCATCTTTTTTAAGGTCTAAAAATCCTTCCCTTTCAAGTATTACAGCCATCTTTTTAACATTTTGCCTTGAGTTTCGTATGGCATCAGCCACTTCACTTATTGTGGGCGAATAATTCTCATACTTAGAAATACAAGCAATTAAAAGCCATTGCTTAACAGTCAAATTAGGGTCCATCTTATCCCCTAAAACTTGAAGTTTATTTGATAGTGTAAAAATCGAACCAAAAATATATGCTTTTTCAATAATATTATCCATAATTACCTCCAAACTAAAAAGCGTAACCGGTTACATTTTTATTGTATGTAACTGGTTACGCTTTGTCAATATTTTTTTATGAAAACTAAATATTTTTTCTTGTACTGCAGCACCGCATTTATCTGATTTCAATAGGTTTATAAATGTTTCTTAAATAGCCAGAACTTTAACACGATTTGATATTTGCTGCATATAATAAATAGTATATTTAAAGAACATAATTTTAATGTATAAATATTAAATTTAAAAACCATGATGTAATGTCTAACAGAAATAAAATGCATGTTTTTTAAAAAATGTATTTAAATAATGTCTATACATATTGTAACTTTAAGGTTTTACTGCTTTCAATAAAATTTACAACTATTTATTCATCGATAGATTAATTATGCAATATTCCAATATCTACTTCTTTATTGTCAATATTAAGAATTGATATTTTACATATACCGCCTAAATTATTTTGAACAGTATCTGCCAATTCTTTTAAAGCGTTTTCAAATTCTTCTACTCTTTTTTCATCTACTGATTCAATACATAAAAAAGCATTTTTCGTATTTTCAGTAAGCATGGTCCTTACAGACTCACGCCAATTCCAGCACCTGCAAATTGCACCTGCTTTATCTTTATAAACTATTTCGCCTTCATAAGGTGGCTCGCTTTTATCAGATCCCAATGTGATAAAACTTTCATTCCCTGTTGCCTTCGTCAACCTTATATCCCCGTCAAATGAATCGATATCCTCTCCACCGCATGGCAATGCATATTTTAATGATATAGAATTGTAAATATCAACCAAAGGGTTAATGCTACCCAAATGATTCCCTTTATGTACTCGCTTTAACAATGCCTCAATTGATGACCTTGCACCTTTCTTAGTTTTAAACTTCTGAAATGCCTCTCTCCAAACCTTTACAACTTCATTGTCGATAAATTCATCATTAGTTAAATATTTCATGGCATCCCGTTCCGAATTTAAAATCATATCCAAAAATTTATTCTCATCTTTAACTGTATTATCAATTCCATGACAAACAACAACACCTAACTTGGCATTTGGAAACATACCCCAAAAATCATTCTCAACAATAAACTTTTTCATTTAAAATACCTTCTTTCATATAATCCGCCTGTTGCAAAAATATCCACTGTCAATTATAAAATAAATAATGATATTACATATAACCAACCTAATATTACCACAAATTGCAATAATCTGCAATGATACAACCAGAAATTATATTTTAAAGTTATTAATATCAACACTATAATAAAAAACAGCCAAAATGGCTGTCCTGTTAAAGCAACTCCACCTCATTAATAACTAACTTAAACCTAAGCTTTAAAAACTCTGCAGCTCGTCTGCATAAGAGCATTCTGCCTAAGAATATTTCAAAGTAGTCCATAACATTGAAAGTTGATGTATCAATTTTTAATTGTAAGGTTGCAAACTTGTTTGTTGAAGGACGTGGGAAGGACGTGGGGACGTTTCATTTGTCTTTCAAATTTCAATACAACTTCTTGTTAAGGTTCTACTGTCGCATTTTCTTTGTCAAATGTAAAATTGTTTATATTTCAATACACTATTAAAACTTAGGCGGAATTCCTGCTTTGTCAAGCGATTTAGGAAACTTTACATTCTACTGTAGTTCTATTAAAACGGTAAGATAAGCAAAAAAGAAGGTGATTATTTTCGATCTTTACATTCTACTGTAGTTCTATTAAAACAACGAAAAGAAAGAAAGATTTACTAATGATGAACGAATTTACATTCTACTGTAGTTCTATTAAAACACGCGGAAGGAATAGTAAGACAGAAACAAGCTGAGCTAATTTACATTCTACTGTAGTTCTATTAAAACTATGTTGATAAATTCGATGTGCTTTCCCTTAATAAATTTACATTCTACTGTAGTTCTATTAAAACGGTCAAGCGGATTGTATATTAATAGAACTACCTAAATTTACATTCTACTGTAGTTCTATTAAAACTATCTTTAATTTTTATTATTGGTTGTTTCAAGTTCCATTTACATTCTACTGTAGTTCTATTAAAACGCAGCTGCAGCATATTTACTTTTATCATTTTTAAGCTTATTTACATTCTACTGTAGTTCTATTAAAACACTCTGATGCCACGTCTTGTCCCAAATCATTTACATTCTACTGTAGTTCTATTAAAACAGCTATTGAACAAGCAAAACAAGATTGTTTACTAACATTTACATTCTACTGTAGTTCTATTAAAACTGTTAAAACAATAAATTCTTTAACACAAGCAAGCCATGATTTACATTTTACTGTAGTTCTATTAAAACTTTATTGCGTTTTTATAATCATCTTCATTTTGAGAACATTTCATTCTACTGTAGTTCTATTAAAACCTGATAATATAGCTGATATTACTACAGACCCAAGCATATTTACATTCTACTGTAGTTCTATTAAAACTCAAGCCCTAACTTAATCCAATTAAGCCCTAACGCATTTACATTCTACTGTAGTTCTATTAAAACTATCGCCAGCAGTACAGGCAGCAGTTGATACTTTGAATTTACATTCTACTGTAGTTCTATTAAAACACAATAAATACTCTTACGCAAGCAAGTCATGTTGAATTTACATTCTACTGTAGTTCTATTAAAACGTGACAGGGAACGCGGTTGCAGAGTTCTCCGAAAAAGATTTACATTCTACTGTAGTTCTATTAAAACTAAAATCATAAAGGAATAATTCGAGGGCTCTTGCTTTATTTACATTCTACTGTAGTTCTATTAAAACTTAATGTTAAAATTAGAATCATTCAAAATGTTATTTAATTTACATTCTACTGTAGTTCTATTAAAACTAATAGCAAAAGTAAGTCCTATAAATGCTGATCTGAATTTACATTCTACTGTAGTTCTATTAAAACGACAAATTTAAAAGCTTCGCTTAATCCTTATACTAAATTTACATTCTACTGTAGTTCTATTAAAACTCCGGGCGGGATAGCTCGCTCGGATTTTTTAAAAATATTTACATTCTACTGTAGTTCTATTAAAACTTTTCCAACAAAAATTGTTTATGGACCCAAATGTATAACATTTACATTCTACTGTAGTTCTATTAAAACACAAAAAGATTTATTGGAATCAGGAGAACTAAGAATATTTACATTCTACTGTAGTTCTATTAAAACGGTGTTTTAGCTGAGGTTATGACTGAGCTTGACTATATTTACATTCTACTGTAGTTCTATTAAAACAAATTCGTTAATGTTTCGGTAAATGTATTTGTTTGTATTTACATTCTACTGTAGTTCTATTAAAACTGTTAGCCGGGGCGGTTGCAGGAATTGTTATTCCAATTTACATTCTACTGTAGTTCTATTAAAACTATTAGCTTTTATCAAATCAACAAAGGCGCTGTATATTTACATTCTACTGTAGTTCTATTAAAACTAACCATTCCTGAGCTCCTCTGGCACTTCAATTTCAATTTACATTCTACTGTAGTTCTATTAAAACAATAAAGGATTGATGTATATGGAATTAGATGTAATATTTACATTCTACTGTAGTTCTATTAAAACTTCTTCTTCACCATTTTTAAAAATTACATAATATAAATTTACATTCTACTGTAGTTCTATTAAAACGTTGATGGCAATGAAAAGGGCTATCAGGTAGCAGAATTTACATTCTACTGTAGTTCTATTAAAACTGAACCGCGTCGAAGATAAGCTCGACAAGCTGCTCTAATTTACATTCTACTGTAGTTCTATTAAAACCCCTCGTCGACGCCGGGATTATCAACTCCCCCGAAGTCATTTACATTCTACTGTAGTTCTATTAAAACGAGAAAGCCCAGAGCCTCGAGGAACTCCGCGAGATGAATTTACATTCTACTGTAGTTCTATTAAAACCAACGTGCAGCGAGACATGAGGGTCGCTCGGATGAAAATTTACATTCTACTGTAGTTCTATTAAAACCTTCAGGCGCCTTAGGAATATTCTTAATTTTTGCTAAATTTACATTCTACTGTAGTTCTATTAAAACTCTAACATTTCATTGAGTTCTTCTGTTGTTAAACTTTATTTACATTCTACTGTAGTTCTATTAAAACGAGCAATAGCCTTAAAAACAATTCTTAATGGATCTGCATTTACATTCTACTGTAGTTCTATTAAAACTCCATTAGCATTTTCAAGCGCATCTTCAACATCTTTATTTACATTCTACTGTAGTTCTATTAAAACTAAAGCTGCAATTGAAGCAGGGATAAAAGATAAAATTTACATTCTACTGTAGTTCTATTAAAACCTGTGACCTCTGGGACGCATCTAAGTACGTACATAAATTTACATTCTACTGTAGTTCTATTAAAACCAATTTGGATCTCATCTAAAATTCTTGTATAATCTATATTTACATTCTACTGTAGTTCTATTAAAACTAAGGTTACTCAATGAACAGTGAACATTGAGCACCATTTACATTCTACTGTAGTTCTATTAAAACTATGTGCATTCTTTACGGCAATAGGGCAACGTAAAAAATTTACATTCTACTGTAGTTCTATTAAAACCTTATCTCTTGCTTTTCATCTTCTGTCAAATTCACATATTTACATTCTACTGTAGTTCTATTAAAACCAAGAACATCAGAATTGATTCCAAATTCTCTTTCAAAATTTACATTCTACTGTAGTTCTATTAAAACTTATCTGCTAATTCTATAGCTTTTTTAAAATCTTCAAAATTTACATTCTACTGTAGTTCTATTAAAACTTAAGCGAACCTGGCACAACATCTATTTCAAAATAATTTACATTCTACTGTAGTTCTATTAAAACATATACCTGCTTTATGATTTTATTAGCTATAGTCGAATTTACATTCTACTGTAGTTCTATTAAAACTGATAAATTAAACATAAATGTAAATACTATAAGCCGAATTTACATTCTACTGTAGTTCTATTAAAACTCCTCTGATCTCATGTAAATGATAAAATGAAAATGGATTTACATTCTACTGTAGTTCTATTAAAACTTCCTGCCGCTGCTATTCCTTTAGTAACACTACCTAATTTACATTCTACTGTAGTTCTATTAAAACCCGGCACTGATTTTTATATATTGGCCACCTATTGCGTATTTACATTCTACTGTAGTTCTATTAAAACAATGTAACCAACTATAATCCTAAGAATTGGTATAAATTTACATTCTACTGTAGTTCTATTAAAACGTTACTGGTATATTCATTTAATAAAGGCCATGGTATATTTACATTCTACTGTAGTTCTATTAAAACTCTCTTTGTAATTTGAAAATGTTAATCTATTTAATATATTTACATTCTACTGTAGTTCTATTAAAACTCTCTTTGTAATTTGAAAATGTTAATCTATTTAATATATTTACATTCTACTGTAGTTCTATTAAAACCCAATTATGAATGATTTAGTAAAAACCAAAAAGGCAAATTTACATTCTACTGTAGTTCTATTAAAACACAAAACAAATTCCACCAAGTAAAAACATTGAAAAGATTTACATTCTACTGTAGTTCTATTAAAACCATAGTTCATATGCATCAGGATCTCTTTGTAGCGCATTTACATTCTACTGTAGTTCTATTAAAACGTAATATTTCTTTGTTTTCTTTTGCCTTTACATACAAATTTACATTCTACTGTAGTTCTATTAAAACTTTGATGTACCCGGTTTGTCTCCAACAGGAACTATATTTACATTCTACTGTAGTTCTATTAAAACAAAGAGAAAGAAATTCAAAAAACAAGAAATGCTAAATTTACATTCTACTGTAGTTCTATTAAAACGAGCCACTTTTTAATATTTTTAACCTGCTCTGTTGTATTTACATTCTACTGTAGTTCTATTAAAACAAAGCCAATGAAATACCTAATGTTATATATAAAACATTTACATTCTACTGTAGTTCTATTAAAACTTTTATATAGTCATCTATATTAAATTTAAACATTCTATTTACATTCTACTGTAGTTCTATTAAAACTTGCTTAATTTTGCGGGTTCACCGTATATAGCTAAATTTACATTCTACTGTAGTTCTATTAAAACCAAGATGGAACATATTTTAGAAGTGTATTCTTCTCATTTACATTCTACTGTAGTTCTATTAAAACCCTGTTTTAACGGCATTTAAATCCTGCCAATAGGGATATTTACATTCTACTGTAGTTCTATTAAAACAATAAACATTAAGTTTACAATTCTTACAGGTATTGCAATTTACATTCTACTGTAGTTCTATTAAAACGTAGAAGGTGAAGCAGCAGTTTTATCATTTATTTTATTTACATTCTACTGTAGTTCTATTAAAACGCAACCTCATCACGGCTTGTATTAACTTCTGTTCCATATTTACATTCTACTGTAGTTCTATTAAAACAGTGCTTTTGTCTGCTCCTGCGCTTCGATTAGACGTATTTACATTCTACTGTAGTTCTATTAAAACAAAATCTACAAATCCTTGCAAAGTATCAACAGACCAATTTACATTCTACTGTAGTTCTATTAAAACTATGCAAATGATGGATTTCATGTATATCTTAATAAAAATTTACATTCTACTGTAGTTCTATTAAAACGTCAATCAATCCCATGCCTTCAAGCGTTCCCTCAAGATTTACATTCTACTGTAGTTCTATTAAAACTGAAGCTTGGTAATGGATTATATGTTCATAAAACTCATTTACATTCTACTGTAGTTCTATTAAAACTTAACTTTAAGCAAAACAATGCTCAAGCTTGGTTGAATTTACATTCTACTGTAGTTCTATTAAAACTTTAAAGGATACATTACAACATTATCAGAATAAATAATTTACATTCTACTGTAGTTCTATTAAAACCTATGGGGGTGTAAGTTATGAAGACATTAATAGTTGAATTTACATTCTACTGTAGTTCTATTAAAACCTTCTACCATTAATCTTGTACCATTTGCAATGCCGATTTACATTCTACTGTAGTTCTATTAAAACAAAGATATTTTTCATTTTGAATAGTTATGGTTCTTAATTTACATTCTACTGTAGTTCTATTAAAACTCACAATCATCGATATCATAACAATTTGAATTTAATATATTTACATTCTACTGTAGTTCTATTAAAACGTTAAAATGAAACACGTTGATAAAGACGGTAATACAATTTACATTCTACTGTAGTTCTATTAAAACTCATGTCCGACTTTTTTCTCTATATCTGATGTTTTTGTATTTACATTCTACTGTAGTTCTATTAAAACTATCAGAGTTGGATAGAAAATAATTATACCCCAATATTTACATTCTACTGTAGTTCTATTAAAACAGCATAATAACAAACAATTTTGAAGAATGTTATTTGTGATTTACATTCTACTGTAGTTCTATTAAAACCTTTATCCATTCTAAATCATGTAAGGATAATCCATATTTACATTCTACTGTAGTTCTATTAAAACGAAATGCTGCAGCACTTCAATCCAAATGAATTTATATTTACATTCTACTGTAGTTCTATTAAAACACAACCCCGGACGGCTTAATAGGTACAGTCGGTGAAATTTACATTCTACTGTAGTTCTATTAAAACAGAGTTTTTATTCCGGTATCAACCGGGGAATCCGTATTTACATTCTACTGTAGTTCTATTAAAACCGGGTCAATAGCTCCTATTAGTTTTACCCTATCTGATTTACATTCTACTGTAGTTCTATTAAAACTTCGTATTCTCGACTAAAAAACCGTCCTATTTCATTATTTACATTCTACTGTAGTTCTATTAAAACCTTTCTGCTTCATGGCTTAGTCCCTCGGGTCGGTTGTATTTACATTCTACTGTAGTTCTATTAAAACGCTTTCTTTTCTTCTCCTGTAGGGTTTTTATCTTTATCAATTTACATTCTAC
The DNA here is from genome assembly GCA_964421845.1 of uncultured Clostridia bacterium. Lineage (GTDB taxonomy): Bacteria > Bacillota > Clostridia > Tissierellales > Sedimentibacteraceae > Sedimentibacter. The sequence continues at coordinate 151,144 of CAYQYY010000005.1, forward strand.
TGTAGTTCTATTAAAACAATGTTAATTATCCTGAAGATGAAGTAACAAATGAAAATTTACATTCTACTGTAGTTCTATTAAAACTCAGATGTTATTCCTATTTTGTCTTTAAGAGAACCATTTACATTCTACTGTAGTTCTATTAAAACATTATCTTTCACATTGAGAGCTTTTCTCATTTCAGATTTACATTCTACTGTAGTTCTATTAAAACAGAGAGTGTGGATTGGCACGTGGTACAATTGGTAAAATTTACATTCTACTGTAGTTCTATTAAAACACTCAGTCTTTCCTTCAATTGCCAACCAATCATCAACATTTACATTCTACTGTAGTTCTATTAAAACCTTCGGCGTTAAGCGCCTGTATCGGATATAATTCTACATTTACATTCTACTGTAGTTCTATTAAAACCAAACAGGATTGACAGATACAGAACTCTTAAAACTGAATTTACATTCTACTGTAGTTCTATTAAAACTTGCCAAATGCAAAGATTTACCACTCCCAGGAGTTCATTTACATTCTACTGTAGTTCTATTAAAACTCAGTCTGTCGTTCCGCATATATTACAGCAGCTTCCGTATTTACATTCTACTGTAGTTCTATTAAAACCTCATAATAGTGTAATCTCTGAGCGCTTGTCTTAAATTATTTACATTCTACTGTAGTTCTATTAAAACAAGAAGCAAGCCCTCAGCAACGCATCTATCTATTACATTTACATTCTACTGTAGTTCTATTAAAACTTCTTGTTGTCTCCAATGTTATAGGTTCTTCTAACTCATTTACATTCTACTGTAGTTCTATTAAAACTGTGTTTTAGATTCTTTTAAAAGCACGCTCTTTTTCATTTACATTCTACTGTAGTTCTATTAAAACAGAGAGTGTGGATTGGCACGTGGTACAATTGGTAAAATTTACATTCTACTGTAGTTCTATTAAAACGAAAGTGCCCATTCTATTGCTTGTAGAAATACCTTATTTACATTCTACTGTAGTTCTATTAAAACTATGTTTTACTATTTTTTTAGTTTCCTCTATACTAAGATTTACATTCTACTGTAGTTCTATTAAAACCGTACAAACGACACATCCGTATTAGCTTATTTAATTCATTTACATTCTACTGTAGTTCTATTAAAACATTAATTTTGCTCGTTCTGCCGGGGTTAATGTTATGTATTTACATTCTACTGTAGTTCTATTAAAACTTACTTGAAAATACAATTAAAACAACGATATTAAGATTTACATTCTACTGTAGTTCTATTAAAACCAAAGTCCTGTATTGAATATTGAAAACATAGTAACAATTTACATTCTACTGTAGTTCTATTAAAACTGTAAATTTTTTAGGTGTTATGGTTGGCACTTTCGGATTTACATTCTACTGTAGTTCTATTAAAACGGAAACATCTCAAATAATAAACATGGAGGCAAGTTAAATTTACATTCTACTGTAGTTCTATTAAAACTTGAAGATGAGGTGCGAAGATGTTAGAAGATAATAATATTTACATTCTACTGTAGTTCTATTAAAACTACAACAAGCAATGCAAATTATAAATCAAGTAACAGGAGGATTTACATTCTACTGTAGTTCTATTAAAACAATCCATACTATACTCCTTTTGATAACTGATTAATATAATTTACATTCTACTGTAGTTCTATTAAAACGAGAATATTTGCAAGCAGTACAGGTCGTGTTAAACGATTTACATTCTACTGTAGTTCTATTAAAACTTAATTTCATATAGTTATGCAAATGAGAGAGTTCAATTTACATTCTACTGTAGTTCTATTAAAACGTAAAATGCCTGAGGGTGATGCATTAATAGTGATAATTTACATTCTACTGTAGTTCTATTAAAACTTCTTTTGACTAAACATCAAAACTTCTTTGATTTCTATTTACATTCTACTGTAGTTCTATTAAAACAAAGATTTGGGAGAGAGTTAGAAAATCAATGACTAAAATTTACATTCTACTGTAGTTCTATTAAAACCCGGGAATACCGGGGGAAGGTGAAATTATGACAATATTTACATTCTACTGTAGTTCTATTAAAACCGTATTCTTTTGATTTTTTTCATACCCCTTAACAAAATTTACATTCTACTGTAGTTCTATTAAAACCAGATGTGATATCATTATACGTATTAACTCTCTCGAATTTACATTCTACTGTAGTTCTATTAAAACTTTCAACATCGGTTGAAGTATGCAAGTAAATCATTGATTTACATTCTACTGTAGTTCTATTAAAACGTGCTATTTAGTTTTCAATGTTCTCGTTCCGTTTACTATTTACATTCTACTGTAGTTCTATTAAAACTATCCAAAAGAAGCAAGCATATGACTTCTTTTTTCATTTACATTCTACTGTAGTTCTATTAAAACGTTTTTTTCAGCTTCTTTTTTGACTTTACTTACTAATTTACATTCTACTGTAGTTCTATTAAAACCACGTCGCTGGCCCTCATAAAGATACCAAGGTCAAAAATTTACATTCTACTGTAGTTCTATTAAAACGGCTATACTTTGAGCCAGCATTGGAGCATTCTCCATAAATTTACATTCTACTGTAGTTCTATTAAAACTATCGGGCATAAACGAGATACCGTGAAAATTATCATGCATTTACATTCTACTGTAGTTCTATTAAAACGTTTTACTAAATGCTCTGCCTAATGATATAACCATATTTACATTCTACTGTAGTTCTATTAAAACTCACAGGGCTTGGAATAGCCATAAAATCACCTCATAAATTTACATTCTACTGTAGTTCTATTAAAACTTTGTCTAAATAAATATATTCTGACATACCTTGAGAATTTACATTCTACTGTAGTTCTATTAAAACACGGTGAGTAACATTAGGCAGGCTCTAATAACAAGATTTACATTCTACTGTAGTTCTATTAAAACTTGACTTAGTTATTGACTATGAGCATCAGACCCTTGAATTTACATTCTACTGTAGTTCTATTAAAACTGAGGTGATTTTATGGTATCTGATTTAGTAGTTTTATATTTACATTCTACTGTAGTTCTATTAAAACTCTTTAAAATCCTATAATTGCTCTTGCTCCGTATCCAAATTTACATTCTACTGTAGTTCTATTAAAACATAATTTTTGCATCTTAGGTAATGATATCTTTGATCAATTTACATTCTACTGTAGTTCTATTAAAACATCCCTACTATTGAGGTGTTGAACGGTCTGAGAAAAGAATTTACATTCTACTGTAGTTCTATTAAAACACTAAGCCTCTATGATACTTGTATCAAATGCGTAACAATTTACATTCTACTGTAGTTCTATTAAAACAAGCTCATAAAATTATTGAGAATGCTGAAATAGAAACATTTACATTCTACTGTAGTTCTATTAAAACTTGAGTTGCATTTGTATCTCAAATCATCTTCAATTTATTTACATTCTACTGTAGTTCTATTAAAACTTTAAATCTATATCTACCGAAGAAAAGACCGTACATCATTTACATTCTACTGTAGTTCTATTAAAACGTAGACATTTGTCATCAGTCAGAGAAATAAAAAATTTATTTACATTCTACTGTAGTTCTATTAAAACGCAAAAGCGGCATTGACATTAAAATATGACGAGCCTTATTTACATTCTACTGTAGTTCTATTAAAACTATAAGAGCGGTACTTGAAGCGTTTGGAGCTAACGTATTTACATTCTACTGTAGTTCTATTAAAACCCAAAATTTCTGACCAGATTAGTATATTCTCTCTCATTTACATTCTACTGTAGTTCTATTAAAACCTACGAACCGAAAGGTCAGAGGTTCGAATCCTCTAATTTACATTCTACTGTAGTTCTATTAAAACAAAGCCAATGAAATACCTAATGTTATATATAAAACATTTACATTCTACTGTAGTTCTATTAAAACCTCTCAAAAAAGAGAATGAAAGGAGAATGATATTATTATTTACATTCTACTGTAGTTCTATTAAAACCAAGATATACCAGACACAACAGGAGATACACGTATAGATTTACATTCTACTGTAGTTCTATTAAAACTTCATATACTCCCGGTACTGATTTTATATTTTTAAATATTTACATTCTACTGTAGTTCTATTAAAACTCTCTATAATCTTTAATTTGTGAAATGTCATTTTTTACATTTACATTCTACTGTAGTTCTATTAAAACGAATTTGAAAGCTCTATTTTTTTATTTAGTTATAAAATTTACATTCTACTGTAGTTCTATTAAAACGACAACCATGGATATTTGATAAAACTAATAACAGAATTTACATTCTACTGTAGTTCTATTAAAACGGTACTCCCTTAATGTATTATTTTGAAAATGTATTAATATTTACATTCTACTGTAGTTCTATTAAAACAAACCTCCGATTTATTTGATTAATTACATTATATCACATATTTACATTCTACTGTAGTTCTATTAAAACGTCGTTAAATTAAAAGGTTATAGGAGTTGATAATAATTTACATTCTACTGTAGTTCTATTAAAACGGTGTTCCACCTGATTGGAATTTGGGTACTTATCCTGAATTTACATTCTACTGTAGTTCTATTAAAACTACATCTTTAAAGACTATTTCTATTCAAAAGATAGCTTATTTACATTCTACTGTAGTTCTATTAAAACCTTATACAAAATTGTATAGTACAATTAAATCAAAAAAATTTACATTCTACTGTAGTTCTATTAAAACTATACCTTATTTGCGAGATGTTACTGATAGTTTTTTAATTTACATTCTACTGTAGTTCTATTAAAACATGACGTGATAATGAGCTTTCTTTTCTTCTCCTGTATTTACATTCTACTGTAGTTCTATTAAAACTGTGTTAAACCACCGGATTGAATAAAATTATTTTGATTTACATTCTACTGTAGTTCTATTAAAACAGTTTGAAGAGGGTTCTGTTATCATTTTTGATGAGGCTATTTACATTCTACTGTAGTTCTATTAAAACATATAATATCTCCTTTCTTAAAATATAATCTTGCATCTACTACTCCTAAAAATTCTTTTTGTAGCCATTTTTCGTCTCTGCTTTTAAATAATAGTACCGAATCACGTTCATTTCTGATATATTTGTCTAATTCCATTTTTAACTTCATACAATTTAATTCAGTCAAATTCCCCTCAAATACGGATTTTTGTATATGGGTAAGATACCTTTTACATATTTTGAATACGTTTCTTGAAACCTTCGCACCCTTTTCGTCCATAACTATATCATATACAAGAATTACATACAAGTTTATCACCACCACATTTTAAATGCTTCATATTCTTTTTCTCCTATAAGATGCTTAATTAACTTATAACATTCAAGTCTTATCAAATACCTATAAGATACCTCTCGACCCAATTCTTTATGGAATATAGTATTTTCTAATCTTTTATCATATTCTTCTAGAACCTTCCTTTTGGCTTTTTCCTTTAAATATAAAAAATTCGAATCATTATCAAAATCATTTTCTGTAATTTGATTTTTATTAAGCATTGAAAATATCATTCTGTCAACAATAAGTGGCTTAAATATTTCCGATAAGTCTAAAGATAAAGAAAACCTCTTTGTTCCTGGTTGATGTAAATAGCTTATTGTTGGATTAAGCTGAGTTTTATAAATCTCGCTCAATGTAGTAGTATATACCAAAGTATTAATAAAAGAAATTAAGGAATTAACCATATTGTCCGGAGGCCTTTTTACTCTTTTGTCAAATTCAACATCCTGTTTTATAATACTGCTCCAAGATGAATAATATACCTTTCTTATATTACCTTCAATACCCATTATCTCCTCTATACTGCTGCCACTGTCCATATTTCTTGTCAAAGACTCAATTTGATTCATTGAATCTTGTAGTTCTACGCCTCTGCCGTTATAGTAACGCATGTTCCTGTAAATATTGTGAGCAGCGGCATTTAGGATTTTTTTGGCTATTACCATCCTTTTATCGTTGTTATCATAATGACGCACTTGGTTAACTAATAAATAACCGCTTATATTACTTTCTCTTGGATAATAACTTCCGCTATAAAATCCATAGTAATTAAAAATGTGCAAAATAATCCCGTTTTGAGACAGAAAGTTCAACACCTTGGTATTTAAACTTACTTCTCCAAATATGTAGATTTCATCTGCAACTTCTACCTTTAAATTTTTCGACTCGCCATTTGGTCCCGTAATAACTATATTATTATCTTTTCTCTTAAGATCCCCATTATTGATTATATAAAATGTTTCACCCAATTCTACACCTCCTTATACATAGCAAAGTTCATAGTATGCACATTTTTTACAGATTTTTTTCTCAGCAATTTCAGGTGGTATATTCATATCAATGATATTTTGGATATTGTCAAGCACAGTCATCAGTTCTTCTTCCTCTTCCTTTGTTAAAAATACTTCTTCTCTTTTTCTTAGGACGGGATAATCTAAAATACCTTTCTCGATGGCAACGCCCTTGGTTCTCAACATCCAAATATAGTATTTTAACTGCCATTTTGCAGCAATATCAATTTTTCTCGATTTTTTAATTTCATGTATTACCTTCCAATCCTTTAAAAAATCTATATTGATGGTTTCATCTATCAATATGCTCTTCTTCTCACGGTCATAGGAATTTTCATCAATCAGTTTTCCCATGCCCACCAATTCGCTGTTAAACTCCATATTTATGCCTTTGTTGAAATACCACAGTTTCCTTTTGCATACAAAATAATAATACACCATTACACCTGTTATATTCTTCATATTACACCTTCTTAAATGAATTTAGAATATTTGATGTTTTTATCCTCGCCATTGTTTAAAAATATAACCCCAACCTTATTGTTATACTCACATCTTATTACTGGTATGCTTTCATATTTGTCTATTTTCAAGTCCGTATGCTTATAGTTTCTTGCTTCTTCACCTGTTACATTCACCGTAAATCCCATTAGTTCATCCCTTGAATCTATTTTAGTGTATTTTAACTCTTGCTTTTCACTATCAGTCATATTCTTGTCAAATTTTTTATTAATAATTTCAATACATTCGTTTATTTTATCTGTATTTTCATTATATACACTAATAGGAATAACTGTTTCGCTGTCAATATCTCTGAATTTTTTTTGGATTTCCGATTTTTCTTTTTCGAAATCCTCTATTTGCTCCAAATACTTCTTATTCTCGATAAAACACTCATAGTATTCTGTGTCTTTCAATTTTTCCATAGAATAAACCTTCTCTACCATATCCATCTTTTCGCGCTCAGTAAATATTCCTCTTTTATCTCTAATGGATTTTTTTGAAAACTCAAATATATCATTATCAATAATTCTGCCTATACCGCTACATTTCTCATTATCAGTTCCAATAAATACATGGCAATTAAAATCATCTCCTTCAAGCTCACGATTTCTGTAGCATCTTCCCATCCTTTGAAGCAGACCTGCCAGATCAGACAATTCCGTTACAAGCACATCAAAGTCAATGTCCAATGAAGCTTCAACAATCTGGGTTGAAATCCATATACCATATTCATTAGAGTCTTTGTTGCCGAGTCTCAATATGTCTGACTCTTTATTCTTCCTGTCATTTATTATAAATCTTGCATGTAATAGATCCACATTTTTGATTCCGTCTTTCTCAAGATTCTTGTATATTTCCTGTGCTTTTCTCACTGTATTGCATATAACTAATACTTTATTTTTATTGTATAGTTTTTTTATACATTCGGCATTAATATTATCATGTATTACATTTATACTATGTCTGTTTTTTGCAGTATCTATAAACGGACCTTCCTTTGGACATACAAAATCTATTCCTTCACTTTCTAAAATCTCAACTATAAACTTTGGGAGAGTGGCTGTCAAAATGGAAAATTTTCCGCCAATGCGAGTGATAAATTTAATGCCCACTATTAAGTATGATAACAGCAAAGGAGAATACATTTGTATTTCATCGATAACAACCTTGGAATATGCCATAGTTGCCAGCTTTGGTTCGAACCCTTTGTATCTGTACACAAAGTCAAAGATTTGATCAATAGTACATACCGTCAGTGGCAGAGAAAACTGTTTTGTCCTATTATAATATTCATACACATCTATTTCTTCATCTATTTCTTTTTGTGTATTAAGATATATGCTCATTATTCCTGAATGAAGCAGCCCGACCTTATCCTTAAAGCCATCAGTTACAATATTGTTTATTATCCTTTTATATATGGAATTTATGGCCGTTTTAAGCGGAAGTGTAAAGAACCCTTTACTGTTGCCAATCCATAATAACCCCGCTTCAGTCTTACCCATACCTGTCTGTGCTGCAACAACTGTACTATTTCCTCTATTTTCAATCATAAATCTTTGAAGAGCATTCCAGCATGCTTCAGGCTTTTTTAATTTCCATGTATCCAGCAATTTTTCCATATATTCTATCAAAAAATCGTTTTTGCTTTCAACAGGTAAATGAGCACTTGCAGCATAATCAATTCTATTTAACAGTCCTTTAAGCATAACATACTTAAAAAAAATTTCCTCTCCGTCTCTCGTTCTATATATTCTGTCCTTTAAAATAAAAAAGTCTTCCTCTATGGATTCATTTAGTATTATTTCCTTGAGCCTGTCCCAATCAAACTCCTCAATCTCCTTATGAAGTAGTTTAATTTCATTATCAACATCCCTTAAACTAAAATCAATTTTTCTGTCGTGATGATAACCTATTGCATTAAATAATACAGATATGTCCTTATTGCTATATCCTTTGTCTTCCAGCTCCTCATAGTTGATAAAAGCTAAGCTCAATATTCCATGAGGAATTTCTGACTCATCAAGAATTCCATGATTAATTTTATCTTGGAACTTCTTGTTAATCTTTCCCAAATCGTGATACAGACACGTTAGATACAACATATCCCAATCTATATTTAGATCAGGATATGTTGATTTCAGTAAATTGTAGTTCTTTAGCAATTTTTCAGTATGCTCTTGTATCGTTTCTCTGGGATAAGTCTTTGCCCAAAATTCTTTCAAAGCAACCTCCCATTAAACTGCAAATACAATATTTTCATCTTCGTCCTTTATAACAACCTTTTTCCTTAAAACGGATATATTCCCTCCGTACACTACTTCTACCTTATTCCATTTTCTGATTATCTTAGGTTTTTTTACTGTTCCTAAATTACTTAATTCATAATTTTTATTAAGTCTATATCTGGTACCGGATATGCTAACGCCCTCCTCTTTATTTTTAAATTTTATTTTTTCGTATTCTTCAATAGGAATGTATGCACTGTATTCCTCATCTATACGAGCAGTATCCTTGAGCTTATCTTCAGTTATATTAACAACCTTAACCTCCTTAATCACAGCTATATCCTCTCTCCTGCCTAAAGACGGATATTCAGAAGGAAACTTAAATGCCTTTTCAATCTTTTCAACTAAGTTTTGGTCGGTCGGTATTATATGCAGTAAAATTTCTACATCAACTAACAGTTCTATTGTTGAGACTCCTCTGCCTATTCCGTAATTGCCTGCTTTTAACTGATGTCTTGCACTTTCATAGGTCATTCCACTGCTAAATTCGTATCTGGTATACAAATCATTAACCTTGGAATTGAACTTTCCTACAATGCTTATTTTCATATCATTATATTCGTTAAAGCCACAAAGTGTATGAACCATTCCTATAACTGTGGAATATGGAGGCAGTGGATAAGTTTCCTTAAGCTGAAAGCTTGTAGGCTTTTTATAATTAACTAATTCTTGCTGTAATTTAACTCTAATTGCCTTCATAGTAATCATCTACCTTTGATTTCAGCTGATTAATAAACTCAGGCATTGACAGAGGTTTAAGTCTTTCTTTTATTTCATTATCATTTTCAAATTTTCCATAAACTAATCCACAGAAAGTATCTTTTGCTATGTTATCATGCATAACTCCTTCTATCTGATTAACCAATATTCTGTTATCCTTAACATCAATTACATTTTGAAAAACAGGATTTTTTATATAATATACTCCTCCAATGGCGAATAATGGTTTTAAGTCTTCTCTCCTGCCTCTGATGTCTCTATAGAGAAATGCCACCGTATCCAAAAGTTTTTTAACTCTTCTTGCTCTCTCGTCATTTGGCAATTCTATATTATATTCTTCATCGGTTCCTATTTGGTCTAAATCAGCAACTATCGTATATCGGTAATATGACCTGTGTATTTCTGCCTGAGCTATGTTCATATCATCCTTAAGCCTGTCTGCCAATCCCTTGTTGGTTAAGAAATCCAAATCACCTTTAAATGTTTCCAGTGAAATTGCATTTGATATTCTCACCTTTGCAGAACGTTTTTTGCCTCCGGTACCCTTTGCTGTTTTTAAATAACCAAAAAAATCAATCTCCGGATATTTGTCTATGGTTGCACTTTCTTCAAACTGAATTACTTTCTTTTCCCCTCCGCCTTCGGCCTTAACCGGAGCATAAGCTTCTCCTAACTGCTCTCCTATGTTGTATCTTATTGCCTGTCTCGAAATATACGTATATTGGTTTCCCTTACCTCTTGATATTTTTTTCAATGAAGCAACATTTCCTACTCCTTCACCGTAATTTGCACTTTCAGCCTCAAAAATTATTGAAATAGCCAATCCTTTAGTTTTTAATTTATTTCCCATTTTACCCCTCCGCATTATTTTTTATAATTTCCTGACCCTCAATTAGTCCGCTCACAAAAGCATATCCAACTGTTTTAAATGCATCCTCATCATCCTTTAATGCCTCCAGCAGTATTGACGGTACAGATTTTTTAACATACAAATAACAATTTAACACCGTATCCATAAACATATCCTTATCATTTACCTTTAAAGCATTTAAAAGCCTGTAAGCAATACCGCTCAACTTCGAAGTTCCCGGATCTTTCTTTTTGTACGCCTCACGCAAAAAATATCCTTGACGGTTTCCTTCGGTAACAATATCATCTCTTGTCTTTTCCATACATCCTAACCTCCTCATAAAACTATTATTTATTTCCATTACATTGATTGTTTGTTTCCGGTTGAAATAGCAATTTCCTGGATCTGTAAGCTTGTAAAGAAGCATTTTATGTATAAGAAGGTACATATTCTGGCTATTAAATAAGCTGTCCAAAACTATGTCATAAATATTAAAATATGTATTTACTTCCCTGTATCCGCTTGATATTAATTCACCCAACTCTTTTCTACATTTATAAACCAATTCCAATACATTTCTTGTAAGAATGTTAAACCTGTATTTTTCATTTACATACCTGACCACTTGTACATCAGACAGCTCATACTTGTTGCTATCAGCAAACTGTTGATTAATAGATTCAACCAAAGCTCTATAAGTCAGCGACCTATTAGTATCTGTCGTCTTCAGAACTTCACTTCTTATTCTATTATTGACATTAATAGCACTTAGCATAGAGGTATTTTCATTTATATATATTCCGCTGTCGATAGCATAAGAAAATCCGGCAGGAACACATGAGTATATCAGCTTGCATATAGGGCACACTGCTATGTCATTGTTAAAATCCCAGACGTGCGATGATTTTCTGCTAACATCAAAACCAATTTCATTTAAAAAAGCAAGGTCATTTTTCATATCCTTCATTTTTTCACCACAGACAAAGCAATCGTACTTGTAGTTTGATTTATCTGCATTAAAATGCTCTATGGCAGGATTTACAAAATATTCCCTATAATCCTTGTACATGTCCTTTTCTTTGGTTTGAGGATTTAAAAAACATACACCATTCCATCCGTTTTTAATTATAGAATACATTACATTCTTTGCAGCAACATACTTTTTAACTTTTTCCTTTTTCAAATGACCTATGATTTTCTTAATAATCTCAAGATTTCTTATTGCGTCCGGAATAACATTCTGCAAAGATTGTCCTTTTTTTAATTTTAGTGGTGTCAGCTCTTTTTCCAAAGATTGCATTTCCTCTTTTATTCCCAGTAGCTCAAAAGCAGCAATATAGCTGTTGCTTTTTATAAACCTTTTAGCTGTATCAGAAATATACTTATTCAGAGATTCAAATGCTTTTTCATCAAAGCTTTCAAATTTATTTTGCTCATGAATGTTAATTACATCCTCGAAGGAAACAATTTTATACCATGTAAGATTTTTCTCGTATTCAGATATAAAATAATCGAAGTATTTTTCCTCAAAGTTGTTTAATACTTCTATGTCAAACTCAATATAGTTCTCACCTACTGTTACAATATCGTTGAATTTATACAATATATTGTATAATCCTACTAATCCGCTATTCAGCAGCCAATCTTCAAGGTATATTCTAACTTTTTTACTCACTCTATCACCTCCTTATATCAAATCTAGCATTCCGAAGCCCATGCTTTTGTGTCCGCCGATCCCTGATTTGTAAATATGTTCCAAAATATACGGTTTCGCATATATTTTTAATTTGCACAAGTTCCCTGTTACTACAATACCATAATTTTTTACCTTTACTTCTTTGTTAGTTAAAACTTCAATCATTACATCTTCAATGTCAAGAGTACGATCTTGTCCAAACTTTTCTAATAGTTGTATTTTCAGATTATTTAAAAGCACAACTTTTCCCTCTTCATTATTAAGAGAAAAATACCATGTATCTTTGTTGCTCCCTTCATGCCTTCTAGCAACTATCGGAGATAGAGAAGTAAAAACGACCTGCTCATCATATATGTTTTTCTCTTTCTCAATTTTAATTCCATTAAGCTTTATAACGTTTTCCTTAACTGTAAATATCTTTTTAATATTCTGCAATAAAGAGTTATATAAGTGTATGGAATCTTCTAAGTCTGCTGTTGAAAGTTTGAATATTATTTTTTTATCAGGAATTATTATCTTATCCTTGGTAAACTCAGCATTGTGCATATATAACGAAAAGGTATAAGTTTTTCTTACAGGACCGCTTTCAAACATTCTTCTATAGATATCTTCGTCATAGTTTTTTAGGCAATTTTTTAAAACCGAAACAAATATCCTGTTTTTGTCTTTGTCAATATTATCCTCATTTAATAAAAATTCTGCCAAAATTCTCAATTAACTCACCTCCTTTTATCCATTGTTATTTATTGTTTATAATATAATGCAAAATATAGTTTGTCAATAGTTATTTTCAATTTTTTTACATTTACCTTTTAAATTAATTATGTTATATTTAATAAACGTTATAAAAATAGAACTAAAATAGAATGTAAATTTGTTTTTTATATTTTATAATAGTATTAATAGACCTAAATTAGAATTTGTTTTCTATACACAAATAATTAATGAAACAAAACAGTCGTAGAATTTTTATTAAATTCTACGACTTTACTTTAAGTATATTAATCATATCTACATAAGGTGTAACAAACTTTAATAATTTATATTCTGCCTCTTAAATTCTACAACAACTCCACCCCGTTAATCACCAGCTTAAATCTCAACTTTAGGAACTCGGCAGCTCTTCTGCATAGGAGCATTCTGCCTAAAAATATTTCGAAGTAGTCCATTACTTTGAAGGTTGTTGTATCGATTTTTAATTCTAATATTGCATAGTTGCATTCAGTATCAATAATTAAGTTCGATGATTCTACGGAGTAATTTACTCTGTCGTGGATATCAAATGTGGATGTTACTTTGTTTCTTACTCTTGTTCTTCTTACATCACTTTTATCTGCAAGGATTAATGCTGCAGCAACTGCATTAACCGGTATTGCTGTAGCTTCGTCATGGTTTCCGATAGCTGAAATGATAGTTGCAATTTCTTCTACGTCCATTCCCATTTTGTCTAATATACGAAATGCCATAATTGCACTGCTTTGTGCGTGGTCTATACGGTTTACAACATTGCCGATGTCATGCATAAAACCGGCTATTTGAGCTAATTCAGCCGTTCTATCATTATATCCTAATTGTTTAAGAATATCATAAGCTTGATTTGCTACTTTTGCTACATGAGCAAAAGAATGTTCTGTATAACCTAATTCAATCAATGAATCATCTGCTTTTGTTATGTATGTTTGTATTTCTTTACTATTTTTTATATCTTGAAATGTTATCATGTTTCACCTCTCGTTAGTTTACATAAGTAAAATTTATGTTTTGTTAATTAAGATACTTCGCTTCGCTCCGGATGACAAATTCCCAGAGGGAGATCCTTCGCTACATTCAGGATGACATAAGTGTAAATGGATAGCTGTTTGGATCAGATGTAAATTCTATGTACTCTTTTGTCTTTGGATGCTTGAATCCAAACCTATGTGACCAAAGCGCTATTTGAGTAAATTCTTTTTTCTTCATAAAAACTTTGTTGTATTTATTATCTCCCCATATGGGTATACCTGCATTTGAAAGCTGTAAACGAATTTGATGGTGCCTGCCCGTATGAAGTTTTACTTTTAATAGTGTTAGTGTCCCATACTCTTCTGTTTCAGAAGCAGCTAATATTTCATATTCTAATTTAGCTATCTTAGCAAGTTTGTCATCAGAAGTCGTGACTTTTGACATATTTATAGTTTTAAGCTTTTTTATGTAATCCTCTAAAATCGCCTTGTTATTTTCCGGCTTACCGCAGACAACTGTCAGATACTCTTTTTGAGTTTCTCTTGCCTGAATTTGTTTTGATAATTCTTTGTTTGCAAATTCAGTTTTAGCAAATACTATTACCCCTCCCACAGGGCGGTCAAGACGGTGCACAAGTCCTAAGTATGGGGTTTCTCCCTTGGAGATTAAATATTTAGATGCTTGTGACATTAAATCTTCATCGTTTGTTTTATCGCTTTGCGAGGGTATGCCCTGGGGCTTATCTAAACAGAGGATGTATTTGTCTTCGTAAATTATGTTTAAATTCATATGTACTCCAATTTATATTAGTGTGTTCAGAATAACGAAACCTGTGATCCTACTCTGCGGCGGATGACAGAAAATTCTATATCAAATCCGCGTATTGTGCTTCTATTGCTTTTATCAGATTATCAGGTTTTATTTTTATTTGAGCGCCTATTATACCGGCGCTTACAAATATTGTATCCTGCAATAAAGCGGATTCATCAATAAATGTTTTATATTGTTTTTTCATACCTATGGGTGAACAACCGCCTCTTATATATCCGGTGTTTTTAGTCAAGTCCTTTAACGGAAGCATTTCTATGTTTTTTTCTGATGATGCTTTCGCTGCCTTTTTTAAATCTAATTCATATTCTACCGGTATACAATATACATACAGCTCCTTGCTGTGCCCCACTGCTACCAAGGTTTTAAAAACTGTTTCCAGATTTTGACCTGTTTTATGTGCTACTGAGACACCGTCTATATGACCATCTTCTGAATCATAGGTCATATAATCATATTCTATATTTAGTGATTCAAGGATTCTCATGGCATTAGTTTTGTTAAATTTCTTCAAAATACTCACCTGCTTTCATTTATAAAGATAAAATCCTCCGCAATGCTTAAGATAACAAGTTTAGAATAGTACTTCCTTAAGTTTATATAGTAGAAATAAATTTAAAAGAAGTGCAATAATTGTAATTATTACAAAATCAGGTTTTTTGGTTTTATGATGAAATAATATCATTGCTGCGATGCTCCCTAATACTCCGCCCATAAAACTCAGTGTATGTAATGTCTTTTCCTGAACTCTCCATCTGTCTCGTTTTGCTTTCTGCTTATCTATAAAAAATAAAATGAATGAAGCTAAATTTATTATAATAATATATAGTAATATAGGTGTTAATCCTGTCATGGTCGCCTCTCAATAATCTGATTTTAATAAATTTTATAATATTTTTCAGTAATAAACAATGATTATTTCATAATTAAGTAAATATTAGTTTAACTGGGATTAAAATAAAAACTTGCTCATTTATAATTTAAGCAAGTTTTTTCTCTTATATGTTGATTTTTTCGTTTATATACCACAATAATTCCTGTTTAATCTTTTCATTTTTAATACATTTATTTATGGTATCTGCAATGTCATTACTTTTGTATTTTTTGTTAATAAGGGCTTTTTCTAAATATTTAAAATCTTCAGGTTCGATAGAATCTGTATATACCCTGCAATCCTTGATTTCTCCGTCAGAAAGCTCTAAGTTGATTTCAATGATGCCCCAGTCGAATTTATTTTCAAATACTATTGAAAAATCCGGACTTTCTGAGTAATTCCACTCCCAAGAACTGTACTTTTCAATATATTTGGATACATCAATTGAATTTTCGTTAATATATATTATTTGCGCTTCTGTTTTATATAATTCATTAAAACTTTTTATCAAAGAATATTTTAGGCCTTCGATAGTCAATTGCGGTGATATTTCCTTGAGATTAATTACTCTTGATAACACAGAATCAATCCCTTTTGATTTTAGCTTTAATGGAGATACCGTTAAATATCCGGTCAGTTTCTCTAAGTTTACATCCACAAGTATAGTTCCGTGATGACAGTTCTTCCCTTTATCACTGATAAAAGCATTACCGGAAAATTTTCTCTCTTGCACCAGCAGATCATTCCTGCCATTAAAGTAGCCGCAAATTCCATAATCTGCAATAGAATCTAAAATCACTTTAATATTACTTTCTACATCATAATTATTATCAGATGCTATAAATGTGAAATTAAGATTTCCTAAATCATGGTATACAGCTCCACCCCCTGATAATCTTCTTATCAGGTAGACATCATCCTCTTTAAGTTTTTTAATATTACATTCTTTGTAAGGATTTTGGTTTCTTCCTATAACAATAGTATTTTCATTTTGCCATAGAAATAATATAACTTCATCAGTTTCACTATTATTCATCAACCATTCTTCTATAGATAGGTTGAATTTTGGATCAAAAGATTCTGATATATATATTTTAAATTTCTTATGCAAAATGAATTCCCCTACCATCTATACTTAATAATGCCTCATGAATAGCTTCTGCCGTAGTAGGATGTGCGTATATCACGTGAGCCGCATTATCTATCGTCAATCCTGAAGCTATTATATTACTAATCGTACTAAGCATATCTGTAGCGTGAACTCCTACTATTGTTCCGCCTATTATTTTTCTTGTATCTTTGTTTGCCAGTAGTTTTACAAATCCTTCTGTTTCACCCATTGTTTGTGCTTTACCATTTGCAATTAATGGGAACTTTCCTGTCACATATTTTATGTTCTGAGCGATTGCATCTTTTTCATTCAATCCTACATGCCCAATTTCAGGTACAGTAAATATTGCACTTGGAACTAAATCATAGTGCATCTTATTCTCGAGACCATTTATGTGATCTGCAGCAACAATTCCTTGATGTGAAGCTATATGTGCTAACTGTATCTTATTTGTTATATCTCCGATAGCATATACATTAGGATTACTTGTTATCATATTAACGTCTACTTCAATTCCATTGCGTCTTTCATTAAGCTCTACACCTAACTTAGCTAAATCTAAAGCTTCAAGATTTGCCTTTCGCCCTACTGCCATGGCTACCTTTTCACTGATTATATATTCAGTTTTATCGTTTTTATTTATTTCTACAATTTTTGTACCATCAAATGCTGTTTTTATCGACGATGCCTTAGCACCTTCAATGATATTTATTCCTCGTTGTGTTGCAGAAGCTTTTATTATATCTGCTACATCTTCATCCATGGTGTTTATTACCTGAGGAAAAAATTCAACAACATTTACTTCAGAACCTAAAGCATTATAGATAAAAGCAAATTCCATCCCTATAACACCGCCGCCAATGATTGTTATCGATGAAGGTACCTCCGTTAATTCCAACAGTTCTTTACTGGTAAGAATATCATCGCTGTCAGCACCATCAATAGGAAGAGTTGCCGACTTAGACCCTGCTGCAATTATTAATTTTTGAAATTTTATTGTAGCATCTATTTTTTTGTTTTTTACAATAAGTGTTTCGGCATCTTTTACTTCTGCTTTACCGCTTAAATACTCTATTTCATGTGCTTTCATCAGATGCTCTATTCCGGCTACCAAAGTATTTATTACTTCATTTTTTCTATTGATTATTCTTTCCAGAGAAAATTTAACCTCTCCCACTTCTATACCAAAGCTCTCGGAACGTCTGATTTTATCTAAAGCGTCTATACTGCTTACAAGAGCTTTAGTAGGTATACATCCATTATTTAGGCATGTTCCTCCAAGTCGATTTTCCTCAATTATGAGTACTTTCTTTCCGCCTTGGGCTGCTCTTATAGCAGCAACATAACCGCCGGGGCCACCACCAACTATCGCTACATCTACATCATAATTTTTAGGTATAGGTTTAGCAAGCCCAAATGAATATGCTTTTGTTGGTTCCTGTTCTTTTTTAATTTGGGTAACCTTAGAACCACCGGTTTGCTCTACTAACTCTCCCTCAACATTTCCGACAACCTGTCCTTTTTTTATTATATCGCCTTCAGTAATTGATAATTTTTCTAAAACACCCTTATATTGCGATGTAAATTTTATGGCCCCTTTTCCTGATTCAATTGTAAATATAACATCACCGGAATTTAAAGAATCTCCGGATCTTTTATTTATCTTGCCGACCTTTCCGGATGTATCATGTCCGGATAGTTTTTCAATAATTAAATCATATTTCATTTTCTAATCCTCCAAATTAATAAAAAGGGTAAAACCCTTTTTATTTAAAGTCACCCTCGAATTCATCAATACAGTCTTTAAGCAATGTTACTGAATATGCCATAGACGGTCCGCCACCGAAAGCTACTGCAACCATAGCTGCTTCCAATATTTCTTCCTTAGTTGCACCTGCTTCAAATGCTTTATAAGAATGATATACAATACAATATTCACACCTGTTATAGCAGCCTATTGCCACACTCATCAATTCCTTTGTTTTTAAATCAAGCGCTTTAGGTTCATAATTAGCACCTAATAGCCCCATAAAAGCACCAACGCTTTCAGGATTTGTTGCAGAAAGATTTTCAAGTCCTCCTACGAATGAATTAAGTAATTCTCTAACATTATAAGCCATATTCTTCCTCCTTATTTTGATTGCTTATGCAATGTTATGCATAGCAACTATTTATATTAAGTATAGCAAACTGTTTGTTAAATTGCAAACAATATTTTTTAAAATAATAAAAAAACTTGCTCACTGTAGTAGTATAACTTTGTAAGCAAGTCCTTATACTTATTTAGTAACATTTAATATCATCTTATGCAAGGTTTTTTCATAAATAATAAGATCTTCTTCACTAATTCCTGAGATCAAATCATTATTAAACTCAATTCCGATTGGCAATAAGTCGGTTATAAGTTTGTCTCCCTTTTCAGAAAGTTCAATAAAAATAACCCTTCTATCAATATCATTTCGTTCTCTCACAATCAATCCATCGCGTTCTAAGCGATCAATTAACCTGCCTGCACTTGAATCCTGTACACTCATAAGATTAGATAATTCTCTTTGAGAAATTCTCTTATTGGTTTTTACATAATAAAGCGCAATCCATTGAATACGTGTTATACCTGAATTTTGCAATCTTCGACCGAAAGATTCAGAAATCTGTTTTATTGCATTTTCAGTAATATGCCCTACACATTTATCTAAATTAAAAAACATAGCTACCTCCTATTTAAACCAAATTAATCGAGTATTATAAAGATTCCACATTCTACTATATCATAAATCTTTCTTTCATGGTCGCCTCACTATGAGTTTGTTTATTTTCTTTCCTTCGCTAACAAAGCGTTCTTCATATTCCGTCATAACATTGTCCTCGGCAAAAGGGCTGCTGTGTAAATCTCTTGTAAGAATTATAAATTTCCATCCGTCTTCTTTAAATTGTTCAACGGAATATTCAAACAAATCATCGTTGTCTGTCTTCATATGAATTTCTCCACCATCTGTCAGAACAATTTTATATACATCCAAAAAATCTTTATGTGTTAATCTTCTTTTGTAATGTGATGGTTTTGGCCAAGGGTCTGAAAAATTCAAATAAATTCTTTCTATTGATTTAGGTTTGAATACTTCCTTTAATATATCTCCGTTTGAATAAACAATGAAATAATTATCCGGATCATTTTCAAACATTGATTTAGCGCATCTGTAGGCAACTTTTACGCTTTTTTCGAATCCAAAGTAATTAATGTTTGGGTTTTTTATTGCTGTTTCTCTAATGAATTTACCCTTACCGCATCCTAATTCCACGTGTATGGGATTAGAATTCTTGAAAGCACCATTTAATTTATATCCTCTTTTTTCCGGTTCAGTGATTGCTTTTTCATGTTGCTGAAGATATTGGTACTGACCCGGTATATATCTTAATCGCATGTAACTCTCCTGTGTATATTATATAAATATGAATAATTCGCTGTTGCTCAGGATGACAAGCTACGGCGGATAACATACTAAAAGTTTACATTATTTTGCAGTAATAAACAATAATAATTTTGTCATTAAGTATATGTTGCATAATTTCACTAAACACAGTAAAATATTCATAACAAACTTTTCGAGGTGTAATTATGGATTTTTTAATGAATTTGCATGGTCCGATTCTTTATATTATCATATTTTGTGCAAAAATAATTGAAGTATCAGTTTCAACTATAAGGATAGTATATATTAATAAAGGTAAAAAAGTACTTGGAGCTTCTTTGGCATTTGTTGAAATAATGATTTGGCTGATCGTTGTTAGCTCTGTTTTAAATAATATAACTGAGGATCCTATAAAAGTCTTTATATATGCAATTGCATTCTCACTTGGTAATTATGTTGGAATTACAATTGAATCAAAAATTGCTGTAGGACTTGCTTCTATTCAGGTGGTAGTAAGTGAAGATGAAGGGGAAATGTTAGCTGAAATATTGAGAGATGAAAGTTATGGGGTTACTATTATTGATGGCAGAGGAAAAGATGACAGCAAAAAATCGCTTTTATTTATTCAATTGAAAAGAAAGAAAATCCCTGAAGCTGTAAATGTGATAAAACAAACGGCACCAAATGCTTACATAACTGTTAATGATATAAAATCAATGTTAGGCGGATATTTGAAATAATATTGTAATCACAATAAAAAATACTGTTACCTGCATGAAGGAAGTTTTGACCTCCATGAAAGAGCAGAAATATTTAAAAAAACGGCTGTATCATGCAATATATAATGATACAGCCATCACCTTTATTTTACGAAGGCATTATAAATTGCCCTTATAGCTTTTTCGAAATCCTTATCCTCCACTCCGACGATTATATTGATTTCGCTGGAACCCTGGTCAATCATTCGGATGTTAATATTGTTGTCACCAAGTGCTGTAAATAACTTTGCTGATATACCGGGTTTATATGCCATTTTCACTCCAACTGTTGTAATTAAGCTTAAGTTTTTAAAAACATTTACCGATTGTGCACCGCATTTAGTTTTTATTTCTTCTACCATTTCATGTGTGATTCTTTCTAAGCCGTCAGAAGGAAGAATAATGGAGAAACTGTCGATGCCCGAAGGTAAATGTTCAATACTTAGACCTCTATCTTCGAACACTTCTAATGCCCTTTTTACAACTCCTATCTCATTAGCCATATGCTCCTTATGAATATAAAAAACAGTAAAGTTCTTCTTTCCTGCAATTCCTGTGATGATGTCTCCGTTGCTGTTATGATTATATTCGTTATTATCGCTTATAATTATTGTACCGGGATTATCCGGTTCATTAGTATTTCTTATATTAATCGGTATACCTGCCTCTCTTGCAGGAAATACTGCTTCATCGTGAAGAACAGAAGCTCCCATATATGAAAGCTCTCTAAGCTCCTGATAAGTAATCTTCTTTATTTGTTTAGGATTTTTTACTATCCTTGGGTCCGCCATTAAAAAGCCTGAAACATCTGTCCAGTTTTCATAGACATTAGCTCCGGCAAAAGCTGCAACTATTGACCCGGTTATGTCAGAGCCACCTCTTGAAAATGTCTTAACGCTTCCATCCGGATATGAGCCATAAAATCCGGGTATTACTGCTTTTTTAGAAGCCATTAGAACTTCAGATAATTTTTCTTTAGTTTTTTCATTATTTACCGTTCCGTCATAATTAAAAAATATTACATCCTTAGCATCAATAAAATCACAATTAAGGTATTCTGCTAAAAGTAAGGCGCTTAAATACTCTCCTCTGCTAACAATAAAATCCTCGTCACATTTATTATCTAATTTATCTCTTATAACCTTAAATTCTTTTTCTAAATCTACATTTAAGTTTAGTTCTTCTTTTATTGAATTAAATCTATCCTCAATTATTTTTAAAATAGGTGCATAAGGAACCGAAAATTTTATATGTGCATGGGTTAAGTACAACAAGTCTGTAATTTTGTTATCTTCCTTAAATCTTTTACCGGGAGCGGAAACTACTACAAATCTTCTTTCTTCATCACTGTTTATAATATCACGTACCTTTATAAGCTGAGAGCCATCAGCCATGGAAGTACCACCAAATTTTGCTACCTTTAACATGTGTCCTCCTATATTTTAAGCTAATATTTCATTAAGATAACATATTTTAATTATTGTGTCAACATATAAAATACACATGTATTTCTATACCAAACAACATTAACTTAAAAAATTGATTTCCTAAAAACAAATAATATATTCATATTTTGATAATCTATAATAGGTTGCTAATAAGTTCTTCTCTGCTTTTTGGAGAAAGGTATGAAACAGGAACATCAAAAATGGTTTTTGCCCCCTTCATTCCATCTTTGCTCATCCTATACGCTGCCCTTGAATAAGCCAGCAACACACTACCTGTAAATTCAGGATTACTTTCTAATTTAAGCGAAAATTCTATTACATGATTATTTAATATTTCATCACCTGTTACACCGTTTCTTATTACAAGCCCTCCATGGGGCATTTTTGAATGATTCATTTTATATTCTTCTTCACTTATAAAATTAACTGTTGTGTTATATTCAGCAAAGTAATTTGGCATACTCTTTATTTCAGATTCAATTTTATTTTTATCTGCATATTCATCACAAACCACAAAACATTCCCTAGTGTGCTTATCACCGGCAGTGAAACTTTTATTTTCTCCTCGCCTAACACACTGCATTGCGTTCTGAACAGGTATGGTATACTGAATTCCATATTTAACACCATCAATTCTTCTTATTGCATCAGAATGGCCTTGACTTACTCCCCTTCCCCAAAAAGTGTAATCATTACCATTTGGCAACACTGCTCCTGAAATCATCCTAATTAAAGAAAATAATCCAGGGTCCCAACCAATTGATATTATGCTGACTTTTCCTGAAGAAAGAGCAACCTCGTCAACATTTTTCAAATATTCAGGAATTTTAGCATGAGTATCAAAACTGTCAACTGTATTAAACATTCTTGCAAACTGCACTGCATGAATGGGAAGGTCCTTGGCTGAACCGGTGCACAAAATCAGAACATCTATAGAGTCTTTGTATTTCTCAGCCTCTGAGAAGTTAACAACCTTAGCATGAGGAGATTTAATTTTTATTGTATTAGGCTGTCTTCTGGTGAAAACAGCCACAAGCTCTGTATCATTACTATTGTTTATGGCAGTTTCCACCCCCCTGCCTATATTTCCGTATCCTACAATTCCTATTCTTATTTTGCTCATAGTCTACCTCCGTTTGTTCTCAACTTATATTTAAAATAATTCTTCCATAAGGTAATATCCCGGCTCTTTTACCGACAGCTTCAATGACAAGTCCAGAGCACCCCTTGCAAATATTTTTTTAGAAAATGCAGTATGTTTTATTTCTATAATTTCATCAATTCCAGAAAATATAACTGTATGTTCACCGGGAATCGTTCCTGCCCTCATAGAAAGCATCTCTATTTTTTCTCTTCCGGTTTCTTTTATTATATCCTCAGCCAATGTTTTAGCTGTACCGCTGGGAGCATCTACCTTTTTATTATGATGTCTTTCCAATATATCTATGTCGAAATTATTTAAATCTTTGCTTATTAATTTTAATATTTTTCTTAAAACATTTACTCCTGTTGATGTGTTTGATGAAAGAAGAACAGGGATATTTTTACCTGCTTCTATAATTTTATTTTTTTGCTCTTGGCTAAAGCCTGTAGTACATATTAGCAATGAGGATTTTCTTTCCTTAGCAAATTTTAGTAAAAAGTCAAGATTAGCTGGGTTTGAAAAGTCTATAATAACGTCAACATCATATAAATCTTCACCAAGCTTTCCCTTATGAGGAGATAGAATTCCTACTAATTTAATATTTTCATAGGTTTGTATTTCTTGCTCCACTACTTTTCCCATGGCACCGTAACCGCATAAAGCTACATTTATCATATGCATTCCTCCTGTTTTTAACAATTTATGCCGAAGCTTCTCATTTCATTAATCAATTTTTGTCTGTTATCCTCTGACATTGAATATAACGGTTCTCTGACTTCAGAACTACATAAATTCATAATTCCCATTGCTTCTTTAACCGGTATCGGGTTAGTTTCAATAAACAAAGCATTAATCAAACCATTCATATTTAGTTGACCGTCTCTTGCCTCATCTACATTTCTGTTATTGTAATCATCTACAATTTTTTTAGTTTCTGCTGGCAGTATATTAGCAACTACAGATATGACGCCATGACCTCCTAATGACATCAAAGGAATTATCATATCATCATTTCCTGAATAAACTAAAAAGTCTTTTGGACAAATTCTTAGTATTTCAGCCACTTGACTAATGTTACCACTGGCTTCTTTAATCGCAACTATATTTTCTATTTTAGATAATTCTAATACTGTTTTCGGTTCAATGTTCATACCTGTTCGTCCGGGTACACTGTAAACTATTATCGGTAATGATGTGCTTTCAGCAATTATTTTATAGTGATTTATTAATCCTTTTTGTGTAGTTTTGTTGTAATACGGAGTAACTAATAATAACCCGTCAGCTCCTGCTTCCTCACAAAATTTTGCTTTTTTTACAGCTGAGGCAGTACAATTGCTTCCTGCACCTGCAATAACAGGTATTCTTTTTGCCACTCTGTCAATTACAAATTTCACAATCTCATGGTATTCATCATCTGTCAATGTAGGGGTTTCGGCAGTTGTTCCTGCTACTATTATTGAACCGGACAGTTCAACATGCATGTCTACCAATTTCCCTAAAGTTTCATAATCTACTTCTCCATTTTCAAATGGTGTCACTAATGCTACTCCACAGCCATTTACTAAATCGTTCATTTCTTTTTCTCCTTTAAAATTATTTTTTAAATAAATAATTTTCATGCCGCTTTTAAACAAAATAAAAGCGACATAAGAGCAAAAGGGCTCTCAGACGCTTACAAAAAACACCGAACCTTCTGCCCAGCACATTACAGCTCTCTCTTATAGGATTGGGAAGCATCCTATAAAAACAGTATTACACTTCTTAAATGTAAGCCCAGGGAAAAATCCCTTCGGCGAATCACCCTTTCAAGCAACAGCTTTACTCTTGATCATCGCAACCTCTGTAATATACCCGTGAAAATATTTAATTTCATCTATTATATGTTTGATTAAAAAATATGTCAATAAAAAGATTCACTATTTTTAACAATTTTTATCTAAAAATGCAATTCAAATAATATTTATTAAATTTTTATTACATTGCAAATTTTTAATGCTTTTTTAAGAAATATATATTATAATCAACCTTGTATAATTAATTTTATGCTTATTAAGTCATAAATAAACTATTTTGGAATATAACCATACTAAAAATTTAAAATAAATTTACTGATTATAGTTAATTATAGCTAATGTAAACGCAAGTATAGGAGATGAATAATATGTTGTGTTCAGTGTGTAAGAAAAATGTAGCTGTTATATATGTTAATAAAATTTTAGAGGGTAAAATGCAAACTATGGGATTATGCATTCCTTGCGCTAAAAAGCAAGGCATTGCTCCAATGGATCAAATTATGAAGCAAAGCGGTATGAAACCTGAAGATTTTGAAAATATTAATAATCAGCTTACAGAAATTATGGGAGACGTTGATATAGACAATTTAACTAAAAATATTGAATCTGATGACTCTGAAGGAATGAAATCATTAATGAATTTCATGAATTCAGCTTTTTCCGGCTTAACTAATTCAACAAACAAAGAATTTCAGCCAACAGATGATGAAAATGGTGAAGTTGATATGCAAAGTTCCGGCAGCGGTTCAGGAACAAAGGTTAAGGAAAAGGTAAAAAGAAAAAAATTAAAATACCTTGATACTTACGGAACCAATCTGACAGAGCAGGCAAGATACGGTGAATTAGACAGAATTATAGGTAGAGAAAGAGAAATTGACAGAGTTATTCAAATATTAAACAGACGTTCAAAAAATAACCCGATATTAATCGGTGAGCCGGGTGTTGGCAAAACTGCAATTGCTGAAGGACTTGCTGTGAGAATAGCAGAACATAATGTTCCTGTCAAATTATTTAATACTGAAATTTATTTACTTGACTTAACTTCAGTTGTTGCAGGCACACAATTCAGGGGTCAGTTCGAAGCTCGTATGAAGGCAATAATCGATGAAGCTAAAAAAGCAGGAAATATCATAATTGTTATTGATGAAGTTCATAACATAGTTGGAGCAGGCGAAGCTGAGGGTGGGGCAATGAATGCTGCAAACATATTAAAACCTGCTCTTGCAAGAGGAGAAGTTCAAGTAATCGGTGCTACAACCTTAGATGAGTACAGAAAGCATATAGAAAAGGACACAGCTCTTGAAAGAAGATTCCAACCTGTATTAGTAGACGAGCCGTCAATTGAGGATTCAATAGAAATAATTAAAGGTATAAAGGATTATTATGAAAGCTATCATAATGTTAAAATCTCTGATGAAGTTATAGAACAGTCAGTTTTAATGTCCGAAAGATATATTACTGACAGGTTCCTTCCAGACAAGGCAATAGATGTTATAGATGAAGCCGGCTCAAGAGCTAATTTGAAAAACAGCGGTTTGGTTGAGCTTGAAAGCTTAAGAACCGAATTATCTTCAATAAGAGAAGAAAAAGAAACAGCTGCTGAAAATGATGATTATGAAAGAGCTGCTGAGTTAAAGGTTAAAGAATTAAAGGTTGAATCAAAAATAAAAGAATTGTCAAACGAATGTGAAAATGTTCAGCTTACTACAGATGATGTGGCTTTTGTGATTGAAGCATGGACCAAAATACCTGTTCAAAGAATAAATCAAGCTGAAGCCGAAAAATTAATTAACTTAGAAAACAGCTTACACAAACGTGTAATCGGTCAACACCCTGCAGTTACTTCGCTTGCAAGAGCTATAAGAAGAAACCGCTCCGGCTTTAAGAAAAAGAAAAAACCGTCTTCATTCATATTTGTAGGACCTACCGGAGTCGGTAAAACTGAATTGGCAAGAACTCTTGCTTTTGAGCTTTTCGAAAATGAAGAAGCAATGATTAGATTAGACATGTCTGAATACATGGAAAAACATACTGTTTCTAAATTAATCGGAGCACCTCCGGGATATGTGGGATTTGACCAGGCCGGATTCTTAACAGAAAAAATAAGAAGAAAACCATACTCAGTTATTTTGCTTGATGAAATAGAAAAAGCTCATGAAGATGTGTTTAATATTCTTCTTCAAATTTTAGAAGACGGCAGGTTAACTGACAACCAAGGAAGAACCGTAAATTTTGAAAACACGGTAATCATTATGACTTCTAATGCGGGAACAAGTATTAAGGCAAATAAGATTGGTTTTGGAAACAAAGAATATGAAGCAATGGAATCTAAGGTTAAGGATGCTTTGAAACAGGCCTTCAGACCTGAATTCTTAAATCGTATTGATGACATTATTGTATTTAATGAACTTTCAAAAGATGAATTGAGACAAATAGTTGATTTAATGTTAAATGAAGTTATTAAGGAAGGAAAAGATAAGAAAATTTCCATAGATGTAACTGATGAAATGAAATCATTCATACTTGAAAAGGGTTACAATACTAAGTACGGAGCAAGACCTTTAAGACGTGCAATTCAAAAATATGTGGAAGATGAAATATCAGAGGCATATCTGCGAGGTACATTAAAAGAAAACAGCATCGTAACAGTTACAATCAATGAAGAAAAAACAGAATTGACAATTAAATAATTTTTTCATAATGAGAGTCTTCGGGCTAAGGCCCTTAGAATAACAAAAAAACTAAGGCAGAATTCAAATGAATTCTGCCTTAGTTTTTTTATTTGTTTAAAAATCCTATTCCTAATACGCCGGGTCCCGCATGAGTGCCTATAACAGCACCGATTTCCTGCTCTATGATATTTTTAATTTTATATTTTTCTTCAATTGTTTGTCTTAAAACTTGAAGTTGATCATAGCATTGTCCATGGAATAAAAGCACTGTTTTATTTGACAAATCAAAATTGTTTTTTTCTATCCACTCATCAAACCATTTGATTGTTTTGTTTTTGCCTCTTACCTTATCAATTACAGATACGGCACCGTCCTTTATGCCTATAATCGGCTTTATGTTTAACAGTGAGCCAACCACTGCCTGACCCTTTGATAACCTGCCGCCTTTTTCAAGGTATTTAAGCGTATCAAGACCGGCGACAGCAACAATTTTATCCTTCACGCTCTCTAATTCATTAACCACATCATCTATAAGCTTATTTTGGTTAACTAATTCGATTGCTTCTAATATTAAAGCAAATGTTCCAAGACATACACTTTTTGAGTCAATGATTCTTATGTTGTCGCTTCCTATCATATCCTTTGCCATACGTGCCGAATCATATGTTCCGCTAAGTTCCGAAGCTAAAAATATACCAAGAACCTGATCACCCTCTAATAATATTTCGCTGAAACTTTCAACAAAAGCACCCGGTGAAACCTGTGAAGTGGTTGGAGATTTTTCAGATTTAGTTAACTTATCAAAAAACATTGATGTAGTTAATTCTACCTTGTCCAAAAATGACTCGTTATCAAAATTTACTGTTAATGGAACCATTTTTAAATTATGTTTTTCTATAATTTCTTGTGTAACATCTGCAGTACTGTCTATAACTATTCTAATACCCATATTAACCTCACAATTTTAATTATCAAATTTTTTGATTATAAAAGTATAATATTATATAAAGCTTAAATAATTCCTGAAAAATCTTTAACTATTTATGTCCAAATTTATACTTATGATTAAAAAATACGTCTATGTCCGTTAAAACCTTAATTAATAACTCCTCTTCCTGGCTGCCTAATTGTTGCAATGCACTTATAACCATATCTTTATGAAAGTCTTCATGGGCATAAAAAGCAGCAACGCCCCTTTCAGTCAATTTGATTATAACTACACGTCTGTCTTCATTTGAACGCTTCCTTTCAACGTATCCTTTTTTTATCAGGTTATCTATTGCTGTTGTAAGTGTCCCTGATGTAACTCGTAAATCTTTAGCGGTGTCAGACATGGTTCTTTCTCTGTTTATGCCAATGTTATCTATAACATGCATTTCAGAAATAGATAAATCAGAAAATTCTCCAATTTTTAAACATTTTTCTTCAATATCTAAAATATTTGCGAATAACCTCACAAGTATTTCGTTTACAGTTTCATGATTGCTCATCAGACCACCTCAATTTATTTTGATAATCAAATTATATTTATTTTTAACAAATTTGTCAACTGTTTTTTAAAATGGTGTATCGCCATAAAAAGTCTTTTGCTTCTTCTGCATAATCAATATTTATTCGTTTGCTTTTTTCAATAATGAAATCTCTGTACCCGTCATCCTCTACATAAATTTCGTTACCTGTCAAATCAGTGCCATTATGCTCCTTAGTTATGTTTAAAGCTTTGCATAATTTTCCGGGACCGTTACTTAAGTTCTTAACCTGATACTTTGTTAATTCATTATATGACTTTTGGTATCTGTTAAAACTCATTTCTTCTTTGTTCTCAACGGGTTCAGCACCTCTTATCAGCACAGCGCTGCATATACCTTCCTTTTCTGTTACAAAATTCATACAATAATACATTCCATAAATGAAATATACATATGTGAATCCCGGTGGTCCATACATTATTTTAGTTCGAGGTGTAATTTTATTGCCATAAGCATGGCTCGCCTTGTCTATTTCAGCTATGTATGCTTCTGCTTCATTTATTCTTACCTTGATAATTTTATTATTATATTTTCTAACAATAATTTTGCCTATTAAATCCTGACCTACAACTCTTGCGTCCCTGTCGTAAAAATTTCTGTCTAACTTGATCATAAGCTCACTGTTACTCCTATCTTAAGCAAAAAAGTTTTTTAAAGTTTTCATTAGTGTTTTTTGCAATGACATCGATGGAAACATTCCTAATATTTGCAATCTCTTCTGCTACAAATTTTACATACTTCGGCTCATTTCTTTTTCCTCTATACGGCTCAGGTGTTAAATATGGTGAATCAGTTTCAATTAAAAGTTTATCTAATGGAATTTCCTTAGCTACATTTTTAGGTGTTTTAGCTTTTTTAAATGTCACAGGACCTGCAAGAGATATATAAAATCCTAATTTTATAAATTCCTTTGCCATTTCAACACTTCCCGAATAACAGTGCAAGATGCCTCTTGTGTTTGATTTTGCCTCTTCCTTCATTATTTTGAAAAGGTCTTCATGAGCATCCCTGTCATGTACTATGTAAGGCATATCTAATTCACTTGCAAGCTTGATTTGTTCTCTGAACCATTTCTTTTGTGTTTCTCTGTCCGAATTGTCGTAATAATAATCGAGCCCTATTTCGCCGATTGCGATAACTTTTTTATTTTTTGCTAATTCCCTGAATATATTCATGGTATCATCATTCATATACTTAGAATCATGTGGATGGCAGCCAACTGCTGCATATATAAATGAATATTCGTCTGCTAATTTTACGGCTTTTTTTGATGTAGCTAAATCAGCTCCGGGATTTAAAACCAATTCAATTTCGTTTTCCTTTAATCTATTGATTAATTCTGTTCTGTCATTGTCAAACCTGTCATCGTCAAGGTGAGCGTGACTGTCAATTAACTTATTTTCCACTTTTCTTATCCTTCTTTTTGTTTCTGTATTCTTTTACTGTTTCTTTAAATGTTTCCAACAGTTCGTCATCTTTCTTGAATGTTATGTCAGCCGTTGCGTCTTTTGACATCAAGGTATATACAACTTTTACAATTACCATGCCTTTTTCATTTGGTTTATGGTAGTTAATGCCTTTTATATCCTCCCATTTTATCAAGCCGCCCCTCTTATGTATACCCAAGGTTGAAATAAAAGTTTTTTTAGTAAGAGGAATATATAAAGCAACCATCAATACAGGTAAAACAATCATTGTAAAAGTTGCTTCTAAATTAAATTTTTCTTTTGCGTTTATCATTCCAAAAATTAAAAAGCTTGTCATAGCCAATATAAAAACAATTAATATATTGCTGAATGTCTGCCTTTTTTTATCATCATCCTTTAATTGAAACAACACCTTCATATTTTGTTTCTTATAGTTCATGTTGTTTCTAACATTAACAAATATAAAATAAATTACTAAAATAAATAAAATGGGATAAATAATCTGTGAAGCCATTAGTTAATCCTTTCTCTTGTGGTTTTTTAAGTAGTTTAGCATATTAATGCTTAAACTTCAAGAAATATGCTTAAATATTAAGAGTTTCTGCCTCTTTTCCTATAATCATATTTACCTTGGATGTAAACTCTGCCCACTCTTTCTTCTTAGCATATAAATATGCTCTCCCATTTTTAGTAATTTTATAATATTTTCTTACCCTGTTCGTCTCCATCTTGTAGCTTTTTGAAACTATCAGTTCCTCCTCCTCAAGATCATGAAGTATCGGATAAAGTGTTCCTTCCTTTATAATAAATGTTCCGTATGATTTAAGCTCTAATTCTTTAATTATTTCATATCCATACTTGTTGCCCGTTTCTATTATGGCTAAAATCAGCATTCTTGTGTTTCCTCTCATTAAATTATTGTCAATTTTCATAATTCCTCCTATACATAGATTATCTATGTTTATATATTACTAAGATAATCTATGTATGTCAATATAAATAATTAAAAAAATAACAAGAAAATCGTATTCACACTTTACTAAATATAAAAAAAGTATCCACAATGTTTTCTTTAAATGTTTTATTTTGAGCTATTGTGTTTAGTATGCAAACTTTGTTATATTATTATCAAATAGTAATTGTTGTATAGGGAGGATGTTATGTTATCAGCAGTTAAAGAAAAAGTTGACAGCATATTAACTGATCATAAATGTGAAAAAAAAGAACTCATCACTATTATTCAAGAAATTCAAAAAGAATACAATTATCTGCCTGAGGATGTCTTAATTTACGTAGCTGAAAAATTAGATATCAGCCAGTCAAAAATTTATGGTGTTGCCACTTTTTACGAAAATTTCTCGCTTGAAGCAAAGGGCAAAAATATAATTAAAATTTGTGACGGTACAGCATGCCATGTCAGAAAATCAGTACCTATTCTAAATGCAATCTATAAGGAACTTGGATTATCTGATAAGAAAAAAACATCTGATGATTTATTGTTTACTGTTGAAACAGTTTCATGCTTAGGAGCATGCGGGTTAGCACCGGTTATTACGGTAAATGATCATGTTTATCCTAAAATGACGCCTGAAGCTGCAATTGATCTTTTAAAGCTTATGAAAAAGGGGGAAGAATAAATGTTTATAAAAACATATTATGATTTATCATCGTATGCAAAAACATTTGAAAAGGCACTAGATAAACAAAAGGTTAAAGTATTGGTATGTGGCGGTACAGGATGTGTAGCAAGCGGATCAATAGATATATTCAATGAGTTGACAAGATTGGTTAAAGAAAATGATGTTTTATGTGATGTTGATTTATTTAAGGAAGATGAAGGAATCAGTGTCAAGAAAAGCGGATGCCACGGATTTTGTGAAGCCGGTCCATTAGTAAGAATCGAACCATACAACTATTTATACTTGAAAGTTAAATTAGAGGACTGTGAAGATATATTCAAACATACCATTTTAAAGGGCGAGCCTGTTGAAAGGTTAATGTACAAAGATGGTGATAAAGTTTATAAAACTCAGGAAGAAATTCCTTTTTATAAGAAACAAACAAGGTTGATATTAGAAAATTGCGGCCATATGGATGCTGAAAATATTCAGGAATGCATAGGAAGAGGCGGATATAAGGCTCTTTCTAAGGTTCTAAGCTCAAAAGCAATGGAACCGAAGGAAGTTTGTAAGTTAATTCAAGATTCAGGACTTAAAGGTCGTGGAGGCGGAGGTTACTTAGCAGGTAAAAAATGGAGCCAGGTTTTATCACAAGAAAATCCTGTAAAGTATGTAGTATGTAACGGCGATGAAGGTGACCCGGGTGCATTCATGGATAGAAGTATCATGGAGGGTGACCCTCATAAAATTATTGAAGGAATGATTATTGCAGGATATGCAACAGGTGCTCATACAGGTTATATATATGTTAGGGCTGAGTATCCTTTGGCAGTTGAACGTTTAAAATTAGCCATCTATCAAGCCGAAAAAGCAGGTTTGTTAGGAAAAAATATATTAAATTCAGGGTTTGACTTTGAGCTTCACATCAATAAAGGGGCTGGCGCCTTTGTTTGCGGCGAAGGAAGCGCACTTACTGCTTCAATCGAAGGCGAAAGAGGAATGCCAAGAGTTAAGCCGCCAAGAACTGTAGAACAAGGATTATTTGGGTGTCCAACAGTATTAAATAACGTTGAAACATTCGCTAACGTACCTCTTATAATCAACATAGGTATTGACGAATATAAAAGATACGGAACTAAGGACAGCCCTGGAACAAAAGCATTTGCACTTACCGGTAATGTTGTGAACACAGGACTTATAGAAGTTCCTATGGGAACAACAATCCGTGAAGTTATATTTGATATAGGTGGCGGAATTCCTGACGGCAAAAAATTCAAAGCAGTTCAAATCGGCGGTCCTTCCGGAGGTTGTTTGACATTTACAGAAAAGCATTTAGACATACCACTTAGCTTTGATTCATTAAAGAAAGTTGGAGCAATGATTGGTTCAGGCGGTATGGTTGTAATGAATGAAGATACATGTATGGTAGAGGTTGCCCGATTCTTTATGAACTTTACTCAAAGAGAATCCTGCGGCAAATGCATACCATGCAGAGAAGGCACAAAAAGAATGCTTGAAATATTAGAAAAGATAGTTAACGGAAACGGCACCATTGATGATTTATCTTTATTAAAAGAAATAGCTGATACAGTTAAAAATACATCCCTTTGCGGATTGGGTAAAACTGCTGCCAATCCGGTATTAAGCACATTGGAACATTTTTATGACGAATATCTTGCACACGTTGTTGATAAAAGATGTCCCGCTAAACAATGCACCGGCTTGATGGTACTGAAAATAGATAAAGAATTATGTAAAGGTTGTTCAAAATGTGCAAGAAACTGTCCTGTTAATGCAATAAGCGGTAAAGTGAAGGAACCTTTCATTATAGACACTACAAAATGCATTAAGTGCGGCGCATGTATAGAAGCTTGTGCATTTAAAGCAATTAAGGAGGTATAGCAATGAGCGGAACAATGATTATAGATGGAATGAAGGTACAATTTAATAATCAAAAAAATATATTAAGTGTTATCAGAGACTCCGGTATTGACTTGCCTACATTTTGCTATCATTCAGAATTGAGTATTTATGGTGCTTGCAGAATGTGTTCCGTGGAAACTTCCAAGGGAGAAATTATCGCAACATGTTCAGAAAAACCGAAAGACGGAATGGAAATATACACAAATTCACCAAGAGTTAGAAAATACAGAAAAATGATATTAGAGCTTCTTTTAGCAAACCATGACAAGGACTGCACATCCTGTGAACGTACAGGTAAATGTCAGCTGCAAAAATTAGCTAAAAGGTATGGATTGGGAGTTAACAGATTCACTCAGTTATCACAGGATAATGAGGTTGACGATTCAAGCCCAAGCATAATCAGAAATCCAAATAAGTGCATTAAATGTGGCGACTGCGTAATGGTTTGCGAAGAGGTACAAGGCGTCGGGGCGCTTGGATTCGTTAACAGGGGATCAGATGTAATAATAAAACCTGCATTCAACAAGTCCTTAGCTGAAACTAACTGCGTTAACTGCGGTCAATGCCGTTTAGTTTGCCCTACAGGTGCAATAATTATAAATAACGAAACCGAAAAAGTATGGGAAGCAATTTATGATAAAAGCAAAAGAGTAATTGCACAGATAGCTCCTGCCGTAAGAGTTGCCTTGGGCGAAGAATTCGGCAAAAAACCGGGAGAGATTTCAACAGGAAAAATTGTAGCAATATTAAAGAAGCTTGGAGTTGAAGAGGTTTTTGACACCACACTTTCAGCTGACTTAACAGTTATTGAGGAAAGTAATGAATTCTTAAAAAGATATACTAAGGGTGAAAACCTTCCATTGTTCACTTCATGCTGTCCGGGGTGGGTTAAGTTTGCTGAAAACAGATATCCGGAACTTAAAAAAAATATATCTACCTGTAAATCTCCTCAGCAAATGTTTGGCACAGTTCTGAGAGAGGCATATAAGGAAAAGGACGCCGAGGACGGAAGAGACACATTTATACTGTCAATAATGCCATGTACAGCTAAAAAGGCCGAAGCAGCAAGACCTGAATTCTCTCATGAAGGAATAAGAGATGTTGATTTAGTTATCACTACTCAAGAATTATCCATTATGATAAAAGAAATTGGTATTAAATTTGATGAGATAGAAGAAGAAGCAATGGATATGCCATTTGGAACCGGCTCAGGAGCAGGTATAATATTCGGTACAACCGGAGGTGTAACTGAAGCTGTTTTAAGAAGAATATTGAAAAACAAATTTGGCAAGGAAGATTGTAATATAATATTTAACAGTGTAAGAGGTTTAGATTCCGTTAA
Organism: uncultured Clostridia bacterium; assembly: GCA_964421845.1. GTDB lineage: Bacteria > Bacillota > Clostridia > Tissierellales > Sedimentibacteraceae > Sedimentibacter. Next base: position 187,138 of record CAYQYY010000005.1, read on the forward strand.
GGAAGCAATTGTAAATATTGACGGCAATGAAATTAAAATTGCTGTAGTACATGGATTAAAGCATGCTGATAATCTTATAAAACAAATAAAAAGTGGCGAAAAGAAATACGATTTGATAGAAGTTATGGCCTGCAACGGCGGTTGTGTTGCAGGAGGCGGTCAACCGCAACCTAAAATAATAACAAGAGAAACAAGGGCACTAAGGGCAAAGGGGCTATACGATATAGATAAAACAAATCAATTAAAAGATGCCGAGGATAACTATATTATTAAAAATATTTATGAAGGCGTCATGAAAAACAAAACACATATGTTGCATACTAACCATTAACCTACCATAATATATAAAAAAGAGAACTTCTCAACGGCAGATATGAGAAGTTCTCTTTTATTTCCTTTAAAAACTTGGTGGTACCATTGCCCAAACGGAAATCGATGGTACATCACCGGTATTCATATATCTGTGTGGGATTGTGCTGTCAAGATAAATACTGTCACCTTCTTCAAGGTCATAGATTTTATCTCCTGATAAAACTCTTAAGCTTCCCTTCAGAACCACTCCGCACTCTTCTCCTTCATGGCTTATTCGATCTTCAGAGTTACTGTCACCGGGTTTAATTTCTATCCACAACATTTCTATTTTATTTTTAAGATTTGGACATAAAAGTTCATAAGTTCTGCTTTTATCCTTCATCATTATCTTTTTTCTTTCATTTTTTCTTACTACCTGATTAAAATCATCATATTCATCAAAAAAATAATTCATAGTAACATTTAAAGCTTTTGAAATTTTCCATAATGATGCAACTGAAGGTCCGGTTAAATCTCTTTCGATTTGACTTATTAAACCTTTGCTTAGCCCCGTCATAGCAGCTAACTGTTCTATACTTATCTTTTGTTTTAACCTTAATGACCTGATTTTATCTCCTAATTCCATATCTTCTCCTTTGTTTTTTCATACTTTATAGTTCTATATTATAAAATATTTTCAACAAATTAATTATAAATTATTATACAACAAAGAAAACGATTTTTCAATACCTTATTACAATTTTCTCTAACCATGATGCAAAAAAATACATAATTGCTGCTATAACTCCTAAAACAAATACGCCCATCATAACCAAATCAAGCTTAAACGTCTGGCTTCCGTAAAGTATCAAATATCCAATGCCTGCCTTTGAAACTAAAAATTCTCCAACTATAACACCAATCCAAGACAGGCCTATATTAACTCTTATTACACTCATAATACTTGGAATATTAGCCGGTATTATTACCTTGTTCAAGATTTGAAACTTATTTGCTCCCATTGTTTTCAACAATACTATTTTATCTGACTCTACATTTATAAAACCGGTATATAATGTCATGGTAGTAACAATAACTGATATCGAAGCGGCCGTAGCTACTATTCCCGAAAATCCCATACCTGCCCATAAAATGATTATTGGTGCCAACGCTGTCTTTGGCAAGCTATTTAGTATTACTATATATGGATCCATTATACGTGCCAACCTTTTAAACCACCATAATAAAATTGCTGTTAACAACCCTAATATTGTACCAACAAAGAAACCGACTATTGTTTCTAATGTGGATATCGATAGGTGCCTTATTAAGCTCCCATCCTTGATAAACTTAACTATTAATGTGTAAATGGCACCGGGGCTGCTTGTTAAAAATGTATCTATATGTTTATATCTGGCTGCCCATTCCCATACTGCAATAAAAAAAACAAAAACCAATATTTGAGTAATTCTTATAGAATAATCTTCTCTTCTTATTGATTTTAAATAATCGGTATGTTCTTTAGAAATATTAAAATCATTTTTTTTAATTTTGTTCTTTTTCTCCCACATCCAAATCCCTCCATATTTGTCTGAAATATTCTCCAAATTCTAAAGTGTTTCTGCATTTCATAGGAGTTCTGTCGCCCTGACACTCTTTAAAATCTATAATATATTCTTTTTTAACTCTTGCAGGTCTCTCGGTAAATACAATTACTCTGTCTGAAATACTTACAGCTTCAGGAATATCATGAGTTACCAATATAGTAGATATTTTTTCTCTTCTTAATATCTGACCAACTTCATTTCCTACTGATAGACGAGTTTGATAATCTAAAGCTGAAAACGGCTCATCTAACAGCAGTAAATCCGGTTCAATTGCTAAGGTGCGCACTAATGCAGCACGTTGCCTCATACCGCCGGAAAGTTGGCTTGGGTAGTGGTTCCTGAAATTATATAGTTCATAATTTTTAAGCATATTTAAAACTTTTTCTTTGTTTTCCTCTGTTACTGCGTTTTTTACTTCTAAACCCAAAAGACAGTTTTTATAAATATTTCTCCATTCATACAGCTGATCTTTTTGAAACATAAAGCCGATACTTTCAGTGTTAACTATCACTTCACCCTCTGAAGGTTTTTCAAGACCGGCTATTATATTTAAAACGGTGGATTTACCTGAACCTGAAGGTCCGACAATTGAAACAATCTCCCCTTTTCCAATTTTAATAGACAAGTCCTTGATTGCTTTTGTTTCGTTATTTATTGTATGAAATCTTTTAGAGATATTTTTCAATTCGCAAATATATTCCATTTTTACCTCCATCAGTTGTAACTCTATATTATGTTATTCAAAATCGCCAAATAAGTTAATGGAATATAAAACTTTTTGTCAATGGGATACTTCACTTAGCTCGGAATGACACAAAAAATAATAATTTTAATATAATCTGCCAAACTATAAAAAAGGCGGTGATATTGTGATAATTATTGACAAGTTAGTTAATAAATTAAAAATGAAAAATTCCACTAAAGACAATCCGGGTAATGTTTATATACCAAACGACTTTGAAGTGGAAGAAAGAAAAAAAGATGTTGATGCGAATGAGAAGTAAATTAAGAGGGTAGTTAAATTAAGTAGTATAGCAGGCTACATCACCAATTTGTTCGCTCCCGTTGGTCGCACAAATTGGGATTGCGCTGCATCTGACCTAACCCCATTTGTTTTTCGCTGTCGCTCGAACAAATGGGGTTAGGTCATTAAAAAAAAGAACTAGGTCGTCCTAGCTCAAACAATAATCAAACAAATATATAATAAATAGAGGGGGAATTTTTACATATCATTATACATACATATTTCGATTTTTTTCAACATTTTTATTATTAACCTTTCGTAATAATTTCTTACTGTTAATTTTTTAAATACTTATTACTTACATTTTTCAATATCTATTTTAAAATTATCAATCTTTTTATATAACAAGCTCCTATGTATACCAAGCTCGTTTGCTGTCTTATTTACAATACCTCCATTTCTTTTTAAGGCATCTTTTATTATTAAAATTTCATAATTATTAACTAAGTTTTTTAACTTCTTATCGATAAATTTAATCTCTTCGTTTTCAAAATATTTAACCATCTTTGGCGGTAAATCACTTATTTGTATTACCATGTCCTCGCATGAAGCATAAGCGCTTTTTATTACATTTTCTAACTCTCTAATATTACCGGGCCAGTGATAGCTTGTAAAACAATTAATAACCTCATCGCTTATAGATATTAAAGTTTTATAATTACAATTTAACTTATTTATAAAATAATCAACAAATAGTACAATATCTTCTTTTCTATCTCTTAGTGGTAACATCTCAATGTTTACCACATTTAACCTATAGTATAAATCCTCTCTGAAGGTACCGTTTTTAACCATCTCATTAAGATTTTGACGTGTAGCTGCAATTACTCTGACATCAATTTTTATAGTTTTAAGTCCACCTATTTTTTCAATTTCATTTTCTTGTAAGACCCTTAAAAGTTTTGATTGCATATCATATGGCATGTCCCCTATTTCATCAAGAAATAGTGTGCCACCATTAGCAAGTTCAAATTTGCCCGGTTTCCCGCCCTTTTTTGCGCCTGTAAATGAGCCTTCTTCATAACCGAATAATTCTGATTCTATTAAATTGTTTGGTATTGCGGCGCAGTTGATACTAATCATAGGTTTATCGCATCTCAAACTATTTTTATGGATTGATTGTGCAAATACTTCTTTACCTGTACCTGTTTCACCGGTAATAAGAACAGGAAAATCTGTTTTTGCAAATTTAATTGCATTTCCCTTTAATTTTATAAAATTTTTACTTTTTCCTATCATACAATCAAAATTATGCATATTTGATTGTATTTTATTATACTCTTCTTTGTAAAATTGAAATTCTAAATACTCCTTCATTAACTTTTGGGCAGAGTCCAAGGTTTGAAGTCTGAATTTCACCTGCGCAACACCAGCAATTGCGTTGTCTTGGTTATCAAATACACAAGATCTGTTTACAAGCAAAAAGTCATTTGAAACTTCCTTTGTTTCACCTTCCGCAAATTTATGAATTGCCCCTTCTTCTCGGTATTTATTCCTCATAATATCAATCATTTTTGAATTAGATATAATTTTAGTTATAGTAGAACCTATAACATCTTCTTTCTTCCTGCCAAGAAATTCACAATATTGATCATTAATTTCAACTATTTCGCCTGTGTTATCTACTACAATAAAACCATCATCCGTCATTTTCAAAATTTCATCAAAAACATACTTATAACTTTCCTTACTTATACCCATTTTAGAACCTCTTGAAAAAATATTAAAAATAGTATATCACATTGTTTATTTTTTAGCAAACACTATCCCATAACAAAAAAACCATTAGCTTTTGAATTCTAATGGTTCAATTTATTTATATTTCTAAAAAATTCTTGTCTTTTATTGCTTCTATCATTGAAGGTATAACCTCGTAAAGGTCACCTACAATACCAAAGTCACAGATTTCAAAAATAGGAGCATTTTTATCTTTATTTATTGCAACTATATATTTTGATTCATGCATACCTGCTTGATGTTGTATGGCACCGGATATACCGCAAGCCACATACAAGTCAGGTCTTACTGTTGTTCCTGTTTGACCAACCTGATGAGGACTTTCTATCCAACCTGCATCTACAGCTGCTCTTGATGAACCTACTTCACCGCCTAAAGCATCTGCTAACTCTTGTATTAATTTAAAACCTGCGGCTTCTTTCAATCCTCTTCCGCCTGAAACAACTACTTTAGCTTCAATAAGATTAACCCTCTTTTTACCTGAAAGCTTTCTTTCAACAAGCTTTACCCTAATATCCTCTTTGCACAAATTAGGATTTATAACTTCTATTTTCCCGGACAATTCATTTGAGTAATGCGCCTTTGCCATAACACCAGGTCTAACGGTCGACATTTGAGGTCTGTTTTTAGGACAAATAATAGTAGCCATTAAATTTCCGCCAAATGCCGGTCTTGTTTGAAGCAGTTTACCATCAGTCTCATCTATTTCTAACTTTGTACAATCCGCTGTTAAACCGGTACCTACTTTTGCAGCTATTCTTGGACCGATGTCCCTTCCTATAGAAGTTGCACCTAACAAAACAATCTCAGGCTTTCTTTCTAATATTAAATCAGATACTGATTTTGAATATGCCTCTGTATTAAATTCTCTTAGAAGTTCTTGTTCTAAATACAACACCTTATCAACACCATAGTGTAATAATTTTTCAGCAGTTTCTTTTATACCATAACCTAATATCACAACATTTAATTTCTTATTTATTTTTTCTGCTAATTTTTTTCCTTCTCCTATAAGTTCAACTGTTACAGGATGAATCTTATTGTCGATTACTTCTCCGATAATCCACACATCATTATAATCAGATAAATTAATATTTTGATTTACTTTTGCTCTTTTCATCTTACTCCTCCACTAATCTAAATTAAATTTAATTCTGATAATTTCATGACTAAGTTTGTTGCCTTTTCCTTAGAACTTTCACCATTAATCATTTCAGAATGCTTGCTCTTAACAGGTACAAAAGACCTATAAACGTTAGTGGGTGATCCCTTTAGACCTATTTGTGACAAATCTACTATTAAATCATTTATATTGAATATTCTTATCTTTTCTTCGCCCTTATCACCATATGCATTTATAATGCCTTTAATGGTAGGATATCTTGGAGTGTTAAGTTCTTTTATAGCAGTCAACAAAACCGGTTTTTCTACCTCAAAAACATATTCACCATACTCAGAAAATCTTACAACTTCTATTTTTTCACCTTTTACAATAAGTTCTTTAACGTATGTTACTTGAGGTAGATCCAAAAACTCTGCTATTTCGGGGCCTACTTGTGCTGTGTCTCCATCAATAGCCTGACGACCGCAAAATACTATATCATAATCACCTATTTTTTCTATGGCAGCTGCAATGATAGTAGCAGTTGCCCAAGTATCAGACCCACCAAAGGCTCTGTCGCTTATTAAAACTGCCTCATCAGCACCCATTGCCATTGCTTCTTTCAACACATCCATAGCTTGAGGTGGTCCCATGCTTACAGCTATTAATTCAGCATCATGGCTGTCTTTAATTTTTAAAGCTTCTTCCAAAGCATTTTTATCATCTGGATTCATAATACTTGGAACTCCGTCCCTAATTAATGTACCCGTCTCTTCATTTATCCTTACTTCATTAGTGTCAGGAACTTGTTTTAAACATACTATTATTCTCATGTTAACCTCCTATCCAAGTACCGCTCTTGAAATTACTATTTTATGAATTTCTGATGTGCCTTCATAAATCTCTGTTATTTTAGCATCTCTAACCATTCTTTCAAGAGGATAGTCCTTCATATAACCGTATCCTCCATGTATTTGCAACGCTTTATTTGCAACGTAACTTGCTGTTTCCGATGCATTTAATTTTGCAATAGCAGCCTCTTTAGTAAATGGCTCACCTGCAACCTTCAGTGAAGCAGCTCTATAAATCATCCATCTTGCACATTCAATTTTCGTTGCCATGTCTGATATGTACCATTGCAATCCTTGGAAAGAAGATAATGGTCTGTTAAACTGTACCCTTTCTTTCATGTATAGAACAGATTCTTCCAATGCACCTTCTGCTATACCTAATGCTTGAGCAGCAACACCTATACGTGCTCCATCCAAACCTATCATAGCTATTTTAAATCCTTGACCTAATTTGCCTACAAGATTTTCCTTAGGTATACGACAGTTATCAAAAATTAATTCTGCCGTTTGTGATGCTCTGATTCCCATTTTATTTTCAATTTTACCTATTGAAAAACCCGGAGTTCCTTTAGGTACTACGAAAGCAGACAATCCCTTAACACCCTTTGTAGGGTCTGTGGAAGCAAATAAAACTACATAATCAGCAACATTTCCTCCGGTAATAAAACATTTAGTTCCATTTATAACATAATCGTCGCCATCTTCAACTGCAATGGTTTTTACTGCCGCAGCGTCGGAACCTGCGTTTGGTTCAGTTAATGCAAAAGCAGTTTTCATACCTCCACTTGTTACAAGTGGTAAATATTTTTTCTTTTGGTCTTCAGTTCCAAATTTTAATACTGTTTGAACAAATACAGCATGTATGGATAAAATGGCAGCTGTTGCAGCACATTTTTTCGCTATCTCTGATACTACTATAACCTTAGTAATGTCGTCTCCTCCTGACCCGCCATATTCTTCAGGAACTCCAATTCCTGTAAAACCGCATTTAACCATCTTGTCGAATGTTTCGTAAGGAAATCTTCCCTCTATATCTATTTCTTCAGCTATAGGTGCAACTTCTTTTTCAGCAAATTCTCTTGCAACTTTCTGAATTACTTCCTCAGATTTTGAAAATCTAAAATCCATCTTGTTCCTCCTAAATAAAATTTATAATGTATTTGCTTATAATGCTTCATTTAACCTTTCATAAGGCACACTTAGTATTATTTTTTCTTCCTTCAATTTATTAATTTCTTCTTCTGAATAACCTATTTCTAAAAGTACCTCTTCATTGTTTTCGCCAATTAAGGGTGCATCGTTTTTAACATTTACATCTATTGTATTAAATTTGATGGGTGGCATAGCCATGAAGCATTTTGAGCCATCTCTATTTTCAACTTCATGCAGATAATTATTTTCTAATGCCTGTTTGTCTTGCATCAGATCAACAACATGTTGCATTTTTTCATGAGCAATATCAGCTTCCGTAAGTTTTCTATCCATTTCGTCCTGGGTCCATTTTTTAAATTCTTCTGATATTATAGATATTAGTTCAGGCGAATTTTCCTTTGCTTTAAGTGTAGTACAGAACTTTTCATTTCCGATTAAGTCTTCTCTTTCTATAACCTTGCAAAATGTTTCAAAATATCTTTCATGCTCAAGTATACTTAAAAATATCCAACCGCCATCCTTGCATTCATATGAATTTATAACTGGAGAATTAGCCATTTTGCGTGTTTTTGGATACTGATCTCCATATTGCGTTGAAGCAACTAATGAACTTAAATTCCAAATAGCTTGCGCAAATAATGAAACCATAACTTTGCAACCTTTACCTGTTTTTTGTTGTTCATAAAGTGCTGCAGCAATACCTCCCGCTAAACTGCAAGATGTAGTAGCATCACCAAATCCTATAGGAGGATTTACAGCCGTTCCCTTTTCTGCGGCATCCATCATGGCACCACTTCTTGCCCAAAATGCAATTGTATCAAAGCCGGGGTTATTTTTAGCCGGACCATAATCACCAAAACCATTTACTTGAGCCCATACTATTCTTGGGTATTTCTTTTGTATGTTATCATAGTCCAATCCTAATTTAACAAGTGCTTTTGTTCTATAGCTTGTAACAAATACATCAGCTTCTTTAAGAAGTCTATCCATTATTTCCAATCCTTTATCGGATTTTAAGTCTATTGATATACCTCTTTTTTCAGAGTTGTAGCAGCTATACAGCGGATTAGCCCCAAAATCTGCTTGAGCACCCATACCGGCTCCCGTTGTTCTTCCCGGATCACCCCAAAATGGTTCAACCTTTATTACATCCGCTCCCCAATCAGCAAGTATTCTTGCTGTACCGGGTCCCGCTATAAAATACGTTAAATCAATTACTTTTACTCCTTTAAGTGGTTTAAACATTATATTGCCCTCCATTATTTATATTTTTTTTGTTAAACTTAAGGTAAATATGGGAAAAGTGAAAACAAAGCTACAGCTACTAATGTACCCACTGCCGGCACAACTACTGTTAACCAAAAGATTAAACCATAAGCATCCTTATGAGTTTCGTTACATAAACCATTCGTAACAGTTACTATATAACCATTATGAGGCAATGAATCCAATGAGGAGGAAGCTATAGTCATTACTCTGTGAATATTGGCAGCAATTGCCCCCTGTGCTATATATGCAGGTCCTAATAAAGGTGCCGCTATACCTAATCCTCCGGATGCAGAACCGCAAACACCTGCTATTACTGTTGTACCTACAGCAATACCAATATATGGCGATCCGGGTATTCCTAACATTGCGTTTATTATAACCGGGAATGCTATTGTCGCCTGTACAACTGCCCCAAATCCAACTACGGCACAAGTGTTTGATATAGAAACAACTGATTGTTTGCAAGCTTCACCTAAATTAAACAATATCTTACTATTGTCTTGATATTTATTAAGTAATAATATTACTACTGCAGAGCCGATAAAAACTCCAAACTCTAATGGAACTAATGGACTTCCATTTACTTTTACATTAATAAGCAATATAGTCATTATAAGTGGTAGAATAGCCAACCCACCGCTTGGATAACCAACTTTTATCGAAGAAGCTGAACCATCATCTGTAATTGCTACATCATCAAATCTATCCATTGATTTTGCAACAAATATTTCTCCATTTGCTTTAGCTTTATTAACGGTCTTCATAAGAATTACACAACCTAAAACCAATATAACTGCACAGCTTATAAAACCATTAACTGTTCCGGCCATTAAATCTGTACCTAAAGTTGTAGCCGGTATAACATTATGGATTTGCGGCGCTCCTGGCGCTATCATTGCCCAAGTAGAACAACCAAACGTAAGTGCAGCCGGTATAAATCTACGTGGATAATTTGCCTGTTTAAAAACTTCTAAGGCAATAGGAAATACTGCAAAGCTTGCTACGAATACACTTACACCACCATACGAAATAATGCCGCATGCTAACGGTATTGATATTAGTGCCATGCTTGGACCAAATCTATCAACGATCATCTTTGCTATGGCCTTTGCTCCATTGGTCACTTCATATGCTTTGCCCATTATTGTGCCTGTTAAAAATATTAAGAAATTAGCTTTAAAAAAATTAACAAAACCGGTCATATAGTTTACTTTTAAGCCTTCATAAAGATTTATGCCCCCAGTTATAGCCACTATTGAAGAACATAATAATGCTGTTATATAAATATTTACTCCTTTCATTATGAAGACTACTAATAAGGTAAATGCTACTAAAATTCCTACTAAACTAATAATAATTGATGTATCCATATAATTACCTCTCACCTATTCTATGTGAATTATTTTACTTGTTTTTAAATACAGCAGTTCTTTTTTCAACAAATGCATTCATTCCTTCATCCTTATCATCAGTTGCGAAAGTGATTGCAGCTATATCTTTTTCTAATTCTAATCCATTTAATATATCAATTTCCATACCCTTATTAATTGCTGCTTTTGCAAAACCTATAGCTATAGAAGCATTTTTTAAAATATCATTCATCATTTTTTTAGCCTCATCTATTAATGCTTCATGCTCAACTACTTTATTAACTAAACCTATCGCTATTGCTTCTTCAGCTTTTACTTTTCTTCCTGTATATATAAGTTCTTTAGCCAGTCCCGTACCGATTAGTCTTGGTAATCTTTGAGTTCCGCCAAAGCATGGTATTACTCCTAATCCTACTTCAGGTTGACCAAAAATTGCATTTGATGATGCTATTCTAATATCACAGCTTAATGATAACTCACATCCGCCACCTAAAGCATATCCATTAACTGCAGCTATAACAGGTTTTTCAATGTTTTCTATTTTATTGAAAACTTTTTGTGCTTTATCGGCATACATTCTACCTTCTAAAGCTTTGTAAGGTAACATTTGTACAATATCAGCACCAGCTACAAAACTTTTGCCTTCCCCCGTCACTATAATTCCTCTTACAGAATTATCATTTTTGATACAATCGAATAATTCATCTAACTCATTTAGTGTTTCATCATTTAAAGCATTAAGAGCTTTAGGTCTGTTAAACTTGATTACCGCTATTTCTTCTTCAACGGATACGTTGATATTATTTAGTCTTTTACTTAATTCTAATACCATTTAAACTCCTCCAAATTTATTAATTATCTATCCTGGCCTTGTTAGATAATTAATTAACAAGCAATAAGTATGCCAAATATTTAACAAGATAATATTATTTTTGAAAATTATGAGTTTTGCAGTACGTGTGACATTTTTTCGTTAATAATTTAGATTAGCAATGATACATAAAATAAATGAAAAGATAAAAAAACGTCTCACATTTGATACGCATGTATCAAATGTGAGACGTTTTATATAGCCATAGGTTAATAATGGTTATTAATTTAACATGTATATACAGAAGCAAACAATCCTAAAAAAGATTGTTTGCTGTCCATAATGTAATATTTTTTTATTTATTAATCAATTTTTCAACTCTTCTTCTTACTTTTTCTTCGCCCATAATTTGTTGAAGCTCCCAAACATCAGGTGATGAGCTTCTGCCTACTATTGCCAATCTGATAACTGAGCTTACATCTCCTACATGGCCTTTGTACATATCGGGATTTTTCTTGTAATCCTTTGGTTTAGCAGCATAGCCGTTTTCAGATGCAATTGATCTTATTTTTTCAAACCATTGAGCTTGGTCATCATTATGATCGTATGATGCTAAATACAGTTTAAGAAGCTTCTTTGCCTCTTCACCATTTATGTTTTCCGGATAATTATCAACTATTTTAAAGTGTTCATCAAAAAAATAACTGATAAAATCAAATATTTGCTCACAATACATCAAGTCCTTGCGCGGTTTATCCCCATCTCTTCCAACAGACAAAAGTTTAATTACTTCTTTTTTATTTTTCTCTAATAATCCTGTTATTTCGTTTTTATGACCTTTTGACCATTTCAGCAAAAATTCATATATTTCATCTGCAGAAATTTTAAGTAATACATCCTTGCTGATGTTGTTTAATTTTTCTAAGTCAAACAAAGCCCCGGAGTTACTCATCTTTTCTAATGTGAATTTAAAATCATCTGTCGGACTGTCGGGATTTTCTATTCTCCATTCTTCATAGTTTGAATTTAAAATAGTTAATAAATATTCCCTCACTGCTGCAGGATGATATCCCAAATCCATGTAATATCCAAGTCCTAATTCAGGGTCTTTCCTTTTTGAAAGCTTTCTTTTAGACCCTTCATCCATTTTCATCAAATGTGCCGTATGGCAATATACAGGATGTTCCCAGCCGATAGTTTTAAATATTTCATAATGTATAGGCAATGTTGAAAGCCATTCTTCTCCCCTGATGACATGAGTTACCCTCATTAAATGATCATCCACAACATGGGCAAAATGGTATGTAGGTATGCCGTTAGTTTTCAACATTACTATATCTTGATAATTTTCATGCATTGATAGCTTGCCTCTTATGGCATCTTCAATTTCAAACGTTCCCTCTAAAGTTCCGTTTGATTTAAATCTGATTACAAATTCATCACCATTGTCTAAATGCTTTTGAACCTCTTCAACAGACAGATTTCTGTCCTTTGCCCATTTTCCGTAATAGCCGGTATTTACATTTTCTTCGACCTGTTGTTTTCTGATTTCTTCTAACTCTTCTTCAGTACAAAAGCATGGGTATGCTCTGCCTTGTTCCACTAAATATTTAGCAATGCACTGGTATATCGGTCCGCGGTTGCTTTGATAATATGGACCGTAACTTCCTTTTTCTCCGTCTAACAATGCTCCTTCATCAAAGTTTAAACCGAAATATTTTAATGAAGATATTATTATTTCAACTGAGCCCTCAACCTTTCTTTTTTCATCAGTGTCTTCGATACGAAGCATAAACACTCCTTCACTTTGGTGTGCCAATCTTTCATCAACAAATGCACCGTATAAATTTCCTAAATGAATGAAGCCGGTAGGGCTTGGGGCCAATCTTGTAACCTTTGCTCCCTCAGGCAGGTTTCTTTTCGGAAAAATTTCATTTTCATAATATGTAACAGTTTCTTTAATATTCGGGAATAACATTTCAGCAAGTTTCTTATAATCCATTTTTACCTCCGTTTTCATTTATTAATAAAAAAGACGGTATATACCGTCCCTCAAAATTTTGATAACCCATAGGGGAGTCGAACCCCTGATTCCACCGTGAGAGGGTGGCGTCTTGACCACTTGACCAATGAGTCATAGCAATTAACCTGTGTTAACGTAAATATTATATAACTATGATTAAAATTTGTCTATACTTTTTTGATATTATGTTTTTTAATAATTTATTGACAACAATGACCACCAACATCGCCTTCCATGCACATTAAATAATCACCGTTCTCAATTTCTGCCTGCTTTTTAAAGCCAATATTTTCAAACATTTTTACTAAAGTACTATTAACTTTTGCGTAGGTTTTTTCGGCTCCCATATTTATAGCTCTTCTTACTAACATCCTGACAGCTAAATCTCCATATCTCTTACCTCTGAATTCTAACTTTACGCTTACCCCTTCAATAAAGAACTTTCCATCGGCTAATATAAGCTTTCCTGTACCTACTAAAACGTCATCTTCGTATATTAATAAACTGTTATCTTCAATCCATTTAGTTGATATCATTCATATACCTCTTTATTCTTTTTAATTTATTAACAACAATAGCAACTACATTATATCACTTCAAAAATAAATTGTATATATGATAAATTACATTTGACATTTTATTAACGATCTGTTATTGTGTATATATAAATACTTCAAAAGTAAAAATAATAATATGCTATTTTTACTTTTATTTTGGATAAGTTGTTGAGATTTTTCTTGCAGCAAATCCACTATAAATACTGCTCTAATACTAAAGATCATGAATATTGTTCTAAGGTAAAAGTGGCTGTTGAAAAGCAATTGTAAACTGCGCCATTTTACTGCGCAGTTTTTTGTTTATTATTAAATTATAGCGAAAGGATAAGTATGGAAACAAGAGTTGCATTAATAGGTATTATTGTAGAAAATGCCGAATCCGTAGAAAAAATCAATGAATTGCTGCATAAAAGCAGAAAATATGTAATCGGTCGTATGGGTATACCTTATTCTAAGAAAAACATAAGCATAATAAGTATTGTTGTTGATGCTCCTCCGGATGTAATAAGCGCATTGTCCGGAAAATTAGGAATGCTTCCCGGAGTCAGCACAAAAACAATATATTCAAAAGTTCCGGAGATTAAAGAGGGTAATTAATGAAAAACTTAGTAGATAAGCTTGAAAAAAATCAAATATTAACAAAAGAAGAATTTATTAAATTAATCAAAAACCGCACTCCTGAAACAGCTGATTATTTATTTGAAAAATCAAGAGCAGTAAGGCATAAATATTATAATAAAGATATTTACTTAAGAGGTTTAATAGAATTTACAAATTATTGTAAAAATGACTGTTATTATTGCGGAATAAGAAGAAGTAATAAAAATGCAATAAGATACAGATTAACAAAAGAACAAATTCTTGAATGCTGTAAAACAGGTTACGAGCTTGGTTTTAGAACCTATGTATTGCAAGGAGGAGAAGATCCTTTTTTTACGGATGATAATCTTATTGAAATAATACGTAAAATAAAGCAAAACTATCCTGACTGTGCAATAACACTTTCAATAGGTGAAAAATCATGCAAAAGTTATAAAGCGTACTTCGAAGCAGGTGCTGATAGATATCTTTTGCGTCATGAAACTGCTTCTGAAGAACATTATAGTAAACTTCATCCAAAGGAACTTACACTTTCAAATAGGAAGCAATGCTTAAGAAATTTAAAAGAAATAGGGTATCAAGTTGGTTCGGGTTTCATGGTAGGTTCTCCATATCAAACAATTGAAAACTTAGTAGAAGATTTGCTGTTTATAAAAGAACTTCAGCCTGAAATGGTGGGTATAGGACCGTTTATACCTCACCATGATACACCTTTTAAAGAATTTAAAGGCGATAATGGTGAACTTACTCTGTTTATGATTGGAATTATAAGACTCATGATACCAAACGTGTTACTTCCATCTACAACAGCTTTAGGAACCATAGATCCTAAAGGAAGAGAAAAAGGTATTTTGTCAGGTGCAAATGTAGTAATGCCAAATTTATCTCCTACTGATGTCAGGGATAAATATTTATTATATGACAATAAAATTTGTACCGGTGACGAGGCTGCTGAATGCAGGTACTGTATAGAAAACCGAATAAAAAAAATAGGATATGATGTAGTAGTATCAAGAGGGGATTTTAAATCCGAAACAATATAATATCAAGAGGAGTACAATATGTATAATGTTAAATCATTAAAAGCCGAAGAATTTATCAATAATGATGAAATTTTCGAATCATTAAAATATTCAGATGAAAATAAAAATAACATTGAATTGATTAATAAGATAATTGAAAAAGCAAAACAAAGAAAGGGACTAAGCCACAGAGAAGCTTTAATTTTATTGGATTGCACTATTGAAGAAAAAAACCAAGAAATTTATAAGCTTGCAAACCAAATTAAAAAAGATTTTTACGGAAACCGTATAGTAATGTTTGCTCCCTTATATCTTTCTAATTATTGTGTAAATGGCTGTGTTTATTGCCCTTATCACCATCAAAATAAACATATAACAAGAAAAAAACTAACACAAGAAGAGATTAAAAAAGAAGTTATAGCTCTTCAAGACATGGGACATAAAAGGCTGGCACTTGAAGCAGGTGAAGATCCTATAAACAATCCAATCGAATATGTTTTGGAATGCATCAATACAATTTACAGCATTAAACATAAAAATGGTGCTATAAGGCGAGTAAATGTAAATATTGCAGCTACAACCGTAGATAACTATAGAAAATTAAAAGAAGCAGGCATAGGAACATATATATTGTTCCAAGAAACATATCATAAAGAGTCATATGAAAAACTTCACCCCACAGGGCCGAAACATAACTATGCATACCATACGGAAGCTATGGATAGAGCTATGGAAGGAGGAATTGATGATGTAGGACTTGGTGTATTGTTTGGGCTTGAATTATACAGATATGAATTCACAGGATTATTAATGCATGCCGAACATCTTGAAGCTGTTCATGGCGTTGGACCTCACACAATAAGTGTTCCTCGAATAAAACATGCTGATGGCATAGATGCGGATTCATTTGATAACGGCATAGACGATGAAATATTTAAAAAATTGATTGCTTGCATCCGTATAGCAGTTCCTTATACCGGTATGATAATATCCACTCGTGAAAGTCAAAATTGTCGTGAAAAAGTTCTTCCTTTAGGTATTTCTCAAATAAGCGGAGGATCTAAAACAAGCGTGGGCGGTTATGCAGAAGAAGAACCTGAAAATGAAAAATCAGAACAATTTGATGTAAGTGACAACAGAACACTTGATGAAGTAGTTAAATGGCTAATGGAAATCGGATATATTCCATCTTTTTGCACTGCTTGCTATAGAGAAGGCAGAACAGGTGACCGTTTTATGAGTTTGTTAAAAAGCGGACAGATATCAAATTGCTGTCACCCTAATGCACTAATGACTTTAAAAGAATATCTGCAGGATTATGCTTCTGAGAAAACAAAAGAAATTGGAGAGAAGCTTATAGCCAAAGAAATTTTAAATGTTTCTAAAGAAAAAGTTAGGGAGATTGCAATAAAAAATTTAAAAGATATAGAAAATGGAAAAAGGGATTTCCGTTTTTGAAACTTTGAAATTAATTGACATTTCATTAAAAAAATAAGCAATAATATTGAATTAAGAATTATATTTATTAAATCTTAATTCTTCTACGAAAGGATTAGTTATGAGTTTAAATAACACCCCCTCATCCGAAAGAATATATATTGGAATTTTCGGTAAAAGAAATGCCGGAAAATCAAGTGTCATTAATGCTATAACAGGACAAAACTCAGCAATTGTCTCTGATATAAAAGGAACAACTACCGATCCGGTTTATAAATCCATGGAACTACT
Source organism: uncultured Clostridia bacterium (assembly GCA_964421845.1). Lineage (GTDB taxonomy): Bacteria > Bacillota > Clostridia > Tissierellales > Sedimentibacteraceae > Sedimentibacter. Next base: position 204,282 of record CAYQYY010000005.1, read on the forward strand.
CCCGTTAGGGCCGGTAACTATAATAGACACGCCCGGAATTGATGACGAAGGGGAACTTGGAAATTTAAGAGTTAAAAAAAGCCATGAAGTACTAAACAAAACAGACATTGCAATATTAGTTATCGACGGAACAATAGGTAAATCCATAGAAGATGAAGCATTAATAAATAAATTTGAAGATAAAAACATTCCCTATATTATTGTAATGAATAAAGAAGACCTGATTGAAAATAATGTATTAAAAAACAATGATACAAAAATAATATGGGTTAGCACTAGAACTAATAAAAATATTTATGAATTAAAAGAGTTAATCGCTAAACAAGTAAATTGTCAGGAAGTAAAACAAAGATTAATAGCAGACTTATTAAGTCCTTCTGATTTTGTAGTGTTAGTTGTTCCAATAGACAAAGCAGCTCCAAAAGGCAGGCTTATATTACCTCAACAACAAACTATCAGAGATATATTAGAAGCTGAGGCTGTTTCCATAGTTATAAAAGACAGCGAGCTCAAATCAGCTCTTGAAAATATCGGTAAAAAACCAAAGCTTGTAATAACTGACAGCCAAGTTTTTGCTAAAGTATCTGCTGATACTCCGGAAGATATAATGCTTACATCCTTTTCAATATTATTTTCCAGATATAAAGGTAATTTAAAAGAAGCTTTAAAAGGTGCATATACTTTAGATTCTCTAAATGATGGTGATACGATTTTAATTTCAGAAGGCTGTACTCACCACCGTCAATGCGAAGACATAGGAACTGTAAAACTTCCAAAGCTTATTTTAAATCATACTAAAAAGAATATTAATTTTGAATTTACCAGCGGAACAGAATTTCCTTCGGATTTGAAAAAATATAAATTAATTGTTCACTGCGGCGGTTGTACGCTTAATGAACGAGAAATGAAGCATAGAATAAAATGTGCACAAAATCAATGTATTCCTATAACAAATTACGGAATTTTAATGGCACACATTCAAGGAATTTTAAAACGAAGTATTGAATTATTTAACATTGACTGAAGTCGAAAACAATCATAGGATGTTCCGTTCCTCATCGCTGTCCTATGGCGGATTTTATTGTATTTATTACATGTTTTGATATAATATATATTAATAGATAAAATAAAAATTGAGGTGATATTATGACATTAGGTGAAAAATTAAAACAAATCAGAAAAGAAAAGAATCTAACCAAACAAGAGCTGAGTGTTGCACTGAATGTTCCTAAAGAAAGAATAAAATTATATGAAATAGGTGAAGAAAAGCCATCTGATTTTTATTTGTCAAGTTTTGCAAATTATTTTAATATTTCAAAGGATGATTTAAATTCATCCAAATAAAACTTTATTAAATGCTTAAGCTGAACTTAATGGCTGTTTGAGACCAAGGAGGAGAATTATGAAAAAGATAAGTTTGTTGCTAATATTTATTTTAATATTGAGCTTGACTGCCGGCTGCAGCAAGACAGAGCCGTTAAAAGCCGAGCCAATCAACGTAACAATTGCCGGCCTAAAAGGCCCAACATCTATAGGCATGATTAAAATGATTGATGAAAAAACTTTAAACTCAGACAAATACAATGTAAGTTACGTAGCAGAAAGCGCTCCGGATGCACTTACAGGGAAAATAATTAACGGTGAAATCCAAATCAGTTCTGTTCCTATTAATTTAGCTTCTGTATTATACAATAAAACGGGCGGAAAGGTCCAATTGATGGCTGTTAATACAATAGGCAATTTATACATCATAGGAACGGATGATATAAAATCAATTAATGAATTGGAAGAAAAAATTCTTGGTATGAGTGCAAAGGGCTCAACTCCTGATTTCGCAATGAACTATTTGTTAAAACAAAATAACATAGGTGATAAAGTAGAATTAAATTATGCAATGGATCATGCAACATTGGCTCAATCAGTTATTGCAGAAGATACAAAGATTGCGCTTCTTCCCCAGCCATTTGTTACACAAACTATGATGAAAAATAAAAATGTTAAGATTTTAATAGATTTAAATGAAGCATGGAAAACAACAACATCTGATAAAAGTCAGCTTTATACAGGAGCCGTAGTTGTAAATAAAGAATTTGCAAAAAATAACAAAGAATTTGTAAAAGAATTTTTAAAACAATATGAAACCTCAGTAAAATGGGTTTTGGATAATCCAAAGGATGCTTCAGTGTTAGTTGAAAATAATGAAATTATGCCAAGTGCAGCTCTTATTGAAAAAGCAATCCCTTATTGCGGCATTGTTTATGAGCCGGCTGATAAGGTTAAAGATGGTTTAAATGAGTTTTATAAAATTTTATTTGATTCTAATCCTGCTTCTGTAGGAGGTAAATTGCCTGATGAAGGGTTCTATTTTGCAGAATAAATACAGCAAATTATTTATTGCATTGTTTTGGATTCTTATGTGGGAGATATTTAGCTTGATTATAAATCAGGAGATTTACCTCCCTTCTCCTATTACAACATTAAATGCACTTATTGATTTATTAAAATCAAGTGAAACATACATAACTATTTTTTACAGCACTTACAGAACCATAATGGGGTTTATGATTTCTTGCGCTACAGGCATAATGCTTGGATATTTTTGCGGAATTAATAAATTTGTTTATGATTTATTTAATCCCTTAATAGGAATAATAAGAACTGTTCCTGTTATGTCAATAATCATAATTGCAATAATGTGGTTTAAAGACACCAATGTGCCCATATTTGTTGCGTTTCTTATGTGTTTCCCTATAATTTGGACAAATACCGTCAGCGGTATTAAGTCAACTGATATAAAGCTTTTACAAATGTGCAAGGTATACAATATAAAAAAATTAAGCATTATAAAATCGATATATTTTTACTCTTCTCTCCCCTATATTAAGGCCGGAATGATTTCTGCATTAGGTATCGGCTGGAAGGTAACTTCCGCTGCAGAGGTTTTAAGCTTACCTAAATATTCAATAGGCAGATTTTTATATGATTCAAAGGTATATCTTGAAATTCCTGATTTATTTGCTTGGACATTTATTATAATATTACTTAGCATCTTGTTTGAGAAATTGTTAAAAATACTGTTTAGACGAGGGCTGTATGATTAAATTTATAAATGTATCCAAAAAATTTAATGATTTAGAGGTCTTAAAAGATTTTAACATTACATTCGAAAAAAATAAAATTACTTGCTTGTTCGGACCGTCAGGTGTAGGAAAAACAACTATTGCCAATATAGCAGCCAATTTAACGGAAATTGACAAAGGGATTGTCACAGGAATCGAAAATGCAGTATATTCATATGTGTTTCAGGAACCGCGATTGCTTGAATGGTACAGCGTATATGATAATATTGATTTTGTATTAAAAAATGTTTATGAGCCACAGAAAAGGGTAAATATAATAAATAATTATATTAATATGGTTGAGTTAAAGGAATTTAAGAATTACAAGCCAAAGGATTTAAGTGGTGGTATGGCTCAAAGAGTATCATTGGCAAGAGCTTTTGCATTTCCCTCCAATATATTAATTTTAGATGAACCCTTTAAAGGTCTCGACATGAAATTAAAACGTGAAATGATTTTATTGTTCAAAAAACTTTGGAATGAGAGCAAAAGGACAGTTATATTTATTACTCACGATGTTGATGAAGCTGTAACACTATCTGATGGTATTTATATTTTAAAAGAAAAACCTGCAAAAATTATTGACTATATTAATATATTAGAATATAATGATATGGTCGAGGTTAAATCGCTTCTTGACATTTAACAAAATTATAATAATATATAAATCAAACATAAAAAAATTGTTTAGTGTAAAACTAAACAAAAGCAAGAAAGGAGAAATTTTATGGACTTTAAATTTACTGACAGCGCAGTACAAAAGTTATCAGAATTAAAAGAAAATCAACAACCAATTAAATTATCAATAACCGGCTATTCCTGATGTGGTGCCGAATTAGGCATTGTTTCGGAGAAACAATCAGAGAATGATAAAGTTTACAACGTAGAAGGATTCGAATTAATTGTTTCCGAAGATTTAGTTGGAGCAATTAGCGGAGCTGAAATAGATTATAAAAACGGAGTATTCAAAAAGGGATTTGAAGTTGTTCCAAAATTTAAATAAGGTAATTAAAGGGGTAACAAATGAATTTTAATATAACTGACAAAGCAAAAGAAAAATTGACGACAATGAAGGAACATAATGTACCAATTATGTTAACTGCATACCGAGTTGGATGAGCAGGTAAATCATTCAAAATTGCTTCGTTGGAGCAAACAGCCAATGATAATGTTTACAATGTTGATGGCATTGAAATTATCGTACCTAAGGAATTTGAAAAAGAATTAAAAGGTGTTAAAATTAATTACGGCGGTTTCATATTAAAAGATTTTATAGTGACACCCTTTTATAATTAATCACATGTACAAATTATGGGCTAAAAAAATAATTACTAACCATATGGTTAGTTCAATAGTCGTAAAAAACAAAGAAAATATTGGCCAAACAGAAAAAAGAGATAAATGTTTCAAAGAAATATGCGCTAAACTTGATATTAGCGTACCTGTCTGGCTTAAAAAACACGACTTGGAATTCTCTCAATTTAAGTATGTTACTTTTTATCCTCAAGATTTTGTGGATGAAGTAGATTTTGACAAACTTGAAATTGAATTAATTGATGACGGAATAAATTAAATGGGAGGGCAATACCCTCCCTTTGTCATTCGCCAATATTCTTTGTCATCCTGAACGCAGTGAAGGATCTTTCTTTGTGCTAAAACTCAAATCTGTTGTTATACAACACTACGAGCAACAAGAAAAACCACAGCAATGTATCCAATTCTATATCACAATCACTTTGGCAAACAATAGCAACTAAAAGCAAGAAGAAAAATAGTAGAGATGAATCTCCGCCTGTTCCTAGCACTCTGTCATGTACGCATGGCGGTTTTACGGGTGATCTTGCCGGTCTTCTTTCTTCAAATCTTCCGCCTACTCTGTCCCTATCACAACCTTTGTCACATTGAATATTTAAATTTTCTACAACATCAATATTTTCAGGTTTTAAATTGTCCATAATAACCTCCTTAACAAACACATTTTTAGTTATTATATTCAACTTAATTGTAAGTGTTAAATAATTCATATCTAAAATAAGTATAACAAGTTTTTTTGAAGTAATGCATAATATAGAAAATTCTTGAAACAATATCAATATATTAGATTTTAAGGAGGATATGACCTATGGATAAATTCGCATTAATATTGGTCATAATAGGAGCTATAAACTGGGGTTTGATAGCATTGTTCAGCTTTGACCTTGTTGCTGCAATATTCGGAGGACAGTTAGCAATATTCAGCCGCTTAGTTTATGGACTTGTTGGTTTAGCAGGTTTATACTGCATAACATTATTATTCGACGAACATGAAAGAGTAGATTAAAGAAAAGACAATCCAATTTCGGATTGTCTTTTTTATGCGCTTTAGCTTTAAAAAATAAGGTTAGAGCATCTTATTCTCCTGCTATTGCAAGTTTCTTAACTTTTAATGATGGAGAGCCGATATGCGCTTCACCAGGCAATCCGAATTTTAAGTCAGAACCAACTTCTTCTATGTTTTTAATCATTTCAAAGTAATTTCCTGCAACTGTTATTTGCTCAACCGGTCCTAATATTTTCCCGCCCTTTATTTCATAACCCAGTGCTGCAAGTGAAAAATCACCTGATATTGAATTAAGGCCCGAGTGTAGTCCCTGCAATTCTGTAATTATAATTCCTGATTCAATTTCAGAAATCATTTCATCCAATGATTTTTCACCCTTTTCTACATAAAAATTAGACGGTGCAATATCAATGGATGATTTATATGAACCCTTGCTTGCATTTCCTGTAGTTTCAATACCATCTTTTTTAGCAGTTTTCAAATTATGTAAAAAGGTTTTTAATACTCCCTTGTCTATAACCTTTTTATATTTGCATGCAACTCCTTCTCCATCAAAAGATTTTGAAGCAAGACCATCCTCTAAATAGGGGTTATCAATTACTGTGTATTTTTCACTCCCTATTTGCTGGTTTAGCTTACCCTTTAATAAGGATAAATCCTTCTGCACATTTTCTGCAGAAAATATTCCTGTAAAGGACTCTAATAAATCAGCTGCTGCATTGTTTCTTATTATAACAGGATAATCTCCTGATTTAACAGATTTTGCTCCAAGAAGTGCAGTTGCTTCTTTAACAGCTTCCTCGGCTATTTCCTTAGGGTTAAACTTGCTGAAGTCATTGCCTGTTCTATAAGCCATTCCTGTTTTTATGTCATTGCCGTCCTTAGCAACCACTTCCACATATGTATACGCAATATTGCTTTTGTCATGCAAATACAGACCCTTTGTGTTAGAAATTATTGCTTCGCCATACCCGTCACCGTATACGCAGCTGTCCACTGACTCTATTCTTTTATCTAAACTTAATGCTTCTTCCTCTAATTGTTTTACAAATTTTATTTTGTCTGTTTCTTCTACATTTTCTAATTTTTCATTAAATGTTTTTACTTCTTTATATTCCTTTGAACCCTCATAAATAATTTCTTCATCATCTGAATCAATTATAGTTGCATTTTCAATTACGTTTTTAATCAACAATTCTATTGATGATTCATCAACCTTTTCAGTGTAGGAATAACCCATTTTACCATTATATAATCCTCTCAGTGACAAACCTTCGCTCTCTGATAAGCTATAGCCGTCAAGTTCCTTTTTAAAAACTTTAAGAGAAAGGGATCTTCCTGAGGAATAATATACTTCCATGTCCCCAAGACCTTGTCTTTTTCCTTCATTAAATATTTTTTCTATTAAAGATTTCATATCCATTAATTAACCCTCCCTTCCGCCTACAGTTATTTCTGAAACTCTTATCATTGGCTGACCTACATTTGCGGGGATGCTTCCGCTTACAGACCCGCACATTCCCTGACCTTGAAGTAGATTATTTCCTACCATATCTATTTTATTTAATATATCTGTGCCCTTTCCTATAAGTGTTGCTCCTCTAACAGGATCTTTTATTTTTCCGTTTTCAACTATGTAACCTTCCATAACTGCAAAGTTAAATTCTCCTGTGCTTGGATTCACAGAACCACCACCCATATACTTTGCATATATTCCTTTTTCTGTATTTGAAATTATTTCTTCAGGAGTTGATTTTCCGTTATCTATAAATGTATTGGACATACGGGATGTTGGTGCAAATCTGTATGATTGTCTCCTGCCGGAACCGGTTATATCCATATTCATTCTTCTTGCATTGAGTTTATCAATCATATAACCTTTAAGTATACCCTTTTCTATCAAAACATTTCTTTGAGATTTTGTACCTTCATCATCGATATTATATGAACCCCATTCTCCTGAAATGGAACCGTCATCTATTGCTGTAACAAGTGGGGAAGCAATTTTTTGACCAACCTTTCCGGAAAACACTGAAAGTCCCTTTGCAACTGAGGTTGCTTCTAAGCCGTGACCACATGCTTCGTGAAAAATAACCCCCCCGAATCCGTTGTCAATTATAACAGGCATTTTACCGCTGGGGCTGTACTTTGCATTAACCATTGTTACTGCAATTCTTGCACTTTCCTTAGCATAATAATCAATATCTAAATTTTCAAAAAATTCAAAGCCCTTGCTTGCGCCCGGTCCGAAAAAGCCGGATTGCATTTCTCCATTCTTAGATGCAACTGATGAAATGCCAAGTCGGGAGCGAACTCTTTTATCCTCTCTCCACAAACCTTCAGAGTTAGCAACCATTATATTTTGATCGTAATCTGTGTAGCTGATTGTAACCTGTGTTATTAAATCGCTGTAATTAAAGGCAGTATCATACGCTTTTTTCATTATTTGAACTTTTCTCGTTTTTTCTATTGAATCAGGGTCAATTTCTATAGAATGAATATTTTTAACCTGCGATTTTTCAAGATTAATAGTCAGGTTCATTGGCTTTCCTTCTATTGCAGCTGCCGCCTTCTTTGCTGTTTCTATCAGCGTATCTCTGTCAGATTTATTGGTATATGCATAAACACTGTTAAAACCTTTAAAGATACGAACACCAACACCATAGTCTCTGCCGGACATAGTGCTGTCCACCTTGCCCCCTATCATTACAATGCCGGTATTTGTTCTGTCTTCAACAAAGACTTCCGCAAAGTCCCCTCCTGTTGACAAGGCAGCATTTAATGTATCTTCAATTAATTGCTTGTTTAACACATAATCACTCCTTCGTATATATTATTGTATATATTTTACCATAACTTCCTAAAAGTATTAATAATTTTTTCCCCGCCAAGGGGACGTTTTGTTTGCCATAAAAGCCCTCTAATTGCTATCAAGTTCCGTTATTTCGGCAAATTGAATTATGAGAGGAAAATCTTTTCTAAAATATTCACCAATTATCGCATCAATATCATTCAGCTTATCGAATTCTTCCCGTTCAATTTCCAGTACTATTATATTATTAAACGTATCTATATAGCTCCCTATAACTGTAAAATGTTTACTTAAAATTTTTGCAACATCATCCTTCATATAATTTAACACAATTAATGAGTATTTAGCCTTTTCGTAAACAACTACATCTGAAAGCATATCAGCCTTAAAAGACTCATCGTTATCTTTGATACTTTTTACATTAACATAGCTTGAGTATTCTTCATTCAGTAATTCTGTATCAATATTACCACTTATCTGAATGACTAACTTTCCATCATCATTCAAATAAGTGCCTGCAAAGTTATATGGATAGCTTGAGGGGTGACCATCCCTTTCTCCATATTCTTTCTTAAAATAAGTAATCAATCTGTCATTAATTATTGCGCCTTCATACTGAGCTAAAGCTTTCCCGTAAACAGTCTTTTCTTCCTCGGTCATTTTTAAAGGATCATGTTCCGGCACAGTTACGCTTTCCTTGTCCGTATCAACATAGGCATATATAATATAAGTCATTACTAAACACAAGACTATCAGCAAATAAATATACTTTTTTTTCATTATGATATCCTTCGTTTTATATTTTTCCATAGAGAATTTTGGTATAAGTTCCTTTCTTATAATCCTGCAACTATTATATATTTATTATACCACATTACACAGCATTTGGATATTATTTTCCAATTAAACGTCCTGTGTCCTTTCTTGTGTCCTTCAATAAAAAAGGGATTCTTCACTGCGTTCAAAATGACGAATATTGTCATACTAATCGCTTTTGTTAGAAGAATCCCGCTAAGGGTTAAATTATTTATGAAATTACATTAATTTAATTCTATGATATACTTTCTTACCTTTTTTAATCATTAGCTTTCCATCTTCAAAATCTGTCTTTGAAACTGTTGCATAAACATCTGAAACTATATTGTCATTAACAGCTACTCCTGACTGTTCGATTAATCTTCTGCCTTCACTCTTTGTATTAATGAGGTTTGCTTTTACCATCATGTCTATTACAGTCATTCCTTCCCCAAGTTCATCAGTTGTAATCTCAGTAGTAGGTATATTTTCAGAATCAGCGCCTCCGCCAAACAATGATCTTGCAGCTTCCTGTGCCTTTATAGCATCCTCTTCTGAATGAATCAGCTTAGTTACCTCGTATGCAAGAACTTCTTTTGCTTTATTGATTTCTGAGCCCTCTAAAGCACCTAATCTTCTAACTTCATCCATAGGTAAGAATGTTAAAAGTGCAAGGCATTTTTCCACATCAGCATCATCTATGTTTCTCCAATATTGATAGAATTCATATGGTGTAGTTTTATTCCTGTCTAACCAAAGGGCTCCTTTTTCAGTCTTGCCCATTTTATTGCCTTCACTGTTTGTAAGCAGCGCAAATGTCATACCGTAAACTTGTTTTCCTGCTTTCTTCCTGGTTAATTCTATACCGCCTATGATGTTTGACCATTGATCATTACCACCAAACTGCATTTTACAGTTATATTTTTCATTTAATACATAGAAGTCATAGGATTGCATCAACATATACCCAAATTCAAAAAATGTAAGCCCTTGCTCCATTCTGTTTTTATAGCAATCAGCAGCAAGCATTTTATTAACTGAAAAATGAACTCCGACATCCCTCATAAATTCCAAGTAATTTAAAGGTAAAAGCCAATTTGCATTGTTATCCATGATTGCTTTACCTTCTGAAAAGTCCAAGAATTTTTCAAAAACCTTTTTAAAATTTTCTGCATTTTGTGCTATTATTTCCTGTGTCATTATATTGCGCATACCTGTTCTGTCGCTGGGGTCCCCTATCATTGTAGTGCCACCGCCTAAAAGTGCTATGGGTCTGTGTCCATGTTGCTGCATTATTGACATAACCATTATTTGAATGTAATGGCCTATGTGCAAGCTGTCAGCTGTAGGGTCAAAGCCAATATAAAATGTTACGGATTCTTTACCCAATAATTCTTTAATTTCTTCTTCGTGGGTGCATTGTTCTATATAACCTCTTTCCTTTAATACATCAAAAACATTTCTTTGTTCCATAATAATTCCTCCTAAAACTTTTACAAAAATTAAAGGGTTATCCGTCCTAAAAGGACGAGATAACCCGTGGTACCACCTTAATTCGCAATTCATTGCCTTTCTCTGTTTTATCGGCCAGTTAACCCGCTATGGTTTCCCACAGAAACTCCGGAACCGTATTTCACACTTTGTGCTGTGACTCTTTCACCAACCGACTCACTCTCTTTTTTTGTAACCAAACTGTTACTTAATTTCCTTCATCGTTATGATATTATATGTATTATAAAAGGAATGATAATATAAAATTTAAACAAAGTCAAGATAATTTCATATTTTTGTGAGTAAATATTAACTCTTCATACAATCAATTCCAATCTAATTAACATTTACTTAAACTTTTTTGTATTTTCACTTTGTTATTGTAATATAATTGTAAAAATTTTTTTTAATTGCAATATTGTGTAATATAATTGTCACATTTGCCATTGAAAGAATTTATTGTGTGTTTTATTACTTATTTTTCAGTGCTATAATACTAAACATGACAAGAAACTCATTAACAAGTTCTGTAGTTTCTAAGGAGTAAGGGGTAACCTGCTTCCAAAAAATCTAAGACTAAATAGGAGTGACATTATGAAAAACAAAGTAATAGCATTAACATTATCTGCAGTATTAGCATTCTCATCAGCACCTGCATTTGCTGCAGAAAATTGCACAACAGCTAATTACAATGATATCAATAACGTATTGAACAAATTTATCAGTAATTATGCTAAAACAAACACACAGTACAAAGTAACAGTGAATGGAAAAGCTGTGGACGTAAACTCAATTGATTGGAAAACGCTACTTAATTATAATACACCCGTAGTAAAACAGCCTGAGGTTCAAAAACCGGTTATAACTCAACCGGCACCTGCAAAACCTGTTGAAGCACCGAAAGCTCCGGAAGCTGCAAAAACGGCTCCGGCTCCAACAGCACCTGCACCGACAGTTAACAACGCAACAGTTTCTTCGTCAAATTTAAATTATGAACAAAAAGTTGTAGAACTTGTAAACATCGAAAGACAAAAAGCAGGGTTATCAGCACTTAAAATGGATTCAGCAATTTCAAACGTTGCAAGAACAAAATCAAAAGATATGGCTACAAACAATTATTTTGCTCACCAATCACCAACCTACGGAAGCGCAGGGGACATGCTCACTAAGTTTGGAATCAAATGGTCTGCATGGGGTGAAAATATCGCATCAGGACAAAGAACACCTGAAGCTGTAGTAACAGCTTGGATGAACTCACCGGGACACAGAGCAAATATCATGTCATCAAACTTCTCAAGAATTGGTGTTGGATATGTAACTAATTCAAACGGAACACCATACTGGACACAAGTATTTGCTAACTAAGCGAAGGTGCTCATAATTGATATGGTGAGATTTTTCGGGCAAACCATCAGAATGACAAAAATTAGCTCTTAAAAAACAGGATACAAATTACTTGTATCCTGTTTTTTTATCTCTATTTATTTTTTCAATAAGGGCTTTACCCGTCATTCAGCGATTTATAATATCGCTAAAACGACAAAGTTCAATAAAAACAATAATGTTGATACTATCAATATCGGATGAACTTCATTTACTTTTCCTTTAAATATTTTTACTATGCAATAGAATAAGAATCCTGCTGCGATACCGTAAGAAATACTGTATGAAAATCCCATAAATACTGATGCAAAGAATGCAGGTATGGCTTCATCAAGATCTTCCCAATCAATTTTTGTAAATGATGACATCATCATAACGCCAACTATTATTAAAACCGGTGAAGTTGCTGCTGCAGGAACCATTCCTGCAATTGGAGCAATTAATATACATGCAAGGAAAAGAATTGCTGTCACAACGCTTGTTAAGCCGGTTCTTCCGCCTGCACCTATGCCTGCAGCACTTTCTACATACGTTGTAGTATTAGATGTTCCAAATACTGCTCCTATTGAAGTTGCTATCGCATCTGCAAACAATGCTTTTTCCATTTTAGATTTAAATCCGGTTCCTTTTTCTAATGCAACCATATCCTCTTCGCTGAATATTCCGCTTCTTCTTCCTGTTCCAATAAATGTACCGATTGTATCAAATGTATCTGACAAGCTGAATGCAAATATTGTCATTAAAACAAGCGGTATGCGAGAAGCATCAGTGAATAATGACATCATACCCTTTGGACCAAAAGCAGCGCCAAATGTAACTCCAAGCTCATTAAATGCGCTGCCTACTCCTGCACTGCTTAAGTGCAAAGCTGATAAATCAACAACACGGAAAGGTATACCTATTAATGTTGTTGCTATTATACTTATCAAAATAGCTCCCCTTACTTTCATTACCAACAATATAACTAAAATAATAAGACCTATTAAAGCTAATTGAGTTGAAGGATTAGTAAAATCAACAAGTGCAGGTATTATTCCTCCATTAGTAACTACTGAAAAAATACCGCTGAAAGTTCCGTCTGCTGCAAAAGGTTGATTGTTAATTGATAATATGTTTGCTGCTTCAGAAGTAAACTGAACCATGTTTGCACCTTTAATTCCTATGTAAGCTATGAATATACCTATACCGCCACTAATAGCATTTTGTAAACTTTCAGGGATAGCTTTAATGATGCTTTTACGTATTTTTGTTACAGTAATAAATATGTTAATAAGTCCGCAAATAAATACAAGTGCTAATGCTTGTTCCCATGAAAAACCAAGAGCAAAAACAACAGTGTAAGTAAAAAATGCATTTAGACCCATACCAGGTGCCTGAGCATATGGTACATTTGCAAATAAACCCATTACTAAAGTACCAATTACAGAAGCTATAATTGTTGCAATAAATACAGCTTGTGAAGGCATGCCTGTTGCTGATAAAATTGCCGGGTTAACAAAAATAATATAAGACATTGCAAAGAAAGTAGTAAAGCCGGCCATAATTTCCGTTGACACATTTGTTCCGTGTTCTTTTAATTTAAAAAACTTTTCCATTATTCCTCCTAAGTTAATAAATTATATATTGATACTAATATTAACCATATTTTTATTGTTTACATTTATGTATAAAATATGCCGAAAACCTCTGAAAAACGGGTTTATGGCATACAAAAAAGCGAATAGAACCTATTCGCATCATATACATTATGAACCACAATAAAACTTCTCAATAGTCAAACAATTTACGGTCGCTTGGTAGAAACTTTGGAACCTTATTTTCCTAATTATATTGATGCGCTAATATTTAGTTTAATTTTACAACTGTATTATATCTTAAACTAAAAAAATAGGCAATAAAAATTTGTCGCATCCGGTGATGATTTTTTTGTTGACAAGCAGTGTTAAACACATATATAATAGTAAAAATTATATAAAAGCTTTGACGGAGACAAAAATATTTTAAATAACTAAAGAGAGCCGATGGTTGGTGTAAATCGGTGTTATTAAATATAATGATCACTCCCGAGCTTCCCGGTCGAATTAAGTAGTTCGGGACGTTTTTCAGCGTTACATGAATAGAGTTCAAAAAATATTAATTTTTTCGACTTGAATGAGGCGATTTTATCGTAAAATAGGGTGGTACCACGGAAAACCTTTCGTCCCTAAATACATTTATATGTGTTTAGCGACGAGGGGTTTTTTTTAATGACCTAACCCCATTTATTCGAGCGACAGCGAAGAATAAATGGATGGTAGATCAGATGCAGCGAAATCCCAATTTGTGCGACGCAAGGAGCAAGCAAATTGGTGATGTAGCCTGCTATTGCCATAACCCCATTTATTCGAGCGACAGCGAAAAATAAATGGATGGTACTTTTAAGTTAAAAAGATTAACAATAATAGGAGGAAAATATGAGAAGTGATTCAGTAACAAAAGGAATACAGCAAGCACCACACCGCTCGCTGTTCAATGCATTAGGATTAACAAAGGAGGAATTAGAAAGACCTTTAATAGGTATAGTAAATTCACAAAACGATATAGTTCCCGGACATATGAACTTAGATAAAATTGCGGAGGCAGTTAAAATAGGTGTCGCAATGGCTGGAGGAACACCTATAGTGTTTCCGGCAATTGCAGTATGCGACGGAATAGCAATGGGACACACCGGAATGAAATATTCATTAGTAACAAGAGAGCTGATTGCTGATTCTACCGAAGCAATGGCAATGGCACATGCTTTTGACGGATTGGTTATGATTCCAAACTGTGACAAGAACGTGCCGGGGCTTTTAATGGCTGCTGCAAGAATCAATGTCCCAACAATTTTTGTAAGCGGAGGTCCAATGCTTGCAGGAAAAATCGGAGATAAAAGAACATGCATTTCTGACATGTTTGAAGCAGTCGGTGCTTACAGTGCAGGTAAAATATCATTGGAAGAAGTTGAAGAATATGAAAATAAAGCATGCCCAACTTGCGGTTCCTGTGCAGGTATGTATACAGCTAACAGTATGAATTGCCTTACAGAAGCACTTGGCATGGGCTTAAAAGGAAATGGAACAATTCCTGCGGTTTATTCCGAAAGAATAAAATTAGCTAAATATGCAGGCATGCAGGTAATGGAATTAATTAAGAAAGATATTAAGCCAAGAGACATAATGAATTACGACGCTTTTATTAATGCATTAACAGTAGATATGGCTTTAGGATGTAGCACAAACAGCATACTTCACTTGCCTGCTATAGCCCATGAAGCAGGAATCGATTTAAATCTTGACATAGCTAATGAAATAAGTGCTGTTACCCCAAATTTATGTCAATTGGCACCGGCCGGTAATACATTTATAGAAGATTTAAATGAAGCCGGCGGAATTTATGCAGTTATGAACGAATTAAATAAAAAAGGTCTTATAAAAACTGATTTAATAACTTGCACCGGGAAGACAGTTAAAGAAAATATAGAATTTTGTTTTAATAAAAATCATGAAATAATAAGAGAAATTGAAAATCCATACAGTGAAACAGGTGGTATAGCTATTTTAAGAGGAAATCTTGCTCCCGATTCATGTGTTGTTAAGCGTTCAGCAGTGGCACCGGAAATGATGAGGCATTCAGGTCCTGCTAGAGTTTTTGATTGTGAAGAGGATGCAATTAATGCAATAAACAATGGCAAAATAATTGCAGGAGATGTTGTTGTAATACGCTACGAAGGACCAAAAGGCGGTCCGGGAATGAGAGAAATGTTAAACCCTACTTCTGCAATTATGGGAAGAGGATTAGGAAGCAGCGTTGCCTTAATAACAGACGGACGTTTCTCCGGTGCAACAAGAGGTGCTTCTATAGGTCATGTATCTCCTGAGGCGGCAGTGGGCGGAAATATTGCATTGGTTGAAGAAGGAGACATAATAGAAATAGATATAAATGAAAATAAAATAAACTTTTTAGTTTCTCATGATGAGCTTAAATTAAGAAAATCTAAATGGCAACCTAAAAAACCAAAAATCACTACGGGTTACCTTTCAAGATATGCTGCATTAGTCACATCAGGTAACAGAGGTGCAATTTTAGAAGCTAAGTAGCTTTCAACTTTCGGGGACAAAAAGAATTGTTCCCGATTTTTCTTGCATTTTATTCCATGATTCGACTTTACTTGTTATTGTGATAACCAATGTAATGAACTGTAAAGTATTAAAATTGCAAAAGAAAATGTTTCCTCAGGGTTATTTCTATGATTTTTTAATATTTTTTGCATTTTATTGTTTACAAATTGCAATTTAGATGATATAATAAGGTATAAGAAATTCATGGAGGTTATATTATGAACGTAGGCGTGAAAGATATCAAAGATGTAGTTGCAAAAATGACTTTTAGAAAATGTGGAACAATCACATGTATATATAATATTGACAATAAATGCAGCCAAAAAGAATGTGAATTGCATGAAAGAGGATTAAGAAAAGAAGAAGACTAAACTGAAAAGGTGTTATCATGTATAGCAAATTTTGTACACAATAAAAACGGAAGATATAAGATGTTTATCTTCCGTTTTTGTTTACTGATTTTTATACTATTATGTTATGCTGTTACCTTTTCTATGATATCTAAATTTTGCAACGCTTCAATTGCATCCCAAAAGAATAATTCATTTCCAATCAGTTCTGTCATTCCTGAACGATCAAACATTTCTTTTACAGAAGGTTGAACTCCGCAAAATAATACATTTGTATTGTTTTGTGAAATTTTACGAATAACATCTTTAAATTCACTCACAGCAGATTCATCGATAGTAGTGACAGCTCTCATGGATATAATAATATTTTCTGCGTCTTCAGCATGCGCTGTTAAGGATTTAAGTTTTTCTCTTGTTATAAAAAACAACGGTCCGGTTAAATAAATAATAATTGTATTCATGTGGTCAGCCGAAAATTCATGACCTTTTATTCTTTTCAAATCAACAGGGCTTACATCAATTCTCAAATCATTATCCTTTATTATAAATATCATCATACCTAAGAACACACCTATCAATATTGCTATTGTAAGATCAAACAATACTGTAGCAATCATTGTTATAGTAAATTCAATAATTGCTGTACCAAATTTTTTACCGAAAATAAATTTTATTTCATTCCATTCATTCATGCGCCATGCAGTAATCATTAGGACACCTGCTAAAGCAGCCATAGGTATTCTTGAAATAAATTTACCTAAAAAAAGCATTGAAAACAATAAACCTAAGGATTGCACTATTGAAACTACACGCGTTTGACCTCCGGATTTCAGCGCTACACTCGTTCTTGCCAGCACAGCTGAAGCAGGAATACCACCAAAGAAAGGTATCAACATATTTCCTATACCTTGAGCAATCAATTCCCTATCCGCATTAAGTGGTTGATTTTTAATTTTTCCTGCTGATGCCCCGCACAACAAACTTTCAATCATACATAAAATGGCTATGCTTAATGCGGGACTTAACAAGCCAAGTATCTCGCCAATTGATATGTAACCTAATGATAATCTGTTTTCTAAAAATATTGTACCTGGTATCTCACCTACAAGTTTAACCGGAAAACCAGCAAAATAGTTAACTGTTAAAGCAATAATCAATGCCGCTAATGATGAAGGTAATTTAGAACCCCATTTTTTGGGCCATAGAATCATTATTGTCATTACCAATAGTCCTATAAATATAGCATACATATTTGGATGAAAACCAAGTTCAGCATAAGATAATAGTTTTTCGACATTTGTTTTTCCATATGAAACTGTTCCAAAAAAATTATCAATTTGACCTAAAGCAATAATAATTGCAATACCCGATGTAAAACCTGTTATAACCGGAGCAGGTATAAAAGAAACCAATTTGCCAAAACGAAACAGAGCAGCTATTAACAATAATATTCCTGATAAAAATCCTGTAATTAAAATTCCTTCTGTTCCATAAGAAGCATAAACTGTAGCTAAAATAGCTATCATTGTACCTGTCGGACCTGAAATCTGATAAGAAGCTCCCGCAAGTCCTCCCATAATCAAACCTGCTACTATTGCAGAAATAATACCTGAAGGAGCACCTGCTCCAGTACTAACACCAAATGCTAGTGCAAGCGGCAATGCAACAGCTGTAACAGTAAGACCTGCCATAAAATCTTTTGAAAATTTATTTTTGTCGTACCCATTGAATTCAAGTTTTAAATCTTGAAAATACTGATTAATCATTTTTTATCTCCAATTTGTTATTCAATAAGGGCTTATGCCCGTCTTTTAATTGAATTATAATACCAATTGAATCATATCACAAAAAAAATACTAATACAATAATAAAAGCACAAGAAATCGCTTAAATTTCAACGATTTCTTGTGCAAACATTTGCCCCAGGTTCTATATGGACGATTTTACAAAATAATTTTATCTCTTGTTATGTCACTCAGGTTTTTGCATCCGGACATTATCATTACATCTCTTAATTCTGTCCCGATTTTTTCAGTATAAAGCTCTACCCCTTCTGCTCCTCCCCCGAATGCAGCTATAACATATGTTCTGCCTATTAATACCGCATCTGCCCCTAAGGCAATTGCTTTAAATACATCTGCACCTGAACGGATACCTCCGTCTACAAATATTTTTAATTTATCCCCAACTGCTTCTCTGATTTCAGGTAAGCATGCACAGGTTGCAGGAGCATCTTGAAGAACTCTTCCACCGTGAGAAGAAACAACTATTCCATATGCGCCTGCTTTTAGCGCCTTTAAAGCGCCTTCTTTTGTCATAACACCTTTAACTATGAAGGGTACTTTTGTAGATGAACTTAATTCTGATAATTCCTCCACACTCTTTGCTGATACCGGTTTTCCCGCCAATGCAAGGTTTATTAATCCGGCTGAATCTATATCCATTGCAAAAGCCATTGCACCCGCCTCTTCAAGCATCTTTATTTTTTCTAATGCCTTTTCATTTTTCCATGGTTTAATAGTTGGGACTGCAACTCCGTTAGCTGCTTTAATATAAGGTAAACTGTCAAGAAACAAGCTGTCAGCAGCGCCATCACCTGTAAATGCAGCAGTACCTGCCTTTATTGAACCGTTTACAACTGCATCGACATATTCTGATTCTGTAATTGCTCCATTGTAATTTAAGTTCATACCACCTATTGGTGCTACAAAAAACGGGTATTTAAAATTCTTACCGAATAAAGATATTGAAGTATCTTGTCCTTCATTTTGGTAAATTGTATCTAACTTAATTTTTACTGATGACAAATAATCAATGCAAACTTTAAAAGCATTACCGTTTCCTTTTCCGCCTGTTCCGGGAATTTCACCCTTGCACACTGCGCCGTTACATTCTTTACAAACTCTACAGTTAGGTGCCATTTTTATTCTTGCATTTTCTAAAACTTCTTGATAATCCATGTTTGTCTCCCTTTTTAGTATTTGCGCAGTCTCACTCACCAATGTATTTGCTCCCTTTGGTCGCATACATTGGAAGTTCGTTACGAATGACCTACCGCCATTTTTCAGAAAAATTATTAAGGGGACATTCCTCTTAAAGAATGCCATTATAGACTATCTATAAGTTAGAGGTGTGTCCCCATTCCTTTATTAAATAGGGTTAGGGCATCTTTATTTATTTTTTAATTGCTCTAATCTTTCTGTTACTTTATCCATCATTGATTGATATTTAGCTAATTTTTCTTTTTCCTCATTAACTACATTTTCAGGAGCTTTACCTATAAACTTTTCGTTATTAAGCTTACCATTTACTCTGTCAAGTTCTCCTTGAAGTTTAACTTTTTCTTTTTCGAGACGTTCTATTTCTTTTTCGTAATCGATTAAATCTGAAAGCGGCAAATAGATTTCTGTTCCGTCAATTACAGATGATGCAGTGTCTTCACCAATCATTGATTTATTGCTTACAACCTTAATTTCGGAAATATTGGTTAACGTAGCAAAATACAAAGCACCTGATTCAATGTATTCCTTTAATATTTCTTTCGAAGGAATAAATATAGCCCTTGCCTTTCTTGAAGGTGCAACATTCATTTCTGCTCTTATGTTACGGATGCTTCTTACTGCCTCCATAATAAATTCCATATTGGATTCCGCTTCTTCAAAGTTATCATCTTCATTGCAAAATGGCCATTGTTCTCTAACTAATCTTTTATCAATATTTGGTAAGTAAGACCATATTTCTTCAGTGATAAACGGCATAAATGGGTGAAGTAATTTAAGCATATTCTTTAATACTTTAATCAAAACGAATATTGCAGTGTTCTTATCTACACTTTCTTCACCATACAATCTTGGTTTTACAATTTCAATGTACCAATCACAGTACTCATTCCATATGAAATCATAAACTCTTTGAGCAGCCAAACCTAATTCAAATTTATCTAAGTTTTCTTTTACATCCTTAGCTGCCTTATTAACTCTTGAAATTATCCACTTATCTTCAGTTTTATAGTTTTTCTTGGCAGTTTCTTCATCTATTAAATCACCGTCGATATTCATAAGAACAAATCTTGATGCATTCCATAGCTTATTGGCAAAGTTACGGCTTGATTCTAATTTGTCATTATTAAAACGGGTATCATTTCCGGGAGATATACCTGTCATGAGCATAAATCTTAAAGCATCTGCCCCGAACTGATCTATTATTTCAAGTGGATCAATGCCGTTTCCTAATGATTTACTCATTTTTCTTCCTTCGGCATCTCTCACTAAACCATGAATAAATACATGTTTGAACGGTGATTCGCCTGTTGCATCTAATGCTGAAAATACCATTCGAACAACCCAGAAGAATATAATATCATATCCTGTTACCAATACATCAGTAGGATAGAAGTATTTTAAATCCTCTGTTTCATTAGGCCAACCCAATGTTGAGAAAGGCCATAATCCGGAAGAAAACCAAGTGTCAAGAACGTCCTCATCTTGTTTGATATTTGTGCTTTCGCATTTAATGCATTTTATAGGAGCTTCTTTAGCAACTATTATTTCGCCGCAATCCCGGCAGTAGTAAGCAGGAATTCTGTGACCCCACCACAATTGTCTTGAAATGCACCAATCTCTTATGTTTTCAAGCCAATGCGTGTATATTTTCGTGAATCGTTCAGGAACAAATTCAACCTTTTTATCTTTATTTGCTTGAAGAGCAGGTTTTGCCAAAGGTTCCATCTTAACAAACCATTGATCTGATACTCTTGGTTCGATAATATTGTGGCAGCGGTAGCACGTTCCTACATTGTGATCTGTATTTTCTGTTTTTAACATAAAGCCGCCTTCTTCAAGGTCTTTAACAAATTGTTTTCTGCACTCATAACGATCCATACCGTTATATTTTCCTGCAACCTCATTCATGGTTCCGTCTTCGTTCATGCAGTTAATTTGCTCTAAATTATGTCTTAAACCGATTTCAAAGTCGTTAGGATCATGGCATGGCGTTATTTTTAATGCTCCCGTACCCTTAGTCATATCAGGATATTCATCACCAATTATTGAAATTTCTCTTCCTACTAAAGGAACGATAACTTTTCTTCCTATTAAATGTTTGTATCTTTCATCTTCAGGGTGTGCTGCAATAGCAACGTCGCCAAATATTGTTTCAGGTCTTGTTGTGGCTACTATAAAGTATTCATCAGGATTATCAACGTATGGGTATTTTACATAATAATATTTGCCAGGTGTATCTTCATATTCAACCTCAGCATCAGAAAGAGTTGTATGGCAGTCCGGACACCAGTTTATAATTCTGTTTCCTCTGTAAATAAGTCCTTTGTTGTACAGTGTTATGAAAAATTCCTTAACTGCTTCATTGCAGCCCTCATCCATTGTAAATCTTTCTCTTGACCAGTCACATGAATTGCCTAACTTTTTAACCTGTTCAACAATTTTTCCGCCGTACTCTTCTTTCCACTTCCAAGCTCTTTTTAAAAATTCTTCTCTGCCTATATCCTCTTTGGATTTTCCTTCTTCTTTTTTAAGCTTTTCAACTACCTTAACTTCCGTAGCGATACTTGCATGATCAGAGCCGGGAAGCCATAGAGCTTCAAAGCCCTCCATCCTCTTCCATCTTGTAAGAACATCCTGCAATGTCATATCTAAAGCGTGACCCATATGCAGCTGTCCTGTAATATTTGGAGGCGGCATCACAATTGTAAACGGCTTCTTATCTTTATTAATTTCAGCTTTAAAACAATTTTCTTCCATCCAAACACTATAAATTTTTTCTTCAAACTCTTTTGGATTATACTTACTTGGTATATTATTCATAAATATCATTCCTTTCTATAAAAAATAAAGCGGGTATTCTCATCACAAAAGGACGAGAAAACCCGCGGTACCACCTAAATTCCATTACTGGCTCTTAAAATCTATAACGGCTTAAACCGTTTAATCCTACTTCTATTTCAGATTAAATGCTCAAAAGCTACCTTCAATACATATTGACTTATGAAACCTTTCAACCTATGGATTTCAATCTCTGTGAAGTTTATGTATTTACTCCTCTTTTTCATTGCTTTTTATTTAATTATCTAACATAATATTAAATATTTATATCAATGTCAATAGGTATTTTAGAATCTATTAGAGAAATGTATGTAGGATTACAATACATGTGTTACAGTTAAATATTTTAAACTGTGGATTTGTGG
>CAYQYY010000006.1:0-187933 GCA_964421845.1 uncultured Clostridia bacterium
GATACTAATAGGTCGAGGTCTTGACCTAAACAAATTATTTTCCTATGTGATTTTGAAAGCTCTGCTTTCTAAAACATAATCCGGTGACTATAGCGAAGAGGTCACACCCGTTCCCATCCCGAACACGGAAGTTAAGCTCTTCAGCGCTGATGATACTTGGTGGGTAACTGCCTGGGAAAGTAGGACGTCGCCGGTTTAAAAAAACAGTTGATATTTATATCAGCTGTTTTTTTATAAAATCATATTGACAATTTCTGTAGCCGGACAGTTCATTTATTTCTATTTTATCTATGTATACTTAATTTTTTATAGCCTCACCCACATTCACAATATAAAACTGTTCTGAGCCGATTTTAATGGAAATAACTCTGTTGTTTCGTGTTTTTGCCAATTCCTCAATGGTAAAGGAACTTGGCTGAATATAGGCATTTATACTGCCCGTATCGTCTTCAAGTTTTGCAGATAAATAATCTTCCTTATCAAGATTGATAAAATTATTAGTAAAGGAATTTAATCCTTCGGGGATAGTTCTGGTCTTTTTTATATCTTTAAGCCGGCTTTCGATAAAATAATACGTGATATCATCCTGTGATTGCATTTTAAGCATTTCTT
Source organism: uncultured Clostridia bacterium (assembly GCA_964421845.1). Lineage (GTDB taxonomy): Bacteria > Bacillota > Clostridia > Tissierellales > Sedimentibacteraceae > Sedimentibacter. The sequence continues at coordinate 613 of CAYQYY010000006.1, forward strand.
CTATAGTACCTTCGGTATAATCAGATCCCATCTCTTCAATATTCGTTAACCAAAAATACCTTTCCGACTCTCTCATTCTTTCGATGCTGTCCGGATTGGCAATTACTATTCTGATATTAAGTCCGTAGTTTTCATCATCAGCAGGATAAAATGAAATTTGTAAGCTCGCATCGCCTATACGCCTGTACCAGGTAATCCTATCTTCGGAAAGTGATTTTTCAAGGGAATAATCCACAAAATCGTTAAATAGTATCTCTGAATAATCGGGATTGCTGTAAAAAGTCAACGCTAAGTCAAATGCTTCAAAAAATTCGTCTTTGCTTATAAATTTATCACGGGGAGAATCAAGAGAAACATAGGACATTATAACATGCCTCATATTTTCGGACTGCTCTAAATCTACGACTAAAAAAGGCAATTTAGAAAAATTGTCTAAATCCTTTTTAAGAACATAAACTGCATGCCCATCTCTGAAAGACTCCTGGCTGTCGATTTTCCATTCGAGTGATTTTTGTGAAATAATTGCTTCAACCTCATTACTGTCAAGGGGCAAATCGTACCTGTAGTCCTTCATGCTTTCTGATATATCTTTGTTGTTTGCAATACTATCATTGTTTTCATTTGTGCACGAACTTAAAATTACCACAAGAAATAACAATATAATTGTAACGGCAAATAAATATTTTCTTTTCATAAAACCTCCCTCATAATCTTAGCTTTAAAGTGTCGATATCTTTTGTAGTGCTTAGGTCGATCAGCAGTATGTGCCCATGGTGTCCCTTCTTCTGTGATTTACAATATTTTACCATAAAAACAGATATTTTTCAAATAGTAATATAACTAAGGTAAGCTGTCCCCCGCTTCTATCGGCGGCGGAGGACAGCTTAACTTTTTCAGTGGGAGTGCATTCCACCTAACGATGACCAATCCTATTACATTAATTTGCATATTTATTTACCAATTTTATATTTATTAAAATTTTTCTTGACATTTAAAAAAAAGTTATATAAAATATAATTAGATAAAATTGACAATTATTATTTACTAACTTACATCTTTCAATTTACTTTTCATTTAGTCGTTTATCAGAGTTAACGACTTGCTTGCCAATACTACTTCTTGCAAATACATAATTTTTAGGTCAAGAATGTCGTCAACATAAAGAAATCGTTATCAAAAATAATATGGTGGTGATATTTTTTGAGCAGTTCATCTATTAACGTTTATTCAGAAATAGGAAAATTAAAAAAGGTTTTATTGCATAGACCTGGAAGAGAATTAGAAAACTTGATGCCAGAATATCTTGAAAGATTACTTTTTGATGATATTCCTTACTTGAAAATAGCACAGGAAGAGCATGATTTTTTCGCTAATATTTTTAGGTCAATGAATATTGAAACTGTGTATTTAGAAGATTTAGTTGCAGATTCACTTGAAAATGTAGAGATTAAGAATCAATTTATTGATGAATACATTGAAGAAGCAGGTGTTAAAGAAAGCAGAGAATCAAGAATATTAAAAGATTTCTTTTTGTCTTTTAAAAGCAACAAGGAAATGATTGTAAAAATGATGGAGGGCGTTCGAAAATCTGAAATTGGCGATTACAGAGCTAACAGATTAGCAGATTACTTAAGCAACCAATATCCTTTCATAATTGATCCTATGCCTAATTTGTATTTTACAAGAGACCCGTTTGCTACCGTCGGTGAAGGTGTTACGATTCATAAAATGTATACTGTAACAAGAAACAGAGAAACTCTGTTTGCAAAATACATTTTTAATTGCAATCCCGCATACAAAGAAACAAAATTATATTATGACAGAACTGAAAAGTACTCCCTTGAAGGGGGAGATATCTTAGTATTAAGCAACGAAGTTATTGCAGTCGGCATATCCCAAAGAACCAATCCTAACGCAATTGAAAAATTTGCAAACTCGCTACTTACAGAAGAAACTACCTTTAAAAAATTATTAGCTATTGACATACCAAAAACAAGAGCATTTATGCACTTAGATACTGTGTTTACCATGGTTGACTATGACAAATTCACAATTCATCCCAATATAAAATCAGATATAAATGTATATGTTCTTCAGAGAGACGATGAAGGAAAGATGTATATTACAGAAGAAACAGGTTCCTTAGAAGATATTTTGAAAAAGGAGCTAAATTTAGATCGTATAAAGTTAATTAAATGTGGCGGAAACAGTATTATTGATGCTGCAAGGGAACAATGGAACGATGGTTCTAACACATTATGCATTGCTCCGGGAGAAGTAATAGTTTATTCAAGAAACTATGTTACAAATGAAATATTACAACAAGAGGGCGTTAAAACACATATTATGCCAAGCTCGGAATTATCGCGAGGTAGAGGCGGTCCAAGATGTATGAGCATGCCTTTAATAAGGGAAAATTTATAAATATTTATAAAAAAATCATTGCACATAGAGAGGTTATGTGTTAACATATTTAATTATACATTAAAACTAATATTTAAACAAACTGTGGCAATGTTTTGTAAATTTTATTTTATGTAATTATATTTGATTTGGAGGTAAAATATGGCAGTAAATTTAAAAGGAAGACATTTATTAACACTGATGGATTTCACACCTGATGAAATTCGATATTTATTGGACTTGGCTCATGACTTGAAGGCAAAAAAAAGATCAGGATACTCTAACTACATGTTACAGGGAAAAAACATTGTATTATTATTCGAGAAATCGTCGACAAGAACAAGATGTGCTTTTGAAGTAGCAGCATTGGAAGAAGGAGCTCATGTAACATTTTTAGATTCCGCAAGTTCTCAAATGGGAAAAAAAGAATCATTAGAAGATACAGCAAAGGTGCTTGGAAGATTTTATGATGGTATAGAATACAGAGGATATAAACAAGAAGCAGTAGAAGCATTGGCTAAATATTCAGGTGTACCTGTTTGGAACGGATTGACAGATGTGGATCATCCTACTCAAATATTGGCCGATTTACTGACTATAGAAGAACATATAGCTAAACCTTTAAATAAGGTTAAGGTTGTTTTTACAGGAGATATTAGAAATAATATGTCCTATGCATGGATGTACGGATGTGCTAAAATGGGTATGCACTATGTAGCATATGGTCCGAGCGAATTAAAGGATCAATTAGATGAAAATGCTTTAAAGAAGGTTTATGAAGTTGCTAAATATACTGGAGCAAAAATCGAAATATCAGATAATATTGAATGTTTAAAGGGTGCAGATATTATTTACACAGATATATGGGCTTCAATGGGCGAAGAAGATCAAATTCCTGAAAGGGTAAAAATGCTTACCCCATATAAGGTAACTATGGATATGTTAAATGCGACAGGTAATGAGGATGTTAAATTCATGCACTGTTTGCCTTCATTCCATGACTTTGAAACTAAAATGGCAAAAGACCAAATGAAATTAGGATATGATATAAGAGAAGTAACTGATGAAGTATTTAAGAGCAGACATTCGATCGTATTTGACGAAGCAGAAAATCGCCTTCATACAATTAAGGCAGTAATAGTAGCAACTATTGCATAAATCAGAAATAAACAGAGAGGTTAACATGCACGAAAAAACAAAGGTAGTTATAGCATTAGGCGGAAATGCTCTTGAAGATAAGGATATGCCATCAACCGCAGAATCGCAGTTAGTAGTAGTTAAGAAAACTTCCGAATATCTTGCCCAAATTATCTGCGCGGGATATAAAACAGCCATAGTTCATGGAAATGGTCCTCAGGTTGGAAGATTATTGTTAGCATCAGAAACTGCAAAGAATGTAACCCCGGCAATGCCATTTGATGTGTGCGGGGCGATGACACAAGGGTATATCGGTTATCACATACAGCAAAGTTTAAAATATGCATTGGCTAAAAGAAATGTAAATATTCCGGTGGTAGCAGTCGTTACTCAAGTAGTGGTAAATAAGAATGATCATGGATTTAAGAATCCTACAAAGCCAATCGGTGTATTCTATTCAGAGGAAGAAGCTAAAGAGATTTCCAAAGAAAAAGGATACGTTGTTAAGGAAGATGCAGGAAGAGGATGGAGAAGAGTTGTACCATCGCCAATGCCTGAAAAAATAGTAGAAATTGATACCGTAAAGGAGCTGTTTGGCTCTACTGTCACAATAACATGCGGCGGCGGAGGCATACCGGTAGTTGAGAAGGAAGATGGCTCATTTGAAGGTGTAGCTGCTGTTATAGATAAGGATTTGGCGGCAGAAAAGCTTGCAGAGGATTTAAATGTAGATGTACTGTTAATCTTAACTGAAGTTGAAAAGGTATCTATTAATTATAAAAAACCAGATCAGCAGGATTTGTCGTATATGACTGTAATCGAAGCGGAAAAATATATGTCTGAAGGTCATTTTGCACCTGGAAGTATGCTCCCGAAGGTTATGGCTGCAGTAAAATTTGTAAAATCACACCCGGGAAGAAAAGCTATAATTACATCCTTGTATAAATCAATAGATGCTTTAAACGGGTTAACAGGTACTATAATTCAAGATTCATAAAACTAAAATGGTATCCAACAAAAATACAAAAAAGACAGGGGGACGCTTCACCTGTCCGAATGGACAGGGCGAAGCGTCCCCCTGTCTTTTTTGTATTTAAATTTCGTGTTCCTTAATGTTATCAGCTTCAAATGCAACAGCCGCATCATTTGTAATTTCTCTTAAGCTTAGCGGTGCCTTCTTTTCATTTTGGCTCATATTGCGTACTGCATTTGTAAGCATAAGCTTAATTCTGTTAATTTGATTAACCTCACTGATGCCAGCATCATAGTCAATGGGAACTATGTTTGACATTGGATATGCATCCTTCAATTTTTTAATCATACCTTTGCCTGTTATGTGGTTCGGTAAGCAAGCAAATGGCTGTAAGCATAAAATGTTATTCACGCCGTTGTCTAAAAGTTCAACCATTTCAGCTGTTAAAAACCATCCTTCTCCGGACTGATTTGCTAATGATAAGAATCTTTGAGCTTTATGAGCAAGTTCTACAATATTTGCAGGTGTTGAAAATCTTTTAGAATTTTTAAAAGCTTCAACACTGGGCTTTTTGTATATATCAATTATTTTCACTATTGTAGCACTATAAAATTTGTCTTTTTTGTTTCCAATTAATAATTCATCGTATTTTATAACACCATTAAGCGTAGTATATGAGAAGAAATCCAACAAATCCGGAACTACAACTTCTGCTCCTTCTTCTTCTAACAATGAAAATACATCATTGTTAGCATTTGGGTGGAACTTAACGAGTATTTCACCCACTATGCCGACTTTCGGTTTAATTATGTTTTCATCTAATTCAATGTTATCAAAATCATTAACTATATTGTTTATTAGATTTTTAAACTTTTTATATCCACCTGTTTCAATAACCTTATGGCTTTCTTTAACCCACTTTTTATACATCTCATCTACTGAACCTTTTACTTTTTCATAAGGTCTTGTTCTATAAGTTGCGCGCATTAGGGTATCGCCTATAACCATAGATATAACTAATTTGTGCAAAAATCCTGCAGTTAATTTAAAGCCGGGTTGTTTTTCAAGACCTACTACATTGAAGGAAATAACAGGTATATGTCCGTATCCTAAATCCTTCAATGCCTTTCGTATAAAGCCGATGTAATTTGTGGCACGGCAACCGCCGCCGGTTTGAGATATCATCAATGTTACATTATTTAAATCGTATTTGCCTGAATTTAGCGCATTAATTAGCTGGCCTATAACAATTATGGAAGGATAGCAGGCATCGTTATTTACAACTCTTAACCCTTCATCTACTGCTTTTTTATCCACTGCAGGAAGCACCACCGCATTATATCCTGACATTTTAGCTACTGTTTCTATAAATTGAAAATGAATCGGAGACATTTGAGGTATTAAAATTGTGTGGTTCTTTTTCATTTCCTTAGTAAATTCAATTCTTTTATAGCTGCTTGGGTTATTAATATGAACTATTCCGTTTCTGTCTCTTTCTTCCATGGAAGCAAGAAGTGAACGAATACGAATTCTTATAGCGCCAAGGTTTGTTATTTCATCTATTTTTATTACAGTGTATATTTTGTTGTTTTTTACAAGTATTTCGCTAACTTGGTCTGTTGTGACCGCATCAAGCCCGCAACCAAAGGAATTAAGTTGAATAAGTTCAAGATAATCTGTATTTGAAACATACGTTGCAGCTGAATATAATCTTGTATGGTATGCCCATTGGTCAATTACTCTTAAAGGTCTTTCTATTGGAGTTTTTTCCAATGCATCCTCAGACAAAACAACCATTCCATAGCTTTCGATCATTTCCGGAATCCCATGGTTTATTCCCGGATCGATGTGGTATGGCCTGCCGGCTAAAACTATTCCTTTTTTATTATTTTTCTTTATATATTCAATAGCCTTTAATCCTTCTTTTTTAACATCTTCCTTATAAGCAAACAATTCATCGTATGCCTTTTCAACGGCATTCTTAATTTCATCGAATGTTAAATCTTCAGAAGGACCAATTTCCTTATAAAGCTTTTGTACTAATCTTTCCTTATCATTTAAATTAAGGAATGGTTTATAATATTTAATACTTTTTAAATCAATATTTGCATCAATTGATTCGGGATAAGATACAACAATGGGACAATTATAGTGATTGCCTGCATTTTCATCTTCCTTTATGTTGTAAGAAATGCATGGATAAAATATTTTGGGGACATTTCTTTTTAATAAATCTGTTATATGCCCGTGTACAATCTTACCTGGATAACATACAGATTCCGAAGGTATTGTACCCATTCCAAGTTCATATATCTTTTTGCTGGATGTACCTGAAAGAACCACCCTGTATTCTAATTCGTTAAAGAATGTAAACCAAAACGGATAATCTTCATACATGTTCAATACTCTTGGTATACCTATTAAACCTCTCTTTGCTTCTTTAACAGAAAGTGGTTTATAGTCAAATACTCGTTTGTATTTGTATTTATATAGATTTGGTAGCGGATCTTTCTTTTCTATATGGATGTATTTTTCAGCGCCTCGCTCACACCTATTTCCTGACACAAAATACCTGCCATCAGAAAATTTGTTTATTGTTAACAAACAATTATTGGTGCAAAGACCGCAACGTTCCATGGATGTATCAAACGAAAAATTTTCAAGTTGCGTAAGATTAACAAACGAACTTTCTTTTTTACCATCGTATTTATTTTTAGCTATAATTGCTGCTCCAAAAGCACCCATTATACCTGCTATATTAGGCCTTACTACTTCTCTTCCCGTAATCAGTTCAAAAGCCCGCAACACAGAATTATTGTAGAAGGTACCACCTTGAACAACTACCTTTTCACCTATCGAATCAAGTGATTTTAATCTTATAACTTTAAATAAAGCATTTTTTATAACTGAATAAGATATACCTGCAGAAATATCACTTAAGGTTGCTCCTTCTCTTTGCGCCTGTTTAACTTTTGAATTCATAAATACGGTGCATCTTGTACCTAAATCAACAGGGTGTTTAGAAAAAGTTGCTTCCTCAGCAAATTCCTGTACGCTCATTTCCAATGACTTAGCAAATGTTTCAATAAATGACCCACAACCTGATGAACATGCTTCATTGAGCATAATGGAATCAATAACTCCATTTTTAATAATCATGCTCTTCATGTCCTGCCCACCGATATCAATTATAAAATCAACACCGTTCAAGAAAAAGTCCGCTGCTTTATAATGTGCCACTGTTTCAATTTCACTTACATCAACGTTAAGTGCTTGCTTAATTAAGTGCTCCCCATAACCTGTTACGGCAGTACTCGCAATTTTTATACCTTTGTGCAACTTCGAATAAAGAGTTCTAACTGCTTTAACAGCAGAATTTAAGGGATTACCTCCATTGCTTGAATAATATGAATATAATATTTCGCCTTTATCAGTAATTAAAGCAAGCTTAGTAGTTGTAGAGCCGGCGTCTATTCCTAAGAAAGATAGACCATTATAATCTTCAATGCTTGTTTGCGCTGCTTTGTGTTGATTATGCCTAAAAAGAAATTTATCGTATTCCTCTTCGCTTTCAAACAACGGTTCTAAATCCTTTTTTCTGTATTCAATATTGGAATTTTTCATTCTATTTTGTATTTTATAATAAAAGTCATTAAAATTTAATTCTTCATTTTCTTCTGACATTAAAGCAGCTCCTATAGCTACATAATAATTTGCATCTTGCGGACATACGTAATTTTCCTCGTGAAGCTCTAATGTCTCATTAAATCTTTCCCTAAGCTCTGATAAGAAAAACAGGGGACCTCCTAAATAAGCAACATTACCTTTGATAGGTCTACCCTGAGCCAGTCCGCTTATGGTTTGATTCACTACAGCCTGAAATATAGAAGCAGCAATATCTTCCTGTCTAGCTCCTTCGTTTAAAAGCGGCTGAATATCTGACTTTGCAAAAACACCGCAGCGTGAAGCAATCGGATATATGGTTTTATGTTTTTTTGATAATTCATTTAGACCAAGTGCATCGGTTTTCATTAAAACAGCCATTTGATCTATAAAGCTTCCGGTACCACCGGCACAGGAACCATTCATACGTTGCTCTAAGTTTCCTGACAGATAAGTAATTTTAGCATCCTCACCGCCCAATTCAATAACCACATCAGTATCGGGGATGTATTTTTCGATTGCTTTTGTAGAAGCAGCGACCTCTTGAACAAATTTAATACCTAAATATTTAGACACATCAATAGCACCGGAACCGGTAATACTTATTCTAATCCGGCTATCCTTAAGTTTGCTATATGAGTTTCTAATAACTTCAGTAACAGTATTTTTTATATCTGAATAATGTCTTTCATATTGTTTGTGAATGAAGTGTCCATTATCATCTATTACTGCTATTTTTACTGTTGTTGAGCCAATGTCAAGTCCAATCAGGTATCTTTTCATAATTCCTCCAAAGCTTAAAAAACATTCTTAGAATACAAAATAATATTGCAAAAAGCAGATTATCGACTTTTCATAAAAGAAAAGCCGAATACCTTTATCCCAATTGCATATACAACAAATATATTGTAATATATGGAGCATTATTAATAATAAATATATAATTTAATATATTATACCATTTTAATCCTTAAAATCAACTTAAATAAATCTTAAGATGAATGTGTACCACTTATGCATTATTAACAACGGATGTAAGAAACTTGTTATAATATAATATATTTTGTATAAATAAATACTGCTCAATTAAAAAATATATTGCATTAAATTTAGTAAAAGCTTATAATATATTATAACATAACGTTTACATTGACATTAATCGACAATAATTCGCATATTTATGAAACAGGAGGAAGTTATGAAAAAAAGGGTATTATGTTTAATTTGTGTATTATTAATTATTACAATGGTTCTATCGGCTTGCGGCAAAGGAACATCTGCACCTGCAAGCGACACAATCAAAATAGGTTGGATCGGATCATTAACAGGTGACCAAGCTGTTTGGGGAACCTGTGAAAGCAACACTGTGAAAATGCTGATTGAACAGGTTAATGAAAAGGGAGGAATTTTAGGCAAAAAAGTAGAGGGTATATATTATGATACTAAAGGCGATGCGGCAGAAGCAGTTAACGCCGTTAAAAGGTTAATTACCCAGGACAAAGTTGTAGCAATAATAGGCCCTAATGCAAGCGGCCAGGCAATATCCATATCAGCAGTGCTTGAACAATACAAGGTTCCTGATATTGCAACAGTTGCAACTAATCCAAAGGTTACAGTGGGCGATGACGGTAAGGTTAAACCATATAACTTCAGAGTTTGCTTCATTGACCCGTATCAAGGAGCAGTTGCTGCAGGTTATGCGTATGATAAGTTAGGACTTAAAAATGCAGCAATATTGTATGATGTAGCAAGTGACTATTCTCAAGGATTCACGGAATTCTTTGAAAAGGTATTTGCGGAAAAGGGCGGAAAAATAGTAGCAAAAGAGGGCTTTAAAGAGGGAGACGTTGACTTTAGACCTCAGCTTAGCAAAATTAAAGATGCAAAGCCGGATTTAATATTGATGCCATACTATTATAAAGAGGTTGCTTTAAGTGCAAATCAAGCAAGAGACCTTGGAATTGATGCAACTCTTATTGGTGGAGATGGTTGGCCATCAGAACAGCTTATGGAAATGGCAGCTAAATCTATCGAAGGAAGCTACGTAGTAAACCACTTAGATTTTAATGATCCGGAGGTGAAACCTTTACAGGAAGCATATAAAGCGAAGTACAACCTTCCTATGGAGCTAAACGGATATATGGCACATGATGCATTTAAATTATTAGAAGCTGCTATCACAGATGCAAATTCCGCAGATCCTGCAAAAATAACAGAATCATTAACTAAGGTTACGGTTGAAGGAGTAACCGGTACCATAAAAATTAGTGAAGAAGACCATAATCCTGTTGGAAAACAAGCTGCAATAGTTAAAATTCAAAATGCTGATTATATATTCCAAGAAAAATATGGCTTGGAGTAAGCAGATGACCCAAATTACAATTTGGTGTCAGTCGCTTATACTGTAAGTGTAATGATTAAAGGCGGGTTTAACCCGCCTTAACCTTTAATAGGAGGAGCTGTTAATGAGTGAATTATTTTTACAACAGGTTATAAACGGATTATCCATAGGAAGTGTTTATGCTTTGATGGCTGTAGGATACTCCCTTGTATACAGTATAATGAATTTTTCAAACTTTGCTCATGGCGGAGTAATTATGATAGGAGCCTATATAGGGTATTTTAGTTTAACTCTTTTAAAAGTACCGTTTTTAATTGCATTTTTATTGTCTGCATTTGGCTCAGGACTGCTTGCTGTTGTAATGGAGAAAATTGTATACAGACCTTTAAGAAAGAGAAATGCTCCCTTTCTTTATTTCATTATTTCTGCAATGGGAGCTTCAATATTTTTAGAAAATGTGGTTATTGCCTCACCAATAGGTCCTACATTCAGATCATATCCTGCTGTTTTTACTACTGAACCTATTATGCTTGGAAATATTGCCTTGGGTAGAATAGATTTATTAATGTTTATTATATCCGGCTTAAGTTTAATCGGCTTAGTATATATTATTGAAAAAACTAAAATTGGACTATCTATAAGAGCGACATCATACAGCATAAAAGGAAGCACCTTAATGGGTGTTAATGTGGACAAGGTTATTTTTATTATTTTTGCATTAGGAGGACTTTTAGCCGGTCTTGCCGGAATGCTTTTTGGAATGAGATACACAGTTTATCCGCAGATAGGAAACATAACGACTAAATCATTTATAGCTGCTGTGTTTGGTGGATTAGGAAGTTTGCCCGGAGCAGTTATAGGTTCTGTTCTCTTAGGACTAATCGAGACAATGGTATCCGGATACTTCTCATCTCAATACAGAGATTTAATTGCATTTGCACTTTTAATTTTAGTTCTTGTAATAAAACCTTCAGGTTTAATGGGCAAGACGACAGAAGATAAGGCATAGGAGGAGGTTATTATGAGCTGGGATTATGTATCGGGTATATTAATATTGTCAGGCATAAACTTAATGACTGTTCTCGGACTATCATTGCTGACAGGTTTTACGGGTTTGTTTTCCTTCGGTCATGCAGGATTTATGGCTATTGGTGCATATATTGCTGCTTCAATGACTATGAAGTTTGGAATACCATTTTTTATTGCATTGTTGATAGGCGGAATATCATCCATGCTTGTAAGTTTGGTAATAGGAAAATTAACATTAAATCTAAAGGGAGACTATTTCTGCATTGCCACTTTAGGATTTGGTGAAGCAACAAGATTAATACTTGATAATGTTCAGTATTTTGGAGGAGCAAGGGGACTTTCAAGTATTCCTACGGAAGGCACTACAACATTGTTTAATGTTATCATAATAAATATAATTGCTATATTTGTATTAGTTTCAATTATAAAGTCAAGGCATGGAAGAAATATGGTAGCAATCAGAGAAGAGGAGCTTGCTGCACAAACAATCGGAATAGATGTTTTTAAATATAAAATGATGGCTCTTGCAATAAGTGCTTTGTATGCAGGAATTGCAGGGGGCTTATTAGCTCATTATTTAGGTTATATTCAGCCTATTATGTTTAAAATGGTCAAATCAACAGAGCTTACAATTATTGTAATATTCGGTGGATTGGGCAGTGTTTCAGGAAGTGTAATAGGTACAATACTTTTAACCTTCTTACCGGAAATTTTAAGGAGCTTCTACAATTGGAGATTAGTAATTTACGGTGCAGCAGTTATATTGATTATGATAACAAGACCGCAAGGTTTAATGGGTGGAAAAGAATTCAGTATAAAACCCATTACAAATTTAATTAAAAAAGGAACAAAAAATAAAAAAGAGGAGGTAAAATCATGAGTATACTTTCTCTTAACAATGTAACGAAAAAGTTTGGAGGTCTTACTGCTGTTGATAATGTAAGCTTTCATATTGAAAAAGGGGAAATTTTTGGGCTCATTGGCCCTAACGGTGCCGGAAAAACAACCATTTTTAATTTGATTACTGCAATATATTCTATAACTGAGGGAGAAATATATTATAACGACAAAAAGCTTCAAAACATAAAACCTTACAAAATAGCAAATATGGGAATAACAAGGACATTTCAAAACATAAGGTTATTTAAAAAGCTTACGGCATATGAAAATGTTATCACGGCATGTCATAAATCCGCTGACTATAATTTAATCAGTTCAATAATCAGAATAGGAAAGTTTAAGCACCAAGAAAGGGGCTTAAATCAAAAAACCGATGAATTGCTAAAATTAATGGGACTCTGGAATTATAAAGATATAGTTGCTTCAAATTTGCCGTACGGTCTTCAAAGAAAGCTTGAAATTGCAAGATCCCTTGCTCTTGACCCTAAGCTTTTGTTGCTTGATGAACCGGCAGCAGGTATGAATCCTGAAGAAACAATACAGCTTATGGAGCTAATAAAAGAAATAAGAGATAAATTTGATTTAACCGTATTGATTATAGAACATCACATGGATTTAATAATGGGTGTTTGTGACAGAATATTTGTACTTAATTTTGGTATTCCTCTTGCCCTTGGAACACCAAAGGAAATTCAGGGAAATAAAAATGTTATTGAGGCCTATTTGGGAAAAGAGGAGAAAAAATATGCTGAAGGTTAATAATTTAAATGTATTTTACGGAGGTATTCACGCTTTAAAGGGAGCATCCCTGAGCGTTGAACAAGGGCAGATAGTGTCTATAATCGGTTCAAACGGAGCAGGCAAATCCACATTGATTAATTCTATAAGCGGTATAGTTAAATATAAGGAAGGAGAAATACTTTACAGGGGAGAAAAGCTTCCTAAGCAGGCGCACAAAATAGTTCAGTCAGGTGTATGCCAAGTTCCCGAAGGAAGAATAATATTCGCTAATTTGACGGTTATGGAAAATCTCCAAATGGGTTCTTTTTTGAGAAATGATAAGAATGAAATACAAAAAGATTTGAACAGAATATTTGACCTTTTCCCCATATTAAAGGAAAGGGAAAAGCAAGTGGCAGGAACACTTTCGGGAGGCGAGCAGCAGATGCTTGCCATGGGAAGGGGCTTAATGTCAAATCCCGATTTAATATTGCTTGATGAACCGTCACTTGGTCTTGCTCCTTTATTAATTAATACCATATTTGATATTATTATTGAAATAAAAAAAATGGGTAAGACTATATTATTAGTTGAACAAAATGCCTTTAAAGCACTATCGATAGCCGATTACGCCTATGTGCTTGAGCAAGGTGTCATGACTATGGAAGGTAATGCAAAAGAATTAATAAAAAATGAAAAAATACAGGAAGCGTATTTAGGAAGGAACAAGGAACAAACCATATAAATAATTAAGGAAATCTCAAATGGGGTTTCCTTTTTAGTGTTGATTTTATATGTATATATTATATAATTAATATTAAAAAGGATGGTGGATTATGAAAATAACATATTTAGGACATTCTGCAGTAATGTTGGAGGAAGGTAATTTTAAGGGAATTATTGATCCTTTTATATCAGGTAACCCATTATCAAATGTTAAGGTTAGTGATTTAAAGAATATTACACATATTTTTGTGACACACGGCCATGGGGATCATATTGGAGATACAGTTGAAATAGCTAAACAAAATGAAGCTATAGTAATTGCTAATGCTGAAATATCTTCATACCTTGGTAAATTTAATTTAAGAACGCATGCCATGCATATCGGTGGTCGAACAAAATTTGATTTTGGTACGGTAAAAATGACAAACAGCTTGCACGGTTCAGGAATATCAGAAAATGGCAATATGATTTATGGTGGCAATCCCGGTGGATTTGTAATTGATATAAATGGTAGTAAGGTTTACCACTCGGGAGATACAGGACTTACACTTGATATGAAATTATTAGAGGATGAAAATATTGATGTTGCTTTTCTACCCATAGGCGGAAATTACACAATGGATATAGACGATGCGGTTAAGGCAGTTGGCTATATTAAGCCAAAAATAGTGATTCCATTTCACTATGATACATTTGATTTAATCAAAGCAAATCCTGAAGAATTTAAAAATAAAGTTAAAACATCTAAGGTAGAAATATTAAATATAAATGAAAGTGTTTTCATTTAGAAATAATCGGCTACATGTATTGAATTGTAAAATTTCTTATGATATAATCAAGAAAAACTCAGGACAAAACAAGGGGAGGTTTTTTCTTTAATGTTTGCTTTAGTACTAATTTTAAATGACATATACAAACTGGATAATATACATGAGGTTTTCTACCAAGAGGAGATAGGGGCTACTACAATTGACAGCCAGGGTATGGGCAAAGTGCTTTTAGATCACAATATTAATATACCCATGCTTGATAATGTAAGAAAGCTTATAGACGGCAGAAAACCATACAGCAAAATGATAATTAGCATCATTAAAGAGAAAGAAAAGCTTGATGATGTAGTGGAAAAAATTAAGAAAGAGTTGGATTATTTCGATGAACCGGGCGTTGGATTTATGTTTGTTATGCCTGTAATAGAAGTGTACGGCTCAAATGCTGATGATATAAAGTAATAAGATAAAGACATAAAGTATGATTAGAAATTTTAATCATACTTTTTTTGTTTTTTTAATTAATATTGTTATTGACAATGATTATCAATTAGAATATAATCATATTATCTAAATGATAATGACTATCAATATCACGCTTAGATTGGAGGAAGAAAATATGACATTAGATAATATAAAACCGGGTCAAGGTGGTATTATTTCATCAATAGGCGGGCAGGGAATGTTAAGAAGAAGGTTGTTGGATATGGGGTTGACACCCAACACACAGGTTAAGGTAAGAAAAGTAGCGCCTATGGGTGATCCCATTGAATTACATCTTAGGAATTATGTTTTAACCATAAGAAAAGAAGAAGCTTCTAAAATAGAATTGAAAGAGGTATTTAGTATATGAAATATGTTTTTGCCCTTGCAGGTAATCAAAATGCCGGGAAAACAACTCTGTATAATGCATTAACAGGCAGCAATCAACATGTTGGTAATTTCCCCGGAGTGACAATAGAAAAAAAGGAAGGGCAGATTAAAAAATATAAGGATACATTTTTAGTAGATTTGCCCGGAATATATTCTTTATCTCCATATACAATGGAAGAGGTAGTAACAAGGGATTTTTTGTTAAAGGAAGGTCCTGATTTAATTATAAATATAATAGATGCAACAAATATAGAACGAAATCTTTATTTAACGCTTCAGTTAATGGAGCTTTCCATACCGATGGTTATCGCATTAAACATGATGGATGAAGTAAGGGCCAGCGGCAATTCAATTGACGTAAACAAACTGTCAAATCATTTAGGTATTCCTGTAGTTCCAATATCAGCAAGCAAGGGAGAAGGAATATCGGAACTTATTGATACAGTTATGAAAACAGCACAGCTTAATGAAGAAATATGCACAAGAAAGCTTGATTTTTGCACAGGAGAAGTACACAAGGCAATTCATTCAATATCTCACTTAATAGAAGACCAAGCAAAAGATGCAGGATATCCGCTTCGTTTTGCTGCTACTAAGTTAGTAGAAGGTGATGAACCCGCATTTAAGCAATTAAATATAACAGAAAGTCAAACTCATATAATCAATCATGTTGTTGAAAATATGGAGATTGCTTTAGAAACTGACAGAGAAGCTGCTTTGGCAGATATGAGGTATTCTTATATTGAAAAAATTTGTGCGGATACCGTAATGAAAAAACAGGAAACAAAGGAACAAATTCGTTCAGAAAAAATTGATAAAATATTAACTCACAAGTACTTAGGAATTCCAATATTTATAGGAATTATGTTATTTATATTTTGGATAACCTTTGGTTTAATAGGTGCTCCGCTTCAAGGTTATTTAGAAGAATTAATAGGAATATTCACAGAATATATAGCAAATTTAATGGTTAAATTCAATGTAAGCGATTGGGTTTATTCATTGGTAATTGACGGTATATTTGCAGGCGTAGGAAGTGTTTTGTCATTCCTGCCGCTTATAGTTGTTTTGTTTTTCTTTCTATCATTTTTGGAAGATAGTGGATATATGGCAAGAGTTGCATTTTTAATGGACAAATTGCTTAGAAAAATCGGCTTGTCAGGACGTTCGTTCGTTCCTATGCTCATTGGCTTTGGCTGCAGCGTTCCGGCCATTATGGCAACAAGGACTCTGGCCAGTGAAAGAGATAGAAAAATGACGATAGTACTGACTCCTTTCATGTCTTGCAGTGCTAAGCTTCCAATTTACGGAATGATAACCATGGCTTTTTTTCCTGAAAATGCAGCATTGGTTATGACAGCACTATATTTAATGGGAATTGTGGTTGCAATTTTGTCAGGGCTGTTGTTAAAAAACACAATTTTTAAAGGAGAGCCGGTTCCGTTTGTAATGGAGCTTCCTGCATACAGAATTCCTTCAAGAAGAAGTATAATTTTAAATATGTGGGATAAAGGAAAGGATTTTATAGAAAGAGCATTTACAGTAATCTTCCTTGGAACAATAATTATATGGTTTTTACAAAGCTTTAGTTGGTCTCTAAACATGGTAGATGACAGTTCATATAGCATACTTGCTTCAATAGGATCAATTATAGCTCCAATGTTTATTCCATTAGGTTTCAATGATTGGAGGGCTTCAACGGCACTTATCACCGGTCTTACCGCAAAAGAAGCTGTTGTAAGCACATTGTCAGTATTAACAGGAGTTTCATCGGATTTACAGCTTTCAATCGCATTAAATACAATTTTTACACCACTTAGCTCATTTGCATTTTTAACATTTACTTTGTTATATATGCCTTGTGTTGCAGCTTTTGCAGCAACAAAAAGAGAGCTTGGCTCATTGAAGTATGCAACGCTTACCGCCGTTTATCAAACATTAACTGCGTATGTTGTTGGAATGGTTGTTTATCAAATTGGAAGTTTGATATTTTAGGAGGTTATTATGAACTTTGCAGATGTTATTGTAGTTTTAATAATTGTAGCTATTACTGCAGGTGTATTGATACTAATGAAAAAACAAAAAAAGAACGGCTCCGGCTGCCACTCAGGATGTGCAGGGTGCAGCAAAGCAAAGAGTTGTCCTTCAATTAAAAAAAAGCTGTCAGAATAGACAGCTTTTTTGTTTACCTGAGAAAACTATTATATTTAGGTTAGATTTCCAAATAATGAAAAAATATTTAAAATAATTGTTGATTGTCGACAATTGATATGATATAATTACTTACATGTATGATAATAACATATTATTTTACATTAAACGGAGGTTAAAAATGTTAGTTGATGTACAAGCATATTTAAGCAGGAGAGAAAACCTGAATAGTGTTGTTGTTGATTATATAAAAGAAGCAATACTAAGCGGTGAGTATAAAGTTGGGGATCATATAAATGAGAGTGTAGTAGCGAGCATATTAGGCATAAGCAGAGCACCGGTTAGAGAAGCAATTAGAGAACTTGAAAATGACGGTATACTAACTACTTTGCCACGAAAAGGAACATATGTAACCGAGTATAGCTTGGATGATATTAAAGAGGTATTTGATATAAGGATATTGCTTGAAAATAATATAAATAAAATTTTGATATATGAAAATAAATTAACAGAGGAAGACTTCGTTCATTTAGAACAAATAGTTAAAGATATGGTGAACATTGCGGAATCATCCATAGATAATGAAAAAAAATCTTTACAAATTAATAAAAAAGATATGGATTTTCATAGATTTATATGGAAGAAATCCGGTAGTCAAAGAAGAGTAAAAATTTTAGAAAGTATGTTTTTTCAGTTAAGAATAGCAATGCTTTATGATATGCAGAAAACCGGAGATTTAATTTTATCAGCTACAGATCATTATGAAATTATTGAAAGTTTGCGAAGTAAGGACATAGATAGATGTAAAAAAGCGCTTAGAGAACATATCATTTCATATAAACATGGAACATTTAAATAATTTTATATATGAAGATATTAAAAGCATCACTCCTGTCGACAAACGACAGAGCGATGTATAAATAAAAGGAGGTTACGTGAATGAAATCGTTGTATTTTGATGTTTCGGAGTATAAGCAAAGGCTTAAAAACACAAAACTAAGTATGGAGGAGAAGGGTATTGAAGTATTAATCGTGACAGATCCAGCAAACATGAATTATCTTTCTGGATTTGATGGATGGTCATTTTATGTTCATCAATGCTTAATTGTTATGATTGACCAAGAAGAGCCAATATGGGTTGGAAGAGGACAAGATGGTAATGCAGCAAGATTAACATCATGGCTTTCAGAAGAAAACATTAGACCATATACTGATGATTATGTTCATTCATTAATTAAGCATCCTATGGATTTTGTGTCCGGTATCCTAAAAGAAAAGGGCTACGATAATAAGATTATAGCTACAGAAATGGATGCTTATTATTTTACAGCTAAATGCCAGGAAACTTTAGTCAAGGATTTGCCTAATGCAAGATTTACAGACGGAAATAATATAGTTAATTGGGTGAAAATAATAAAATCCGATAAAGAAATCGAATACATCAAAAAAGCTGCAGTAATAGTAGAAAAAACAATGCAAGTTGCCTTTGAATCAATTAATGTGGGAGTAAGACAAAACGAGGCAGCAGCAAACGTTTATCATGCACAGATATATGGTACAGAAGAATATGGTGGTGATTATGCATCAATCGTTCCATTAATGCCTAGTGGAATAAGAACATCAACTCCTCATTTAAGTTGGACGGATGAGCCATATAGAGACGGAGATACAGTTCTTGTTGAAATTGCAGGCAACTATAGAAGATATCACTGTCCATTATCAAGAACAATAATATTGGGCAATGCACCACAAAAGGTAAAAGATTTAGCAGAAGTTGTTGTTGAAGGTATAAAATCCACACTTGATGTTATTAAACCTGGTATTACATGTGAGGACATAGAAAGAACATGGGCTAAAAGCATTGCTAAAAGTGGTTTTGTAAAGGATTCACGTGTCGGATATTCATTTGGGCTTAACTATCCTCCTGATTGGGGTGAGCATACAGTCAGCTTAAGACCTGGAGATAAAACTATCTTAAAACCAAATATGACTTTACACTTTATGCCTGGTATATGGCTTGATGATTGCGGTGTAGATATAAGTGAACCAATTAGGATAACAGAAACAGGAGTCGAATTATTGACAAATTATCCAAGAAAATTATTGGTGAAATAGAATCAATTGTAACGAATCAAAGCAAAGCTTTGATTCGTGCAAATCTTTAATAGAAAGAGGAAAATTTATGAATAAGTTTTTTACTAAGACATTATCACGATTTGAAGAATTTGTTCTAAGCTACTCTGTAATATTAATGGCAATTTTATTAATAGTGGGTGTCTTTATGAGAAATGTTATGAATAAAAGCTTAACATTTTCTGAAGAGGTTGCATCAGCTTTACTGATATTAGTGTCATTTTTCGGTCTTGGTTATTGTGCAAGAAAAGGAAGACATATTACTATGTCTATAGTATTTGACATGGTTAGCAATAAGTATAAGAAATTGTTTATGATTGTTATTTCCTTTGTTTCTGCTATAGCTACTGCCTATATAGCATATTTGGCTGTAAAATATGTAATTAATGTTCAAAACCTCGGCAGAGTTTCACCGGCATTACAAATTCCAATTTATATGATTTATTCAGTTGTTCCTATAGGATTTTTATTAGCAACAATAGAATATATCAGAACGTTTGTTTTTAATATTATGGATAGAGAAAATTTTTATTTAACAAGTGATATAAAAATTCCTTTGAATCTGGAAGTAAAAACGGATTTATCTAGTTTAATTGACAAACTGGAAGAAGAAAGGGGGGAAATATAAAATGTTATGGATGCTTATGCTGATTATGGGTGTATTGTTTATATTAAATTTCCCTATGTACATATCAATGATAGTAGCACCTTTAGCTGTAATTTTAACATATTTCCCAAATATTAATCCTCTTTTAGCTACTCAACAATTGATTGCCGGAGTTCAGCCCATAGTTTTACTATCTGTCCCAATGTTTATATTTGCAGCGGATATTATGTGTGCGGGGCAGACATCAAACAGATTATTAGATTTTGTTGATACTTTTGTTGGGCACATATATGGAGGCATGGCTATTACAACTGCAGCAACCTGTACAATATTTGGGGCCATATCGGGTTCAACTCAAGCCACAGTTGTAGCGATAGGCAAGCCAATGAGAAACAGATTGATCAGTAGTGGGTACGAGGATGAAGACACAACTGCACTTATAATTAGTGCTGCTATTATTGCCTTACTAATACCTCCAAGTATATCAATGATTATGTATTGTGTTGTTACCGGAGCATCTGTTGGCGATTTGTTTAAAGCAGGGGTAATCCCAGGAATAATAATACTTATTTTTTTCTCAGTGTATAATTTTTTCAGGGCTAAGAGGAGGGGTATTCCCAGAACACAAAAAATTGATTTGAGTGGAAAGATTGCTGCGCTTAAAAAAGCTATTGGACCTTTAGGTTTCCCTGTAATAATTTTTGCAGGTATTTATAGCGGTAAATTCAGTCCTACAGAAGCAGCTGCAATGGGAGTTTTATACGCAACTATACTAGAGGTATTCTTGTTCAAATCAATAAAGTTTAGGGATTTTAAAAATATAGCTTTATCAACAGCTGTTGTTACAACGGCAGTGTTTATATTGGTAGCAGCCGGAAGTTTGTTTTCTTGGTCTATATCTTATGCAAGAATTCCTCAGATGATAACTCAGGCTGTTCTTGGTGTAAATCCTTCTGCAATTAAGATTCTAATAACAGTCACTGTATTTTTCTATATTGCAGGTATGTTTGTAGACTCGATTGTAGCTATCGTAATACTAACTCCTATATTTTTCCCCTTGGCATTACAGGCGGGAATACATCCGATACACCTTGGAATTATAGTTACGTTACAAGCTGCAATTGCATCAATAAGCCCACCATTCGGGTGCAATATTTTCACTGCTTGTGCAATTTTTGACAGGCCATTCCTAATGGTAGTAAAAAGGTTACCTGCTTATTTGATAATGCTAATTATTATTTCTTTGATAGTAATATTTGTACCTCAAGTATCTTTGATTTTAATATAGAAAGAGGACTGATAAATTATAATGAATGATATAAAAAAAAATATTCTTGAATTGGAAGAAGAACTAATAACTCTTAGAAGAGATTTTCATATGCATCCCGAATTAGGATATGAAGAATATAGGACTTCACAAATTGTATACGATTATTTAAATTCTCTCGGCTTAGAGGTAAAAAGGGTTTCAAATACAGGTGTGGTAGGTTTATTAAGGGGAAATAAGTCAGGTAAGACAGTAATGCTTAGAGCTGACTTAGACGCATTGCCTCAAAATGAAGAAGCTGAAGTCTCATTTAAATCTGTCAATAAAGGAGTTATGCATGCTTGTGGTCACGACGGACATACTGCTATGCTTTTAATAGCTGCTAAGGTTTTGTGTAAATACAAGGATAAAATAAATGGAAATGTAAAATTTGTGTTTCAGCCTAATGAAGAGGAAGCCGGCGCATTGGACATGATTAATGAGGGCGTTTTAGAAGACCCAAAAGTTGATGTAGCATTTGGTATACACCTTTGGACTCCTCTCAAGAGCGGTGTAATTGGGCTATCAGAAGGACCTGTTATGGCTGCCTTAGAAGAATTTGAATTAGAGCTATATGGTAAGCCAGGCCATACCGGTTCACCCCACACAGCAATAGACCCTATAATTGCTTCATCTAATATTGTTCAAACTATACAATCAATACAAACAAGAGAAATAGATCCATTATGCCCTATAACAATAATGATAGGTAAAATAAATGGAGGTACCGGAAGAAACATCATAGCACAAAAGGTGGAAATTGGAGGAACTATAAGATTTCTATTTAAAAATGAAGAGGTTGAAAAGAAAGCATTATTAGATAAATTCGAGAGGGTGATAAATGGTATATGTGAAGCAATGAATGTAAAATATAATTTAAAATTTATTTCAAGCAATCCATCATTACAAAACAATGCAAAAATAGTTTCATACGTAAGAAATGCTATAACAGAGACATATGGAACCGATGAAAACATTGTAGAGTACAGATGTATGGCAGGAGAAGATTTTGCCGAATTCTCACAAAGGGTTCCAAGTGCATTTTACTTTATAGGAAATGGTAATGAAGTAAAAGAAACCATGTATCCTCATCACCATCCAAGGTTTACCTTAGATGAAGATACTTTGAAATATGGTGTAGAGATGCATATAAGATCAACACTAAATTATTTAAATGATTAATATTATGAGGAGGATTAGTAAGATGAAAAAAATTATATTAATAGCAATATCAGTATTTTTAGTAATGTCACTACTTGTCGGTTGTGGCGGACAAACAGCAGCACCGGCACCAAGCGCAGGGGAAACCTATAACTGGAGATTTGCACATGAAGAAAATAACGGAAGTATACAGGATGTATATGTAAAGGAGTTTGTAAGAATACTTGAAGAAAAGTCCGGCGGAAGAATTAATATTGATATATATCCGGTAGGTCAAATCGGAGATGCTACACAACAATGCGAACTGTTGCAAAATGGAGGATTAGAATTTGCTATAGTATCACCCGGAAACACAGGAACCATTGTACCTGAAAATCAACTATTCTCTTTACACTTCTTATTCTCAGAAGATATGGAAAAGAATAAAGAAATATTTAAAACCAGTAAAGCTTTAAATGAAGATTTAACAGCAATTTATGCAGATAAAAACATTAAGGTTTTGTCATATTGGACTGAAGGAACAATGGAGTGGACTACATCTAAGCCTGTAAACAGACCCGAATTATGGAAGGGACTAAAGATGAGAACTATGCCATCACCAATGATAGTTGCATCTTATGAAGCATATGGGGCAAACCCAACACCTATGCCATATATGGAAGTTTATAGTGGACTTCAGTTAAATATGATAGAAGGACAAGAAAATCCAATATCAGCTATAGAAGAAATGAAATTCTATGAAGTACAAAAACATTTAACATTAGGAAGTTCAAGCTTATATGTAACAACTACATCAGTAAATCCTCAGTTTTTTAATAATTTACCTGCAGATATACAAAAAATGATTTTAGAAACTGTAGAGGAAACAAGAGAATTTTCATTCAAAGCTCAAGCGGATTTAAACGGTGGAGCACTGGATAAAATAAAAGCAGCCAGCGATATAGATGTTGTAACATTAACTCAAGAAGAAAGAGAACTATTTAAGGAAGCTAGTAAATCAGCATATGATGTATATAAAAAAATGGTAGGGGCTAAAGGTACTGCTATATTAGATAAATTAATGATTGAAATAGCTGAGATAGAAAAATAGAGAACAAATAAATAAGGGGAAATTATATTCCCCTTGAATTTTATTAAAGGAGGCATATTAATGTATAATCAATTTCCTGACGCTAGAATATTAAAGGTTGATCTTACACAAGGAGAAGCAAAAATTGATATACTTCCCGGCGAAGTTTATAGATTATATCCAGGTGGATCAAGTTTAGGTTTATACTTGGCTTTAAATGAAATGAGAGCAGATATTGATCCATTATCCCCTGAAAATACGTTGGTTTTCTCGGTATCAGCTTTAACCGGTCTTCCGATTAGCGGAATTAGCAGATTGAATGTAACTGCAAAAAGCCCTTTAACAGGAACAATGGGAGACAGCCAAGCTGGAGGGTTTTTCCCGGTACATTTTAAAGCAAATGGGTATGATGCAATAGTATTTAGCGGAAAATCAGAAAAACCAGTATATTTATTTATTGATGGTGATAAGTTTGAGTTAAGAAGTGCTGAAAATGTATGGGGAAAAATCACAGGTGAATCCGAAGATATTATACGTAAAGAATTGAATAGGGATGATGTTGAAATAGCTCAAATTGGTCCCGGTGGAGAGAATATGGTTAAATATGCATGTATAATTAATATGTGCAATAGAGCCAACGGCAGAAATGGTATGGGAGCCGTAATGGGTTCAAAGAATTTAAAGGCGGTTGTAGTAGCTAAGGGTAAGACAATAAAGCCATATAACAACGAAAAGTTTATGGAACTTTCTAAAAGTGTTAACCAACGGCTCAAAGAAAACGGTGCTGTAGCCGGATTAGGTCAGTATGGAACAGATGGGGATTTAGAAGGATTTAGCAATGAAGGATTTTTAGTCACCAGAAACTGGACATCTGGGTATTTCCCTGAGGGAGCAGAAAAACTAACTGGAGCCACAATGTATGACACTATACTAAAAGAAAGAGATACATGCTATGCGTGTTCAGTAAGATGCAAAAGGGTTGTAGAGATACCGGGATTGGTAGATCCGTTATATGGAGGTCCTGAATATGAAACAGTAGGAACATTTGGCTCTTATTGCGGAGTGACAGATCTAGAATATGTATCATTAGCTAATCAGCTTTGTAACATGTATGGGGTTGATACTATTTCATGTGGTGCCACTATAGCTTTTGCGATGGAGTGCTTTGAAAAAGGTTTATTGGACGAAGAAACATGTGATGGAATAAAATTAAATTTTGGTAATGAACAAGCACTGCCTATATTAATTGAGAAAATTGCTAAGAGGGAAGGAATAGGGAATTTATTAGCTGAAGGCAGTTACAGAGCTGCAGAAAAAATAGGACAGGAAGCGGTTTCTCTTACAGTAACTGTAAAAAAACAGGAGTTACCTGCTCATATGCCGCAATTTAAGCCGGCAGTAGGACTAATATATGCTGTTAATCCTTTTGGTGCAGACCATCAATCAAGTGAACATGATCCTTTCCTGGTAATGCCAACCGATAGCAGAGAAAGAATAAGGTTGGCAAAAATAGGTATACATAAGGGTTATGAAGATAATTTTACGATGGATGATGATAAAGTTCGCTTTGCTTTAGATACACAGAAATATTTTTCCATATTAGATACATTATGTTTGTGTCAATTTGTGTGGGGACCTTCCTGGGAACTTTATGGTCCGGATGAAATGGTCGAACTGTGTAAATATGGTTTAGGTTGGGATACTTCAATATTTGAATTAATGCAGGTGGGAGAAAGACGAATTAATATGATGCGTTATTTTAATGCAAGGGAAGGATTTACAAAAGAAGATGACCAGCTGCCTGAAAAAATGTTTATACCTCTTAAGGGAGGGCCATCTGACGGTGTAATATTAGATAAAGTTGCTCATGAAAAAGCTAAGGAATTGTATTATGAATTGGCCGGATGGCATACTGATAATGGTAATCCTACAGAGGCAACAATGAGAAAATTATCTTTACAGTGGTTGATTAGCTAATAGGCGGTGATTGTGTGGAAGTAATTGTTAACAATAAAGCAATAATCGTTCCTCATAATTATACTGTGATAAATTTAATAAAATATTTAAACTATGTTGAATCCGTAGCGGTATTTATAAACGGTAAACAAATTTTGATGTCTCAATATGAGAAATATAAATTAAACCAGAATGATAATGTTAGAATTATAAAGCCGTTAGGAGGAGGTTAGTTAATTTTAATTAGGGAGGACGTATGTTTAAGTCAACAAGGGATATAGATAATTTGTTAAACAAGCATTTAACTTATAGACAAGGATGTTTAAATTTAATAGCTTCTGAAAATTATTCAAGTGAAAAGGTAAGAAATTACTTAAGCTGCGATTTTGGAAACAGATATGGATGTTATGCAACATTAGATCCAAAAGATCGAGAATATACCGGAAATAAGTATATTCATGAATTTGAAATGGAAACACAAGAATTGGTAAAAGAAATTTTCAAGGCAAAATATGCAGACTTAAGACCAATTGGAGGACACATGGCAGGAATGTCGGTGGTTTTAGCAATACTTGAGCCTGGAGATTTAGTAATTGAAGTAAGTTTAAAAGATTGGGGTCATGGATTAGTTGGCCCAATGTGTCAAGTTAAGCAATTTGATGAAACAATTAACGTGGAATACATGAAATTCACAGAAGATGGTGCTGTTGATGTTGAAGCATTAAAAACTAAGGTGAGGGAATTAAGACCTAAGTTAGTTATATTCGGAGGTTCTGGAACATTGTTTCAGGAGCCGGTGAGAGAATTAAGACCATTAGCGGATGAACTTGGCTTCTATATTGCATATGATGCCGCACATGTTACAGGTCTAATTGCATCAGGTGCATTTAAAAATCCTCTTGAAGAGGGTGCGGATATAATGTTTGGAAGTACACATAAATCTTTTCCCGGTCCGCAAGGTGGGTTTGTAGTTTCTAACAATAAGGAGTTAATAATTAAGGTAGGAAATACCCTTTCACCATCTTTGGTAACAAGCCATCATTTAAATAGGTTACCGGCACTTGCAGCATCTATTTTAGAGATGAAAGAATTTGGAAAAGAATATGGTAAACAGATTGTTAAAAACTCTAAAGCATTGGCAATTGCATTAGATAAATATGGATTTAATGTAATAGGTAAGGATAAGGGGTTTACTGAATCACACTTATTATTAGTGAATTTGGGTGATAAAATAGATACAGCTCCTGCAAAGTATTTGGAGAAAGCTAATATTTTGGTATCTGATGATTTCTCGGGAGCCTCTCCTGTAATACGCATCGGAACTCCTGAAGTAACCAGAAAAGGTTTAAAAGAAAAAGACATGGAGCAAATAGCATTATTTATTAAAATGTTGTTGATTGATAAGGAACCGATAGAGTGTGTTGCTAAATATGTTGAAGAGTTTTCAAGACGTTTTACGGGTTTAGAATATTCCTTCTAAATTTTATGATATTTGTATAAATAATAAAGCTGCCAAAATAGGCAGCTTTATTATTAAATAAACAGATTTACATTTGATTCTTCTGCGTCGCCTAAGTATGTTCCTACTCCGGCAAATTCTATACCGTCAATCAATTCTTCCTTAGTAATTCCCATTACATCCATGGACATGGTGCATGCAATCATTTTAACACCGTTATCCATTGCTTTTTTAACTAAATCTTCAAGAGAATCTATATTTTTGTCCTTCATTACTTTTCTCATCATTGCAGTTCCTAATCCGCCCATGTTCATTTTGGACAACTTTAGTTTACTTACACCTTGAGGCATCATCATTCCAAACATTGAATCAATAAGAGGTTTTTTAACATTTTGTTTTTCTGTTTTTCTTAAAACATTTAATCCCCAGAATGTGAAGAACATTGTTACAGGTCTACCCATTGCAGCTGCGCCGTTTGCTATAACGAATGAAGCCAACACCTTATCTAATTCGCCACTGAAGACAATAATTGTTTTACCTTCATTTGCAGGTGTTAAAACTGTAGAATTATTTTGTATAGGAAGTTCCGATTTCTTTTCAGATATACCTTTTTGCAAATAAACAATATTATTTTTACCATCCTTTTCTACTTTTAAAAAGGTGTTTCCGGTTCTTCTGCACCATGTTTCAACATCCCGTGCAAATCCTGAATCGGTAGCTGAAACTTGAATTATATCCCCTTTATTAATTTTATTTATTGTTTCATAAACTTTCATGATGGGTCCGGGGCATTGAAGTCCACTGCAATCAACCTGAATAGATGCTTTGATTTCATCCATATTTTTTACCTCCGAAACAGGATTTATATTTTCTTCATTCATTCTTGGTGTGTTATTTATTCCGTTTAATTGATTAAAATAATCATAATAAACACTTTTATAGAAGTTTGTTCCTGCAGGATATACAAATACATTGCTAAATCCATTTTCCATCAAAGCTCTTGCAGCATTATAAGAACGTACTCCAACAGCACAAAACACGATTATATTATCATTCTTGTTTAATTCACTTATTCTGCTTCTTAGATCTCCTAATGGAATGTTTACAGCACCCGGTATTTCAAAAACCATCAGCTCCGCATCCTCACGTATATCAAGAATTGTATAATCGCTTGATTTTGATGGATCTATGTCATTCCATTTACTTAATTTAATTTTACCTTCTACTATATTTTCTGCTACGAAACCTAACATATTGACAGGATCTTTTGCTGATGAATATGGAGGTGCATAGGCAAGTTCAAGTTCCTTTAAATCATAAATGCTTCCATTTAGACGAATTGTAGTTGCAATTGTGTCTATTCGTTTATCAGCCCCGTCTTCACCAACAATTTGTGCTCCGTATATTTTTTTACCATCAACAGAAAAAACTAATTTTAATATTAATTCAGATGCCTCAGGGTAATATCCTGCATGAGATTTTTGTGATATAGTTGCAGTGTAATAATCTTTTCCTTCAACCATTCCCATTCTGTTAAGGGTTTTTTCATTTGCACCTGTTGAAGCAACAGTAAGGTCAAATACTTTTGCTACAGATGTTCCCATAGTGCCTTTGTATTCTTCATTAGCACCATAAATGTTGTTTGCGCAAATTCTACCTTGTTTGTTAGCGGGACCGGCTAATGCAATCATTGCCTTACCCTTGTTTATGAATTCTTCAACCTCTATAACATCACCAAGTGCATAAATGTTAGGATCAGATGTTTTTAAATATTTATCAACAACAACTCCGCCCCTTTGATTAAGTTCAATTCCTGCCTCTTTGGCTAATTGGCTGTTAGGTCTTACCCCTATGGATAAAATCACCATGTCTGCAGATAATATTCTCCCGCTAGCTAATGTAATGGTAACTATACCATTTTCATTTTTAAATTTTGATACCCCGTCACCTAAAATAAGATTAACTCCATTAGATACCATGTTGTTTTGTACTAATCTTGCCATTTCATAATCTATTGGAGCCATAACCTGGTCCATTGCCTCTGCAACGGTTACACTTATACCTGCAAGATGCAGATTTTCAGCAACTTCAAGACCTATGAATCCACCTCCGATTACTACTGCGTTTTTCGGCTTTCTTTCATCTATGAAGTTTTTAATTTCATCAGTGTCAGGAACAGTCCAAAGTGTAAATATACCGGGTGAATTTATTCCTTCAATTGGTGGTTTCAACGGTGTTGAACCGGTTGATATTACCAATACATCATAGCTTTCTTTATATATTTCGCCCGTTTTAACCTTTTTCACTTCAACTGTTTTGTTTTCTCTGTCAATTGAAGTAACTTCAGAATCAACCCTAACGTCTATATTATATTTTTTTGACATTGCTTCTGGCGTTTGTAATAATAATGATGATCTTTCCTTTATAACATTTCCAATATGGTATGGAAGACCACAGTTTGCATATGAAATGTAAGAACCTCTCTCAAACATTACAATTTCTGAAGTTTCATCTAATCTTCTCAATCTTGCTGCCGTGCTGGCGCCGCCTGCGACTCCGCCTATAATAACAATTTTTTTATTCATAATTGACCCCTTTAATTTATTTAGATATTTTTTTCACATCTTTATATTTATATATTAGCATATTAAGATATTCAATTCAAGAAATATTTTATTTGTTTTTGTTATTAAAATTATTAGAAAGAATCATATAAATTCATTTTTAAAAGTTTAATAATGTGGTAATATATATTTACTAATACTTTTAGGTACATGAATATGGATATTATAAAAAACAATGAAGATTTAAATAAATTAATCAATGAAAATGATATGTTGTTAATATATTTTGGGAGCAATTCATGCAGTGTTTGCCATGCTATGAAACCAAAAGTAGAACAACTTCTTGGAAAATACCCTAAAATAAAAGGGGTTTCGGTTATTGTTGAAAACTCAGTGGAATTGTCTGCAAAATACACCGTTTTTACAATACCCGTTATTATTTTATTTATTCAAGGAAAAGAAACTATCAGAGAAGCAAGAATTATCAGTATGGAAAATTTAGAACAGAAAATATCAAGGTATTATGAATTGTTTTATGATATATCTTAAAAGATTTCGTTTTTTCCTTGCTTTTTACAGGTGTATTTGATAATATATCTATTTATAAAAGTTTATAAATTATATAGAATTTATATATAAGAAGGAATGCAATGGAAAAGCTAAAGAAAATTATAGTTGAACGTGGGGAAGTTAAAGAGGGAAACATACTTAAGGTTGACAGTTTTTTAAATCATCAACTTGATGTTGAATTTCTTTATGAAATGGGAGAAGAATTATACAATCTTTTTAAGGACATGGATATAACAAAAATATTGACAATTGAGGTAAGCGGTATAGCAATTGCTTCTATGGCCGCGTTGTTTTTCAGAGTTCCGGTTGTGTTTGCCAAAAAATCCGAAAGCTTAAATTTAGATAAGGACATATATAAAGGTAAAGTTTTTTCCTATACTAAAAACAAAGAATATAACATAATGATAAGCAAGAAATATTTAAATGAAAATGATAAGCTTCTTATTATAGATGATTTCTTAGCTGAAGGAAATGCAATGAAAGCTTTGATAGAATTAGCCGAACAAGCAGGTGCTTCAATCGATGGCATAGGCATAGTAATTGAAAAGGGGTTTCAAAACGGGGGGAATTATTTAAGAAGAATGGGCTACAATCTAAAATGCCTTGCAACTGTAGACGAAATGAAAGACGGTAAAATTACTTTCAAATAGCTATGTATTAATTTTTACAACAGAATTCTCAGGCAATGATAATATTTCTGAGTATATAATATCCCTATAATCAATTAGGGATTTTTCATTTATGTCAATATTGTGTTCGACAGTTGAATTTTTTGCAGAATTACAAAATAAATCAATCTCTGTCTGCGATATATTTTCAAACATTTCCTTTTTTACAATATTAGAATTTGAAATATAAAATAGCTTATATCCTTCATCAAAAGGGATTGTAACTAATAAGTCGCTGTTCATAAGATTTTCGTATTTATTGATTGTGTAGTTAATATAATTTATGTTATCAATAAAATTTTTATAAATAGAAGCCATTTCAAAATTATTATCGTGTGCTTCTTTTTTCATTTTAATTTCTAATTCAATTTTAAAAGCTTCAGCTTTTTCAGTATCTGTAATTATTTCCTTTAAGCATCCTTTATTTTTATTAAATTCACTTTTATTCATTGTAACAGGAAACAAATGGTGTTCAAAAGAATATGAACCATTGATGTTTTTAATAGGATAAATATTTTTTAAGGAATTAATGATTTCATTCAGATGAAATTTACTTCTGAAGGGACCGTAAGAACCTTCTTCTCTTTCATCAACCATAGACAATGCATTATATTGATTGTAATTTTTAAGCTTTAAAAAAACATAACCTCTGTCGTGCTTCATCATAGAATTAAAAAGCGGCTTTATTTGTTTGATTAATCGGCATTCTAACAGTCTTGCTTCTAAATGAGTATCCGTTACGATGTATTCAATATCATCTATTGAACGTGCTATTTTAGTTATCTTCTCCCATTTTGGGTTATCTGAAAAATATGTTCTTACTCTTTTTTTTAAGCATTTGCTTTTGCCCACATAAACAACATTACCCTTTGAATCAATCATTTTATAAATTCCCGGCTTCATTGGTATTTGTCTTAATTTTTCTTTTAATTTATTCGAGATGTTAATCATAATACCACCCTGTCAAAAGCTAAATATATTGTATATTATGCTATAAATAAATTCAATAAAGAATAATGATATGATATAATATTTAAAAGATTTTAAGCTTACAGAGGCGATTATGTATACAATGGATGAACTTAGGAAGTTTTGCTATAACTGCCATAAATGCAGATTGGCTGAAACAAGAACAAAAGTAGTGTTTGGAGAAGGAAATGAGCATGCTGACATTATGTTTGTAGGAGAAGGCCCCGGATACAACGAGGATGTTCAGGGAAGACCTTTTGTGGGAAAAGCAGGGCAGCTTCTTGATAAGATGATTGAAGCCATATGTCTTAAACGAAGGGATGTCTACATAACTAATGTGGTGAAGTGCAGGCCTCCTGAAAACAGAAACCCATTTGAGGATGAAAGCTGCGAGTGCCTAAATTATTTAAGGTGGCAGGTTAAGCTAATTAAACCTAAAATTATAGTATGCCTTGGAGCGGTATCTGCTAAAAATCTTATAAATCCTGACTTAAGCATTAGTAAACAGAGAGGGCAGTTTATAAAAAAGGGTGATATTTATTTCATGCCAACATACCATCCGTCATACCTGCTAAGAAACGAACCTGCCAAGAAGGATGCATGGGAAGATTTTAAAAGTATTGCTGCAAAGCTTAAGCAAATCAAAGAAGTATTGTGATTAATTTGAAATATGGGTATAATAAATACAATAAAATCAAACACAGGAGTTGATAAAGATGAAGGAAATTTATTTGGCAGGCGGATGCTTTTGGGGCTTGCAGGCATACTTTGATTTACGTAAAGGAGTTGAGGAAACAGTTGTAGGATATGCAAATGGAAATACCACAAACCCAACTTATGAACAGGTATGCACCAATACAACAGGATTCGCAGAAGCAGTATACATAAAATATGATGAAAATGAAATAACATTAAATAAAATATTAGAAGATTTTTGGAGGGTAATTGACCCAACTTTGTTAAACAGGCAGGGTGGAGATGTTGGAACACAATACAGAACAGGAATTTATTATGTAAAGGAAGCGGATTTAAAAACAATTAATGAATCCTTTAATAACGAAGCATTAAAATATAACCAACCATTAGTTACTGAAGTAATGCCTTTAAAAAATTTTTATGCAGCAGAAGAATATCATCAAAAATATTTAGAGAAAAACCCAAACGGATACTGTCACATTGATTTAAGCTTGTAACAGTAGGAGGCAAATATTTTAAGGCATCCCATTAAGCGCAAGAGTAATCGCTGACCTATGGTCAGCGATTTATTTAAATATTTCACTTAATAATTCAGTTCTGTTGGAAGAAACTAATTCATTAATGCTCTTACCGTTTAACCAATCATCCATTTCGTTTTTATCAAATATTAGAGGCATGCGGTCATGAATATGAGAAATTGAGGTTTCCGCTTCTTTTGTTATAATAGTATAAAAAATATCTTCTTCGACAGTATCAAACATACTTATTTGTTTATCTTCATACTTTGGTACAATATTGTATATTCCGGCAAAATACAAAATTGAATTATTTTTTTTAATAACGTATTTATCTTTTGTTTTACTACTTAATCCGTTCTCTTTCCATTCATAGTAAGCAGTAGCAGGCACTATACATCTGAAGCTTTTATTTAACTTTTTAAACATAAATTTTTCTGCGAAGGTTTCAGCTCTTGCATTTATCACAACTCCTTTGCCATTCCATTTTGGCAGCCCCCATTTTGCTAATATGGGCTTCATGTTTTCTTCATCTTGTATATAAATAGGAGCTATGTTAGTAGGAAAAATTTCTCCGGTTTTAAAATTATCGTAAATATTCTTTTCAACTTCTTCTAATATTTTTTTAAATTCCTTAGAATCTATATCAATATAATATCTACCGCACATAAAGAACCCCAGTAATCATTGTTTAATATTATTATAGTCATTTTACTTATATTTTGAAACAAATAATTACAAATTTATATATTAGGAAATTTTTGTAAGATATGATATAATATAATATAATAAATACTATAAGTAAAACAAATACTGACTTCTTTGTATGATTATGAATTTATTAAATATTTTATAAAATTATTATTAAGTGAGGTGTTAGATGTGCAAAATGAAATAATATGCTATTGCTCTAATGTTAGTAGGGAAAAAATATTAGAAGCTATAGCAAATGGGGCAAAATCTCTACAAGACATTAGAAATATGACTGGTGCTTGCACTCTGGGTAAATGTAAAGAATTAAGTCCAACAAAGAAATGTTGTTCTGTTAATATTATTAAGATACTAAATGAAAATACAATAGTATGATCATAAAAGGAAGTGGAAAACTCCCATCGTTATTTATTCAGTATTTTTGCTAAAAATTGACATGTTAATTTATCTTGATATTGCAAACGCTGTAGATCTTAGCAAATTCAAAAAAGCATGTAATATCATTAATCACATGCTTTTTTATTGCAAATATTTACAGGGTCATTAGTTCAAGAACTACTTTTGAAGCGTTTATAAAATCTTTTATGTTAAGCTGTTCATCAATTGTGTGAGCAAGTTCCATTCCTGCTCCGATATTGACTGCTTTAATACCGTTTTGATTGAATATATTTGCGTCACTTCCGCCGCCTGAAGGAAGCTTTTCAATTTCAAGTCCTAATTTTTCGCATACACTTTCAATAGATTTTATATGTTCATCATCATGGTCTAAGATGTATGAGAAATAGCAGTATTCAATATTATATTCTAATTTAGCACCGCATTTGTCACATGCATCCTGCAAGCATTTAATCATGTGGTCAGTTTGGTTTTTAAGCTTTTCTGTAGAGCGGCTTCTTGCTTCTGCCACTATTTCAACTAATGGTGAAACAATGTTGGTAGCACCGACAGCTTTAAATGTGCCTATATTTGCGGTAGTTTCACTGTCGATACGTAAAAGATTCATATTTGTTACTGCCTCAGCTGCAACCATTATAGCACTTATACCATTTTCAGGGCTTGCGCCTGCATGAGATGGCTTTCCTATAATGTTGGCAAAAATTCTTGTTTGTCCCGGAGCTTCTGTAATAATATGACTTGGGCTTCCGCCGCTATCTAAAACAATTCCTTTTTTAGCAGTTAACTTCGAAAATTCAACTTCTTTAACACCGTTTACTCCACCCTCTTCACAAATTGTAAAAACTATTTCGATTGGTCTGTGTGGTAAGTTATTTTCCTTAATAACTCTTAGTGCCTCTATAATTGCAGTGATACCTGCTTTGTCATCTCCGCCAAGAATTGTATCACCCTTGCTCTTTATATAATCACCATCTATGTATGGAACTATGCCATTGCCGGGAGTTACAGTATCCATATGAGCGCTGAACAGCATTGCTTCGGATGGATTAGTTCCTGGTATGAAACAATAAACATTATTGCCGTTAGAATCTAATTTTTTACCTGCTTCATCAGTAAAAGCATCGAATCCTAAATCATTTAAATCTTTAATAATTTTTTCAGCTATTGCTTTTTCATTTTTCGTTTCGCTGTCGATTTGTACATATTCCATAAAGGTTTTTATTAGTCTGTTTTCATTTATCATAGCGCACCTCTTTTTTTTATTTATATTTAATTATAATACATATTATCAAAAATTTCCATGAAACAATTTTATAAAATTGTCGTCTAATATACTAAGAAGTAAAAAAATTATTCCATTGGCCATGGTAAACTTCAAATAAAATTTAAAAAGAGGTTATTATGATTAAAAGAAAATTATTTAAAATATTATCTTTCAGTTTAGCACTAACAGTATCATCAATAGGATTTGCTTTTGCAGAGACAAATGAAAATTTAGATGCTCCTGTATCCATACAAATAACAGCAGTTGATGAAGCAATGTATGAAGCACAAGCTGAAATCGATAAATTATTATTTGAACAAAATTATGCTAAGGACTTAGATGAAAAGGGCATATTTATTACTCACACGGGTACAGTTGATGATTATGTTGAAGTAGGAATTACACCATATACACCTGAAAATGCCGATGCAGTTATCAAACTATTAGGAAAAGATAATATAAAGATTGTTGAAGGTATTCAAGCTGTAACACTACAATACAATTCTGATAATCCCGAAACAATAGATCCTGCAGAATTAGCAGATGATTCACAAATAGTTACTATAACAAGCGAAACAGAGGATATAAGTGCACCGGTTGATACAGATATTGTTGAGAATGCAAAAATAATAAGTGCTCCCGCTGAAAAAGAAGTTGAAAAGAATGGAATATCAACCTTAACTATTTTAGGATTAAGTGCATTTGTAGCATTTTGTGGGTTAGTGCTATTTAAGAAAAGAAGAGCATAATTTAATAAAAAGTGAGTTTCAAGCGGCAGGTAAAAATTACCTGCCGCTTTATTTTATTAAAAAAATTTATAAAAAAGGTATTGCTTTTTTATAAATATATCATTATAATAATACGAAATAGATAAAACCATTGATAGGGAATAGTAGGCATTCTTAATGTTAAGAGAGCCGGCGGTAGGTGCGAGCCGGTCTGATGTTTGTTGAATCCACCCTTGAGGGTTTACGATGAGTAAAACGGAGGCAGCCGTTATCTGCATAGAGTGGATCATTGTATCAATTTGGGTGGTAACGCGGAAACTATTAAGCTTTCGTCCCTTTCGGGGGACGGAAGCTTTTTTAATTCGCTTACAGCATAAGCGACTGACACCAAATCGAAGATTTGGGTCATCTGCTTACCTTTATTTTGCTTTACGCAAATATTTGTTATACCCCAAAATAAGCTATGATCAAGTTGGGTGGCAACACGGAAGTAACCTTTCGTCCCTTAGAGGATGAAAGGTTTTTTTGTATTTTTTTAAATTAAGGAGGACAGAAAATGAATAAAAAATTATTTATACCGGGGCCAATCGATGTAAAACATGATGTATTGGAGCAAATGACAAAGCCCATGATAGGACACAGGTCAAAGGATGCTTCATCACTACAAAGAAGTATAAGTGAAAAGTTAAGTGAAGTTTTTTATACCAAGGAGCAAATTCTTCTATCTACTTCTTCTGGTTCAGGCCTTATGGAAGGAGCTATCAGATCATGTACAAGAAAGAGAGCTGCAGTTTTTTCCGTTGGTTCCTTCGGGGAACGATGGTATAAGATGGCGATTTATAATAACGTGGAAGCTGATAAATTTAGTGTCGAAGCAGGAAAAGCAACAACGGCTGAAATGGTTGAAGAAGCCCTTGCTACCGGCAAGTATGATTTAATAACCATAACTCACAATGAAACTTCTACCGGTGTCGAGAATCCAATTTATGAGATTTCAAAAATTATAAAA
This sequence comes from uncultured Clostridia bacterium, assembly GCA_964421845.1. Taxonomy (GTDB): domain Bacteria; phylum Bacillota; class Clostridia; order Tissierellales; family Sedimentibacteraceae; genus Sedimentibacter. Next base: position 38,077 of record CAYQYY010000006.1, read on the forward strand.
AAATATGAAGATGTAGTTTGGTGTCTTGACGCTGTAAGCTCCATGGGAGGAACAAAGATAGAGGTAGATAAGCTTGGTATAGATATTTGTATAACATCAACTCAAAAAGCATTAGGATTACCTCCGGGGATGGCCATAGCTTCAATGTCTAAAAAGGCAGTTGAAGCAGCAAAACAGGTTAAGTTCAGAGGATTGTATTTAGACTTGTTGGAGTTGTATAATTATATTCAAAAAAAGGATTACCAATATCCATCTACTCCTGCACTGCCTATAATGTATGCCATGGATTATCAGTTAGATAAAATTTTAGAGGAAGGACTTGAAAATAGATATAACAGACATTTGTCAATGGCTACCTATGTAAGGGAATGGGCAAAGAAAAACTTTGAAATTTTTCCTGAAGAAAAATATGCTTCAAACACACTTACAACTATAAAAAATATAAAAGGTATTAATGTAGGAGATTTGAATAAGGAACTTGGCAAGAGAGGATACGCCATATCAAACGGATATGGTGATTTAAAGGAAAAAACTTTTAGAATTGCGCATATGGGTGATTATATCCTTGATGATGTAAAAGAACTTTTAGAAAATATAGATGACATTTTGAAAAATTAGTAAAATTAAATGATATGGAGGAGATAATATGTTAAGAATTTTAGTATCTGATGGAATGGAAAAGGAAGCTATAAATAAACTTAAAAATACGAATATAGATGTTGTAGAAAAACACTTTGAGTTAGAGGAATTAGTAAATGAAATAAAGAACTTTGATATTTTAATTGTTCGTTCAAATACAAAGGTTAAAAAGGATGTAATAGATGCTGCAGCAGTGACAGGAAGATTGAAGCTGATAATACGGGGAGGAGTGGGGCTTGATAATATAGATGTTGATTATGCTAAAGCTAATAATATAGAAGTAAAAAATACTCCAAATGCAAGCAGTGCTTCTGTAGCCGAATTGGTAATTGGTCACATGTTTAGCTTAGCAAGGTTTATTCACAACTCAAATGTAACACTAAGGCAAGGGCAGTGGAACAAAAAAGCATATGAGGGAATTGAAATATTTAATAAGACTTTAGGGGTTATTGGCTTTGGCAGAATAGGAAGAGAAACAGCCAACAAAGCAGCAGCATTAGGAATGAATGTAGTGTATACTGATGTAATGGGAGAAATAAAGGATTGCAAATATAAGTTTTTGCCAATGAATGAATTGCTTAAGATTTCAGATTTTATAACACTTCATATACCTTATAGCGGTGATAGAGCTGTTATAGGAAGAGAAGAAATTGGATTAATGAAGGATGGCAGCTTTATTATAAACTGTGCAAGAGGCGGAGTTGTAGACGAAGATGCGCTTATTGAAGCGCTTAACAACAATAAGCTTGCGGGGGCTGCTGTTGATGTATTTATTGAGGAACCGGCAAAGAATAATCCACTATGCTTACATGAAAAGGTTTCTTGTACACCACATATAGGTGCTTCAACTCAAGAGGCACAAGGTAGAATTGGAGATGAAATAGTGGAAATTATTTTTAATTACATGAAGGAGTGTGCATAATGATTATTAAAGCTTTTAAAGGAATAAGACCGATTTCGGAGTTGGTTGATAAAATTGCAGCATTACCATACGATGTTATGAACAGCGAAGAAGCAAGAATAATGGTTGACAATAATCCTTATTCCTTTCTACACGTAGATAAAGCAGAGGTAGATTTAGATAAAATTATAGATATATATGATAACAAGGTGTATGAAAAAGCAAAAGATAACCTTAACTACATGATAGAAAAGGGTTGGTTAAAGCAGGATAATAAAAAATGCTTTTATATTTATAAACAGATTATGGGAGAACACCAACAGACAGGATTGGTATGTTGCTTATCTGTTGATGACTATCTCAATGATAAAATAAAAAAGCATGAGCATACCAGAGAGGATAAGGAACTTGACAGAATTAATCATGTTAAATATTGTAATGCAAATACAGGCCCGATTTTTTTAATGTATGAAACACATAACTTAGTAAACATAATAAAGAAAGAATATATGACAAACAATATTCCTGTTTATGACTTTGCTTCTGAAGATGGTGTAAAACATATGGTGTGGGTTATTGATGATAATGAAACAGTAGAAAAACTTACTTTTATATTTAAGGAAATTGACAATTTTTATATAGCTGATGGTCATCATAGAGCAGCATCTGCGGTTAAGGTGGCATTAATAAAAAGAGAAGAAACACCGGGATTTACAGGGAATGAAGAGTTTAATTTTTTTCTTGGAGTATTGTTTTCTCATAATGAACTTAAGATTATGGACTATAATAGGGTTGTAAAGGATTTAAACAATCTTTCTGCAGAGGAATTTATAAATAGAGTAAGGGAAAAATTTTTAGTGGAAGAATATAAAGGGAAAGGACAATACAGACCAAGTAGAAAACATGAATTTGGAATGTATATCCAAAACAAATGGTATATCCTTTCACCCATAAAAGGAATTTTTGATGAAAATAATACTGAAAACAATCTTGATGTTTCCATATTACAAAATAATTTATTTTCACCTATATTGGGAATAAATAATCCAAGAACAGATGAAAGAATAGATTTTATTGGAGGAATCAGGGGATTACAAGAGTTAGAGAGAAGGGTTAATGAAGGAATGGCAGCTGCATTTTCTTTATATCCAACTGATGTTAATGATTTAATGGATATTGCAAATCAGGGAAAAGTTATGCCCCCTAAGTCAACATGGTTCGAGCCAAAACTGAGAAGTGGATTATTTATTCATGGATTAGAATAACAAATTTAAATATATTACATTGATTTAGATAAGCATTATGAAATATAATATATAGTAAATATTAATATAAAGGGTGAAAGCATGAGTTTAATACCTATTGATGCACATAATTCATGGGATAAATTGTTGAGCCGTGAAGTAATTGAAGAATTAAATATTATAGAAGAAAAAATAGGGGAAAATACTAATCCCCACCATGATAACGTGCTTAGATTTTTAAAGAATAACTTAAATGAAGTAAAAGTAGTTATTTTAGGTCAAGATCCATATCCTGAAAAAGGTAGACCTACAGGACGCGCATTTGAGGTGGGGGATTTAAAGTCTTGGAATCAAAAGTTTAGACAGGTTTCTTTAAAAAATATAATAAGATTAATTCATAAAAATTACAATAATATAGAAAATTATAATGATATATTGAAGTTTTCGGAAATCCAAAAACAAATTGAAACGGGCGGTTTTAATATTTTACCTCCTGATGAAATATTTAAGTCATGGGAAAAACAAGGTGTTTTATTGCTTAACACTTATCTTTCCGTAGAACCGGGTAAAACAGGAAGTCATATTTCCATTTGGGAACCATTCAGTATTAAGCTTTTGAATTACATTTCCGAAGAAAACAAAAATATAAGCTATTTTTTATGGGGTAAATTTGCAGAAGAAAAAAAGCAGTATTTAAAGCACGGGGAGTTTTATATAAGCAGACATCCAATGATGTGTTCTGAAAAATATGATGATGATTTTTTAAGGAATAATTGTTTTAAGGATACCATGAATATAATCAATTGGTTAGGTTAATAAAAGCTGAAGCTCTTTCGAGCTTCTTTTTTTATTCTAATCACAATATGCAATTAAAAATAAAACAGTTGCAATTAAAATCATAAAACAATCATGTGGCAAATATTAACATATAGTTATACAATATCTATACTTGACTTAAATACTCGTTTGCACTATAATATGCATTAATAATCAAGCGTATGTTAAAATACATATTTGCAATTTAAAATTAAAATCTTTCAAAAAGTCGGAGGTGTAGCATGAAATATAAACCTGTAGAAGTGATTAAACCAAAATTATATAAGGATGTTTTCCCATATGATGAAATACCAAAAATAAAATTTAACAACATACAACTACCTATGGATGTTCCTGAAAATATATGGATTACTGATACAACATTCAGAGACGGACAACAATCAATGACAAATATGAACAGTGAACAAATGGTAAAGCTATATGATTATCTACATTTGCTTGATAATGGTTCAGGTGTAATAAAACAAACTGAATTTTTTCTATATTCACAAAAAGATAGAAGTGCAGTTGAAGCATGTATGGATAAGGGCTATGAATTCCCGCAAATAACCTCCTGGATAAGAGCCAACAAGGAAGATTTCAAGCTTGTTAAGGAAATGGGTATAAAAGAAACAGGAATTTTAATGTCATGTTCTGATTACCATATTTTCAATAAGCTTAATAAAACAAGACATGAAGCTATGAAAATGTATTTGGATATTGCTTATGCAGCCTTGGAAAACAGTATTGTTCCAAGATGCCATTTTGAAGATATAACGAGAGCTGACTTTTATGGTTTTGTTGTGCCATTGGCAAAAAATCTTATGGATTTGATGAATGAAAGTAATATAAATGTAAAAATAAGAGCTTGTGATACTTTGGGGGTAGGAGTTTCTCATGTGGGTGTTGAACTTCCAAGATCCGTTCCTGCAATAATACATGGTTTAAAATACTATGCAGGTGTTCCTTCGTCTTCAATTGAATGGCATGGTCATAATGATTATTATGGAGCAGTTACAAATTCAACTACAACATGGTTGTATGGTGGAGCTTCTGTTAATACCACATTGTTTGGTATCGGTGAAAGAGTAGGCAATACCCCTTTAGAAGCAATGATAATTGAATATGCACAAGTCAAGGGAAATTTAAAGAATATTAACTTAGAAGTGTTAAAAGAAATTGAAGAATATTTTGAAAAAGAGTTAAATTATGATATTCCGCCTAAAACTCCTTTTGTAGGCAAAGAATTTAATGTGACTAAGGCAGGTATCCATGCCGATGGTTTACTAAAGGACGAAGAAATATACAATAGCTTTGATACTAAAAAGGTGTTGGGCAAGCCGCCTTTAGTGGCTATTAATTCTTATTCGGGTATATCAAGCATTGCATATTGGATAAACAGTTATTTCGGTCTTAAGGATGGAGATAAAATACAAAAGTCTGATGAAAGATTGACAATTATTAAAAATAAAATAGATGAGGAATATGAAAAAGGCAGAACTTCCAATGTTTCTACCGAAGAGATGGAAGAGATGGGCAGAGTGTATGTTTTAAACAATCAATACAAATGCAGTGATAAGGCAATATAGGAGGCACTATGAGTTTAACATTAACTGAAAAAATAATAAAAAATCATCTGATTTCCGGTCAAATGAAAACAGGAAGCGAAATAGGAATAAAAATAGATCAAACATTGACACAGGATTCTACGGGAACTATGGCATATTTGCAATTTGAAGCTATGGGAATAGATAAAGTGAAAACAAAACGCTCTGTAGCCTATATAGATCACAATATGCTTCAAACAGGTCCCGAAAATGCAGATGACCACCTATATATACAAACTGTTGCCAAGAAACACGGAATTTATTTTTCGAAGCCCGGAAACGGAATATGTCACCAAGTACATTTAGAAAGATTTTCTGTTCCCGGAGATACACTTCTTGGTTCTGACAGTCATACTCCTACTTGTGGAGGAATGGGTATGCTTGCTATAGGTGCCGGCGGACTGGATGTGGCGGTTGCAATGGCAGGAGGAGAATATAGAATTTTGATGCCTGATGTTGTGAATGTTGAATTAGTAGGTAAGCTAAATAAATTTTCAACAGCTAAAGATATAATACTTGAAGTACTGAAGCATTTTACAGTTAAAGGCGGTGTAAATAAGGTATTTGAATATACAGGAGAAGGAGTTAAATCCTTATCTGTACCTGAAAGGGGAACAATTACAAATATGGGAGCTGAGCTTGGAGCAACCACTTCAATATTTCCTTCTGATAATAGAACTTTAGAGTTTTTAAAAGCTCAGGGAAGAGAAGAAGATTTTATAGAGCTTAAAGCCGCCGATGATGCGGTATATTCTGAAAAAATCGTAATAGATTTAAGTGCATTGCAGCCAAATGCGGCACTTCCTCATTCACCTGATGCGGTTGTACCGGTAAAACATGTTAAAGGAATTAAAATAAATCAAGTTGCAATAGGCAGTTGCACTAATTCGTCATATGTGGATATGATGAAGGTTGCAAATATATTGGATGGAAATACTGTGCACGAAAATGTATCCTTAGTAATTTCTCCCGGTTCTAAGCAAGTACTTACTATGCTTGCTTCAAACGGAGCATTATCAAAAATGATATCTGCAGGTGCAAGAATTTTAGAAAGCGGTTGCGGTCCTTGTATAGGTATGGGTCAAGCTCCGAACACTAACGGAGTTTCTTTGAGAACCTTTAACAGAAATTTCAAAGGAAGATGTGGTACAGACACTGCAGATGTTTATCTTGTGAGTCCCGAGGTTGCAGCATACTCAGCAATAAAAGGATATATTGCAGGTACCGATGAATTTGATTATGACGTTGACCTTGATATTGTAATTCCTGAACAGTTTCCTCTACAGGATAATATGATAATAAATCCGGCTGACGATGGATCAGATGTAGAAATAATAAGAGGACCAAATATTAAGCCATTCCCCCAAAATAAAGAATTAGGCAATCAAACAGGCGGAAAGGCGTTAGTAAAGGTTGGGGATAATGTTACAACTGATGACATTATGCCATCCAATGCCAATCTTTTACCCTACAGATCAAATATTCCTTACTTATCCGAATTTTGCCTTATTCCTATAGATAGAGATTTTCCAAAAAAAGCAAAGGATAATGGCGGAGGAATAATTGTTGCAGGTAAAAATTACGGTCAAGGTTCAAGCAGGGAGCATGCTGCATTGGCACCTCTTTATTTAGAAATTAAAGCGGTTATTGCAAAATCTTTTGCGCGTATTCATAAAAGCAATTTAATAAATAACGGAATCATTCCCATGACATTTATAAATGAAGCAAATTATGATGATATAGATGAAATGGATGAATTAGTTATAAACGACCTGTTAACACAATTAAAAAATGAAATTATAACTGTTGACAACATTACAAAAAATAAAAAATATGAAATGGAGCTTACATTATCTCAAACACAAATAGACATAATAAAATCAGGTGGTTTATTAAATCATATGGTTTTAAAGAATAATGTATAGAGTTAAGATGAAAAGAAAAATTACTTTGATTCCCGGAGACGGAATAGGTTTAGAAATAATGCATGCAGCTACAGATATAATTGATAAAGCAACAAATAATATTCAGTGGGAAGAAGTAAGCGCCGGATATACTGCTTATGAAAAGTGTGGAGAATTGTTGCCTGAGGAAACTATTAATAGTATAGAAAAAAATAAAATTGCTTTTAAGGGGCCGATTACGACACCTGTGGGCAAGGGTTTCAGAAGCATAAATGTGCTATTGAGACAAAAATTTAATTTATACTGCAATTTAAGACCTGTAAAATCCTTTGAAGGAATTGACTGTTTATATAAAAACTTAGATTTAGTTATCATAAGAGAAAACAGCGAGGATTTATATAAAGGCATTGAACACATGGTAACAAATGATGCTGCTGAAAGTATAAAAATTATAACAAGGGGTGCCAGTGAAAGAATTGTTGATTTTGCATTTATAATTGCTGAAAAAGAAAAAAGAAACAAAGTTACATTGACACATAAAGCAAACATAATGAAATTAACGGATGGATTATTTTTAGAATCGGGGAAAAAAATTTCCAAGAATTATCCTCATATTAAATTTGAAGATGTTATAGTTGATGCAATGTCTATGAAGTTAGTTATGAATCCATATGATTATGAGGTCATTGTGGCACCTAATTTATATGGAGATATACTTTCTGATATGGCTGCAGGCTTAGCAGGAGGGTTAGGTATGGCGCCAAGCGCCAACATAGGTGAAGAGATAGCAATTTTTGAACCTGTTCATGGCTCTGCACCTGATATTGCAGGTAGAAATATTGCAAATCCTACAGCTGCAATATTATCAGGAGTTATGATGCTTAAATATATCGGTGAAGAAGAAGCAGCTATAAAAATAGAAAATGCACTTAAGGCAGTTTTAAAAAATAAAAATCTTCATACTAAAGATATAGGAGGAAGTTTAAGCACAGCAGAATTTAAGGAAGAAATAATTAAGTTATTGTAACCCTTCTGTTCTCGTTCAAAGGGACAGATTGTGAACCTGGGTTGTTATGTACAAGGCGGGTGGCGTGAGCTGTCCGCCTTGTGCTGTTTACGCTATATTTTCCTGCTCAATATTTTCCTCCACCGGCTGGGATATAGACTTTACCAATGTAAGATCCAATCTGACGGTTACTGCAAGCTGGCGTAATAATGGTGGCAGCGGTGGTGGAAGCTCCTCAGACAGCAGCACCGATCATTTTTCCACCTACGGCATCGGCTACAAGCAGACCAATACCGCATTTACAGACATTGCGGCTCATTGGGCAAAGGAAGATATTGAGTTTGTGGTAAGCCGCGGATTGTTCAGCGGCACTTCTACCACCACCTTCAGTCCAAACACCGCCATGACAAGAGGAATGTTCGTCACGGCATTGGGACGGCTGGCAAACGCCGATGTGAGCAGCTATACAAAGAGCAGCTTCACCGATGTGAAAAGCGATGCTTACTACATGGGTTACATTGAATGGGCCAGCAAAAACAGCGTCGTAAACGGCACCGGAAATGGGAAATTTGCTCCGTATCAGTCAATTACCCGTGAGCTGATGGCATTTCTGGCATGGTCAGAATATAAAAAATGGACGAGATTCTTTTTTATCGAATCACGCCCAGTTCCCGGAGCAGAGAGACACAGTCTTTAGCTCCCTGCAGATACAGATATCTGATTTGGTGGTCTGAAAGAATATCTATTGTGTTATGGTATTCTTCCAAGGTATTCCGCGCATCTTAGCCGAGGCGGGAAACACATTCTGTACCTGCCCACTGAGTTCAATCCTCCGAAGCGCCAGTTCATTGACTTTGGGATTTTCACTTCGCTGCCGCTTGTGACCTCGCTCGGTCAGTTCGGTAATGACCATTTCCAATATTTCATCGTATTGCATGGCGACTCCTTTCGCTTGATTTGAGAATCATCCGGTTCTCAACAACACAACATAATACAACTTGCTGACAGAAGCTATTACTAAATATTCATAATTCTAAATCTTGAAGAATCGGCTTTTTTATGGTAAAATTTCATAAATAATACCGAGTAAAATATACTCGAAGTGACTGTTGATAAATTTTACACTGATAAAGCAAATTTATATAATTGGGGGCTTGTGGTATGAAATTTCAATTACCTTTGTTAGCTGTTCAAGATGTTGAAGTGTCCAAAGAATTTTATAAGCAACTCTTTGAACAAGAGGTTGTTATGGAATAGGCAAAAATGTGACCTTTAGCGGTGGTTTTGCAATACAGCAGGATTTCGCATGGCTCACTGACATTGACCCTAATTCTGTTGTTAGAAATTCACATAATATGGAATTGCACTTTGAAGTAGTAGATTTCGATGAATTTTTACTGCTTTTGGAAAAGCATAATGAGGTCAAGCTTGTGATTCCTCTCAAAAAGCACGAATGGTAACAAAGAGTTGTTAGAATTTACGACCCTGATTTTCATATGATTGAGATTGGCGAATCAATGGAAGTGATTGTAACGCTATTTATCTCAAGGCTTTTCCGTCGAAAAAGTTTTTGAAATTATCCAACACCCTGTAGCGTTTGTGCAGAGGTGCATTAGCACAAAATGAGCATTCGCTCTTGTATACAAATTAAAACAAAGCTAAAGGAAATTTATATTATTGGAGGAAGAAAATCATGACTTTTAGAAACCCTGCAACAATCCACAAGCCACTTGCGGCATACAAACACCAGGTCGAAATAAGCCCGGGTGCACATTGGCTTGTTATGTCCGGGCAAGTTGGAATGAGCAAAAACGGCGTTATACCTGAGGATACGATAGAACAAATGAAAATAGCTTTGGATAACATAAGGCTGAACCTTGAGGCGTCGGATATGAAAACAGAGAATTTAGTAAAGCTCGTGTTTTATTTTGTCGGCTCCCATGAAGCGGAACATAGGCGAAACGCCATCTCAGATTTTTTTGGTGAGCACCAGCCTTGCATGACGGTTATTTATGTGGCAGGTTTGGCAAACCCCTCTCTGAAAGTAGAAATTGACGCCTGGGCATGTTGTGAATAGTATGAGGATTCGTTCCTGCAGACGAATTAAAAAATTACAGGAATTTTATTGTTTATTAATCAAAGTTCACTTACCAAGGGTGAGATAAAGAGCAATCGCACCGGATAGTCTCCTGTGCGATTGCTCTTTCCGTACCATGTTTTCCATGGGGGTTCACATCATATCCCTATGAACGTGCTCCCTTGGCTTTTAAAGGGTTTTTATTGTGAACTCCATAAGGTTCCCGAAGCCCGACATCACCGCTTGCCAACATTTGTTAAGATTTATTAAGAAATTATATAACCATTGGAATATCACATAAAAATATTTAATAAAAATTCGACAAATTTTGCTAAGTTTCTATAAACGTGTATATTCTAATACAAATTAATGTTATAGAATTAAAATTTAACTATATATAGTATGTATTGACATGAATTAAGCACGATGCTACAATATGTAGTATCACGTGATTTATTATATTTATTAGGGAGATAAGGGATTATGAGAATACTTAAGAGAACCGGAACCTTTGTTGACTTTAATGCAGATAAAATAACTAATGCTATCGTTAAAGCAATGAAGGAAACAAAGGAAGGCGTAGATGAGGGTTTAGCAAGTGAGATAAGCCATAAGATACAAGAAGAATTAGAAAATAAGAACTTTCCTGTGCCCGTAGAAGTTGTTCAGGATATGGTTGAAAATGAGTTGATGGACAGCAAAAGAAAAGATGTAGCAAAAAAATATATATTATATAGATATGAAAGAGATAAGTCCAGAGATTCACGTAAAAGAAAAGACTACAAGCTTTTAAGTGAAGAATTTATAAGCAAGTATAAGCATATTGGTTCACCAATGAATCAGCTGGGAAATTTTGTATATTACAGAACTTATTCAAGATGGCTTCCTGAAGAAAGAAGAAGAGAATACTGGTGGGAAACAGTAAGAAGAGCAGTTGAATATAACTGTAGCTTGGTTCCTACAAAAAAAGAAGAAGCAGAGCAATTATACGATAATATTTTTAATTTAAGACAATTTTTATCAGGAAGAACATTTTGGGTTGGCGGAACTCCTGTTTCTTACAACTATCCGATGGCTAACTTTAACTGTGCATTTGAAATAATAGATGATTTCCATGCTTTCAGAGATTTATTCTATCTGTTGATGATTGGTTCAGGGGTTGGTGTAAGAATATTAAAGGATGACGTTTCGAAGCTTCCTAAGGTTAGAGGAAACTTCAGAATAATTCATGAAGACTACACACCTGTTGCAAAATCCAAAAGAGAAGATAACACAGGAGTAGAATTCAACCATAACAATACTGTGAAAATTATTGTAGGGGACAGCAAAGAAGGTTGGGTTCAGGCGCTTGATTATTTCTTAGGATTTATAAATTCAAGCGAATACAGAAATATTAATACTATAATTATTAATTACAATAATGTAAGACCAAAGGGAGAAACATTAAAAACATTTGGTGGAACTGCAAGCGGTCATTCCAGCATGAAAAACATGTTTACAAAAATTGATTCTGTAATAAAAAAACGCAGTGCAATTGAAGGTAAGGAACGTTTCAAACTTAAACCTATTGATTGCTTGGATATTGCGAATATCATTGGCGAAAATGTTGTTGTAGGCGGAGTTAGAAGAACTGCTGAAATAATGCTTATTGACTATGATGATACTGATAGTATAGAAGCAAAAAGTAAGTTATATAAAAATATCGACGGACAATGGATTGTTGATAAGGACATTATCCATCGTTCCATGAGCAACAATTCAATTTATTACAGGAAAAAACCAACAAGAGATCAGTTGAGATGGCAACTTGAACAGATGCGCTATTCAGGAGAACCGGGATGGGTTAATGAGGTAGCAGGAAGCAAAAGAAGACCGAACATGAACGGTGTAAATCCTTGTGGAGAAATATTGCTTGACAATAAAGGTTTATGTAATTTAACTACTATAAATGTATATGCATTTGTTGATGAACATGGAAACTTAGATGAAAAGGGCCTATTAAAGGCACAAAGATTATCCGCAAGAGCTGCTTACAGAATGACTTGCGTAGAGCTTGAATTATCACAGTGGGACAGAGTTCAGCAAAGAGATAAAATTACAGGATGTTCATTAACCGGATGGCAGGACATGGCTAACGCCGTTGGATTTGACAGGGAGCAACAGGCAGAGTTGTTGAGAAAATTGAGAGATGCGGCAAGAGATGAATCTGAGCGTTATGCAGGTGAAATCGGAGAAAGTGCACCAATTCTTGTTACAACAGTAAAACCTGAAGGTACATTGTCACAGCTTCCGGGAGTATCAAGTGGGGTACATTATTCACATTCACCATATTTCTTGAGAAGAGTAAGAATAAACAGTCACGATCCGTTGGTTAAGGTATGTGAAGAGCTTGGATATTCAATTTATCCTGAAGTTGGTCAAGATATAAAATCATGTACAACAAAGGTTATTGAATTCCCTGAAAAAGCACCAAAGGGCAAGACAAAGTACGATGTTACAGCAATAGAACAATTAGAAAATTATAAATTGTTCATGGAGAACTATGTTGACCACAACTGTTCAATTACAGTTCATGTAAGAGACAATGAATGGGAACAGGTTGAGCAGTGGGTATGGGATAATTGGGATGATGTAGTTGCACTATCTTTTCTTTCATTAGACGATAGCTTCTATCAGCTGATGCCATATGAATCAATTACAGAGGAAGATTACATCAAACGCAAAAAAGAAATGAAACCATTTATACCATCTTTGTTAAGCAAGTATGAAGTTCAAGAAGAAACATTGGATGTGGGCAATGAAGGTTGCGACACAGGTATATGCCCAATAAGATAAAATTTTTGAAGTTGCTGTTAAGCAACTTCTTTTTATATGCAATAAATTATTAATATTAATAAGTATTAAAGATATTTATAATTAAATGGTTTTGCATAAAAAACATTGATGGTTAATTTGTTGACAAGCTAAAAAAGAGGGACTATATTATAGTTATTGTTGTGTCAAAAAAACTATTTATTAATATCTTGCAAATACTTTGAAATTATATAAACACATAATATTTAGTTAACTGCGGCTTTAGTTTCAGCTGCTTGAATATATTTATTAGGAGATGTAAAATGGAAGAAAGATTTGAAGAAAAGGTATTATCCAGACGAGAGGTGTTAAAAACTGCAGGAAAAGCTTCAGCAGGCTTAGTAGTTGCCAGTGTTATACCATCTATATTGACAGCATGCGCTCAAAAAACTGAAATACCATCTAAGCAAGTTTTAAGCTATCAGTATGTAGAAGCAAGTAAAGATGCTGCACCTTATCCGTATGCATATCAGAAATTAGATGTGGCTACAGTAAAGGAAAGAGCTTATGCAGGTTTCTTTAACAAAGGAGGTTGCTGCAGAGCAGTTGTTGACGGAATAGTAGGAGAATTAGCTGATAAAGCAGGATATCCATTCAATCAGATTCCTATAGATGCTTTTGCAAATGGTGCAGGCGGTTATGGTGCAGGCTCACTTTGTGGATCAATGGGAGGAGCAGCTGTTGTTATTGGACTTGTATGTAAGCCAGAAGATGCATCTAAAATATTTGCAGAGTTATCTGCATGGTATACAAGCACGGAATTGCCTATATATCAACCTGAAGTAAAAAATGAAACTGTAATTGCTAAATCAATTGACTGTAAAGATTCAGTAGGTCTTTTTATTGAAAAAACAGGTTATGCTATGGCTGACCCTGAGCGTAAAGCAAGATGTGCAGGTGTAGCAGCAGATTGTGCAGCTAAGACTGTGGAATTATTAAATAATTATTTTGGAGTATAGTTTTTATAGAAATGGCTGGACAATTGTCCAGCCATATTTTTTATGCTTGTCTTCATGACTCATCAGGTTCTTTATCATGTAAAAGAGATATACTTTAATTTATTTGTATTTCTTTTGCTTCTTCAGGTTTGAAATCATTTTTTAAATCATAAATATTATGCTGAGTATAATCTCTTAACTGCCTGTCTCCCAATGAATAGCATCTCATAAATTTGTTTCCGCTAACTATTGTCCAATGCTCAGCATCCCAAGTTAAATATCCATCCTCATCTGTAATTTTTTCATTAAGAATTAGATCAATTTGTCTGTTGTTTCTCATTAACTCAATTAAGCTGTCATATGTAACATCCAATTCATTTTTATTAATTAAATCATAAGCTTTCATTACTCTTCCTCCAATTTTTTAACTTCTTAATATTGGTAGAAACCATTCTACTAAATTATAACACCACCATAAATTAATGTAAAATATTTTTAATATTATGTTAAAATTAAGATTTGGGTGGTATAATAGAAACAGGAAAGTGGAATTCAACTCAGGAGTCAAAATGTTTGATATACAGGAAGAATTAAAAAAAATGCCGGATAATCCCGGTGTTTATCAAATGAAAAATGAGTTTGGCGAGATAATTTACGTCGGTAAGGCCAAAAATTTAAAGAAAAGAGTAAGACAATATTTTCAGTCAAAAAATCATATACCTAAAATTCAAGCAATGATAAAAAACATTGCTGAATTTGAATATATTATTGTAGATAATGAAGTTGAAGCTCTTATACTGGAAGCTAACTTAATTAAAAAATACAGACCTAAATATAATACTTTGCTTAGAGACGATAAGCAATATCCATATATAAAAATATCTGTTCATGAAAAATATCCAAGGATTTATAAGGTAAGAGAAGTAAAAAAGGATGGCGCAAAATATTTTGGACCATATCCAAGTGCGTATGCGGTTAACGAAATTATTGATATTATCGGAAACTTATACAAGCTTAGGAAGTGTTCGCTAAAACTTGACGGTACAAAGAAAAATCAGCGCCCTTGTTTAAACTATCACATAGGCAGATGTACTGCACCTTGTATGGGCAATGTTGATTACAAGGAATATCGTGAGGAAGTAAATAAAGCAATAAACTTTTTATCCGGCGGTGAAGAAGTATTGGTGAAGTCATTAACGGATAAGATGAAAATTGCTTCAGAAAAATTAGATTTTGAAGAGGCGGCAAAATACAGAGATCAAATAAAGTCCTTAGAAATAATTTCTGAAAAACAGAAAATCGTTTCCGCAAATACAACTATAGACCAGGATGTAATAGGAAGTGCTTTAGGAATAGAGGAAGCATGTATTCAAATATTCTTTATTCGTAATGGTAAAATAATAGGAAATGAGCATTATCTTCTTACCAATATAGAAAATGAAACAAGGGAAGAAATTATTAGCTCCTTTTTATCTCAGTTTTATACAGGTACAGTCTATGTACCTAAGGAAATTTATATTGAAACCGATATTGAAGATAGGGAGCTGTTTGAAAAGCTGTTGTCTGAAAAAAGAGGAAACAAGGTCTCTGTCAAGGTGCCTTCAAAGGGAGATAAGAGCATGCTAATAAAAATGATTAAGAAAAATGCTCTTGAAATTTTAGAAAAAGGAAGTCAAAGAATAAAGAAAACCCTAGATGAAAGTTATGAAGCGTTAAATGAACTTAAAGATTTGCTAAATTTAGATGAAGCACCAATGCGAATCGAAGCTTATGATATTTCGAATATACAAGGTGTGGAATCAGTCGGATCAATGGTTGTTTTTGAAAAGGGGATTCCGAGTAAAAGCAATTATAGACGTTTTAGGATTAAGACGGTAAAGGGTCCCAATGATTACAAAAGCATGGAAGAAGTATTGGAAAGACGAATTAACAGAGGGCTAGATCAAGGTAATTTAAAGGGCTTTAATAAAATGCCTGATTTGATATTGGTTGATGGCGGAAAGGGACAAACAAATATAGCAGAAGAAGTTATTTATAATTATGGATTAAAAATTCCTGTTTGTGGAATGATAAAGGATGACAAGCATACCACAAGGGGGTTAATTTATCAAAATAAAGAAATAGAATTTAAAAAGACAGACAAGTTGTATCGTTTAATTTATAGAATACAAGAAGAAGCTCACAGATTTGCGATTGAATATCATCGTAACCTAAGAGATAAAACCTTATTTAAATCAGAGCTTGATAATATTGAAAACATAGGCGAGAAAAGAAAAATCAATTTATTGAGAGAATTTGGATCTGTTGAAAATATAAAAAGCAGAAGCATTGAAGAGTTGGCTGATATTGATGGAATGAATACAAAGGCAGCTGAGTCGGTTTACAACTACTTTAAAAAAATGAAAAATAACGAACAATGAACAATGAACAATGAACAATGAGCAATGAGCAATGAGCAATGAGCAATGAGCAATGAGCAATGTTCATTAAACAGTACGATGAATAGAGGGATGGAGATAGAAAAATGCAATACGTAAAACTTGAGGATTTAGTAAGTTATATAGATTTAGAGCCGATTTTTTATCCGGCGGATGTTCAATCAAGAATTTATACTCCTGAAATTATAAGACCGGGACTCCAAATGGCAGGATATTTTGATTGGTTTTCCTTTGAGAGAGTTCAGGTAATGGGTAGAGCTGAAACCAATTATTTAAATACATTGGATGAAAATATCAGAAAGCAAAGATTGGACAAATATTTCAGCTATCCTATACCGGCATTGATAGTTGCTAATGATATGACTATTGATGAATCAATAATTTACTATGCGGAAAAGTACAAAAGACCAGTATTTAAATCTAATCAAAAAACTGATAAGTTAGTAAATATATTGATTAACTTTTTGGAGGAAGAATTAGCTGAAGAAACAACATTACACGGTGTATGCCTTGAGGTATACGGTGTTGGTGTTTTAATAAAGGGTAAAAGCGGAATAGGAAAAAGTGAAACATCACTTGAACTTATTAACAGGGGTCATAGGTTGGTGGCAGATGATGCTGTTATAATTAAAAAACTTGACAATAATTTAAAGGCAACATGCCCTGAGCTTACGCAGCATTTAATGGAAATCAGAGGCATAGGAATTTTGGATATTAAACATTTGTTTGGGGTCGGCTCTATAAGGATTGAACAATTTGTGGAATTAATAATAGAATTAGAAGAGTGGGACGAAAATAAAGAGTATGATCGCATTGGAACCGATGAAGATTATACCGATATATTGGGTATAAAAATTCCAACAGTTGTAATTCCTGTAAGACCCGGTAGAAATATTTCAGCAATAGTAGAAATAGCAGCTAAAAATTACAGACAAAAATTAT
Organism: uncultured Clostridia bacterium; assembly: GCA_964421845.1. GTDB lineage: Bacteria > Bacillota > Clostridia > Tissierellales > Sedimentibacteraceae > Sedimentibacter. The sequence continues at coordinate 55,442 of CAYQYY010000006.1, forward strand.
TGGGTTACAATCCCCTTGAAACCTACAATAAAAAATTTAGAAGCTTGTATAATTAATGATTATAACAAACTGTGCATAATTAGTTTTTTGTCAAAAATTATACTAATTTAAGATGTTTTTTAAGTACAAAATAATATCTATACCTTCAAGAAAACGCTTTTTAAGCAAAGAAAACAGTGGAAATTGCATTAATAGTTTATGCAATTTTTATTGTTGCATTTATTTTTTTTTTGAGATATAATCATTAATGTATTGATGTTTTTTACACAATATTTATTAATGGTTACATTATATAAATTAATTATTATATAGGAGGATACATAAATGTCAAAAGTTATGAAAACTATGGACGGAAATACCGCTGCAGCGTATGTCTCATATGCATTTACTGATGTTGCGGCTATATTTCCTATAACACCTTCTTCACCAATGGCTGAACTTGCAGATGAATGGGCAGCACATGGACAAAAGAACATTTTCGGACAAACCGTAAAAGTTGTTGAAATGCAATCAGAGGGTGGAGCTGCCGGAGCGGTACACGGTTCATTGCAAGCAGGAGCATTAACAACCACTTATACAGCTTCACAGGGATTATTATTAATGATTCCTAATATGTATAAAATAGCAGGAGAATTGTTACCGGCAGTATTCCATGTAACGGCAAGAGCTATCGCCGGACATGCATTGTCAATATTTGGTGACCATTCTGACGTTATGGCTGCAAGACAGACCGGTTTTGCTTTACTTGCATCAAGCAGCGTACAAGAAGCAATGGATTTAGGTGGTGTTGCTCACTTAGCTACACTTAAAACAAGAGTTCCTTTTGTACATTTCTTTGACGGCTTCAGAACATCTCATGAAGTTCAAAAAATTGAAGTTATCGACTATGCTGATCTTGAAAAATTAGTGGATATGGATGCTGTTAATGAATTCAGAGCAAGAGCATTAAATCCTGAACATCCTGTTACAAGAGGTACAGCTCAAAATCCTGATATATTCTTCCAAGCGAAGGAAGCATCAAATAAATATTATGAAGCAGTTCCTGATGTAGTTGCTGATTACATGAAGGAAATCGAAAAAATAACAGGAAGAGAATATAAACCATTTAATTATTATGGAGCACCTGATGCAGAAAATATTATAGTTGCAATGGGTTCTGTTTCTGAAACAGCAGAAGAAGTAATTGACTACTTAAATGCTAAAGGTGAAAAAGTAGGTATAGTTATAGTTCACTTATACAGACCTTTCTCATCAAAATATTTCTTTGATGTAATGCCAAAAACAGTTAAAAAAATAGCTGTACTTGACAGATGCAAAGAGCCGGGTTCAGTAGGAGAACCATTGTACTTAGACGTTAAATCATTATTCTACAACAGAGAAGAACAACCTGTAATAGTAGGCGGAAGATATGGTCTTGGTTCAAAGGATACAACACCTGCTCAAATATTTGCTGTTTACGATAATTTGAAATTAGATGAACCTAAAAATGATTTCACAATAGGTATTGTTGATGATGTTACATTTAAATCATTAAAAACTCCGGAAGTTGTAAATACATCTGCTGAAGGAACAGTAAGATGTAAATTCTGGGGACTTGGCTCAGACGGTACAGTTGGAGCTAACAAAGATGCTATTAAAATTATCGGAGACCATACAAACATGTATGCTCAAGGATATTTCTCATATGACTCTAAAAAATCAGGCGGTGTTACTGTATCTCACTTAAGATTCGGTAAAAAACCAATAAGATCAACTTATTTAATTGATGAAGCTGACTTCGTATCATTGTCACAGCAATCATATGTTGCTAAATATGATGTGCTTTCCGGACTTAAAAAAGGCGGTACATTCCTATTAAATACAATTTGGTCAAAAGAAGAATTAGAAGCAAATTTACCTGCAAAATATAAAAAATATTTGGCTGATAAAAATATTAACTTTTATGTAATAAATGCAACTCAAATAGCTCATGAAATAGGACTTGGAAACAGAACTAACATGATTATACAATCTGCTTTCTTCAAGTTGGCTAATGTTATTCCTGTTGAAGATGCTGTTGAATACCTAAATGCTGCAATAGTAAAATCCTACGGTAAAAAAGGTGATGCAATAGTAGACATGAACCAAGAAGCAGTACAAAAAGGAATTTCTGAATTAGTTAAAGTTGAAATACCTGAATCTTGGAAAAATGCTGCAGATGATTCAAATGCAAACAGCGGTCTTGCAGTTCCGTTTACAGAAGAAGAAAAACCGGAATTCATTAAAAATGTTGCTGATGTTATGAACAGACAAGAAGGCGATAGCTTACCTGTAAGCACATTTGTAGGTAGAGAAGACGGTACATTCCCGCATGGAACAGCTGCATTTGAAAAGAGAGGAATTGCTGTTGAAGTACCAAAATGGTTACCTGAAAATTGTATCCAATGTAATCAATGTGCATTCGTATGTCCACATGCAGTAATTAGACCTACATTATTAAATGAAGGAGAAAAAAATAATGCTCCTGATAACTTTGAAACTCTTAAAGCTATAGGCAAGGGATTAGAAGGATTAGAATACAGAATAGTTATAAGTCCGCTTGATTGTACAGGATGCGGAAACTGTGCTGACATTTGCCCCGGCAAGAAAAATAACAAAGCTTTAGTAATGACTCCTATTGCTGAAGAAGTTGAGGCAGGAGTTCCAAACTGGAAATACGCTACTGAAAAAGTTACAATTAAAGATAATTTAATGGATAAAGTATCTGTAAAAGGAAGCCAATTCTGCAAACCATACTTTGAATTCTCAGGCGCTTGCGCCGGTTGCGGTGAAACAGCTTACGTTAAGGCAATAACTCAATTATTCGGTGACAGAATGATGATAGCAAATGCTACAGGTTGTTCATCAATATGGGGAGCTTCAGCACCTGCTACACCATATACAAAGGATGCTAACGGAAGAGGACCATCATGGGCTAACTCATTATTCGAAGACAATGCAGAATATGGATTAGGTATGGCAACAGCTGTTAGACAAATGAGAGATTCTATCCAATTATCTATTAATAACTTAATGGAAAAAGACATACCACAAGAATTAAAAGATGCTTTTGCAGCATGGGAAGCAACTAAGAACAACGGCGAAGAAACAAGAGCTGCTTCAGATAAAGTTTTAGCTGCATTAAACGGATTTACTCCATGCAATGAATGCGCAAAAGATATTAAGAATATATTAGACAAGAAAGATTACCTTGTTAAAAAATCACAATGGATAATCGGTGGAGACGGCTGGGCATATGACATAGGATACGGCGGATTAGACCACGTATTGGCATCAGGTGAAGATGTGAATGTTTTGGTACTCGATACTGAAGTATACTCAAACACTGGCGGACAGTCATCAAAAGCAACTCCGACAGCTTCAATAGCTAAGTTTGCTGCATCAGGAAAGAGAGTTAAGAAAAAAGATCTTGGCTTGATAGCTTCAACTTATGGATATATTTATGTAGCACAAGTTGCTATCGGTGCTAACATGAATCAATTCTTAAAAGCAGTTAAAGAAGCTGAAAGCTATGACGGACCATCATTAATTATCGCTTATGCTCCATGCATCAACCATGGTATTAAAGCAGGTATGGGCAAGACTGTTGAAAGAGAAAAGTTAGCAGTTGAAGCAGGCTACTGGCATTTGTACAGATTCAACCCACTTCTAAAAGAAGAAGGCAAGAATCCGTTCGTATTAGATTCTAAAGCTCCAAGCGCATCATTCAGAGAATTCCTTGAAGGTGAAGTAAGATACGCATCATTAAGCAGTTCATTCCCTGAAATAGCTGAAGAATTATATGCAAGAGCAGAAAAAGATGCAAAAGACAGATATGACAGCTATGTTAGAATGGCAGATATGAAATACTAAAAAATTGCAAGGCAGTTCCACGGAACTGCCTTTTTTAAAAGGAGAAAATTTATGAGAAAAAAGGCCTTATCTTTAATAATTGTAGTTTTAATGCTTGTGTTAATGTTAACCGGCTGTAATACAAACGAGTTAGGATATTTAAACTTAGCAAAGGAACTGGGAATTTTAACTCAATATAAGGTAGATAATACTACAAATATTGAAGTTTCTAAAAACTTAACAGGTGAAGATTTAAATATTGAACTTAACCTAAAGGGTGAAATGAATATTGAAGATCTAAACTCAATGTATGCTAACTTAGATGTAATCCTTAAGGTTAACGGCATAGGTAATGAACAGCCGGTAAAAATAATTTTAACAGATAATAAGCTTTACGTTTCAAAAAATGCTATATTAGAATTAGTTAGAATTCAAGAAATAGTAGATGGCAAAAAGGAAAATGAAAAGGTAATAGATCATTTATATAATGTTGAATTAAAGGATACAGAATACATATTGGCATATGACTTAAGTGAAGCATATAACGGTTTAAACAATAAAGCTAAATATACTGACGTTTACGAAAGTGCCGCAGACTATTTGACAAAAGCTTTTAAAGGTTTTGATTCCAAACTGTTAACAAAAATTAATAACGGGTATAAAATAGAAGTAACTTCTAAAAGTGCAGCTGATTTTATTGTAAGATTAGTAGATTATATAGATAAAAACAGAGATTTAGTTTTTGATGAAACTGTTATTTATTTTGAGAACATATTAAATGACCTTAACATTTTAGAACAAGAAGGAATAACAGAAGCTGAAAAAGAACAGATAATCAATGAATTAAAAAACAGCAAACAGGAATTCAATGAATTTGTAGATGAAGCAGTTAAGTCTGTCGGAACTGATGAATTTAAAGATTATTCTGAAATGTTTGAAGGCACAACTATAAAGGAAGAAATATATAAAGAAGGAAAATCATACATTCAAAAGCTTCGAGCACAATTAACAGTAGAAGATGTAATAATGGGTACCATGGAAACAAACACAAAAGTAACACCTTCAACAGTTGAAAGATCAAAAGTTACCGAAAAATTCATAAGTATTGAAGAGTTTGAAAACTTATTTGACAAAACAAAAAATACAATTAATCCTGTTAAAAAAGTTAAACTTAATTGGTATCAGGATAGCTACGACACCATGGCCATGGTAACTAAAATTAGATTGGATGAAACAGAGGCTGAATATAAACAATATGCAATTATTGAAAACAGAGTTTACTTACCATTAAGATACATAGGTGAAGCTTTCGGTGAGGAAGTTCAGTGGGACAATGAAAATAAAAAAGCATACGTAATAAGAGGAACAGAAAAAATAGATATGACAGGAGTTTTAATTGATTCTACAACCATGGTTAAAATAAGAGATTTTGAAAAGCTTGGCTATGTTATAGAATATGAGCAGATTGATGGATATTCTACTGCTGCAATTGTAAAATAAAAACATATATTTAATCCCGAATTTATTCGGGTTTTTTTTTGCCCTAACCATTCCAGTGCAATTGCTTAAAAAAAGATGATATGATATAATCCATATATTCATCTAAAATTATCGAGGGACAAAATGAAATATATAAAACAATTGACAATAATAACAGTAATAACATTTATAGGAGAAATTATATATAAGTATATTCCCCTTCCTATTCCTGCAAGCATATATGGGCTTTTGTTAATGCTCATATGCCTGCAAACAAAAATTATAAAATTAAATCAGGTCAAAGAAACCGGTAACTTTTTTTTGGAAATCATGCCGATTATGTTCATACCTCCTGCTGTTGGTTTAATTGAAATATGGAGCAGCATAACAAATATTATTATACCAATAATATTTATAGCTTTGTTTACGACAGTATTGGTTATGGTAACAACGGGTAAGACAGCCGAATTTATTATCAACAGGAGCAGGAGTGAAGACAAATGAGGGAAGTAATTAGTAATTCTGTTTATTTTGGAGTGGTTTTAAGCATTTTATCATATCTTGTCGGCATAACGGCAAAGAAAAAATTTAAACTAAGCATATTAAATCCTTTATTGGTTGCAATAATATTAGTTATACTAACATTAGTTATATTTGACATAGATTATGAAACTTATAATATAGGTGGCAAATACATAAGTTTCTTTTTAACACCGGCAACTGTATGTTTAGCAATCCCTTTATATCAACAAATAGAATTGTTGAAGAAATATTTTAAAGCAATAATGGCCGGCATTTTGACAGGTGTTTTAACAAATCTTATAGGTATTTTAGTTTTATCTTTGATATTTAAATTAACTCACGAAATATATGTATCGCTTCTTCCAAAGTCTATTACAACAGCCATCGGCATTGCAGTATCGGGAGAAATAGGAGGAATTAAAGCTATAACTGTAGCTGCTATATCGATTACGGGTATATCGGGAAATGTAATAGGCGAGGGTGTGTGCAAGCTTTTTAAAATTAAAAATCCCATTGCAGTTGGATTAGCGCTTGGAACTGCATCACATGCCATAGGGACAACAAAGGCACTTGAATTAGGAGAGGTGCAAGGGGCAATGGGCAGCTTATCAATTGCTGTAGCTGGGCTTATAACAGTTGTATTGGGACCTCTATTTGCTAACCTTTGGTAATACAGTCCCCAATTATCCCTAATATTTGTTATTGATATATAAAGAAAATTGCAATATAATTAAATGAATAACGGGCAAAGCCCTTATTGATTTAATTAATGTTTATAAATCTATTATTAAATGAAGAGGAATAATATGATTAATATAAGAATAAAGGAAGCTGCACAAATTTTAAAAGCAGGGTATATGGATTACCTTGATGTGGATAAATACATAAAGGGCGTAAGCATAGATTCAAGAAAAGTTTCTGAAAATAATTTGTTTGTACCTATAAAGGGTGCTACAACAAATGGACACAGCTTTATAAAAGATGCAATTAATTCTGGGGCAATAGCAACTCTTTGGAATAAGAATGAACCAAATCCTCCGGAAGGTATAGCTGTTATTTTAGTGGATGATACAGTAAAAGCATTGCAGGAATTATCATTATATTATAGAAATACATTAAAAACAAAAATTGTTGGTGTAACAGGCAGTAACGGCAAAACATCAACAAAAGATATTACAGCAAGCATACTGTCTCAAAAGTTTAAAACTCAAAAAACAATGGGAAATTACAATACTGAAATAGGAGTACCATATACGCTTTTAAGTTTGGACGAGGACTGTGAAGCAGCAGTTATAGAAATGGGTATGGAAAGAAAAGGAGAAATCGACTTCTTAACAAACTTGGTTCAGCCGGATATTGCTATTATAACAAGCGTGGGGCTTGTTCATATAGATAATTTTCCTTCCATAGAAGAAATAGCAAAGGCAAAGCTTGAAATTGTTAACGGTATTAAGGGTGATGGATTGTTTATATATTACGGAGATGATCCATTAATTCAAAATACGGTTAAGAATACTTATATAAAAGAAAAAATCAGAAAAGAAACGTTTGGACTAAAAGAAACTAATACTTTGTATTTAACAGAGTTTCATGAAGATTTAGACGGTATAACATTAAAAGTAAGCGATAAAAAATTTAATGAGCTTCATGTAGATATACTTGGAAAGCATCAAGCATTAAATACAATGGCCGGAATACTTGCTGCAAAAGAATTAGGCATGAACCCGGAGGAAATACGTCTTGGTCTATTAAAAATAGAAAAAACAGGACTAAGAAATGAAATAATTAAAATTAAGGACTTAACAATACTTAATGATTGCTACAAATCTAATCCTGTAAGCATCAATGCGGCTTTGGGTATTTTTGAAATGCTTAAATCGGATAAAAGAATAGTTGTATTAGGTGATATGTTAGGTTACAGAGAAATGAGCCATGATATGCATTATAATGTTGGAAAAGATTTGAGCTCATTTAATATAGATGAATTAGTAACCATAGGTGAAGAAGCAAAATACATAGCAAAAGGTGCAAGAGAAAGTACAAATATTAAAAGTATAATAGAATTTGGTACTAAAGAAGAAGCTCTTCAGTATTTAAAAAAATATATAAATGAAAATTGTTCTATGATGATTAAAGGTTCCAGATTTTTAAAATTAGAATATATAGCAAATACACTAAAGGATTTGGAGGAAAAAGATGAAAACTAAATTAGCAATATTGTTTGGTGGCAAATCCGATGAGTATTCGGTTTCACTTCATTCGGCTGCAGCAATTATTAAAAATGTGCCTAAAGAATTATTTGATGTAACATTGATTGGAATTACACAAGAGGGAAAATGGCTTTTGTATGAAGGAAGCGCTGATAAGGTAAATGATGACACTTGGTTTAAGGCAGATTTAAGCCCTGTGTTGTTGAACATGGGCGATGATTTCAAGGGCTTTATTAGGTTAAATGAAAAGGATAATACGTTTGAAAAAATAGAAATTGACTGCATATTTCCTGTTTTACACGGTAGAAACGGAGAGGACGGAACAATCCAAGGACTTTGCCAAATGACAGGTATACCTTTTGTGGGGTGTGACATGACTTCTTCTGCAGTAAGCATGGATAAGGAGTTTACACATATTATTTGCGAAGCAGCAGGAATAAAAACAGCGCCGTTTGTGGCGGCAGTTAACAGCAATAAATTAAATATAAAAAGCTTATATGATGAAGTCTATGAAAAATTTTTAACACCCATGTTCATAAAACCCGCAAACAATGGTTCTTCCATAGGAATCAGCAAAATCAGAAGCTATGAAGAATTTGAAAAAGGTATGATGGAAGCTTTTCAATTTGATAATAAGGTTGTTATAGAGAAAGCTATAGACGGTTTTGAAATCGGTTGTGCAGTTGTTGGGAATGAAGAAATAATAATCGGCGAAGTGGATGAAATAGAAACTAAAAATGACTTTTTTGATTATGTTGAAAAATACAGCCAGCATAATTCTAAAATACACTGTCCTGCACGCATCAGTGATGAGCTGAAAGCTGAAGCTAAGAAAATAGCTGAAAAAACATACAGAGCACTTGGCTGCAAGGGACTATCTCGAGTTGACATGTTTGTAACCACAGACAACAAAATTATATTAAATGAAATAAACACAATTCCGGGACTTACCGATTTAAGCAGATATCCGTCCATGCTTAGAAAAATAGGCATAGAATACAAGGATTTAATAGTTAAATTAGTAGAATTAGCGTTAGAACAATAGCACATTTTCGTAGGGAACGACCCCTGTGTCGTTCCGCATGATTAAAAGGGGAAATAAAGGGGGATTGAATTTTGAAAAGTAAAAGAATTGTAACGAAAAAATATAAAATATTAACTGTTTTAATATTAACATACTCATTATTCTTAGTAGGATGTAACGAAACTTCAAATTCAGATATAGAATATTATAAAAACGAAAATGAAAATCTAAAATTGGAAAGCATGGAATTAAACGAAATCATAAACAATTATAAGAATAATGAAAACATAGAAGATAGCATTATAGAAAAGTCAAATACTGAGGTACTGAATATTTTACATGTAAAAGAAATATCGGGAACGTATTATATAGTATTAACTGTTAAAAGTGATGAATTTAGCAAGGAGCAATTGTGGCAATATGATGAAGATTCAGCTCCGACATTACTTGTAGAAGGAATTGATATAAATATTGAAACCCGTAATCAGTATCTGTATTGTAATGTATTAAAAAAAACAAGCTCAGATGAATATGTAGAAGAAGTCTTGAAATTTGACAATGAGAATAATGAAAGCTTAATTTACAAAGGAAAAAATGTTGAAATTAGCTCAAGTCCAGATGGAGAATATTTAATTATTATCGAAAACCTATATAAAGATTCTAAGAATGTAAGTAATTTAAAAATATTGGATAAAAATGATAAAGTAATATTTGATGAAATTATAGAATTAGAATTGTTTACTGAATTAAAGCCTTATGGTTGGAATAAGTCAAAAGTTTGGTCTGTATTTACCTATACAGGAGATAGTATGAAATTTCTTATATTAGATACTAAAAGCTTTGAATATGAAGTATTAAAAACTTCCTTTTTCCAATGTTTTGAATATGAACTAAACATAAGAACTGGATGGATATGTTATAGTGATTTTCCCCAATTACGAGATATTTATAATTACAATGATTTTATAAATAGCAACAAAAAAGTTAATTTATTTTTGTATAATATTTACACTAATGAAAAAATAAAGATTGCGACATCTATTGCTAAACCATTTGATCCTAAATGGATAGATGATTATACATTCGTATATAAAAATCCAGTAAATAATGAAAGAGTATTATATAAATTAAATTATTAAACTTAAGATAACACACAGGATACATACCTGTGTGTTATCTTGTGTTATTTTATTATTTCGGTTTAGTAAGTCTTAAGCTCTCTATTGGAAATCTATCGTTAAAAGAATTAACATTTGTATGATTACCATAACCGAGTTTATCTGAAGGATCATATACTTTAAATTGATTCAAATCATAACTTGTCAATGAATATCCCCCGGCTGCATCAACAGCGACAGTACCAACAAATCCATAAACAACTGCAAAGTGTGAACTAAATTCACTGGTAGTGCCATCATCGCCGTATACTATTACGGGGTTGTTATTTAAAACAATTTCAGAGAAAAACTTGGCTGCATAATTTGCATCCGAACTTGCACTAAACCATGAAAATGTATGAGTAGGTATTTTAGACCAGTTACAAATGTAATCTTTCATATTATAACTTTCCCATAAAACACCGGGAGTTATTCCGGCTACCATAGCCCCAGAAGTCATAGCACATCCAATTGCACCTATTGTACTTGTTTTGTATACTCCATTTACTGTACCTGTTAGAACACAGCTCTTCCAATCTGAATCTGTTTGTAAATAATGTGGTACATCTAAATATTTTGTAATTGATTTATATCCCATAATAAAACCTCTATATATTTTAATTTTTTTATAATAGCTATTATACTTATTAAAAGCGAAATATTTTTCTTTTTGTAAACCTATTTTATTAATTATTATTTTTGTTTATTTCCGCCTTCATTAATTCAAGTGCTTTTTTTCTATGCTTATATACGGACTGTCTTGAAATTTTATAAATTTTTGATAATTTATCATCTGAATAACCATGAATATATCTTCCTATTATGATTTTTCTTTGTCTATCATTTAAATTTTTCATTAAACTTAATGTATATTCTTTTTCAAGATTTTTATAGCAGTCATTATATATTAATTCTGTTTCTACAATCGTAGTTTCTATTTTCTTATTAATTAATTGCCTTAATATATCAATATATTTACTTTTGAATGTTAATTTAGTGTAATTAATAATTTCACCATTATTTCTATTTTTAAATTTATTTAAATCAACATTCTTAATATATTCTAATAAAAAAATAGTCAAGTCACTTTCCGCTTCTTCATAATTAAGTTTTCTTCCATACCTTTTAATTAAGGGTAAAAATTTGTTATATAATTCAAGTACATATTCTTTATTTCCGTCTTGCGCTTTTTTAAAAACTTCATATAAATTACTGAGCAATGTTTTCAACCTTTAATAATGAAAAATTTAATTTTCCACTATTAAATTCCTTTCTGTAAAACCATTACAGAACTAAGTTCACAAATTATTTATATTTCAAAAATTTGAGACTAATATTCTTAATCCAATGGACAATAGGTTTTACAAATTATATATACAAGGTATAATGTATTATATGTAGTTATTAAAATAATGACAAGCATTATGGGTCTATTACTACCCATGAATATAGAATCTGTAATAGTTAACAGGATATTTTAAGGTAATAAAATAGCGGGACAATCTTTTGATGATCCCACTATTTTTATTATTTCTAATTTTTTTATTAAATGGTGTTATTGAAAGAAGGATTTTTGAGTTTACCTAACAATATTTTGCTACTTCTTCAATCCTAAAATTACTCTTGCTTCGTCAGGATTTGCGACTTCACGTCCCATTTCTCTTGACAATTTAGCTACTCTTTCAACTAATTGAGCATTAGATTTTGCTATAACACCTTTTGAATAATAAATATTATCTTCAAATCCTGTTCTTGCATGACCGCCTAACATTATAGCTGCCATGTTTAAAGGAAGCTGATATCTTCCAACACCTGCTACTGTCCAAGTTGAGCCGGCAGGAATTGATTCAACCATATAAAGTAAATCTCTTAATTCTCCACCCATTGCACCTGGCACTCCAAGTACAAAGTCAAAATGCATAGGTGTGTTGATTATTCCTTTTTTAGCAAATCTAAGTGCTGTATCAATCATACCTTTTTCAAAACATTCTAATTCGGGTTTTACTCCAAGCTCATTCATACGTTTTGCAAATATTTTGATATTTTCTTCTGTGTTCATAAATACATCATCTGCGAAGTTGCATGTTCCCATGCTAAGTGTTGCCATTTCAGGTCTTAGTTCGATGGGTTGCATTCTTTGCTGTGGTGTATGCCAAGTAGCTCCGCCTGTAGACGGCTGGAATATAATGTTGCACTTAGCTTCAGTTTTTTCTTTGATTTCTTTGTAAACTTCATAATCCTGAGTCGGGTTTCCATCCTTGTCTCTTGCGTGGATATGTACCATTGACGCTCCTGCCAAATAGCATTCATATGCCGCCTCTGCAATTTCATCCGGTGTAATAGGAAGATTTGGCTGTTGTTCTCTTGTTACTTCTGCTCCCGTAAGGCAAGCAGTAATTATTAATTTTTCCATAGTGACCTCCTAAAAATAATCATTTTTTGCCTAATACTATTTTACAGTAAATACTTTGTATAGTCAATTGATTGTTAATTAATAAATAATATTATTATATTTAAAAAAATTATTCAAAAATAACAAAAAGTATAGTATATTAATAAATGTGTTACATTATTTATTATAAATAAACAGGAGATAAATATGGATAGAGAATTAGCGCTTAACATAGTGAGAGTTACTGAAGCAGCTGCATTAGGTTGTGGCAAATATATGGGAAGAGGCAATAAAGAAATTGCAGACCAAGCTGCAGTTGACGGTATGAGAAGTATGTTTCAAGTCCTTGATATAGCTGGTACTGTAGTTATAGGTGAAGGAGAAATGGATGAAGCACCAATGCTTTATATCGGCGAAAAAATAGGTACTTGGGAAGAAGGAGCACCTGAAATTGATATTGCGGTTGATCCGTTAGATGGTACAAAATTAGTTGCAAAGGGCTTGCCCGGAGCATTGTCTGTTGTTGCAGTTGCTCCAAAAGGATGTCTGCTTCATGCACCTGATATGTACATGGATAAAATAGCAGTGGGCCCTAAGGCAGCAGGATGTATTGACATAACTGCATCCATAGAAAAGAACCTATATAATGTTGCCAAAGCACTTCATAAGGATATCACTGAGGTGACGGTTATAATACAAGACAGAGAAAGACACAGTGATTTAATAAACAGAGCAAGAAGTGTTGGTGCGAGAATCAAGCTATTTGGTGATGGTGACGTTGCAGCAGCTATAGCTACATGTTTTAGTGAATCAGGTGTAGATATATTTATTGGAAAGGGCGGAGCTCCTGAGGGTGTAATTTCAGCAGCAGCTCTTAAATGTCTCGGAGGGGAGTTTCAAGGAATTTTAAGACCTGAGAACGAAGAAGAAGTAAGAAGATGTAAGGAAATGGCCGGCAGCGCTGATTGGAGCAGAGTTCTCACCATGGAGGATTTAGCGAAGGGCAATGACATCTTATTTGCCGCTACCGGAGTATCTGACGGAGAATTATTAAAAGGCGTTAGATACATGGCAAATAACAGAGCAAGAACTTCTTCAATGGTTACACGTTCAAAGTCAGGAACTATACGTTTTATTGACACAACACACGTATTGGATAAAAAACCAAAATACGCGTTTGTAGAGTAAAATAAAAATTTCTTTTGTCATCCGCCGAAGCGAAGGATCGCATGAACACGTAGGAGATTCTTCACTTCGTTCAGAATGACGTATAAGTTACATATACATTACACTTATTTGCTTTCCTGCTTTTTTTAGTTCATCGATTAAATTATCAACTATATTTTGTTTAATGTTGTAACCCATGGGGAAATTAGGATTTTGATGGGCAGGGTTAACAGCTCTGCCTATGTAAAAATTAATATGGGTTCCTATATCTGTCAGCATGTGCGTAAGCATTGTAGCTCCATCATATTTATTATTATTTATTAAATTTTCATAGCTTGATTTATTTAGCTTTTTAATATTATCCAATGTTTTACCAAGAGTTAAAACTCCTTCTGTAACAAGGTCAAAGCCATCCATGTATGCCATTGGAGGCACATCATCTCTCATTGAATCCATATCAACCTGTAACTCCTTGTTTAACTCTCTTTCGGCAATTAAAGCAGTAGTTCCTCCGCATATAATTTTCATATTCTCACTGTTTTTCATTATGTCGGTAAGCCGATTGTCTAATGATTTATCAGCCGGTGGACCTATAAAAATATCTATTGTTTCGGGCTTTCTCACCTTTATTGTCAAAATAGTTGTATCATCGCCTGGCTCGTTATTATATAAATTGCTGCATACTCCTATAAAATTACCGTTAATAAGCTGAGCTGATCTATTCACGTTGTTTAACTCCTTTAAATATTCATTGACTTCATCCCTTGACCAACCTAAATTAAGCAACTGTCCGATACCGGCATGTATTGCTCCATCGCTTACAACACAGATGGTATCTCCTATATTTAGCTTTATATTTGATTCATATATTTTTTTAGAACCAATTATTCTTTCTCTTTTTTCAACGGTCATGATCCTTTTATGAGAATAATAAAAATAGGCGGGATTATCATATTCTGCAATATAAGCATTGTTATCCTTATCGATTTTAATTATTGTAAAGGTTGAATAAGCAAGCTTTCTAACCTTGCATTCAGGCAGTGTGTTAATTATTGTTTCAATCGTATCATCGATGGAAGCATTATTTTTTAACATTGTGACAGCAATCTTTGTTGTCATTGTTGCGAGTATATTGGCTTTAACACCGCTTCCCAATCCATCAGACATAACAACTATGCAGCCGTTATCGTCATAAATGTATTCAACCTTGTCGCCGCATAATTCTTCCTTATATTTATTTATACTTTTATAATTAATATCAAAGAAATTATCCATTAGCTCCATTTTCCTCTAACACTACTTTTTTCAATTTTAATAAAGCTGCTTTTGTTTCAGCTGTAGTTTCTCCCAAAAGACCTGCAATTTCCTGGGCGACCCTCATTTGCTTTTCAATAACCTTGTCAGCGGTTTCTAAGGTATTGAGCTTGAAATTAATAATTTGTTCCTTTTTCATTTCTTCCATGGTTATATCATTTAATATACCGAATAATATTTTATTTTTAGGCAGGTAAATGATTCTTTGAAATACTGTTAATCCGTAATGTTCAAGATTTAATTTTCTTCCTACCATATTTTCTTCAGTTTCAATCACTGATTTAAAATCATCAACAGGCATAATAGTAGAAAGATGTTTTTTCCTTATGTTTTTAACATCAATATTAAACACTTTTTCCCCTGCCGGGTTTAAATCCAATATATTTAAATCCAAATCAACAATTAAAATAATGCTTGGCGAATATTCAAAGTAAATATTTGAAATTTTTTCAGCTTCGCTTCTCATATATGGCATGCACATTTGAGGATGTGAAAGACCTTCAAGCACGGATATGGCTTTTTCCCTGCATGTGTCATATCCGCAGGCACCGCAATTCAGTTCATCGGCTTTACTGTGCTTACCTGTCATTTCTAATATATTTTTTATATCTTCTTCTGTATAGGATGAAAATTGATAATATTTATTTCTGAAATTTCTTATATAGCTTAAAGTTTTATCTTGAGAGTAATTATCACATTCTTTATTTTTAAAGGAATAAACTCTTGTTTTTGTCTTTGTTTTTCTAACATAAACATTCTTGCTTTTTTTAGGTATAGCAGGTCCCCCAAGGCATCCACCTTCGCAACTGTTAGCTTCTATAATTACATTGGACAAATCACCTGTTAACAATGAATCAAAAGCGCCTCTTAAATTTTCAATACCTGATATTGAAATTGGAGTAAACTTGCTTTTTTGTACAACTTCCTCCATGCCTGACAATATGCCGTTATCTAAAGGGTACTTTTTACCTGTATAGTTGCCCTCCAAATCCGGATATGATTCTTCAAATGAAGATATATCTATCTTTTTAAGATCTAACAGCCTGTCTAACTCTTCAAAGGATATGACTCCGTCAAGTATACCTGAGCGCTGATAACCGTATGCCTCGCATTTTTTGGATATGCATGGACCAAGAAAAACAATAAATGCATCTTGTCCATATCTTTTTCTAATCATTTTGCAATGAGCTATCATTGGAGAATCTATAGGCATCAAAAAATCAATTAAATCAGGATAATATGTTTGAATCATCATGTTAACAGTGGGACAGCAGGTTGTTATTAAATTATTTCTATCAGTATCTTTTATAAATTCCTTATATAGTTCAGTAACCTTAGAAGCACCTATTGAGGTTTCTTCAACAACTTTAGCCCCTAAATGTTTCAAAACAGATATTAATTTATATGGTTCCTCATATACACCAAGATAAGACGGTGCAATAGAAATAATTATATTTTTGCCTTCCTTTAATGCCTGTGATACATTATCCAAATCACTGTGAATATTTCTGGCATTTTGCGGACAAACTAAGAAACAAGTTCCGCAAGCAATACACTTTTCTTCAACAATTTGGGCCTGGTCATCGATCATTTTTATTGCTTTAACAGAGCAGTTTCTTACACATTTATAACAATTTTTACAATTAGCAGGATAAAAATCAAGAATTCTCATATAAACTCCTTATTGTTTTCATAACGACATTATCAAAAAACTCCTCAGCATTTTCTGTATTGATAGAATAAATTTTGTCGTTAAAACAAACAGAAACAGCTTCTGTACAGTGTCCAAGGCAAAAAGCAGCTTTTATTACAACTTTGTCAGAAGCATCTCTGTTTTGGACTAAATATTTAAATATTTCAATAACATCATTTGAACCTTTTAAATGACATGCGCTTCCTACGCATATTTTCAAATCAGTCATCTTTAACCCCTTATTTTATCATTACTCTATGTTAATTATATACTAACATATAACAAAAAACAACATCTTATGTTAAAACATTAACAAGACAAATATCGCTTATTATCGCTTGACTTATTAATAATTTAATGATATTATTGTACCACTTATCAAGCACTTATCTAATTTATCCCATGAATGATAAAATTTATACAGAAATGGAGGTTTTTATGGATAAAAACCAATTAGCCGGCATAAAACTTAACGAGCTTAAGGAACTGGCTAAATCAAAAGGCATTCGTGATGCTTATAAATACAAAAAAGAAGAATTGCTTATCAAATTAAGCGAATTTGATGATATATCAAACGACACAAAAGATATACCGATTGAATCAACTGCAAAAGAAAACATAAGATTTTCTGAAAAAGCTAAAAGCTTAGAAGAATTTGAAAATGAACCCGATGAAATTAATAGGGAAATTAATATAACCAATTTACCGGAAAAGATTGTTGATGAAATTGAATCAAGCGGTGATGAGGCATTAAAGGTTGAAGGAATTTTAGAAACCCATCCTGACGGATATGGTTTTTTAAGAACCAGTAATTATTTAACAAGTGAAGATGATGTTTACATATCTCCTTCTCAAATCAGAAGATTCCATATGCAGACGGGAGACAAAATTACAGGTATTACAAGACCCCCAAAGCAAGGCGAAAAATTCAAAGCACTTCTGTATGTAAAAGAGGTCAATGATGATAATCCTGAAACTGCAAGAAACAGAAAGGATTTCGATACACTCACTCCAATATACCCAAATGAAAGATTAAGGTTAGAAAGTTCTTTAAGAGATATTGCAATGAGATTAATTGATTTAGTTGCGCCTATCGGAAAAGGGCAAAGAGGTATAATTGTTGCGCCTCCTAAGGCAGGAAAAACAACAATTTTAAAAAACATTGCCAACAGCATAGCAGAAAATTACCCGGAAGTTCAAATTATTATGCTTTTAATAGATGAACGCCCCGAAGAAGTGACAGATATGAAAAGAAACGTAAAGGGAGACGTTGTATATTCTACATTTGATGAGCTTCCTAAAAATCATATTAAGGTTGCTGAAATGGTTCTGGAAAGAGCAAAGCGTCTTGTAGAGCATGGTAAGGATGTAGTTATTTTGTTAGACAGCATCACAAGGTTAGCAAGAGCATATAATCTTACCATAACTCCTACCGGAAGAACATTGTCAGGTGGCTTAGACCCGGGAGCGTTATACGGACCAAAAAGATTTTTTGGTGCAGCAAGAAACATAGAACATGGCGGCAGCTTGACCATACTTGCAAGTGCCCTAATAGAAACTGGAAGCCGTATGGATGATATGATATTCGAAGAGTTCAAGGGTACTGGAAATATGGAAATACACCTTGACAGAAAGCTTTCAGAAAAAAGAATATTCCCTGCCATCGATATAAATAAATCGGGTACAAGAAGAGAAGAATTATTATTAAATAGCGAAGAACTTCAAACTATATGGCAGCTAAGAAAGGCACTTAGCAATTACTCTGTTGCAGATGTCACAGAAAGATTAATTGACGGACTTTTGAAAAATAAAACAAATGAAGGTTTTATTAAAACAGCTGCAGCACAGCTAACTAATATAGATAAAATAAAAGATGATTTGTTAGACAGGAACTATTAAATCGAATTAATCAAAAGCAAAAACGGTAATTAAAACACGCAAAAAAACATTGTAATATATTTTTGGCTGTGTTATAATACTCAAGGTAAATTGATAAATATTATTTAATTAATATAGAGAACAGAAAGAGGTGAACAGGATGAAAGAAGGTATACATCCAAATTACAAAACAGTTACTGTAAAATGCGCATGTGGAAATACATTTGAAACTGGGTCAGTATTAGATGAAATTAAAGTTGAAATTTGTTCAGAATGCCATCCTTTCTTTACAGGCAAACAGAAGTTTGTTGATAAAGGCGGTAGAGTTGACAGATTTAAAAAGAAATATGGTATGGATAAATAATAATCATACGCATTTAGGCGAATCCCTTGCACTTGGCAAAGAATTCGCTTTTTTATTTAAACTTGTTTCATTCCCCTGCGATTGTTTTTAATAAAATGCTCCAAGAAATTCAACAGGCTTGTTAACTAAAGTTTTAATTATGTCTACATATTTTTCCTCAATTGTAACCAAAGCACTACAGGAAGGACCACCGGATTTTTTTAAATCAATTTCGATATCTTTGTTTAACTTAACATTAAGTCCGTTATATTCGCATAAATCATTTAACTCGGCTTCTATTCCTCTTGACCCCACAGGGAGTATTTCCTTAATAAAATCGCAAAGAT
Organism: uncultured Clostridia bacterium; assembly: GCA_964421845.1. GTDB lineage: Bacteria > Bacillota > Clostridia > Tissierellales > Sedimentibacteraceae > Sedimentibacter. Next base: position 74,838 of record CAYQYY010000006.1, read on the forward strand.
ACAAATTTTCAAAATCATCGATATCCAAAACTTTATCAGGATTATTTATAACTTCGTTACCTACAAGTGGCATCCCGATTATTAGGCAAATATCATTTTTATTAGTTTTTTTATATTTTAATTTTTGCTTATCACACATGCCTATACATGTAATTCCCATTGATGTTTGAACAGTTTTAATATTTTCCTCGGTGCTCCCTGTCAAATGAACCTTTGTAGTTTTGAGTTTAGACAATACTTCATTAAAGCCGTCTATAAGTTGTTTACCTGTATCATTCATTTCAACCGCAAGACCATCCGCCAATATCATTGGTTTAAAGCCCATGCTCATTAACTCTGCAAGCACAACCTTACCTGTATGATATGCGGTTATACGAGGCGGAACTTTTACAATATCATGTTCTTTAAGTCCTATTCCACCGCATGAATCACAGGAAATTCCTAAATATCTTTTCTCATCAAAGCTAATAACCGTTAAGTCTCTTATTTGTTTTATATCCATTTTCGACTCCTAAGAAATAATATTAATTTTATCACAAAAAGAGACAAATTACATTAAATATTAAGAAATATTAACATATATATGAGAGTATATCTGAATATATATAGAAAAACTATATAATATTATCCTGAAGGTCGTGAAGAATTTCCCACTTTTTTCTTTTAAAACACTGAAACAAAATGACAACAAATTACGTCTTATATACAAAATCAAAAAAATTGAGGTTTTTATGGATAAAGTATTTTTATTAATGAGTTTAGTCGCAATTGTGGCATCTACAATATACATGCTATACAGTACAATAAGATACTATATAGATAAATTATAGATATTTTATAAAAATACAATGTGTTGTACATTGTATTTTTTTATGCTATAATTAAAAAAAATTACCAAGAGGGCAGGTGGTTAAAAATGTCGCATCAAGCCATATACAGAAAATTTCGTCCCCTAATATTTGATGATGTGTTAGGACAGGAACATGTTACTAAAACATTGAAAAATCAAATATTGACGGACAATATTGCCCATGCCTATCTTTTTAGCGGCATTAGAGGAACAGGAAAAACATCAACAGCAAAAATATTTTCAAGGGCAGTAAATTGCACCAACAACCATGATGGCAACCCATGCAATGAATGCGAAATATGTAAAAGCATATTGGATGAAACAAACATGGATGTTATTGAAATGGACGCAGCTTCAAACAATGGTGTTGATGATATACGTGAACTGAGAGACAAGGTTAAATTCTTGCCTGTGAGAAGCAAGTATAAGGTATACATAATAGATGAGGTTCACATGCTTTCAAAGGGTGCTTTTAATGCACTTCTTAAAACATTGGAAGAGCCGCCTGAGCATTTATTGTTTATACTTGCAACGACTGAGCCCCAAAAAATACCGGCTACAATTTTATCAAGATGCCAAAGATTTGATTTAAAAAGAATTAAATCATCGATAATTGTAGAAAATATGATTAAAATATGCGATGAAATAGGCGTAAAATATGAGGAAAATGGCTTGAAGCTTATTGCTGCAAATTCTGAAGGTGCAATGAGAGATGCTCAAAGTATTTTAGACAGATGCATGTCCTTTAACGAAGAAATAATAGACTATGAAACAGTTATCAATTTGTTAGGTACAGTTAATTATCAAGTTGTATTAAAGGCAGCTGAATTTATAATAAATAAAGATATAAAAAGCACGATGATATTGGTTGATGACATATTAAATTCCGGAAAGGAAATTTCGTTTTTCCTTGATGAATTAATAATATGTTTAAGAAATATGCTAATAATTAAAACAACTAATTCATCCGACAATTTAATGCGTGTTTCTGAAGAAGAAGCAGAGGAACTTAAAAGCTTAAGCTCCAAGATATCTGTGGATGAAATAGTAAAATTTATCGAAGAACTATCCATCGCTCAATTAGAGTGTAAAAGATCATTAAATCCAAGGGTTCTTTTAGAAACAAAGCTTATAAAGCTTTTGCATCCCATAAATAATACAGATATTGAAGCACTTATGGTTAGAATAGAAGATCTTGAAAATAGAATAAAAAATAATAATATTATTTATTCGAACCCTTCAACAGTAAAGCAGCCTGTAAAAAATCAAGTATATATAGAGCCGAAACCTATTTTTACTGAAACAAAGAAACAGGAAGATTCATTTACTGCTGTTAAACCGGATGAATATAAAAAGGACGTAAATGAGCAAAAAACACAAACTATAGTTTTTGAAAACAAAAGTGATGAAGCAATTTTTAATGCGATAATAAACGGCTGGCAGAATATTCTAAAACAAATCAGAAGCGAAAATGCAGGACTACAGGCAATTATAAGAGAATCTAAATTGACAGAAGTAATAAATAAAAAAGCAATTTTTGAATTTGATCCGAAATTCACTTTTCACATTAATGCGGCAAATCAACCTAAAAATAGGCAAAAATTTAAAGAAGTGTTACAAAGCTTTTTAAATGATGAATGTGAAGTTGAATTTATTATAAAAAAAGAAAAAGAAGAAAAATCTATTAAGCCAAAGAAAACTATAGAAGATGTATATGAAGACTTAAAAAATGAATTTGGCGATATAGTTGAATTTAAGCAGGAGGATTAAAATGAGTAAAGGAAGACGAATGCCAATGGGAATGCCAGGTGGCGGAAACATGAACAATATGATGAAACAGGTTCAAAAAATGCAGAAACAAATGGAAGACATGCAAAAAGAACTTGAACAAAAAGAAGTTGAAGCTACTTCAGGTGGCGGGGCTATCAAGGTTAAGGTAACAGGCAAAAAAGATTTGTTGGAAGTTAAAATAGATCCGGAAGTTGTAGATAAGGATGATGTTGAAATGCTTGAAGATATGATAGTTGCTGCTATTAACGAAGCATTCAGAAAAGCAGATGAAATGATGGATAGTGAAATGAAAAAAGTAACAGGCGGAGTAAATATACCGGGGTTATTTTAATGGAGCATTACACACCGCCAATTACAAAATTGATAGAAGAGCTTGCTAAACTACCGGGAATTGGGAGAAAATCAGCTCAACGTCTTGCGTTTCACATTTTGGACATGAAAGGTAATGATGTGGTGGATCTTGCAAAGGCAATAGTAAATGCTAAAAAACTTACAAAACATTGCAAGACCTGCGGCAACTTATCAGAGGGGGAAATCTGCAGCATCTGCGGTAACTTTAAACGAGACCACTCAACCATTTGTGTTGTTGAAGATGTAAGAGATATTTCGGCAATGGAACGTACCAAAGAGTTCAAAGGTGTGTATCATGTACTCCATGGTACAATTTCTCCACTAGACGGTATAGGTCCGGATGATATAAACATTAAAAATTTAATCAGTAGATTAAATTCAGATGTAACAGAGGTAATACTTGCAACCAATCCTACAATTGAAGGTGAGGCAACAGCAGTATACATATCACGTCTCATAAAACCGATGGGTATAAAAACAACTCGTATAGCTCACGGAATCCCTGTGGGAGGCGATATCGAATACGCAGATGAGGTAACACTAATGCGTGCCATGGAAGGCAGAAGAGAGATGTAAAAGATCTTCCAACCCGGTATATTTTCTGCTGAAAATCTACTGGGTTTTCTTATTTTAATCAATTAGAGATACTTCAATATTTTATACAAGGAGAGAAAGATGAAAAAGAAAGTTATTTGCTTAGTACTTATATTTGTTTTGTTTTCTACTATATCTGCTTTTGGTATTAGTGTACAAATAGAAGGAGTTAGTATACCATTTACTGATATGTCTGGGGAGCCATTTATTGATAGTTCTAATAGAATGCAAGTGCCTCTTAGAATTACAATGGAAGGATATGGAGCAGCTGTTAATTGGGATGAGAACACAAAGACTGCAATTGTAAAAAAGGGTGAAATAACAGTAGAAGTTCCTATTGGTACAAATTATATTTTATGTAATGGACAGAAAATTGATACGGATTCAGCAGCATTAATAAAAGATGGTAGAACATATTTGCCTATTAGGGCAGTAGTTGAAGCATTTGGTTCTGAGGTTGAATGGGATTCTGTAAATAACATAGTATTTATTATAAGCAAAGAAAACATGGATAAAAATATTTATAATAGTGAATACTTAGAAAATTTAGTAAAAAATACGGAATGTGACGAAGGTGTATTAGAGTTTCGCTCCAAAGATAACAGTAGAAGAAGAGGATTATTAAAAGTAGAAGGAAAATACTTTGATATGTATTATCCTAATGATGATTATGGTAAAAGAGTCGCAGAATTTTTATCTCCTCATATGGATAAGGTGTACATGATGCTTGCAGATATTTATGGGTTGCAGGCCAAGGTAGAAGTTCATTTAATACATGAAGAAGATGCTCTCACTTTGAAAGAAGGAGATATAAGAGCAAGAGAAAAAGTAACATTTGTTTGGTTAGAACCTAACAATGATAACGGAGGAAATAATTTAGCTGAATTTGTTCATGAAACTAATCATAACTTTTTTAGTGAAGCAAATGGTGGAGCAACAAATACTATGTGGTTAAATGAAGCAAATTCAAAATTAATTGCTTCATTATATACTAAATATAATTATATTGGCAGAGTAGATCAATGGAGCTTTTATGAAGATATAGCACCGGAATTAAAACAATATTTAAATAATTATAAAAACACATTAAATTTGGATAAAGTAAATAGCATTTTAAAAGTTGAGAAAGCATGGAACAGAGCAGAAGGAGAAAAAAGGGCGGCTCAACGATATGGATTGTATTTATGGTCATACATCTATAACAACTATTCTTTAGATGAATTTAAGGATATTATTAGAAATTTAGGTACAGGTGATGTTGTTATAAAATTAGAAAATCTATTAGATATGGAATCAAAAGAAATAACTGAAATGATTAATAAAGAACTATATTAATTCTAAAAATATATTATTACGAGGAACAAACCATATTGTGAAGAAAAAAGGATCCTGTTGACTTTCGCAGGTGGATTAACATAATAACGGAATTTGAGGTGACACGCTATAAGCAAATATACGAGTGAAGAATTGATGGGAGCTTTACAAATTGTAATTTCAACTATCAATAAATGTGAAAAAATGCAGTTAAAATTTATGGAAGGTACCTCTCAGCACACACTCCTCAAGAACAGGATAAAAGCAATGAATATATCAAAATTATTAATTGAAAATGATAGTGATATTGAAAAATATACAAAAGAAGAGTTGATAGAATCACTACGACCCGTGTCTTCTGTTATAAGCAAATGTGAAAAAGGACAGCTTAAATTTGTTGAGGGCACCTCTCATTACAATCGTTTTAAGAACATAATAACAGCAATGTGCATATCAAAATCATTAATAACAGATGAAATAAATAAAAGAGGATGAATTACAGTTTGATTAAAGTGGGTTTTAATAAATATATGGAGTAGCTTATGGAGATAAATGTTGTAAAAATAAATAATGTAGAAATTGCTAATATTAAAAGTAACGAAATATTTATAAAAGATGTTCAATCAGCTTTAGATTTAATGGCAACAGTAAGATATGAAACTGATTGTGATCGCATGATACTTAATAAATCTGCTATATCTGAAGATTTTTTTAACTTAAGTACTAAATTAGCCGGTGACATATTGCAAAAATATATAAATTATAAAATGAAAATAGCTATTGTAGGTGATTTTTCTATTTATAACAGTAAGAGTTTAAAAGATTTTATATATGAATGTAATAATGGAAAAGATATATTCTTTTTGCAGGATGATATACAAGCAATTGAAAAGTTAAGTACGGTATAAAATAATAAAGGAGAGTGGATAGAATTAGTAAAGGTGCTAAAATTGGTCTTTTAATAGAAATCATAGCAGGAATTATTATGGCAATTTTAGTTATAGCTAATAAACCAGTTCCAATAGTAGTCGCTTGGCTATTTGCAATAGGATTGATTATTGCTTTGGCATGCTCATTTACAAAACTGAAGAAGTAAATTTCAATATATATATATTAAGTCGTATAAGTAGAATTTTACATTTTTCATAGTTGATATATTACATAATAAATAATAAACTAAACATGCTTATTGAGGAGGAGTTTAATATTGAGAATTATTCTGGCCAGTGAATTTGGCAATGAAGCAAAAATAAAAATTAGTAAAATATTTGTTGATGGTTTTTATCAATGGCTAAAATTTTTTTCAAAGGATAAAGATAAACTAACTAAAGCATTTAGTCACATGTTTAATCTTGAAACTTTTTATATTGCTGTTATTGATGGTGAAATAGCCGGAATTACAGCATGTACCGATGGCAAAGTACCATCTGTTCATCTCAAAAGACAAGAATTACAAAAGCATTTAGGATTCTTTATGGGAACACTCACATTTTTTATATTAAAAAAAGAATTTGAAGAAAAGGTATATCCATTTGAAATTACAAATAGTATGGGTTTGGTTGAATTTGTTGCTACTTCATCTAAATATAGGGGCCAAGGTGTAGCATCGGAAATTATGAAGTATATATTCAATTCTACTACTTATGATGTATATGCTTTAGAGGTTGCTGACACGAATACTAATGCTGTAAAGTTATATGAGAAACTTGGATATTGGGAATTTTTACGCATTAAACAGAAACATAGTAAACAAAGCGGTGTTAATAATCTTGTATATATGAAATACTTAAAACCGACAACTAATTCTTAACAATATAACTTTTATTTAATTGACTTAAGTGGATAGTCGATTCACCCGGATGATGTAACTCTCGAGAGATACTGGATACATATCTAAACCTCTAAAACAATTTGTTTGAAAAAGGAAATCATTATGTTAATAGTAAAATTTTATGATAGCATTGAGGATGATTTGTTGAAGTTTGCTGTGATTGTTTCTAAAAGCCAAGGGCAATGGGTGTTATGTAAACATAAGAAGAGAAATACTTATGAATGCCCTGGCGGCCATAAAGAGGATGGAGAAGCAATTTTAACAACTGCTAAAAGAGAACTTTATGAAGAAACTGGTGCAATTGATTACTCGCTAAAAAAGATATGTGTATATTCAGTTTGTGATAATGATGGGGCGATAGAAAATAAAGTAGAGACGTTCGGGATGTTATACTATGCTGATATTTTTAAGTTTGAAGAATTGCCGGATTTTGAAATGGAAAAGATTGAACTTTTTGATAGTCTTCCTCAAAACTGGACCTATCCAGAAATTCAGCCCAAATTAATAGAAAAAGTGAATAAGTTTTTTGTAGATGAAATTAAGTGTAATTAATTCATAATTTTCAAATGGATATTTTCAAGCAATAAAGTTTCAATAGGAATACTAAATAGGATATGGGTAAATTTACTTAAAATTTACCCATATTTATTTAACGTAGGTAATCATTACCCATGTTTTCTATTTGCCTTTCACTACCTGCTTCTTTAACTATTTTGAATAAACTTTTATTTAAATAAATCCTTTCTCTTCCCAATTTCCTTTAACTGTTACTTCTTGAAGCAATTTATAATAAACGGATTTATTTCTAATAATAAATTTGCTTAGATATAAAATAGGACTATCTAATAGTTCCTTTATTAGAACTGTTCCCGTTAATTTTCTAATACCCGCTTGATTAGATTCAATCAATCGTTGAATTTCAATCATCATAATATTCCACATTGTACCATTGTTAATTTTGTGATACAATAAATAATATTAAATATATAAAGACATATTTTAAAAAGGAAAATTTTATGATCTCAAAAGTAAAATTAGTAAAAGCGTTAATAAAGGGTAGATATGAATGCTATGTAAAAAAGAGTTCCGAATATAACCCATATGTTAAATCTGAATTGTATGAGTGGGATTTTAAAATAGAAATAGATGATTTGATATTTACGGATTCTTATAGAGGCTTTAACCCTTATAGCGGTGTAGAATATGTATATGAAAAGGAAAACAATATCCCTGCCTGGTCATGTGATTATGTAGGATATGTAAATCGGGATGCAATAGTATCATCAGAGGAAATTTATAAATTTCTGAAGGAAGCAAGAGGTAATCATTTGTTGAATTGTCAGGACAATCTATTCTCAGATTATATTTATGAAAATGAAAAATTTAAGTATGAGACCTTTTTTCAAGGTGATGTAAATTCATTATTGCAAATAGAAAACTTTTATTGCATGAATTTGTTGGTGGCTCAACAAATGACAGCAGGCAGGTTAAAGTAATAATGCTTCAAAAAAATTCATAGTTTATGGATATTAATGTTATAAAAATAAATAATGTAGAAATTGCTAATGTTAAAAGTGATGAAATATTGATTAAAGATGTTGAGTCCGCATTAGATCTAATGGTAACTGTAAGATATGAAACTGATTGTGATCGCATGATACTTAACAAATCTACGATATCTGAAGATTTTTTCAACTTAAGCACTAAATTAACCGGGGATATATTACAAAAATATATAAATTATCAAATGAAAATAGCAATAATCGGGGATTTCTCAGTTTATAATAGTAAGAGCTTAAGAGACTTTATATATGAGTGCAATAATGGAAAGGATATATTCTTTTTAGCTAATAAAAATCAGGCGATAGAAAAACTGAGCACGGTGTAAAATCAGTCAATTATTACGGAGGAAATTTTGAACACGGAAAATAAATATAAGAAAATCTTAGCGATAGTTCAGGAAAAATTAACATGTTCTGCGCATAATTTAGATCATGTTATGAGGGTATATAAATTGTGTTTAGAAATAGCTGAATCTGAAAAAGATGTTGATATGGAAATACTTATATCGGCAGCTTTGCTTCACGATATAGCAAGAGTTGAAGAAAATAATGATAATACAGGAACTGTTGATCATGCAGTCTTGGGCAGCTATATGGCAAAAGAAATATTGAAAAATATCGACTATGACGATGATAAGATAGAAAAAATTGCTCATTGTATTGTAACTCATAGATTTAGAACAGGTAATGAACCAAAGACAATCGAAGCAAAAATACTTTTTGATGCGGATAAACTTGATGCAATAGGGGCTGTAGGTGTTGCAAGGACTTTTATGTTATCCGGCCAATGTGGACAAAGGTTAGCATTAAATAATTCAATAGATGATTATATAAACTCTAATACTTCAGAAAACGGTAGAATTAGAAATTGGTCTAAGCATTCGGCGTTAATTGAATATGAAGTGAAGTTAAAAAAGATACCTGACAAATTATATACTAATAAGGCAAAAGAAATTGGAAAAGAAAGAATCAAATTCATGGATGATTTTTTTAAACAACTCAAAATGGAGTTATAAAGATATGGATAAGTGCGTTTTACTTAAGCCGGATTTTTCTTTTGAAGTTGATATTCAAGCATTTCGTAAAGAAATGTTAGATGCTAACAGTTCTATGGATGGAACAGGTCCATTATATCGTATGGATAATATTAAAGAATGGTTGGAATTTAATCAGAAATGTGAAAATATAGAAACTGTACCTGAAAACTGGGTTACATGTGAACAATTTATATATGTCAGAGAAGCGGATAATAAAATAGTTGGAATGATTCAATTTCGCCATTATTTCAATGAATTTCTTGAAAAATACGGTGGTCATATTGGATATTCGGTTCGCCCGGACGAAAGAAGAAATGGCTATGCTAAGAGGATGCTCTCTGATTGCCTTAACATTTGCAAATCATATGGTCTCAAGGATGTTTTGGTAACATGTATTCAAGGAAATAAAGGCAGTAAACATACCATTTTGGCTAATGGTGGAGTATATGAAAGTATGGTTTATTGTGAGCCAGACGATGTAACTCTCGAGAGATATTGGATACATATCTAAACCTCTAAAACAATTTGTTTGAAAAAGGAAATCATTATGTTAATATTGGATATTAAATGAAGGAGAGTAGAGATGTGGAATCTATTAAAATAAAACTTTTAACACAAATCGATACAGATAAATTATTTGTGTTTGAAAAAGAAAATAAAGAGTATTTTAAAAGTATTGGGTTATCAAGAGCTGCTGCATATTATCAGTATGATTTATTTTCACAAATTGTAAAGGAATTAGTTTGTGAGCAAGACAAAGGACTTATTTATATGTATTTAGTGATTGATAAATATGATAATATTGTTGGAAGGGTAAATCTTACTGATATTATGCAAGAACCGTTTAAAAAGGCGGAATTAGGATACAGAATTGGCGAAGTGCACCAAGGAAATGGTTATGCTACCTCTGCTGTAAAACTTATATTAAGAGAGGCGGAGATAAGTCATAAGCTCCATAGAATTGAGGCAGGAACATCACCGCAGAATATTGGCTCACAGATTGTATTAATAAAAAATGGTTTTCAATTTGTTGGAAGGTATAATCAATATATTTTTCAAGGTGACAAGTGGACAGACAGTTTACTTTTTGAAAAAGTGATAAACTAACTAAAATGAGTATATTTTCTATGGCGTCAGAATTTAAAATGCGAAGTAAAAGGCACAGGAAAAGTTAAAAGTAAGCACTTTATATATCATCACCGTTGATAACAAAGAAAATGGAACTTAGACATAAAAAGGAGAAAATCATCCATATGAATATTGGAACAATTTCAATACAGATAAATTAAAATGCGAGGTTGGATATTCAATAGGACATAATTGGTGGAATAAAGGTTATGGAACTGAAGCTTTAGGAGCAGTTGTAACCTTTGCATTCAATAATATAAAGGTTAATGAAATCAGTGCTACACATAACACAGACAATTTAGCAGCAGTAGCTGACGTTAATACAACATATTGCTGCTAAATTATTACGTTCAAGACAAATCTTTGTTTAATGTATAAATTTAATTAATATATTCATTGCTTACTAAAATATCTTTCAATATCTCTGTAGGTATTTCAAATTCTACTACTCCCATATAACCCGGAGCAACTTCATATTTATCGAAAGAAATTATCAATTTACCGTTTGATGATATATAAAAAGTTTGGTCCTTTGAAATTTTTTCAAATAATTCTGTCAATTCATTTTCTATACCTTCAACCCAATAAAATTTGTTTTCATCAGCTTTATGCTGTTCTACCATCTGTTCCTTTATATTGTTGCTGATTATATCAATATAGCTTTCATCTTTAAACAGGCTTGGAAGAGTAATTAATACTTCATTTTTCTTGTCGATTGTATCATATCTGAATGTAGTTGATGAAGAACCGACAATATTTACAATATAGCGTCCTACAGACAATATTTTGTCTGTGTCGGTTTTCACGACATATCCGCTTGCTACTCCCATATGGCCTCCGCCATTTTCCTCTAAGCTTTTCATATCATTCATAAATTGTTCATATAATTCTTTATTTTCTGTTAAATATTTTTCATTTAAGCTGTTTTGCAAACTTTTATTTTCCAATCCCTCTAATGCAGGCGTTTCTATATTGACATCATAAGTTTTATCATTAAATTTGTATTCTTTAAAAGTCAATACTTTTACTATACTACCTAAAACGGGTATATCTGATAACGTTCCTGCCAAAGCTTCATTTGTATTTATTCCTACTGTAAAAGCTGTAGCAATAACGGTGATTGAAGCTGCAGTTGTCAATATTTTTCTGATATATATTTTTTTATTCATGGCTCTTTTACCTTCCTCTAATGATTCTTTAACTTTAAATTCTAACTCTGCAGGGATAGGTATACTCATGTATTCTTTTTTTAGTTGATTTATTTTTTTATCATCCATCGCTAATCCTCCTAAATCAATCATTCATTTTAACTCGTAATTTATTAAGCGATTTATATAACCTGGTTTTGACAGTATTAATATTTTCATTAAGAATTTCAGCGACTTCTTCTATTTTCAAGTCCTCAAAAAATCTTAATATCACAATACTGCGATAATTGTCAGGCAGTTCATCCAATGCCCTGTGCAAATCTATATCTGCATATGTATCATTGAATTCATTGATATAAGAATATAAAACTTCATTATCTAAAGTTATTATTTTTTTTTGCTTTTTAATAAAATCCAATGAGCAATTTATCAATATCCTATAAAACCAAGTTTTCATAAATTCAGGATTTTTTAAGGTATTTAAAGACACTAAAGCTTTAAATATGGATTCTTGAATAATATCTAAAGCATCATCAGCATTTTTTACATAACTATATGCTATCCTGTAATGTTTTTCTTTGTTTTCAACAACATATTCTTCTAACTGTTTTTCTAATTTTGAACTTATTCGCACGAATTTCACCTGTCTTAATATTGATGTACATCTTAATTGTGTTACATCTTTTAGACGATTATACAGTTTTAAAAGTTTTAATAAAATATATTTTTTAAAATATCTCTTAAATAATTAATATTATGCGGTTATTTGTATCAATTGCAGTTATAGCCACTCCATATTGTTCCACAATTGCCTTTATGGTATAATGAATCAATATATGTAAGAAGATGTTTAAATGATATAAATATATAATACAGCACAAAAAACCAGACCTTTCATACTTAGGTAAGTGCTATAAATACAAATGGGAGAGTGAATGTTAAATTGCATGAAATAATCAAAGGTAGCGATAATATAGTTTTTTTTGGCGGTGCAGGAGTTTCAACAGAAAGCGGAATTCCGGATTTTAGAAGTGTTGATGGATTGTATAATTTAAAATATAAATATCCTCCTGAAATAATGATTTCCCGAAGTTTTTTTTCAAGCCATACAGAAGAGTTTTATGATTTTTATAAAAATAAAATGATATTTTTAGATGCTAAACCAAATTCAGCCCATATCAAACTTGCTGAACTTGAAAATGAAGGTAAATTAAAAGCAGTAATAACCCAAAACATTGATGGACTTCATCAAGCTGCGGGCAGTAAAAATGTCCTGGAGTTACATGGTTCTGTTCATCGAAATTATTGTGTGAAATGTGGCAGGTTTTACGATATTAATACAATAGTTGAAAGCAATGGTGTTCCAAAGTGTATCTGCGGCGGAATAATTAAACCTGATGTTGTTTTATATGAAGAAAGCTTGGATCAGGAGGTTCTCGAAAAATCAGTTAAATTCATAGAAAACGCGGATGTATTAATAGTCGGTGGAACCTCGCTAAGTGTATATCCTGCTGCCGGTCTGATTAATTATTACAAAGGAAAGAAGCTTGTGCTTATTAATAAATCATCTACCCCGATGGATAGAAAAGCTAATCTAATAATTAATGACAGCATAGGCAAGGTATTTGAAAATATAATCTAAGGAGAGATAATATGGAGAAAACCATCAAATTAATAAAACCTTGTAGCGATTTTAAAGCTGAATATCTTGATATGCTTGACGAATGGAAAAAATCCGGGGAAGAATTAATTCCATGGACATTAAATTTAGATAATTCTAACTTCGATTTAATGGTAGAAAAATTGAATGGTTGGAGTAATGGTATTGGATTGCCTGATGGTTTTGTAGAAAGTTCAACCTTTTGGTTAGTTAATAATAATATATTAATTGGAGCTATAGATGTAAGACATAGATTAAATGAGTATTTATCTTTTCGAGGTGGACACATTGGTTATGGAATAAGACCAAGTGAAAGAAAAAATGGTTATGCTTCTTTGATGTTATCTTTAGCTTTAAAAGAATGTGAAAAAATTGGATTATCTAAGATATTGATAACCTGTTCTAAAAGTAATATCGGCTCAGCTAAAACAATACTTAATAACGGTGGTATTTTAGACTCTGAAGATTTTGATAATGACGATGTGTTCCAAAGATATTGGATTACACTCTAATTGATTTCACACCATTCCAATAGTAGTCATTGTTTAATAGTAAACATTTTATAAAAAACGAAATTGTGAGAGGACAATGTATCATTGTATTGAATAGAAATTTATATAAATAAAAATGCTGTCAATAAATAAAGGATAATTGATAGCATTTTTATTCTATAGATATTCATTTATTAGTTTTTATTTTTTCATAAACTCCGGCTGCTTTCAATGCAGGTCGTATACCTATTAAGAGTGCAAGTGATACTATGACTGCTACGATACCGTTAATTGACGAAACAATTAGCTTGGTGGTTGCAACAGCTGCTACTGCCTCCCAAGTGCTTTCAAGTATAATGTACTGTAATATAATGGTTTTCAAAATATATAAAGTTATATATATTGCAGAACCTGCAATCGCTGCAACAATGTTAACCTTTTTATTTTCTCCTTCATAATTTTTCATATGCGAAATTTTTCCTGCGATAAATCCCATAGTAAATTTCATAATAAATGTAATCCAAAACTCAGGTGCGAATGAGGGATCAAATAAATCAAAGACAGCAGATCCAAAACCGGCAGCTAATCCGCCTATAGGACCTCCAAATAATAACCCTGATAATAAGCACATTACATTTCCTAAATGAAGCATTGTTTTACCCAAAGGTGTAGGTATTTCGATTCTGAAATTAGTAGCTACAAATACCATTGCTGACATTAGCCCGATTACAGCCATTTGATATACGGAAAACTTTTTGCTTTTTGATAACATAATAATCACCTCCGTAATTATAATAATCATATTCTTTATTTAAATTATATGTTAAACTGTACCCTTTAAAAGATACAGTTTAACAAATTGTTAAAGTAACAGTTACAAACTAAAGATAAATTTTGTAAAAATTAATTTTTTGTATACTTATTTTTCTTTCAAGTATGTTCATTTGGATAGAATGATAGTTAAAGGGAATAATTAATATTATTCTACAAAGAAATTATGCAAAAATATTGAGGTGAAAATTATGGATTTAAAAAATATAAAACCTGAAAAGGTATTTCATTGGTTTCATGAACTTAATCAAATACCAAGATGCTCCGGTGATGAAAAAAGGGCAAGTGATTTTCTGGTAAGCTTTGCTAAGGAAAGAAACTTAGAAGTATATCAAGATGATGCACTTAATGTAATTATAAAAAAACCGGCAACAGCAGGATATGAAAATGCTGATGCTGTAATTATCCAAGGTCATATGGATATGGTTTGTATAAAAGGGAAAGGTAGCAATCATGACTTTTCAAAGGATCCTATCAAATTGGTTGTCGAAGGGGATACAATGAGAGCTAATAATACCACTTTAGGTGGAGATAATGGTATAGCTGTTGCGTATGGTCTTGCCATATTGGATTCTGATAATTTAAAACATCCGGCACTTGAATTGTTGGTAACAACCAGCGAAGAAACTGGAATGGATGGTGTTCATGCTCTATCAAATGAGCATCTATTCGGTAAAACTTTGTTAAATATAGACTCTGAAGAAGAGGGAGTATTTTTAGTTAGCTGTGCAGGCGGGGCTAATGTGGTAACAACATTCAATATTGAAAAACAAGATAAAAGCGGTCACGGACTTGAAATAAAAGTTTCAGGGCTAAAGGGCGGTCATTCCGGCATGGAAATAGTTAAGCAAAGGGCAAATGCCATAAAGCTGATTGGCAGGATATTAGCTGATTGTAATGATAAGGTCAATATACGTTTATCAGAAATTCAAGGTGGTACAAAACACAATGCCATACCAAGTGAGGCAATGGCAGTTGTTTATGTAGAAGATTTAGACGAGACGAAAAAAATTATAAATGAGTTATCAGTAAAACTAAAAGAAGAGTATCGTGTTGAGGATAACGGTCTGGAAATAGAAGTAGAGGAAATAAAGATAAAGGATGTTTACAGTAAAAAATCAAATGATGATTTATTAGATTTTATAATGATGGTGCCTGATGGAGTTCAATATATATCAAAAGACATTGAGGGCTTAGTTCAGACCAGCTTAAACAATGCTATTATAGAGGAGAAAAATAACAGTATAGAAATAACAACATCCGTGCGTTCTGCTTCTGACAGTTCTTTAAAAGAAATTTTAAATGTACTTAAAGTTATTGCAAGAAGAACTAATGCAAAGTCAGAAGAAAAGGGTTCTTATCCTGCATGGCAGTATGATCAAAATTCAAAAATTCGTGAAAAGGCAGTTAAGGTATATGAAGAATTATCTGGTAAAAAGGCAATAGTAAGCGCCATTCATGCAGGGCTTGAATGCGGCCTATTGAAAGAAATTTTGCCCAATACAGATATGTTAAGCTTCGGTCCGAATTTATATGATGTACATACTGAAAAGGAACATTTAAGTATTGCTTCTGTAGAAAGGGTTTGGAATTTCCTCATTAAATTACTTGAAGATTTGAAATAGACAATAGACATAGGAGGTTTTTACATGGCTAATGAATCAAAAAGATTATCTAAGCAAGCATACGGGGGGGTAAAGGGTGAGGATTATATTCCCTTTATACCCACAACAGAAGTTATGCCCGAGGCAACAGGGTATTCAATAATAATGGGTATAATATTTGCAGTTGTATTTGCCGCAGCGAATACATATCTGGGACTTAAGGTTGGGCTTACGATTTCAGCAGGAATTCCTGGTGCAATTCTTGCTACGGGATTGTTAAAATCAATATTTAGAAGAAACAGTATATTAGAAGCAAATTATGTGGCATCTTTAGCAGCCGTGGGAGAATCCATTGCCGGTGGGATTATATTTGTATTGCCTGCTATTATACTGATTGGTTTTAATCTTTCACTAATTACAGTTGCTTTAGTTACTGTAATAGGTGGAATTATGGGAGTTTATTTTATAACTCCGGTTCGAAAATATCTTATAGTGCAGGAACATGGAAATTTGATATATCCTGAATCAATGGCGCAAGCCGAGGTTTTGGTAAATTCGAATCAAGGCGGTTCAGGATTTAAATCTGTTTTAAAAGGTCTTGGTGTAGGACTTGGTTATAAAGTACTTTCCGGTGGCTTAGGTCTTTGGAGTGAAACTGCAACTTACACAATCGTTGCTTATCAAGGAACCATGATAGGCATAGATACATTAGCATCATTGTTAGGCGTTGGATTTATAGTAGGAACGGGTACGTCTATACTGATGTTTGCAGGTTCCGTTGTAGCATGGCTTGGATTTATTCCATTAATTAAGTTTTTTGGTACTTTTGCGCCTGAACCTATTTTTCCGTCTACAAAGCTAATTTCTGAAATGTCAGCAACACAAATATGGTCTAACTATATTAAATATATCGGAGCCGGGGCTGTAGCCATGGGAGGATTCATATCTTTAGCTAAATCACTACCTACCATTATATCATCATTTAGGGAGGCAATGGGCGGTTTTGGTAAGGGTGGCAAAGCTAATGACAGGATAAATGAAGAAGCACCGGTTATTTGGGTTTTAGCTGCAGCTATATTTGGATTTTTGCTTACCTGGTTTATTCCTTCAATTAATGCAGGTCCGGTGGGCGCGATCCTTGTTGTACTATTCTCATTTTTCTTTGCGGTTGTATCAGCCAGAATGGTTGGGGTAATCGGGGCAAGCAACAATCCTGTATCAGGTATGACTATTGCAACGCTTCTTGTTATAACATCTGTGTATAAGGCAATGGGAGCTGCCGGAACAGAAGGAATGAAAGTAGTACTTTTGTCTGCGGGTATAGTATGTGTTGCCATAGCAGTGGGAGGAGGAGTAGCTCAATCCTTAAAGGCCACATATATTGTTGGTGGAAGTCCAAGAAAAATACAGCATGGTATGTTTATATCATTGGCTATTGCTTCATTTATGGCAGGAGCTACTGTGCTTCTTTTGCACAGTGCTTACGGTATAGGTTCAGAACAAGTTACAGCTCCACAGGCAACACTTATGAAGTTGATTGTAGAGGGTATAATGACAGGTAAGCTTCCGTGGACACTTGTTATTATAGGAATGGTAATTGCACTGTTCTGCGCTCTGGCGGGGCTTCCCATATTGGCGGTTGCTTTAGGAATATATCTTCCTATTACGTTAAACAGTGCAATATTCTTCGGTGGGCTTATACGAAAATTTGTTGAGATGAGATTTAAACGAAGTGAAGTAGACAGGGATAATGCTGTTGAAAGAGGTACGTTAATTGCCTCGGGGCTTGTTGCAGGAGATGCCATAACAGGTATAATAATAGGTATATTTGCAGCTCTTAATGTAAGTATTGATATATTAGCAAACATTATACCAAATGACGCATTAAGAAATTTAATAAGCTTGGGTATATTTGCAGCACTTGCTGCTTGGTTGTATAACTATTCTTGCAAAGTTAGAAGGAATGGCTGATGGTAAACAAATTGAATAAATATAGTTACAAAGATATAGAAAACATGCAAGGCAAAGATGAATATAATTTTGTTCTGTATGTACCGGAAATAGTACATTACGATTGGCAGATGATTGAAGGAAAGGTGTTATTAAATTTTAAGGTTAATAATCCTATAACAAAGCTTGTTGGGCTTTTAGTTAAAAAAGAACCAAAAAAAGATATGCTGTTTGATGATATGTGTACCTCTGCATGGCTTCTGATTGATGGTGAAAGATCTATATATGAAATTGGGAGAATTCAAAGCCATAAAACTGATAATGAATTTAAAGATGATCTAAGGCGACTTATTGAATTTGTTAAATATATATCAAAGCAAGGTTGGATTAGATACAAAAGAGTAAAAAAACGGGAAGAAATAAAATTATCAGATATTTTTTGATGATATAAAAAAGGTTAAAGCTTGTTGTAATTAATTACAACAAGCTTTTTTAAACCCCTTTTACATATTGTTCCATTATTCTGTTTGTGGTATAATAGCAATTGTAAGAGTTAATTTGATAATAATGGGGTGAAACACTTGACCTGGATGCCTTTTTTATGTTTAGGTGTAGGATTTTTGTTTGGAATAAGACGATTATCTAATTATATTTTAAAAACAGTTGACTTAGTAATTAATATTGCTTTGATAATTTTAATGCTAACAATAGGTATGAGTATTGGAATAAATGATGCAGTAATACTAAATTTAAAAACTATCGGACTAAACTGCATTGCTATTTCTTTAAGTGCAATGAGCTTTAGTGTGTTGTTTGTTCTGTTAATAGAGAAAACCATTTTGCCACTTGGTAAATTAAAAGAAAAATTATATTTGGAGAATCTTGATATAAATATTGAAATTAATATTGAAAAAGAAGAACAGAAAAAATCATCAGTTTTAATTTGGATTATGCCGGTTAGCATTATTGCAGGCATTTTAGTCGGTCGTTTTATCTTATCTAATAATATAGCTTATTTATTAGATTATTTTTTGATATATTCCCTTATTTTTTTATATGTGGGGGTAGGTATTAACCTTGGTGTAAATCGTAAAGTATTTAAATATATTAAGCTAATGGGATTAAAAGTTGTACTTATTCCATTAGCTATATTTATCGGTAGTTTAATTGGTGGATTATTATCAGGATTAGTGTTAGATATACCTGTTAATATTTCCGTGATTTCAGCAAGTGGTATGTCTTATTACAGTATCACCGGTGCATATATGGCACAGGTATATGGGATTGAAGCGGGTACATATGGTTTTATGGTAAATGTAATGAGAGAATTCTTCACCGTACTGTTTTTACCATTTTTAGTTAAAGTCAGCAATGGTAGTCCTATTGCAGGAGGAGCCGCAGGGAATATGGATACTATGCTTGTTCCGGTAACTAAATTTGTAGGAGCTGAGTTAGGATTAGTAGCATTGATTACCGGAGTAATTCTTACTTTTGCGGTCCCGTTTATTCTTCCGGTTCTTTATGGGATATTATAACAAAAAAATTGAGGTGTTCGAAATGAGAAAAATAATTTTCACACTTATATTATTATTATTATTATTTATAAATGGTTGTGTAAATAAACCAATAGATAATGAAGTTATAAATGAAGAAATTACAGATGAAAAAGAGGAAGTATCAGAAGAAAAAACTAATATAATAACCTCTCTGAAGGATTTTACATCTGACCAATTAAAAACAATCCAAATAACCGAAAAAGATGGAGATAGAATCTTAATTGATGATAATTTATCTTCAATAGGAATAATATCAGATAGAGAAGCGATTCTTCCTGATAATAATTATAAAACCGTTCGCTGTTCAAGCAACGCCTTATATTGTGACGGCTTTGACGATGGATATGATAAAAACTTAATAAAAGACAATATATCTGAAATGGGATATAAATATTTTGATAATTTTGAAAGTCCCTATGATTTAACAAAGTCAGACACAACCTTAATTTTTGATGAGTATGATGATTCGGCTTTTAAGATAAAGGATATAATTTACGGTTATTCTGTAGAGAACATAACTTTAAACGGCTTTGTACATTGGAATGCAAATTATACATTTGATTTTATTGTTGACCCCGCATATATGCACGGCTTACCTGTTTATCATTCTGATTCTTCATTAGGTGAATTTACTATAAATGATCTTAAAATAAAATCAGACACACTAAACTTTACGGTTTCAGGTGTCAATGAAAATTTAAAAGAAACTTTAGGGACTTTAGATTCTGCCTATGTATATGCGCAGATCACTTTTAAAAATATTAATTGCATTTATGGAATAAATAGCGGCTATAATTCCACAGCTTCCGTAAAAAATTATAAATTGCTCACTAAGGATACGGAAAAAGTATTAACAAGAACATTTCTATTTGATAAAACAGAAAGCAAAGATCCTGAAATGGTAAATGTTTATAATACCCTTATGTCAAATATGGACATTATAAATACAGATTTAACTTTAGGCATTACCTTGCTGGATTTAGATTTTGATAAAACCCCTGAGGTTCTTGTGAGCAAATTTTCAACTAACATAAATATAGATTTTGGAAATGAAGAAAATGAAGTTGCAGATGTAGATGTTTACCGAATCGAAAATGAGAAACTAATATATATAGATACACTTTATAATTATCACACAGTAATTTATGAATTAGGTAATATTTTAGGTTTGAAAACTTTAGATAATGGCAGTAAGGCATGGTTTAATATGTCTTATAAGAACAGAGATACAAACAAAACATCCGATACGGATTATTTATTCACACTAAATGGTAATGAACTAAAATTTCAAGAAATATTTGGAATAGACGATGGTGGGAATTATCGTTATTTAGGCAAAACCATGGTATTTGGAGAAGAACCATTTATAGATGAGCGTGATGGATTTGAATCTATAAAGTACAGTTGGGGAGATTATAAATCAGTATTTGGTAAGTGGGAGATTATTGGTAAAATTAAACAAGGTTATTGCGATGATATGAAGGAAAGTTCATTTAATTTATACAGTGATTGGCTATCCCATACTGAACCATATAATAAATCATATAAGCTGCCGTTGACTGATAGAATGATGAGCTACAATGTCGCCTATTTAGTTGATTCCTTTTATTTGGGTTCTTATAACCCCAACAAACAGTATTTTGAATACCGATTTTTAGGTGATTATGCAAAGCCGGTCATATATCTATATCCAACTGTTCAAACTGACGTATCTGTTAAACTTAATTTTAATGGTAAATTAACATGTACATATCCTGAATATAATGATGGATGGAATGTTACTGCAAATCCCGATGGTACACTTATAAATAAAGCAGACGGCCGAGAATACTCCTATTTATACTGGGAAGGCAAAGGTGATGCAAATTGGGATTTTTCAAGAGGGTTTGTAGTAAAAGGGAAGGATACGGTGAAATTTTTACAGGAAAAGCTTGAATATCTTGGATTAACTGTGAGGGAACTAAATGAATTTATAGTATATTGGTTGCCTTTGATGAAACAGAATAAGTATAATCTTATAACATTTCAAACAACTCAATATGAAAATAATGCAAAGCTTGAAATATTACCTAAACCTGATAGTGTACTAAGAGTATTTATGGCATATAAGCCATTAGACAAATATGTTGAAATTACTGAACAAAAGCTTAGCCCATTCAACAGAAATGGTTTCACCGCTGTTGAATGGGGAGGTACCGAAGTAAAATAATTAAAGGAAAAATGGTGAGTATTACAATGAAAAATTTATTAAACATAACTGCAATGTACTTTAGTCCGACAGGTACCACAGAAAAAATCGTTAATGCCGTTGCAGAAAATATAAATGAGAAATATATAAGCACCGGTATAAAATATATTGATTTTACGAAACCTGAAATAAGGAAGATGCAACATTCATTTACAAAAGATGATTTAGTAATTTTAGGTGTTCCCGTTGTTGCAGGCAGAGTACCAAATGTATTGTTAAAATATTTAAATACTATTAAGGGCAATAATGCATTGGCTGTTGCTATAGTTGTTTATGGTAATAGAAATTATGATGATGCCTTGATAGAATTAAAGGATTTACTTGAAATTAACGGTTTTAAAGTAATAGCAGGGGGTGCTTTTATTGGAGAACATTCGTTTTCTAAAACCCTCGCAAAAAACAGGCCTGATTATGCAGATATGTTAGTTGTTAATGATTTTTCAAAGAAAATATACGATAAAATATCAAAAAG
Organism: uncultured Clostridia bacterium; assembly: GCA_964421845.1. GTDB lineage: Bacteria > Bacillota > Clostridia > Tissierellales > Sedimentibacteraceae > Sedimentibacter. The sequence goes on from CAYQYY010000006.1 coordinate 97,256, forward strand.
AAATTTTAATACGGTTTCAGTAAAAGGCGACATGCCCTATAAGGATTACTATAAACCTAAAGATAGAAATGGTAATCCTGTAGATATAAGAAAGGTTATTCCAAAGACCAATGAAAACTGCATTAATTGTAAGATTTGTGCAAAAGTTTGTCCGATGGGTAGTATTGATTATAATGAAGTATCCAAATTACACGGAATATGCATCAAATGCTGTGCATGTATTAAAAAATGTCCAACAGAAGCTAAATATTTTGATGATACGAATTATTTAAATCATAAACATGAATTGGAAGTAGAATTTGAAAAAAGAAAAGAACCGGAGATATTCATATAAATATTCCGGTTCATACACTATTTGATTTTATCTTTAAATTCTTTTATATCCTTGTTTGTTGGGTTATTGTATTTAAAATTACCGGCCTTACTATCAAGTGCGCTTGGTTTATTTGGGTAAGAGTATGGTTCGATTTTGTTGGAGTCATTTGTTATACCATTGCACGAACCATCAAATTTATCCATTCCGTTGCCTTTTCCGGTATTGCTTTTTCTTCCGTTACCTTTGCTCATTTTAATACCTCCTTGTATTATTTAATTATTTTTGCCCTAAGTTTTTTATTTATACTTTTAAATTTTTAATGAAAAATAAAAGGGGGAGATTATGTATATAATTATTTTTAAAATAAATAATAAAATAATGTAATTGTTGTAAAGGAGAATTTATTATGAATCCGTTAATCAATCCAAATTTATCATTAATCGGGGTAGCTATGGATCTTGGAGCAGGAACAAGGGGAGTAAGCTTAGGTCCGGCTGCAATTAGATATGCAGGTGTTTATGAAAGGTTAACAAAAATCGGATATGAGGTAAAGGACGAGGGTGATATAGTTGCTAATAAACCTCTCAGTCCTGAAACTGATGGAATAAAGCTTAAAAACCTTGATGAAATAGTAAGAGTTAACACTGAATTGTGCGATACGGTATCAAGGGTTATGAAAGAAGGAAGATTTCCTCTTGTTATGGGAGGGGATCACAGTATTGCCATAGGAACAATTGCAGGAATTTTGACAAATAAAAAGAATCCCGGTGTAATATGGTTTGATGCTCATGGAGACATTAATACCGAAGAAACATCTCCTACAGGCAACATTCACGGTATGCCTGTTGCTGTAAGCTTAGGCATCGGACATGAGCGATTAATTTCTATTGGAGGTATTGAAAATAAGTTAAAAGCTGAAAATTTGGTCTTTGTTGGCTGCAGAGATTTAGATATGGGAGAAAGAAAGACATTAAAGGAACTTGGCATAACTGTTTTTACAATGCATGAAATAGATAAGCTTGGTATGACTGAAGTTATAAACCAAGCCATCAGTATAGCCGGAACCAATACTGATGGTATACACGTAAGCTTTGATTTAGACAGTATGGATCCGATGTATGTGGAGGGAACCGGAACGAGAGTACAGGGTGGCTTAACTTACAGAGAAAGTCATTTAGCACTTGAAATGATTGCTTTGACAGGCAAACTTATAAGCGCAGAATTTGTAGAGGTAAACCCAATTATAGATATTAAAAATCAAACTGCAAAAACTGCAGTCAGCTTGATGGGTTCGCTTCTTGGAGAATGGTTGATATAAAAATGAGATTCTTCGGACACATTCTCAGAATGACAACGTCAATGCATAATAATATTGTTAAATTAATATAGGGGGCAAATATGATAGAAACTAATAATCTTTACTTATTTAGAGCAAAAGAAGAAGATATTAAAGACATTATGGAAATGGAAAGACAAGATGATAATAGAAAATTTATATGGCAGGGAACATATGAGGACCATTTGAAAGAAATCATAGACAAAGATTATCTTTTATTAGTATTTAAAAGAAAAGAAGATAATTTAAAGGTTGGTTTTGCACTCAGTCATTTAGATTTTAAATCTGAAAGATTTGAACTTAGAAGAATTGCTATAACAATTAAGGGAAACGGATATGGCAAGGAAGTTTTACAAGCCCTATTAAAATATACATTTGAAGAATTAAAGTTTAATAGGTTTTGGCTTGATGTTTATCCTGATAATGTTGTGGGTATTAAGCTTTATGAAAGTTTTGGACTTCATTGCGACGGTATATTAAGACAGAATTATAAATCTGAAAGAGGATTTTTAGATCAAAAAATATATTCTATGCTGAAAAGCGAATATATAAATCGTTAATAACGGGCAAAGTCATTATCAAAAGACAAATACGGAAATATTTATATATCCATGAATAAAGTGGAAGCCTACTGTCTATAATATTATAGATAGGAGGTTTTTCCATGAGTAGCATATCAAGTAAAGAAACAAAGGGTATATTAGATTTATTTAAAATACAAAAAAACATAGACGAAAAAAAAGATTTATATATTAGCTTAGAAAATGCTAGAAAAGAATGGGAAGAAGCTAAAAACATATTTGAAAATGTAAGTGAACCGGATTTAGTGGATTATGCCATTTATAATATTGAAGCTGCAGAAAAGAAATATGTTTATTTACTACGAAAAATTAAAAGCGAAAGCACTATTTAAATAATAAGGGTGTAAACAGATGTTCACACCCTTGTTTTTTATTGAATTAATTATGAGATCCCTTTCTTTGCCAGGATGACAAATTTAATGATTTCAGGATGATATCACTAAATCAGTTCTTGTTCTAAGTTGTCAAAAATTTCTGAAGTAAAAAATTCCTGCAATGTTATTTCAAGACCATCACAAATTTTTTTAATAAGGACAATCCCAATATCTTTTCTGTCTACATCAAATACACTGTAAACAGTTGATGGTGTAATACCTGATAAATTAGCAAGCTTATTGACCGCCAATCCTCTTTCATTACAAATTTCATTAATTCTTTTTAAAATTGCTTCCTTAACACTCATAAATTGCTCCTACTTACGAAAATTAAACTTGATACTATTTTACCACCAAGTCGTTATTGCGTATACGTAATTGCGTATATATTTATAAATCCTCAAAAAAATTAATAAAACAATACAAAATATGAGATAATTAGCAATAAAATGCATAAGTATAAATATTGCTAATGTATCGTTTGCATAAGAAATATTTACAATTGCAAAAATCATACCCTCATGATACACTATTCAAAGTAAAATCAGACAAGGGGCGATATAGTGAATACAAAGGAAAAACTTTATGAATTAGATTATATGAGATTCATAGCATGTTTGGCTGTAATGATAGTTCATATAACCGCTACAGGCGTTGAAGGTTACATACATGGAAGTTTCCCTCATATAGTAACATTAATCATAAATAGAAGTTTTAAATTTACAACTCCTATTTTTATTTTTCTAAGCGGTGTGACAAGCTTCTACAGCTATAGAAATAAAGAATTTAATTATTTTGAATTTATTAAGAAACGTCTAACCAATGTTTTGGTTGCATATATATTTTGGTGTTTAATTTACTATGCTGTTTATTATAAGCTTGGATATTATTATTTTAACTTTAATCAATTTATGGATAGAGTATTATTAGGTAAAATGTCATACCATTTATATTTTGTAATAATTATTATACAAATGTATATTTTTGGTCCGATTTTTTATAAATTATTAAAAAGTTCTGATAAAAAAATACCAATATTAATCGTTTCAGCAATTTTTACCGCGCTTTGCGCCGAATATATAAGATTTGAAAATTCTGACAGAATATTTTTAAAATATATTTTCTTTTATATGCTTGGAATATATTTAACCTTGGAGTATGATAAATTTACTTCCTATTTAACTAAGAATAAATGGTGGTTTATTGTTGGTTATATTGTAACAGGCCTGGCATATACTGTTGTTTCTTATTTGAATATGACGATTTATATATATGTATGGTTCATATTCTCTTTATCATCAATATTTTTTGTTTATATATTAGGGCTTATTATGAAAGATATCTTTAAGAGGTATTATGGATTTATTAAGTTATTCGGGCAAAGCTCTTATTATATTTATTTGATGCATCCTTTGGTATTAACGTTAATGATAAGATATACCGATATGAACGGAATTTTATCTATAACAAAAAAGTTATTAATATATTCGGTTACTGTTATACCGATAACTGTAATATGTTGTTTAGGTTTTACGGCAGTTAAAAATAATATAAAGAAGAAAAAAACAACTGTTTCCGTTGCTTCAGATTGATGACAAAGTATCCATAGACCCTGTGTCATTCTGAGGTAGCAGCCCGAAGGATCTAATTGTTCCAATATTCGGAGATCCTTCGCTGTCACTCAAAATAAACAACCAACACCAAATCGAAGATTTGGGTTGTCTGCTTAATTGTTGCCTGCATTTTCGTATTCTCTCATTGCAAGAATAGTTTTTTGGAATAAATCATCTAACTCCCATCCAAGCATTTCAGCGCCCTGTTGAATTGTTTCTCGTGAACATCCAGCAGCAAAGCTCGGGGTTTTAAACTTTTTCTTGAGCGATTTAACTTCTAAATCAGAAACACTTTTTGAAGGTCTCATTAAAGCTACAGCACCAATTAAACCGGTTAATTCATCTGTGGCAAATAATACCTTTTCCATTTCATGTTCAGGTTTTTGAGTTGCTTTTGTTAATCCGTAACCGTGGCTTGCTATGGCATTGATCATTCTTTCATCTATATCTTTATCTTTAAGTATTTCTTGAACCTTAACACAGTGCTCTTCGGGGTACATTTCAAAATCTAAATCATGTAAAAGGCCAACTAATCCCCAAAAATTCGCTTCATCCTCATAACCTAACTGTTTGGCGAAATACTCCATTACAAAGCTTACGGTGTCGGCATGCTTTAAATGAAATTCTTCTTTGTTATATTCCTTTAACAAACTCCAAGCTTCTTCTTTAGTAATAATCAACTTATTCCCTTCTTTCATATATTTTATTTTCTATTTTAACCCATTAGACAAAGTATGTCCACATATTTAATGTTTATGTTTAACAATACAATTTGACAATTTATTATCAAAATGCTAAAATTAAATAGGCTTAAAAAAATAACCTTATGTATTTTTATACACGGCATATTGTTTTTAACAGTCAACATAATAATCATATTATGGCAAAAAAAGGTTAAATAAACATAAAAAGTTTTTATTAAAATATTATATTAATGATTGATTTTTTAAAAACGATATGATAATATCTCAAGGAAGGGTTAAGCAATGAAAAAGTTAGTCAGGGTTCAATCTATTGACAGATCTATAGCTATACTTGAATGCTTTTCAGAAAATAAAAGGGAATTAAAGCTTTCTGAGATAGCAAACTTGGTTGACTTAAATAAAAGTACGGTTCATGGAATACTTAACACTTTAAAGTACCACGGATTTATTAACCAAGATGAAGCAACTCAAAAGTATAGATTGGGCATTAGGTTTATCGAATATGGGGATAAGGTTGTTAACTCCATGGATATAAGGAATATTGCTTATCCTATAATTGATAATATTTGCGGAACAATTGAAGAAACTGTTCATATAGCCATTCTTGATGATTATGACATAGTTTATATTGAAAAAAAAGAATGCAATAAATCAATAAAAACATCAACAAAGATCGGAATTAGAATCCCGGCTCATATAACTGCAGACGGAAGAGTAATATTAAGCTATTTAAGTACGGGCACGCTTGTTAAATATTTACCTATGGATATGAACGATTCGGACAAGCAAACATTGTTAAATAAATTATCTTCAATTAGAGAACAAGGTTTTGCCATTGATTACGAAGAAACTATACGCGGAATAGTATGTGTGGCGGCACCGATATTTGATTATAAAGGCGATGTAAGATACAGTTTAAGTATTACGGGACCTACGGTTCGGATGACAGATGACAAGATTAAAGAATACATACAAATAGTAAAAGAAGCAGCAAATAATATATCATACTGTATTGGTTATAAAGGATAGCTTAGCATATCCTTTAAAAAATGAATTTTATCAGAACGCCATTCGACATTGCTGAATGGTTTGACTGTTAAAACATGTAAATAAAATAATAAATGTTGACAATATTAAAACAATTTGTTAATATTGTATCCAACTTTAAGACGTTATAAATCAGCATAAAGCTGTTTATATAATAAATTATATATATACCCAATGGAGGAAGACAAAAAAATGAAAAAATTATTAGCATTAATATTGGTTCTATCAATGACATTATTTGCTTTTGTTGGATGTGCAAAAGAACAACCTGCACCAGCTCCACAAGAACCAGCTAAGGAAGAACCAAAACAAGAAGAACCAAAACAAGAAGAACCAGCTACTGCTGAAGGTGCAGTGAAAACTGGATTAGCAGTAATCACATCAGTAGGAAAATCAAAAGACGCTGCTGCAGACGCAGAAGGAACAGCTCAATCTGATTCAGTTATAGTTGCAGTTACTGTAGATAAAGACGGCAAAGTTGTTAAAGCTGCTATCGATACAGCACAAACAGCTATTAAATTCAATGCTGAAGGTAAAGTTACTTCTGATTTAACAGCTTCTTATAAGAGCAAACAAGAACTTAAAGAAGAATATGGAATGGGTAAAGCTTCTTCACTAAAGAAAGAGTGGTATGAACAAGCTAATGCACTTGCTGATTTCGTAGTAGGAAAAACTATTGAAGAAATCAAAGCAATACCAACAGATGATAAAGGCGTTACAACTGATGCTGACTTAGTATCTTCAGTTACTATCAAAATCAATGGTTACAAAGATGCTTTTGAACAAGCTATGGCTAACGCTCAAGATTTAGGAGCTAACGCAGAGGATAAATTAGGTTTAGGTGTTTTAACTACAATAGAAAAATCTAAAGATGCTACTGATAAAGATGGTGTAGCTCAAGCTTACTCAACTTATACAGCTACTACTTTTGATGCGGATGGAAAAATTACAAGCAGCATAATAAATGCTTCTCAAGCTAACGTAAACTTTGATGCTACAGGAAAAATCACTACTGATTTAACAGCTCCTGTATTAACAAAGAATGAATTAGGAGATGCATATGGTATGAAAAAAGCATCAAAAATCGGCAAAGAATGGTATGAACAAGCTGCTGCTTTCGCTGAATTTATAGTTGGAAAAACAGTAGAAGAAGTTAAAGGTTTTGCAACTGACGAAACTGGACACAACACAGAAGCAGATTTAGTATCTTCTGTTACATTTGGAATCGATGGTTTCAAATTAATAGTAGAAGAAGCTTTCAATACAGCTAAATAATTAAAATAGCAATTAAGCTCTGATGATAAATTATCATCGGGGCTTTTTTATTCTTAACACCATTTTTTGGAAGGTCTATTCCATTTTTTACATTTTTATTGACTCTCACCTTTTTATATAATAAAATGTATATGTAATCATATATATTATTTTTTTACATATTAATGAAATATCTGTTTATAAATGATAAGAGGAAAAAATGAAAAAAGAAAGTTTATCAGATTTAAAAATTATAACGGCTTATTCTAAGGAATATCTGTATTTAATAGCCATATCAGCTGTTGCGACAATTATAAAGGTGGCAGCAAGCTTTGCTATGCCACAAATTATAAGGTTTACCGTTGACTCTGTAATAGATAATGTTCCTTTTTCATTTAACAATACAATTATGAATGCAATTGATCTTCTTGGAGGAAGAGAAGCTTTAAGACAGAACTTATGGATATGTGCTTTATTTGTTTTATTATTGGCCTTCATTACTTCTTTGAGTGATTTTGTAGGAAGATATACAATTGCAAAGGGTACTGAAGGTATAATTAAAAATATTAGGAACAATTTGTTTAAACATATACAAAACCTGCCCTACAGTTGGCATATTAAAAATCAAACCGGAGATATAATACAAAGGTCCACATCGGATGTAGATATTGTTCGAAATTTTATAAATACTCAATTATCTGAAATGTTTAGAACTATTATGCTTGTTATAATTTCTCTAATCTTGATGTTTTCCATGAATGTTAAGTTAACTTTAATAGTATTAATTTTTATACCTGTTGTAGTTTTGTATTCTTCGATATTCTACGGTATATTGTCAAAGAAATTTTTAATCGCCGATGAAGCGGAGGGTGAACTCTTTACTGTTACGCAGGAGAATTTAACAGGTGTAAGGGTAGTTAGAGCATTTGGAAGAGAAAAATATGAAATAGAAAAGTTCCAAGAAAAAAACAATAAGTTTTCCGATCTATGGGTAAAGCTTGGATATCAATTGGGATATTATTGGGGGATAGGTGATTTTGTAACAGGCGCATTGGTTATGACCATAGTTATAACGGGTTCTGTTTTTGCCGTTAGTAATGTGATTACATTAGGCGAATTTATGGCATTTGTGTCCTATACCATCATGATAGCGTGGCCTCTCAGAAGCTTTGGCAGAATTCTTGGTGAATTAAGCAAAACAAAAGTTTCGTTGAAAAGAATTTGTGAAATATTAAGTGAGCCGGAAGAAACAGATAGCCCTGATTCATTAACGCCTGATATGAACAAGGATATTGAATTTAAAAATGTAACATTTAAGTATGAGGGTAATGAATCTGTATTAAATGATGTAAGCTTTAAAATAAGCGCCGGTAGCACCTTTGCCATTTTGGGCGGAACCGGCTCCGGTAAATCCACATTGATGCATTTATTGAACCGTCTTTATGATTTACCTGATGACTGTGGCAGCATAACTGTTGGTGGTGTTGATATCAAAAATATTAAAAGAGACCACTTAAGAAAAAATATCGGGATGGTACTGCAGGAACCATTTTTGTTTTCAAAAAGCATAAAAGAAAATATAAGCATTGTTAATTCAGATGCTGATATTGTACAAATTAGGGAAGTATCATCAATTGCACATGTTGATGATGCAATAGAAAATTTCTCAAAGGGATACGATACAATAGTGGGTGAAAGAGGAGTAACATTATCCGGTGGACAGAAGCAGCGAGTTGCAATTGCAAGAATGCTTTTACAAAATGCTCCTATTATGATTTTTGATGATTCATTATCGGCAGTTGATTCTGAAACAGATGCTAAAATACGTGCCGCACTAAAAAGCGGTAAAAAAAGTTCAACTATTATTTTAATATCTCATCGCATTACAACGCTTATGCAGGCAGATATAATTTTAGTGTTGGATAAGGGTCGTATAGCTGATATTGGTACCCATGACGAATTAATCGGCAGAGATGGTATTTATAAAAATATTTATGATGTTCAAATGAGTATTGCCGATGTAGACGGGACGGTGATGTAATTGAATTACTATGAAGATGACAGTACCTATAAGTCGCTGGACATTAAACCATGGTTAAAGTTAGGCAAGTTTTTTAAGCCATATAAAATTAAGATGGTTATTTTGGTTGTTTTTATGCTTATTACAGCGGTAATGGACCTATCAATACCATTATTTCAAAAATATGCAGTGGATTCCTTTATAATTCCTAAAACAACAGTTGGCTTAAGCAAATTTATTTTAGTATATATTGCAGTAATAGTAATAATGACTATTTCTATAAACATATTTGCGCGTCTTGCTATTAAGATTGAAATGTATATAGGTAAGGATTTACGAAAGGAAATATTTGAGCATTTACAAAAATTATCTCTTTCATATTACAATCAAACACCTGTTGGATATATATTGGCAAGAACAATGAGTGATACAAATAAAATCGGTACCATGATTGCTTGGGGATTAGTTGATGTGTTTTGGTCCTTTGCTTATGTAGTTGGTGCATTTATTGCCATGATGTATTTAAATTTCAAACTTGCAATGGTTGTTATATCAGTGATTCCGTTTATGGCAGTAGTCACTTTTTATTTTCAAAAAAAGCTTCTTACAGCCGGTAGGAGGTTAAGAAAAATTAACTCAAAAATGACAGGTCATTTTAATGAAGGAATTACCGGTGCAAGAACTTCCAAGACATTAGTTATCGAACATAAAAACCTTGATGAATTTAAACATATAAGCTTGGAAATGGAATCAACAGCTATCAGAATGGCTAAGTTAAATGCAATTTATATTCCTATAATTATTTTCTTCGGCTCTGTTACATCATCTATTGTTTTAGCAAGGGGAGGACAACTTGCAATGAACCAAATTATTCAAATAGGAACATTGTCAGCATTTTTATCCTATGCTATAAACATATTTGAGCCAATACAAAATTTAGCCAGAACCTATACCGAAATTGTTTCTCTTCAAGCAAACATAGAAAGAGTAACAGAACTTCTTGAGATGGAACCCTTAATAAAGGACAGTCAAGAGGTTGTTATGAAATATGGTGATAATATAAATCCAAAAAAAGAAAATTGGGAGCCAATTATCGGAGATATAGAATTTAGAAATGTAACATTTAAATATCCTGACGGTGATGAGGAAGTTTTGAAAAACTTCAATTTGCATATTAAGCCGGGTACAAATGTAGCCATTGTCGGGGAAACAGGTGCGGGAAAGAGCACCTTGGTTAATCTGGCATGCAGATTTTATGAACCTACAGAAGGTGAAATATTAATAGATGGTGTAAATTATAAAGAAAGGTCACAGCTTTGGCTACATTCAAATATCGGCTATGTTTTACAAAATCCCCATTTGTTTTCCGGTACAATCAAAGAAAACATACAGTATGGAAACCTTGAAGCAACAGACGAGGATGTAATAAAAGCTGCAGAAATAGTTTCGGTCGATAAAATAACAGAAAAGTTAAATGACGGTTATGACAGTCAGGTTGGAGAAGGCGGGGATAAGCTTTCAACCGGTGAGAAGCAGCTTGTTTCCATAGCAAGAGCCATACTCTCTGATCCGAAAATTTTTGTTTTGGATGAAGCAACATCCTCTATTGACACAAAGACAGAAAGCTCTATTCAAAAAGGTATAGATTATTTGCTTAAGGGCAGAACTTCGTTTATTATAGCTCACAGACTGTCAACGATAAAGAAAGCTGACATTATATTAGTCGTTAAGGATGGAAAGATAATTGAGCAGGGTACACATAAGAGCTTAATAAACAGCAAGGGATATTATTATATCCTTTATACCAAACAATTTGAAGAAGAACAAACTCTTGAAGTATTAAAGTGATTACAAATATTTAACATTGACATAAAAATACGTTTATGTTATCATTCATATAACTCGGTCTCGCGCAACGAAATCCTGCGAACGTGTCAGGTCCGGAAGGAAGCAGCAATAAGTGGATCATTTCGTGTGACGTGAGGGTGCCGAGTTATTTTTTATTTCTCTATCTGTCATCTATGTAAAATACCAAACTGTATCTTTTAAGGGGTACAGATTGATATATAATAAAATTAATTAAAGATTAATTTATTAAATTATAGGAAGGTGATAGAATGTCAGATAAAGCAATTAAGGATATGATTTATACATCATTGTTTGCTGCTTTAGTATGCGTGGCAACTTTTATAATAAAGGTTCCATCTGTTGTTACTAACGGATACACACACTTAGGAGACGGATTTATATTTATTGCTGTAATATTGTTAGGAAAGAAAAATGGAGCGTTAGCCGGTGCAATCGGTGCATCCTTAGCTGACCTAATTGGCGGATACAGTTATTATGCACTGCCAACATTCATTATAAAATTTGTCATGGGTTATATAATGGGCATGATAATAGAAAAATTACCGAATTTAAAACATAAATGGGTTGTCGGTTCTGTCATTGGGAGCATGTGGCAGATTTTCGCTTATTATGTAGTGGGTTCGTTAATGGTTGGAAATTTTGTTTCTACATTAATTGAAATACCCGGCAATACAATTCAATCCATAGCAGGTATAATTGTAGCAGTTACATTTTTAGGGGTGTTTAGGCATACATCAGTAGGAAAAAATACGTTGGAGTGTTAAAAAGAGGACTGACCAAAGATTTTCAAGAAATCTGGAGTCAGTCCCTAATTTTTATTCTGTTACTAATTCAGGATTGATAAATTCCGGTGGATAAAGCACTCCTGTTTTATCTTCTCCGTTTACTGTTATTTTAATGCTGTCAGTATGAGGTAATGTTGTAAATGTATAAGATAAAGATTCAATCATCATTTGCTTTAAATCTTCCCTATCTTTGTAAGCATTCATAAAGCTTTCATTAAAATCTAATGTTATCATATTACCTTGTTTGGTTACACCGTTTAAAACCAAATTTTTAGGTATCGGACTGATTCCGTAAGAAAGATTAGTATCCTTGTATGCATCAAATAATTTTTGTGCCTGAATTTCGACAGTATCATTAGCTGAAATTCCAGCCGACTGAATATCCATTTGATGATCAAACAAGTAATATCTGCCGTTAATTTTATATGCCATATAAAGTAAATAATTTCTTTCTTTGTTAGGCACTTGATTAATTGCTTCACTAGCAAGTTCGTGGAAATAAGTATCAACTTTTTTCCTGTCAACCGTAAATGTAATGCTGTGAATCGGCCAATATCTGTCCACGTCAAATATTGTTTTTACAAATGCACCATAGGCAAGCCCTGAGCCGGTAGTTCCTTCGTTATATCCTTTATAAGAGCTTGGTATGTCTATAACTACATTACCATTGTTATATGTTATATTTGTTACATCCTTTATAACAGTGGACATTCCTTTGTTTAGCGGTCCATTTTGAAGCTGTTCAATAGCCATTCTTGTTATGGATTTATCTTCTACTACAAAACGTGTCACCGGTATCAATGTATTTGAATTTTCACTGCTGAAATAAAGTGTAAGCCCCTTTGTTCCTGTAGGTGCCTGTGTTTTAGCAGGATAATATTTACCCTCAGTGTCATAGGTTACATTTATTGAAACTGATGAATTATCAGAGTCAGAAATTAGATTGGAGTTAAATACAAATTTGTAAGTACCATCCTCTAAACCTATATTCTTTTGGCTTATATCAAGCCCTGTAACTATAGGGTTATCCTTGTTTACGGTAATTGCCATATTAACTGAAGGTGATACTAATTCAAGGTTTTTAACACCTTTTTTAACTAAGCTTCCTTCTTTATATATGTCTGTAGTGAAGATATTGTCAGAAACGCTTTTTATAACCACTTCATTATCTGATTTATGTTCTATTGTAATTGATTCAGGATTTAATAAACTGTCCTCTTCAGTGCTTAAACTCAAATTATTTATTTCTTCCGGAGTTTCTATTTCTATGGTTCCTCTGTAGTCAATGGGTGAAAGATTAAATAAATAGGTTGAAGAAAATAAACCTATTAAGCTTAATATAATAATATTGCTGAATATTTTCATATAAAATACCTCATTATTATTTTTATTAGGACTATTATATATCAAACTTTAGAAAAAACAAAGATATTTATGAGTATTTTCCTTCATGTGCAAACATCAAAGGTTCTCGGACAGAAATCTTTAAAAATATCAGATTAATAATTTTAACATATAATATATAAAAGCACTTGTGGGGTGGTAATATGGGCAGACGGGGTTGTGAACCGGACATACCCAAAATTAATAAAAAATTTTATGATATTATTGAATTAGTATATATTTTTAATAAATTATCCGATAAAAAGTGTATGGATGATCGGACAAGACAATATCTAATAGGTATTTTAAAAGATGTGGACTTAATGAAATACAAATTCGACAATTATAGATTTAAAGAACCATCTGAAAAAACTGATAAAATCGGCTATAACAATTATAATTGCTCTAATCTTGATTATAAGAACGGGTTTATGGATCAAATAATATTTTTCTTAAAATCATTAAATGATGAGGATTAAAGTAACACTTAATTGGGGTAGTGAATAATATATAGAAAAATCAATTTTAGGAGGTTCTATATGTTTAACAATATATTAGGAGACAATGGAGATAATTTACTATTCTTCTTCTTACTTTTAGTAGTTCTATTTTGTTTCTGTGGAGATGACGGATTATTAGGCGGAGTTGGCGGATTTGGAGATGATAGCAGTCTATTATTCTTCTTCTTGTTATTAGTAGTGTTATTCTGCAGCTGCGACAAAGTAGGCGGAATTGGCGGACGCGACTGCTAATTAATATTAATTAGTACATTCTGAAAAATCTTTCTGAATATTCAGGAAGATTTTTTATTGCCAAAAGAATATTTATATAATTGTATTTTTTTAATTTTTAAAGTATAATTTGTTTTAATAAAAACAAACGAATCAGGTGTAAAATGATAAACGAAAAAAATAAGCTAATTATTAAATTAAGTGATCGTAACTTAGCTGTACTTGTTTTTTCCTTGTTTTTTTCATGGCTGTTAGCATTTCCGTTTGAGGGGCAGGTATTATATGCATTAATGGAAAAATATAGATTAACTACTTCTGATTATATTTATAAATCGATAGTTTTTCATTTTATTGGATTAATCAGTTGTTCTTTTTACATTAAAAACATTAAGTCAGCAAAAATGTTAATTTCGTTTTCCATTATAATTTGTATATTTGGGACATCTGTTTTTTTGTTTAAGCCAACAATGTGGTGGGAAGTTGCACTAATAGTAGTTTCGTGTGTATCAGGTGCTTCAGTAGCTGCGTGGGGGTATTATTTAAAGGAAATGACAGATACCATTAATAGAACTAAAATGGTTGCAGATGGTTTAATATTTTCTAATATACTAATGATTGTAATAAATGTTGTTACTATTCATTACTCAGTGTATGCGGGGTTAATTTTATCTATAATTCTATTGGGTGCAGGTCTGTTTTTTGTATCATGTATACCTTTAGGGAGAGTTGCTGAAAATAGAGTCAAGAAAAAGATAATCAATACAAATGTAACAAAAACAATGATTTTGCTTTGTGTTTTTATTATTATAATAACTATTAATTCCGGACTTATGTACCAAGTTATAAATCCGTATTTTAAGCATCTTAAAAATCTTGTTAGTTGGTATTGGGCCTTTCCTTACATAGCAGCTATTTTTATTATGAGAAATCTTTCCGGTAGCAAACGTACATACATGCTTTATGTTGCAATTGCCATGATGGGTTTAGGATTTATTTTGTTTTTAGTACTCGATCGCTCTTCGTTTAGTTACATAATTATTAATACCCTAATGTTAGGTGCGTTTGGTATTTATGATTTATTCTGGTGGAGTATAATGGGAGAAATGCTTGATTATACAACTAATCCATCTAAGTTGCTGGGTTTTGGACTATCTTCAAATGTATTGGGTATATATGTCGGTGGATTGATTGGAAATATAATATACAATACAAGCAACAGCAAATTGAATGCATCTTTATTAGCACTAATTGTCGCTTTTATTATACTGATTATTTTACCACTACTGCATAATCAACTTTCTAATTTGCTAATTAATCATTCCTATATGATATCAGTTAGAGGTAAGGAAAAAGAGAAAGAGAAAGAAAAGAACTTGTATGTTGCCACACTTACTGAAAGAGAAAACCAGGTAGCAGGACTTCTTTTGAAGGGTCGGACATACAAAATGATAGCTGAAGAGTTATATTTAAGTGAAAATACTGTAAAAACTCATATAAAGAGCATATACTCAAAGCTAAATATTCAAAGTAAAGAAGAACTTATAAAGCTGATTAATAATAAACACAAACAATAAAACAATGATAAATCCCCCTCACCTAAAAAAGGTGAGGGGGATTTATTAGTTTCACCCTATATCGGTGATTTCAATTATATAAAAATTTAATATAATTAAGTAAATATTATTAAGGAGGAAGTTTTGTGAACGGTTATTCAACAAAAATAAATGACCCTGAATTTCAAAAATATATTTTGAATTCAAACAGATACTCGGCAATCTTTTCCATAGTGTTAGCAATTATAGCAATTATCGGTTTTTTTATATATGGAGAAACAAGCAATGAAATGGAAAATCCGCAAGCCCTTATAATTGGGATTACAGTAGGTGGTATTTTTATACTTATAGCTTTGTATCAAATAATTACAAGAAATAAAGATTCAACCTGGGATGGAATTGTAGCTGAAAAGACAATTGAAAAAAAGGATAGGAAGCAACAAGCTTCCAACAATGATTATTACATTCACTATTACATTGAATATAAAGTATTAATAAGAGATGAAAAGGGAAAAATCCACAGAATTATTTTTGAAGATGATGATACTGTTTACAACTATTACAATGTTGGTGATAAGGTCCGCCATCATGGGAGATTAAATTCATATGAAAAATATGACAAGTCAAACGACACCATAATTTTTTGCAATGCCTGCGGTAGTTTAAATGATATTCAGGATGATTATTGTTTTAGATGCAATTGTCCTTTGTTAAAATAGGAGGAAAATATGAAAAATAGGAGATTTATATTTATAGCTTTAGTAGTAATATTAGTATTAACAAGCTGCACAGATAATCAGAAACCACAAACAGTAGATACAAATAATGAGATTAAAAAAACAGCGGAAACAATTATAGATATAAATAAAGAAACCATTGTTACAAATGATAATGGAGTTTCATTAATTTTACCTGCGAACACATTTGGTGAAGAAGTATCATTAACTTTGGAATCATTTACTGATTTTAACAAAGAGGGGTTTGATATTTTGGGTGAGCCCATTGATGTTAGGGTAAAGGAAATTAAAGCAGTAAGATTGAATCAACCGGCAACTGTAAAGTTTATAATTCCAAATGAACAGCTAAGCTCTATTGATAATGAGGAAGATATTTTTGCATCATATTACAATGGTAGTTCATGGGAATATTTTATGCCTGACAAAATAGATTTAAAAAATGGAATTGTGGAGTTTGAAGTGTATCATTTCAGCAATTATGCGGTAGGGAAGTTGAGCCGCGAAGAACAACTTAAATACTATGCATGTAGGATGGCAACCAACACATGGGCAAAGGAAGAACAAGAAAAAAATTTTGTTGCCAAATTTGAGGGATATGTAAATGATATGCTTGCAGATGCATATGGAATAGAAAACAAAGAAACTACAAGGAAGATTCTACAGGCAATGGTGAAGGAAATTCCGTACATGGGAGGAATGCTTGTAAGTGCTGCTAATGGAGATGAATTGGAATTTGCTGAAAATTTTGCATCAACAGCCGGAAAAATAATATTGGACCAAATAGAGCTTGAGGGAGATGCAGCAGGTGAAATTGTAACCATAACATCAACGTATGGAAAGGTTGCAGGAAGTATGTCAGAGACGGATTATGAAGAAGCATTGAAAGATATTACAAAGGGATTAGCCACCGCCATAATAAGCAAGAATTTAGTGGGTAAAATGCTGGTTGCAGGAGCTGAAGTAATTGATGTAGCCATTACTGACTGGAATGATAAAAATATTGAAGATGCATATCAGGCATATAAAAACGGTTCAGACGGAGAACACGGATACAATCTTGATGCCAAAGATTATGAGCAGCTGAGACTTCAAATGAGAGGAATTAACCATAAAATTTACTCAGATGCTATAAGTGCATATTGCAAAAGAAATAAAATAAATTCTGCTGATTTAACAAAAGCTCAAGAAGAAAAAATTAGAAAAGAAGTTGACCGCAAACTAAAGCAGGAATTTGATAACCGAGTTTCCAAAGAAAATGAAGTCGACAAGCAAAAAGCATATCATGAAAAAATTTTACAAATGTTTGAAGAAAGAAATTTATTAACAAAGGGCTCATTAGGTTATGATACAGGAATGACCCTTGAAGAAAGAATTGAAAGATTATATCTTGTGATGGGTCAGATTTTAAGCCATACGGACAAGAAAATTACTGTGAGCACAACTGCTGCAGAAGGTGAAATCTCCATAGAGGATGTGTGCAAACTTATTGGCGTTTGGTATTCGGACAGAACTAACGGTAAGACAAAGTATTTTGAAGAGCTTAAAAACATGGGTCATGCAAGAAGTCAAAAGGCAACGCAAGGAGAATACGCTTGGATTTTAACAGAAGTAATAGACGGGTCAAATGACAGTGAGTGGGATTTGATGAATCAGTCAGAGTTATATACCTATTCACCAAGTTACAGCAGAGGAGCGTACTCTCTAACTTGGTACTATATAGGAGAATCGGATGATTATTACGACCCGCCTTATGTTCATGGAGAATCTTTTTCTGTCCAGGCAAACTGGAGCACACCTCCCGAAATAATTTACAAGGACGATGTTGTATCCTTGACGGTCAACATTTCATTGACGGCAAATACTTTATCAGCTTACCAGGCAGGAGGTTCTACAGGAGCGTGGATTGACGATGCAAGAATGGCAACGGAAGATGGAAAAACTTCATTTGATATTACACCTAAAGATAATTATGCTTCTAAAAGCGGTACAGTGACAGCTGTTTTGGGTGAAGGCAGCGAAGGTTCTAAAAAAAATATTGAATTGAACTTTCATAGCTATAATTCTCTTTACACCAAATATGTTTATGAGTGGAAAAAAGCAGGTTCAAATTAGGTGCATTATGGATAACTACGATGGAAAAATTGAATGGAAAAACAGTATACCGATATTTAAAAGCTTAATAATTATAAAACAGCTTGGAATAGTTGTTGGAATACCCTTTGCTATAGTTATTGCTGTTATATTAATCACATCCGGAATTAACAAAGATTCAATGTATGGAGTGGGGTTAATAACAGGCACTTTATTATTGACATATTTGTTTATAAAAGCTGTATACGGTGGGAAATACAATGCAGTGTTCATTGTAGATAATGAAGGAATTAAGTGCAGTACAGAAGAAAAACAAAAAAGAAAAAACAATATAATTAATACATTGACCGTTATAGCAGGATTTTTTACAAAAAAACCAACTATTTCAGGGGCAGGTTTTTTAGCTGACTCAAAGTCATTTGTTTCTATTTCGTGGAAGCAGATAAAAAATATAAAGTATAATGATAATGAATTTGTAATTGTAGTAAAAGGAAAATCAATGGAAAATATTGCTTTATTCTGCAACAAAGAAAATTACTCAAGTGTAAAAGAAGTAATAAGGGGAAGAACCAATGATTAAAAAGTATGCTGCAAGATTTTTTATTACGCTGATTGGAACATTATTTATAATACTCGGTACTGTCTGGGGTATGTTGGGAATCTTTGGAGAAAAGAGTACAGGATTAATAACAGATGTAAGAAGGGAAATGGGTGAGCGCACCGACTTTAAATCAGGAAGATACACCTACAGCATAAGCTACAGCTTTAAGCTTTCTGACGGTGAGACAGTGCATGGCAATGCTAAAGAAATAAGAAACGGTGTTTATACTAAGAATCTAAACAATTCGGTAAGCATAAGATATCTTAAAATTTTTCCGCAAATTAATGCATTAGAAAAGGATGTTGGTTTTGATGTAGGAAAAATAACAATAATATTGGCAGGATGTTTATTGGTGTTTGTTGTAAATAAATATTAATATAAAGAAGGATCTCGCAATTGAGATCCTTTTATTGTTAAATGGCATTTAAAAATCTTAGTAGTTATTTTAAATACTTTTCAAACCAATTTGTTATTTCTTCTAATCTTCTCACACGGTGTTTTGGTTTTCCGCTTCTGCTAAGCTCATGGTTTTCTCCTCTGAACATGCATAACCTTGCATCCACACCGTGATATTTTAATGCTGTGAACATTTGAATTCCTTCTGCTAACCAGCACCTGTAATCCTCTTCCGAGTGTATAAACAAAGTAGGGGTTACTGCTTTGTCAGCATATTTTAAAGGTGAATGGAACCACATTTTTTCAAAATTGTCCCATGGAGTTGACTGTATTTGATCTGCGTTAAAGTAATAACCTATATCAGTGGTGCCGAATTTGGATATCCAATTTGATATACTTCTTTGTGATGCAGCGCATTTAAATCTATCAGTATGACCAATTATCCAGTTTGTCATGAAGCCACCGTATGAACCACCTGTAACTCCAACTCTAAAGGGGTCTATTTGAGGATATTTTTTAAGCACTACATCCGTAAATTTCATTAAATCATCATAGTCTATAGTTCCATACTTACCTCTTATATCTGCAAATTCGTTACCTCTTCCGTCGCTTCCTCTTGGGTTTGAGAAAAATACGAAGTATCCTTCGTTAGCCCAAACTTGCATTTCATGATAATAAATTTCGCCAAAAACTGTCTTTGGACCGCCGTGTATATCAAGAATTCCGGGATAACATTTATTTTCATCAAAATCTGCCGGCTTTAAAACCCAACCCTCAATTGTTATACCATCATTTTCGAATGTAAGTGGCTCAGGCTTTATAACATTTTTAAATTCAGCGATCGTCTCATTAAATTTAGTTTTTTGTGTTTCAGAACCATTATCATATAAATATATTTCTTGAAGTTTTGTTTCTCTTAAGCCAATAAACAATATTCCTTCATTGCAAATATCAAAGCAGTCAACAGAACCATTGTCAGAAGTTATCTTTTCTATATTTCCATCAAGAGATAGCTTTTTAATAAATGAGCTTTTGTTTTCAGTTGATATAAAATATAGTTCTTCGTTTAAAACCCTATAGCTTTTTCCTCCTCCGTATCGGCAATCAGAACCGACCGAGTTGAACATACCATAATCATGTTCAGTTAACATAATTGCTTCATCATTTTTCATTATATAAAAATTAAAATTTTGATTTAAGCCGTATTTATCCATTGGGGAAGCGGCAATTATTGTTTCATTGCCTACAAATACAGCAAATTCAATATATAGCTCGTCTTCTTCAATGAGACATGTTGCTTTTTCGGCATATAAATCATAAAGGTACAATTCATTGGTAAGTTCCATTTTATTTGTGAAACTTTGTGAAGTATAAAGAGCTTTGCCGTCTTTAACGCTTGTTATTGATACGTTTTCAAATTTATCGGATATTGGAACTATATCTTTTGTTCCTTTGTCATATAAATATAATCTGCTTCTTTTTTTATTAGTAAAGCCCTCACCATTTGACCAGAAAGGGATTTCATCAAGCACTTCATAATCCTTATTTTCTTTAATCATAGTCATTGCTTCACCCTTATCTTCGTTTTTAATAGAGTGAAGATTTATTCCGTAATGACTGTACTCGGCTGTTAATAAGAATTTTTCGTTTGCAATCAATTTGAAATCAATAACATTCATAGGTATTCTCATATATTCGTAAGCTTCTCCACCATGAATGTTTATGGCATAAAAAACAGTCCAGTGTTCACCATCGTCAATTTTTTTCTTAAGCTTTTCATCTCTTAAAGAAGGAAATAATATAGTGTCATTATCAAGCCATATAAATGATTTTTCCTTGCTCATATTAGTGAGCTTTCTGGATTCTAAGGTTTCACAGTCATAAACCCATATATTAGATATATACTTATTTTCGTCATAGTCACAGGTGTGAACTGCAAAAGCTGCATGCTTTTTATTAGGAGAAAGTTCAATTCCCGATAAAAATTTATAATCTAAAAAATCCTTCAGTTTTATTTTTTCCATATAAATTCCTCCAAGCTTTTTATATATTATATTATATAACCCAAATTATATATATGCAATTAAGTATTGTGCAATTCAATAGTAAAGTAGTATAATTATTTAAGAATGATCAAGGAGAGACAATTATGGATATTAATAAAGAATTTACTCTTAATCTGTTAAAGGAAATAATAAATATACCAAGCCCTACGGGTTACACCAAAAATGTAATGAATCACATTGAGAAAATTGTTAATGAATTTGGATATAAAATAGATTCAAACAAAAAAGGTAACAGAATTATTGAAATAGAAGGAGAAGACAATAGCTACTGCATTGGTATTCCTGTTCATGTTGATACCTTAGGAGCCATGGTTAGATCAATTAATTCCGATGGTACTTTAAAAATTTCATCTTTAGGCGGAAATATGTATTCAACTCTTGATGGTGAATATTGCAAAATACATACAAGGAATGGTGAAATATATACAGGAACGATGCTTTCTACCTCTCCGGCGGTTCATGTGTATCCTGATGCTAAATCAAAGGAACGCACTGAAGAAAATATGATGGTAAGATTAGATGAGGTAGTAAAAAACAAGGAAGATGTAACCAAATTAGAAATCGGTGTTGGTGATTATATTTCTTTAGAACCTAAATTTATCGTAACTTCATCAGGTTATATTAAATCAAGATATTTAGATAACAAAGCAGGTACTGCATGCGCTTTATCCCTTATGGAATTATTTAAAAGAACGGGAAGCAAACCTAAGCACAAGGTTAAGATAATTGTTTCTTCTTATGAAGAGGTTGGACATGGTTGTTCAAATATACCGCCGGATATTGATGAACTTGTAGGAATCGATATGGGGTGCATAGGGCTTGATTTATCCTGTACAGAACAGGATGTTTCCATTTGTGCAAAGGACAGCTCAGGACCATATGATTATGATATTACAAATAATTTGATTAATTTGGCTAAAAAACATGGTTTAAATTATGCTATCGATATTTATCCTATGTACAGCTCTGATGTTTCAGCATCGTTAAAAGGCGGAAATGACATAAAGGGAGGACTTATCGGACCGGGCGTTCACGCTTCTCATGGAATGGAAAGAACACACATAGATGGAATAACAAATACAATCAAATTAATATATGCATATTTGACAAATTAAATTTTTAGAAGGACATATTGTGGAAAATTTAATATTCTCTTTAAACGTTGTTTTACCCATATTCTCTCTTATGTGTATTGGTGCTTTTCTTAGAAAACTTAAAGTAATGGATAAAGATTTTTTAGAAAAAGCAAATGATTTTGCCTTTAAAGTATTGTTGCCCATTCTTCTTTTTAATAATATATACAAAAGTCAAATATCAGATGTAATAAACTTGAAATTAATAATATTTGCAGTTTTAATAAACATCGGAATTGTAGGAATACTGTTTATAATAGTTCCAAGGTTATGTAAAGAAAACAAAAATAGAAGCATAATAATTCAGGGCATGTACCGAAGCAACTTCGTATTGTTTGGAGTACCACTGAGTAAAAATATTTTTGGAGCCTCGAATTTAGGTACGGTTACTACATTAACAGCAATAATAATACCCTTATACAACTTTTTGGCTGTATTTATATTAGATTGGTTTACTGATGATAAAAGTGATTATAAAAAAACATTCGTATCATTAATTAAGAATCCTCTGATAATCGGTTCATTGCTTGGTATAGTTTTTTCTGTTTTAAATATTAATTTGCCTCAATTTGCAGAAAAAACAATTTCTGATATTGCAGGGACTGCCACACCGATTGCATTGATAGTTTTGGGCGGAGACATAGAAATAAAAAGTATAGGTAAAAATTTCAAACTAATATCTTTATTAACGATTGGAAAGCTTTTAATTTTACCTGCGATTGTTATTGTTTTGGCTTTGATGTTTGGGTTTAAAGGAGTTGAATTAGGGGCATTGTTCAGCATGGTTACACCGTCCATATCCGTATCAAGCTATACGATGTCGCTTCAATACGATTGCAATTCGGAGCTTGCAGGACAATTAGTATTTATAACAACATTATTTAGCCCTCTGACTATATTTTTATTTATATTTGTCTTAAAGACAGTGGGCTTGTTTTAGGAGAAAACATGGAGATAAAATCATATAAAAAAACCTTTGAATATTCTTATGCGTTTGGTATATTTCCTACAATTGAATTAATTCAGTCGAAACCTGATAAAGTTATAAAGGTATTAGTTAGTTCAAAATATAAAACAGACACTGATACAGATATTTTTGAATTATGCAAAAGGTATAATATCAAGACAGAGGTAAATGATAAGCTTATAAACCGTATAAGTGACAAAGAAAATAACTTTGTTGTCGGAATGTTTTCAAAATACGAGTGTGAATTAAAAGATGATGAATCTCATGTAGTATTGGTAAATCCAAGCAATATGGGCAATATGGGCACAATTATAAGAACACTCACCGGGTTTGGATTAAGTAATTTAGCTATTATAAGCCCCGGTGTTGATATCTACGACCCGAAGGTCATAAGAAGCTCTATGGGTTCTTTGTTTAGGATTAATTTTAAGTATTATGATAATTTTAATATATATAATTCTCTGTTTAATAACCACAAAAAATATGCATTTATGCTTGATGGAGCTGTACCTTTAAAAGAAATTAAGCATGATAAAAATGAATTGTTTTCTTTAATTTTTGGAAATGAATCTGCGGGCTTGGAATCCTCATATTCAGCTGTCGGGAAAAGTGTTTTAATTAAACACACTGATCGTATAGATTCTTTAAATCTTACAATTGCTGCCGGAATTGCTTTATATTATTTCTTTGATTAACTTGTAAATTATTTTAAATTTAACAAAAAGTGGATAAATAATAAAAAATCTATTGTAAATAATATATTCGAGGAAGCAGATTGCAATCACATCCTAATATATTAGTTAAATGAAGGTGATCGATCATTACAAAAAACAAGGATGATTTATTGTTAAACAATTGGGAAAACCAGGTAAAATTAGACAGCCAACAAAAATTAAAGGAGCAGATGAAACTAATGAACAACAAATTTGAAAACAGAGATAATAACAACAGATTTGATAACAGAAACAACAATAACAACAGATTTGATAACAGAGATAACAACAATAGATTTGATGACAGAGATAACAACAATAGATTTGATGACAGAGATAACAACAATAGATTTGACAACAAAGATAATAAGAACAAATTAGAAAATCGTGACAATAACAACAGGTTTGATAATCGCGATAACAACAAAAATAATAATAATAGAATCAGATAGCTTTTGCAACCGATAAAAACGGAAGGTCTTTTGAAAATTTCAAAAGACCGTTCTTTATTTTAAGTAAAATTTACTTTATATTTAAAATATCATTTACCATTTCAGAAATATTATCCTCATTTATTTCAGTGTAGATTCTATCCACTAATTTAAAGTTTTTTTGTACGGTTTTCATAATTAACTTGTCATAAAGTTTGTACGGTTTAACCTTTAATCTTCCACCAAAGCATTTAATTGAAACGGATTTGTTCAATAACTTTTTAGGAAAATTATGAAGCAAATATTGATTTGCTTTTTCAGGAAAACCGCAGCATAAATATATTGCTGTATTCTTTTTCATAAGTAAATCCATATTATCTCTTATAAAATTCCCTACAGAATTATGTATTTTGTTAAATCTTATACAACTGCCTATAATTACCATATCATATTCAGAAATATCAGGTTGTTTTTTAGCTAAATTTATAACATGCGCTTCAGGAAGTTTACTTTTAATTATATTGGCACAGTCCTGTGTAGTATCGTTGTTTCCGGCATAAGCAATCAGTATTTTCATAAGTTGGCTCCATTTATTGTCTTTATATTTTATAAAGAACTTCATTATAATCATAATATTATAAGGTCAAATTGTCAAGTTGCAGTATTGTTAATAAAATATCATAATAATGTTAGGTATATACATTTTATAAGTAGATTTTTTCACGAGCGAAAAACTATTGACAACCTAAGAATGTTAGTTTTATAATATAGTCATCTACTATATTCTGTATTTTTTTATTCGGTTAATTAATATAAAAATTAATAATTATAATATTGAATGAAAAGTTTGGGAGAGTTCCTTAGGGGCGCCGAAGAAGCAAATTACACCGGTCAAGTGTAACGAAACTTTCAGGCAAAAGGACCAAGCTTGGACAATACTCTGAATAACAAACGCTGAAGACAGAGGTAATGACATAATGTTATTATCTCTGTTTTTTTATAAGTTAAAAAAATATAAAGAGGTGATTTTATGAAACAGACACCATTGCATGAAAATCATTTAGAATTGAAAGGAAAGATAATTGATTTTGGAGGCTGGGCTTTGCCCGTAGAGTATACGGGCATACTTGCGGAACATGAGGCTGTAAGAACTAAAGCCGGATTGTTTGATGTTTCTCATATGGGAGAAATCACAGTAAGGGGTCAAGATGCGGAAAAGTATATTCAAATGATTGTTACAAATGATATTTCGGTA
The DNA here is from genome assembly GCA_964421845.1 of uncultured Clostridia bacterium. Lineage (GTDB taxonomy): Bacteria > Bacillota > Clostridia > Tissierellales > Sedimentibacteraceae > Sedimentibacter. Next base: position 123,212 of record CAYQYY010000006.1, read on the forward strand.
TTAGACAACAATCAAATCGCATATACAACAATGTGCTATCCTGACGGAGGAGTAGTAGATGATTTGTTGGTATACAAATATAACAACGAAAATTATTTATTGGTTGTAAATGCTTCAAACACTGACAAGGATTATGATTGGTTTAAAAGAAATGAATTTGGCAATGTGACAATTGAAAATGTATCAGAAAAATATGCGCTGCTTGCTTTACAAGGACCTAATGCTCAAGATATATTGCAGAAATTAGTTATCGAAGATTTAAACACAATTGAATATTATCACTTTCTTGATAATGTTGATGTTAGAGGTGTTAAAACTTTAGTATCACGTACGGGTTATACAGGAGAAGATGGTTTTGAATTATACTTTGCTCCCAAAGACGCAACTAAGATGTGGAATTTGCTTCTTGAAACGGGAAAAGAAGACGGACTGATTCCTGCTGGATTAGGAGCAAGAGATACTCTCAGATTTGAAGCGACTCTTCCATTATACGGTCATGAGTTAGAAAAGGACATTACGCCATTAGAAGCAGGATTGGGATTCTGTGTTAAGTTTGCAAAGGATGATTTTATAGGTAAGGAAGCTTTAGCAGAACAAAAAGCAGCTGGCCTAAAAAGAAAATTAGTCGGTTTTGAAATGGTTGACAGAGGTATACCAAGAAGCCATTATGACGTATATGCTGAAGGCAATAAAATAGGTTTTGTAACTACAGGAAGCTTCTCACCCACATTGAAAAAAAATATCGGTCTTGCTTTAATAGAAGCCGGCTTTGCAAAAGAAGGAACAGAAATAGAAATTGCAATAAGAAATAGAAAATTAAAAGCTGTAGTAATAAAAAAACCGTTTTATGCTAAAAGAATTAAGAAATAATTAAAAAGAATTAAAAAATTTTAATTGGGTATCTATATAAATGTTAACTTAATTGGAGGATTATTATGAAACTATTAAAAGAATTAAAGTATGCAGAATCACATGAATGGGTAAAAGTAGACGGTAATAAAGCTTATGTTGGAATTACAGATTATGCGCAGCATGAGTTAGGCGAAGTGGTTTATGTTGAACTACCGGAAGTGGGAACAACAGTTGAAGCAGGAGATCAATGTATTGTATTAGAATCAGTAAAAGCTGCATCAGATGTGTATTCACCTATAGGTGGAACTGTTGTAGAAATTAATGAAGAACTTGTTGATAACCCGGGTCTTATAAATGAATCAGCATATGATGCGTGGATTATTGCTGTTGATATGTCAGATTCATCTGAAGTTAACAACATGCTTTCTGCAGAAGAATACGAAAAAATGTATCAATAAAGGAGGAGCTAATGGCAAGGTATATAGGTAACACTAACGAAGACAGAGAACAAATGCTTAAAGCGGTAGGTCTTTCAAGCATAAATTCTCTATTTGATGCAGTTCCGGAATCAGTTCTTTTGAAAGATGATTTAAATATACCAAAAGCTCAATCCGAAATTGAGCTTCTGAAAAATTTAAAAGCGCTGTCTAACAGGAATTTTAACGTTGATGAATATACTTGTTTCTTAGGAGCAGGTTCATATAATCACTATATTCCGGCAGTTATAGATCAACTATTATTAAGACAAGAGTTTTTCACGGCATATACACCATACCAGCCGGAAATTAGCCAAGGTACATTACAGGTAATATTTGAATACCAGACAATGATAAGCGAACTTACAGGACTTCCTGTTGTTAATGCATCTATGTATGATGGCGCTACTTCTATGACAGAAGCAGCAATTATGGCTTGCGAATCAACTAAAAGAACCGAAGTTTTAGTTGCAAAAAGTGTACATCCTGAAAACAGACAAGTTTTAGACACATATTCAAAATTCAGAAATATTACTGTTTCTGAACTAAGCTATAATAATGGACAAGTAGATTTAGAAGATTTAAAAAATAAATTAAACAATAATGTGGCAGCAGTTATAATTCAAAGCCCGAATTTTTTCGGAGTTATAGAAGATATAAAAGCAATATCAGATATAGCTCATGAAAATAAAAGCCTAATTATATTAAATGCAGATCCTATTTCTCTTGCACTTTTAAAAAGTCCGGGAGAGTTAGGAGTTGATATTGCGGTTGGAGACGGTCAAAGCTTAGGCAACCCAATGAGCTTTGGAGGTCCATCATTAGGTTACATGGCAGTTACTGAGAAATTAATGCGTAAAATGCCGGGAAGAATTGTTGGAGAAACAGTTGATAAGGACGGAAACAGAGGTTTTGTATTAACTTTACAAACAAGAGAGCAGCATATAAGAAGAGAAAAAGCAACCTCTAACATATGCTCAAACCAAGCATTGAATGCATTGACAGCTACAATTTATATGACTTTAATGGGAAAAGAAGGTCTTAAGAAAGTTGCTGAATTGTGCTATAACAAATCACATTACGCATATGATGAATTAATTAAGACAGGAAAATTCAGTCCTGTATTTTCAGCTCCATTCTTCAAAGAATTTGTAGTAAATAGCAGTGAAGAAGTGAATAAACTTAATAATAAACTGCTGCAAAATAATATAATCGGCGGCTATGAAGTGGAATCAAAATATCCTGAACTAAAAGACAGCTGGCTGATTGCAGTTACAGAAAAACGTACTAAAGAAGAAATAGATAATTTAGTAAGAAAGGCGGTAGAATAATATGCTAAAACATCAACCTTTAATATTTGAAATAAGTAAAGCAGGCCGTAAAGCATATTCGCTGCCCGAATGTGATGTACCTGTTTGTGAAGGAATAGAAAGTAAGTATTTAAGAACAGAAGCACCGGAGCTTCCGGAAGTAAGTGAATTAGATGCTGTTCGTCATTTCACTCAACTTTCCCAAAGAAATCACGGAGTAGATTCAGGATTTTATCCGTTAGGTAGCTGTACAATGAAGTACAATCCAAAGGTAAATGAAGCAGTTGCAAGATTTGACGGTTTTGCAAAAGTTCACCCTTATCAACCTGAAGAAACAACCCAAGGTGCACTAAAATTAATATATGAATTAAGTGATATGCTATCAGAAATTACAGGCATGGATAGTATTTCTCTTCAACCGGCAGCAGGAGCTCACGGTGAATTGGCAGGTCTCATGATAATGAAAGCATATCATAGAAATAGAGGCGACCATAAAAGAAATATAATAGTTTTACCTGATTCAGCACATGGTACTAATCCTGCTTCAGCAGCAGTTGCCGGTTTTGATGTTGTAGAGATAAAATCCGATGAAAGAGGATTAGTGGATCTTGAAAGCTTAAAAGCAGTTATGAGTGATGAAGTTGCAGGTTTTATGCTTACAAATCCAAATACCTTAGGTCTATTTGATGAAAATATATGTGAGATTTCTAAAATAGTTCACGAAGCAGGCGGTCTTATGTATTATGACGGCGCTAATGCCAATGCAATACTTGGTATTACAAGGCCGGGAGACATGGGATTTGATGTAGTTCACCTGAACCTTCATAAAACATTCAGTACACCACACGGTGGAGGAGGACCCGGTTCAGGACCTGTAGGAGTTAAAAAGCATCTATCAGATTTTTTACCTGTTCCTGTAGTAGTTAAATCAGAAGAAAAATATTCATTTGACTATAACAGACCTCTTTCAATAGGAAAAGTGAAATCTTTCTACGGAAACTTTGGAGTATATGTAAGAGCATATGCATATATACTTAGCATGGGTCCGGACGGATTAAGAGAAGTTGCAGAAAATGCTGTTTTAAATGCTAACTATATTGCAAGCAGATTAAAGGATAAATATTATCTTCCTGCTGACAGAATATGTATGCATGAATGTGTATTCTCAGGCGATTGGCAAAAGAAAAAAGGTGTACACACATTAGATATCGCTAAAAGATTGTTAGATTTCGGATATCATCCTCCAACAATTTATTTCCCTCTAATCGTTTCTGAAGCATTGATGATTGAGCCGACAGAATGTGAATCAATAGAAACATTGGATAAGTTTATAGAGGCAATGAGACAAATTGCAGATGAAGCAGAAAACAATCCTGAATTAGTTACTTCTGCACCACATACAACTATAGTTTCAAGGTTGGATGAAGCAGCAGCTGCAAGAAAACCAATAACACGTTACAATAAATAGGTGAAAAATGAATAGAGATTTAGTAATTATCGGCGGAGGCCCCGGTGGATATGAAGCTGCCATAAGAGGAGCTCAATTAGGCAAAAAAGTAACACTTATAGAGCAGGACAGAATGGGAGGCACATGTTTAAACAGAGGATGTATCCCTACAAAAGCATTATATAAAAATGCGGAAACAATAAACTCCTTAAAAAAGATGTTGGAATTTGGTATATCATTAGGTGAATTCACTTTTGACATGTCGACTGCTCAAGACAGAAAAAACGAAGTTGTTGATAAGTTAGTTACCGGAGTTGACCAGCTGTTAAAAGGCAACAACATTGAGGTTATAAAAGGAAAAGCATCTTTTAAAACCAATAAAGTAATTAATGTTGTAACCGAATCCGGCACAGAAGAAATAACTGCCAATGATATAATTATCGCAACCGGATCAACAACAGCTTTAGTTCCTGTTCCGGGAATTCATTTAAATGGAGTTATAACAAGCGATGAAATATTGAACTTAAAAGAAGTTCCAAAGAATCTTGTTGTGCTTGGCGGAGGTGTTGTAGGCGTGGAGCTTGCAAGCATATTTGCATCTTTTGGCTCTGAAGTAACCATTGTTGAATTTATGCCTAAGATACTTTTTAGATTAGACGATGAGCTTTCAAAAAAACTGACAGTTTATTTGAAAAAGCAAGGCATAAAAATTATGGCAGGTACCGGCTTAAAAGAGGTTCAGCAATCAGAAGAAGGTTTAATTGTCATCGTAGAAAATGAAAAAGGGAAAACAGAATTAAACTGTGACTATCTTTTATCTGCAGCAGGCAGGAAGCCAAATACCGACGGTTTAAATTTAGAAGCAGTAGGTATTGAATATGACCGAAAAGGTATAAAGGTTGATGAAAACTATAAAACATCAGCAGAAGGAGTTTATGCCATCGGTGACGTAATAGGCGGTACTATGCTTGCTCATATATCATCTGAAGAAGGCAAGATATGTGTTGAAAAACTTAACGGTCATGACATAAGTGTAAATTATAGTGCGGTTCCGTCATGTATATTTACATTCCCTGAAGTTAGTACAGTTGGTATGACAGAGGATGAAGCAAAAGAAAAAAACATTGAATACCTTGTAGGAAAATCGATGTTCGGTGCAAACGGTAAGGCTCTTACCATGGGCGAAGGAGAAGGATTTGTAAAGGTATTGGCTGAAAAAGAAAGTCATAAAATAATCGGCGTCCATATAATGGGACCCCATGCCAGCGATATAATTCACGATGGTGCTATGGCTATACAAAACGGTCTTACTGTAGAAAATATAAAAGAATCTGTGTTTTCACATCCTACATTATCAGAGGTGTTTTATGAAGCTGTGTGTGGCTGTATTGGAGAAGCAATTCACTCGCTTCCTAAAAAGAAATAACATAAACATAAATTTTGTTTATGTTTACTAAAGCAGACGTTTGTCTGCTTTTTTTAAATAAGTGCTTTGACTGCCATTCAATTTAGTTATATTATTATTAGAATTGCTGACTAATTATTATTTGACACGAATAAGTTTTTTTGATAATCTTATATAAAAAATAAATGTCGTAATACCATAGAGGAGTAAAAGATGATATTAATAGTTGATTTTGGTGCACAATACAGTCAACTCATTGCAAGAAGAGTTAGAGAAGCAGGTGTATATTGTGAAATAGTACCATATACTTATACAATCGATAAAATTAAAGAAAAACAACCAAAGGGAATAATACTTTCCGGAGGACCGGCAAGTGTTTATGTGGAAAATGCCCCAAGAATTACAAATGAAATATTTGATTTAAATGTTCCTGTACTCGGAATATGCTATGGAGGACAATTCATAGCTCAAGAATTCGGAGGTAAGGTAAACAGAGCTGATTTCAGAGAATACGGAAGAGTAAAGCTTCAAGTAAAATCAGATGATGATTTATTTAAAGGTATAGGACAGGATTCGTTATGTTGGATGAGCCATACCGATTATATAGAAGTAGCACCGACAGGATTTGAAATAACCGGTTCATCAGATACATGTCCGGTATGTGCCATGAAAAATGAAGAAAAGAAAATCTATGCAGTACAATTCCACCCGGAAGTAGAGCATACCGAAAAAGGAAGAGAAATAATTCAAAATTTCTTATTTAGTGTATGTGGTTTATCTAAAGATTGGAACATGGGTAATTTTGCAGAAGATTCAATCCGGAAAATCAAAGAAATGGTTGGGGATAAAAAAGCATTATGTGCCATGTCAGGAGGAGTAGATTCATCTGTTGCGGCAGTAATGGTTCATAAGGCAATTGGATCTAATTTAATTTGTGTATTTGTTGATCACGGTCTTCTAAGAAAGGATGAAGGAGATCAGGTTGAAAAAATATTCAAAGAAAAATTCCATATGAATTTAATCAGAGTTAATGCCGGAGAAAGATTTTTAGGTAAACTAAAAGGTGTAACCGACCCTGAAACTAAGAGAAAAATAATAGGCGAAGAATTTATTAGAGTTTTTGAAGAAGAAAAACAAAAATTAAAGGATGAATTCGGACACATCGATTACTTGGTTCAAGGAACAATCTATCCTGATGTTATAGAAAGCGGTACAGCAACTGCCTCAGTAATAAAGAGCCACCACAACGTTGGAGGTCTCCCTGAAGATGTAGACTTTGAACTTTTAGAGCCACTGAGACAATTATTTAAGGATGAAGTGAGAGAAGTTGGAAGAGAGCTTGGAATTCCTGAAGAAATAGTTGAAAGACAACCATTCCCGGGACCCGGCTTAGCAATTCGCTGTTTAGGAGAAATAACAGAAGACAAATTAAAAATCATAAGAGAAGCAGACTTTATTTTCAGAGATGAAATAAAAAAAGCAAATCTCCAAAACAAAATTTGGCAATACTTCGCAGCACTTCCAAACATAAGAAGCGTAGGCGTAATGGGAGACGAAAGAACATACTCCCACACAATAGCCCTAAGAGCAGTTACCTCCACAGACGGTATGACATCCGACTGGGCTCGTATCCCATACGAAGTATTAGAAAAAGTATCAAATAGAATAGTAAACGAAGTAGATAATGTAAATAGAATTGTTTATGACATTACATCTAAGCCACCGGCTACGATAGAATACGAATAAAATTTTAAATAAATAATAAAATTACTCCTACAATGGATACAAAAGCCCCTAATATTTCTTTAGGGGTTACTTTTTCTTTAAAAATCATTATGGAAGCAGGAATAATTATTATTGGTGATATTGATGATATGGATGAAACAATGCCTGTGGCGGTATATTGTACCGCAATAAGAGAAAAAGTTACACCTATGAAAGGCCCGAATATTGAACCTGCAACTATTGCCGGCATAGCCCCTTTGTCCCTAACAGCAGATTTAATTTCTGACCATTTTTGATTTTTGGTTATAATAATAGTAAAGCCAATAACAGCTGCTATAATTCTAATTTGGGTGGCTGCAAATGGATTGTATGATCCAATTCCGATTTTACTGAAAATTAGTCCAAATGCCTGTCCTAAAGCACCTATGGTTGCATAAATTATACCTTTTATGGGACGATTAAATTCCACCTTATTTTCCGTTGAATTACGGCCTAATATAACTATGGCAATACCTACCATTGTAATGAAAATGCCACCAAGACCAAGAAGTGAGATCCTTTCGCCTAAGGCGAAAAAACCTATGAGTGCTGTAAGAGGTGGCGCAACGGACATAATAAGAAGTGATATCCTTGATCCGATCTCAACGAATGCCTGAAATAGAAACATATCACCTAATATAAATCCAATTAAGCCGGATAATAAAAGCCAAAGCCATGTATGTAGATCAGCATCAATTGGAAAGGCAACACCCCTTGTAAAAAATGCGCAAATACTAAGCAATATAAATGCAATATATAACCTAATATAATTTACAGATAAAGAACCCACCCTTTTTCCGGCAGATTCAAAAGCTACTGCGCAAAGTGTCCAGCATACAGCTGTAATAAGTGCTGCTAATTCCCCCAAATGTGACTGCATAATTTGCTCCTTTTTGTGCATTAAATTTCGTAGTATTAAGTATAAATCCTTTTATCCATATTAGCAATCATAAAATTCGACATATTTTATAGAATCATTTTTTATGCGCTTTATTGTGTTAAAATAAGATAATAATGGCTATGGACAAATAAGTTATTATTTATTATAATAATATTTGAGTGACAAATAATTACCAATAATTATAAAATAAATTTTTAATAAATCCTCAGGAGGTTTTTTATGAGTAAACCAATTTTATCAGCACATTTTGAATCAAGAGTGCCATCGGATGTAAGGTTGGCACAGATGAAATACGCAGAGCGTAAAGTTAAACCGCAAGCAGTTATCAATGTAGGTATAGGTAATGTTTCACTGCCGACAAACCCTGCAATGATGAATAGAATGTTTAACTTGGATGCACCGGAAAGCCCTTTCAATAAAGGCGTTATAAGATATACAGCTACAGGCGGATTTGATGAAACTCAAGAAGCATTTAAAAACATTCTTAAATGTGAAGGATTTGATACAAGTAAATTATATGTAACTGTTACAGATGGCGGATCAACCGGTATGGAATTGTTAATAATGGGTGTTTGCGGACCTGCAGGAACAGATGAGAAACCTCTGATGATGATAGATCCGGCATATACAAATTATATTTCTTTTGCTGAAAGAGTAGGACGTAAAACTGTTACAGTAAAACGTCATATGAATGAAGATGGTAAATTCAGTTTACCTGAAATTGACAAAATTGAAGAAGTAATAAAAGCTAATAACCCTGGAGCACTTCTTGTTATACCATATGACAACCCTACAGGTCAATTATATGACAAAGAAACTTTAAAAGCACTTGCAGAACTTTGTGTTAAATATAACATGTGGATGGTAAGTGATGAAGCTTATCGTGAATTGTTCTATGTGGAAGGAAGCGAATTAGTAAGTATTTGGGGAATTACAGATAAAGAAGTACCTGGAATTGAAGGAAGAAGAATAAGTATTGAAACAGCATCTAAGGTATGGAATGCATGTGGTTTAAGAATAGGTGCAGTTATTACTGACAGCCCGGAATTCAGTAACCGTTGTACAGCAGAATATACTGCAAATCTATGTGCAAATGCAATAGGTCAGTATATATTCGGTGCTTTAGCACATGAAAGCAAAGAACAAATTGCCGGCTGGTGCAAAGGTCTTCGTGAATACTACGGAGATACGATTAAAAAAGTAAGCAAGGGTTTAAAAGATTTAGAACCACAGTTGATAGTATCAAGCCCTGATGCATCAATATATACGGTAATAGATGTTAGAAACGTGGTAAAACCGGGATTTGACGCAATTGACTTTGTATTGTACTGCGCAGGTGAAGGCGCCGTAGATTTAAACGGAGTTCAAACAACATTGTTGGTTGCACCTATGAAAGGTTTCTATGATATAGCTAAGGGACAAAATAATCCCGGAAGCACTCAATTCCGTATTTCATATGTTGAATCTCCGGAAAATATGATGAAAGTTCCTGAATTGTTCGTTAAACTTTTAAAACAATTTGAGGCAAGCAGATAATAAATAAAATAAAATTAAAAGCTTATGAATTTTAAATATTCATAAGCTTTTTTTAAATAATATTTAAATTTTTATCTATAACTCAATTTGACTTTAACTATGGTTTAGTTTATAATTACATGTCGAAATGATGATAAGGAGGTATATTATGACAAACCATAAAGTAGTTATTGGTGATAGCCGACAACTAAATAAAATAAAAGACAAGTCAGTTCAGTTAATTATTACATCGCCTCCCTATTGGCAATTAAAAGATTATGGAACATCTGATCAAATCGGGTTCAATGATAGTTATGAGGAATATATAAATAACCTAAATTTAGTTTGGAAGGAATGTTATCGAATTCTTTCAGATGGTTGTCGTATGTGCATTAATATAGGTGATCAATTTGCCCGTTCTGTTTATTATGGGAGATATAAAGTAATTCCTATAAGGACAGAAATAATTCGTTTCTGCGAAAGCTTAGGCATGGATTATATGGGAGCTGTCATTTGGCAGAAAACAACCACAATGAATACTACGGGTGGCGGAGCAGTAATGGGCAGCTATCCATATCCAAGAAACGGAATTTTAAAGATAGATTATGAGTTTATTTTAATATTTAAAAAGTTAGGTAATGCTCCAAAGCCAACATTAGAACAGAAGAAACAGTCGGGATTGTCAAAGGAAGAGTGGGGAGAATATTTTTCTTCGCATTGGACTTTCGGTGGAGCAAGACAAATGGATCACATTGCAATGTTTCCTGAGGAGTTACCTAAAAGATTAATTAAGATGTTTTCATTTGTGGGAGAAACTGTATTTGACCCGTTTTTAGGAAGCGGAACAACATCTCTTGCAGCTAAAAATCTACAGCGTAATTCTATCGGCTATGAAATAAATAAAGAATTTATGCCTATAATTCATGAAAAGCTTGGGGGAAATCAGATAAATATATCAGAAGATAAAATTGAATTTTTGTATGATAATATTAATGTTGAGCCGAATCTAAATGATTTACCGTATATATTTTCAGATCCGCATAAGTTAGATAAAAAGATTGATGTTAAAAAATATACTTTTGGGTCTAAGATAGATGAAAATACAAAAAAGCGTGAGGAATATTTTACAGTAAAAGAAATAGTTTCACCAGAAATATTATTGTTAAATAATGGGACTAAAATAAGATTGATTGGCGTAAAAACAAACCCTGAGTATGAAAATGAAGCAATTGCTTTTATAAAGGATAAATTAATTAAAAAAAAGGTGTTTATGAAGTATGATAAATTAAAATATGATAATGATAATAATCTGTTTTGTTATCTATATTTAAGCAACAAAACATTTATAAACAATCATTTAATAAGAACAAGATATGTATATGTAGATGAAGAACTTGAATATTCTTGTAAATCTAAATTTATTAAAACATATAATGAAAAAAATTAGCCGGAAAATTTTCCGGCTATATTTATTATTCAACTTCTATAGTTAATCCATTATCTGTCTTTGTATAATAGATCATTTTCACTTCAATTATTTCTGATAGTCTGTCCATAGTTTTATATGATATTGGCTTGATAGAATAGGGGGTACTTCCTATAAAGCCATCTATCCCTTTTGATTCTTCATCAGGTGAAGCAAGCCGATAGTCCAAATTAAGCTTTTCTGCTAACGAAGCAAGTATTGCACGTTGTACATACAATCCGTTATATGTCTTAGTAATTACTAAATCATGAACCCATTGTTTAACTAAATTACGATCGATAAGTTTTATTGCTTCTTTTAGATTTTCAACCTGTGCATATATTTTATCGGTAGCAAGTTCTATTGAATCAGGATATTTTTCTATATACCATGATTCCCAGTTATCTATTGACATTTCGCTTTCGTTATTAAGAAATTCAGGAAATAATTCTGACAGTTGTCCAACTACACGGGGGCGAGTTCCCTGTGCATTTTGATTAGCCCAATTTATTAACTGTGATGTATATTTTGGAAAATTAATAAATGTACTTTCATTATATTTTTGAATATCTTCTTTTTTTATTTTATAGTTCATACTTTACCCCCTATAATTTCTCGTAATAATATTTTTACGTAAATTTATGCCTTCAATTCGACTATCTAAGTTTTTCATATAATCCATATACTCAGAGTCGTTACATATTAAATAATAACCATTGTTATTTGCAGCTAAAGGCAATTTATACTTTTCAGCACTTTCTAGTATAAGTTTTCTTGTTTTTGAATATGTATCGTCTTCAATAATTCCTAATTTATCTGCTATGGCTTTAGATGTTATCTTGTTATTTTTACCTTTATGATTTAATAATATTTTTGATATTTTTTCTAAATTATCCATTATATAAATTCTCCTTTTTAATAAAAATTAAATATGTGTCTATACCAAGAGCATCAGCTAAGTGTTGTACATTTTCTAAGAGATATGTTCTTCGTTTTATTTTGTGACTTCAAATGGGCTTTTTACTGCTTTTATTGCTGCTTTTTTTGCTAAAATAGCTAAGTCTTCTGTAGTGTCTTTTGTACTTGGGATAAAAGAAATATCGTTTAATAAATCTGTATTTATATTTTCGTTATTTACTACTAAAGTTTGAAAAAGTGTTAACCCTGCAATGTAGCGTCCGATACCATAGTTTAAATGATAACCGTCGCTTGTCAATTCATTGCCTAATGCCTTTAAGTTTTTATTGTTCCTTGCATTTTGAATTGCGGTTCCGCAAGGAATAATTATATCTATTTCCGTTTCATTAAGTGCTTGTTCGTAAGCTTTCGCTATTGAATTATACATATATAATTGATCCTTATTATAAAAACCGAAGTTATTGTTTGTGCTTTTACTTGAATAAGCCCATGTCATATTTAAGCAAAGTTTTAAGTCCGGATTATCGGATATTTCTTTTATATAATTAATTAATTCATTAAGGTATGGTTGAAATGTATTATATATGCCTGATTCACCGGACGACTGTTGCAAAGTTATGTAGTCCCAATTTTCGTCTGATATTGCCTCTTTCATTGTTTTACTTTTATAAGTACTCATGCCTTTTGATGTCCACTTATAATAGGTATAACCTTTTTCGTTATTATTTGCATATTGCAAATGTCTTTCCAAAGAACATCCGCTGTTGTATAAATTTCCAACTATAACATTTACACCGGCAGATTTAGCAATTTCATACATGTAATAAACAGTATCCTGAGAAAAGGAATTACCTATGGATAAAATTTTAATAGTTTTTTCGACCGGCTCATGGTCTGCATTTAAGTTGTTATTTATAATATTAATTATTTTAGCGGTTAATATTTTAAACTGATTTATTTTTAGCTGCGCTTCCGAAATATCATTTATTTCAGGTTTATTTACTGCTGCATATGTATTGATTGGAACGATATTTGTAAAAAGAAGTGCAATTATTAATATCATCAAAGTAGTTTTTTTCATTATGTCTTACCCCCATTTGATTATATCACCATAATTATACTTATTTCAACAAAATTTCTTATTTCTTATAAAGAGTAAATTTCTTGAAAAAATAGTGGAATTATTATATAATATGATAATTTATTAAGTCATTTTTTCATTCTGATAGTGTAACTAAAAGGAAATCTCTTATACAAAACAGTAGATTCTTAAATAACGCTCAGAATGACATGAGTAAGGAGTGAAGCTATTGAATAAAAGTTGTTTTGTTTCGTGGAGTGGAGGGAAGGATTCATGTTTAGCTTTATATAAAGCTATGGAGTTAGGTTATGAACCTAAAAAGCTATTGACAATGTTTAGCTTAGAAAACGGAATAAGCTCAGCGCACAGATTAAAGGAAAATATTTTCAAAGCTCAAGCAGAGGCAATAGGGGTAGAAAGTGTTATAGGAAAAGCCGAATTTAATGAGTATGAAAATGTATTTGTATCATATATTAAATCATTTAAAGAACAAGGCATTGATTATGGAGTATTTGGAGACATAGATTTAGAAGAGCACAGGCAGTGGGAAGAGAGAGTTTGTAAAATTGCCTCAATTACAGCTATACTTCCTCTTTGGAAAATCAGAAGAAAAGAGATAGTAAAAGAATTTATTAAACTTGGCTTTAAGGCGAAAATTGCGGTGGTCAATGTTACAGCTTTAGACACTAAATTTTTAGGGCAGGATTTAAGCTTATCGTTAATAGAAGAAATAGAAGCCCTAGGTGCAGATGTTTGCGGAGAAAACGGTGAATATCACACAGTTGTTTATGATGGCCCTATTTTTAAAAAACCTATAAAACTTAATTTCAGTTCTGAAGCTATCCCGGTAGGTGAAAAATGGGCGCATATTGGGATAAGTATTTAAGTAAGATATTTAGATATATTGACTAATAGAAAAAATAATAAGGAGCATGAAAATGAAGTTTATCGAAAACAATTCTATCGACCCACACTATAATTTAGCATTTGAAGAGTATGTTTTTAAAAACGTTGATTTTAATGAAGATTTTGTGTTGTTATGGAGAAATGGACCTTCCATAATAATAGGTAAAAATCAAAATACAATTGAAGAAATCAATATGGATTTTGTTAAGGAAAACAATATAAATGTTGTTAGAAGGGTAACCGGCGGTGGTGCTGTTTATCATGATTTAGGAAATTTAAATTTTTCATTTATTACTAAAGCGGAAAGTAATTTAATAGATTTTAAAACATACAATATCCCTGTAATTAAGGCATTGGAAAAGTTGGGAGTTAATTGCGAGTTATCGGGTAGAAACGACATTGTTATTGACGGGAAGAAGTTTTCGGGTATAGCTCAAAGTATTATTAAAGGAAGGGTTTTAAATCATGGAACTTTGCTCTTTGAATCAAAATTAGACACATTGTCTAAGGCATTAAATGTAAAAAGAGATAAAATAGAATCCAAAGGGGTTAAGTCGGTTTCAAGCAGAGTGACAAACATCAAGCCCTATGTAAAGAATGATATAGATGTTCTTCAATTTAAACAAGTTTTATTAAAAAATATATTTGAATATTTCAACCAACCTATTGAAGTTTATGAATTATCTGAAGATGATAAAAATAATATTCAAAAGTTGGTTGATGATAGATATGGCACTTGGGAATGGAACTATGGAAAATCACCTAAATTTAACTATAAGGGCTATAATAGATTTGCAGGCGGCTGTGTTGAAGCGAGATTGCAGGTAGAAAAAGGCATGATAGAAAACTGTAAGATTTACGGAGACTTTTTCGGGAAAGGTGATATACAGGAATTAGAACAAAAAATAAAGGGTCTCAAATATGATATAAATGCCGTTAATGAAGTTTTATCAGATGTAACGGTGGAGGATTATTTAGGAAGAATTTCAAAAGAAGAATTTGTGCAATGTTTATTTGATTAAAAATTATACCGAAAGAATCTGATTGATTCTTTCGGTATTGCAATAATATGTCACCCGTTTATAACCATTACAGGACATGGTGCTGCTGAAATTACTTTTTGAGTTATTGAACCGATAAAGAATCTTTCAAAGTTAGAAAATCCTCTTCTTCCCATTACTATTAAATCGAATTTTTCATCTGTTGCTATTTTTAATATTTCATCTGCAGCTTTTCCAACAACAACCTTTTTCACTGTTACTAAATTTTCATAATCAAGGTTTCTTACAAGAATATCGAGCATTTTAGATTCTTCCTGAATAAGTTTTTTTAGCATTTCCTTACGATTTGCAATAAATGCCTGTTCAACGCTCATTCCAAAGTACGAATATTTATCTTCTGTTGGAAGGTTAACAACTGTTATAAAAGTAAGTTCTGCGTTTATCAATTGTCCGATTTCTACTGCTTTTTTCGCTGCCTTTTGTGATGCCAAAGAACCATCAACAGGTATTAATATTTTTTTCATATAAATCACCCCTAATTTTAATTCTCAATATACTTATACCTATATATAAGCAATATAAACATTTTATTACTTTAAAAATCATCAATGTTACACAGAGTACGAATTGTTATTGAGATGTGGTACATGATTATGATATAATTAATAACTTGAAACTTTAGAAGAAATTAAGATCTTAGTAATGTTAATATAAATCGTTGAATAATGGGCAAAGCCCTTTTTGAAATTGGAGGAAGTATGGATTTGTTACAATCTTTAAATGATAAACAAAGGGAAGCAGCATCTCATGACAAGGGTCCCATATTAGTTATAGCAGGTGCAGGTACCGGTAAGACAAGGGTTCTTACTCATAGAATTGCATTTTTAATAGATACACATAAGGCGATGCCATGGGAGATACTTGCAATCACGTTTACAAACAAAGCTGCCAATGAAATGAAGGAAAGAATTGGACAGCTTATTGATTATCCCATTGATAAAATGTGGATTGGAACGTTCCACTCCATATGTGTTCGTATATTAAGAAAAAATATAGAGAGAATAGGATATGATTCTAACTTTGTAATTTATGACACTGACGATACTAAAATAGTGATTCGGGATTGCATTAAAGAATTAGAATTAGATACTAAAAAATACAATGTGAATTCCATTAAAAGCATTATAAGCTCGGAGAAAAATAGACGCAGTAGTGCAGATGATTATATAAAGGAGCATTTTACCGAGTTTTATAAAAGAAATGTGGGAGAGGTTTATGCTTTATATGAAAAGAAGCTAAAAATTTCAAATGCATTGGACTTTGATGATTTAATTTTAAAAACATTAGAACTGCTTGAAAATGAAGAGGATATAAGGGTGTCCTACCAGGAGCGCTTTAAATATATTTTGGTGGATGAATATCAAGACACTAACTTAGTTCAATACAGCTTAGTAAAAATATTGGGAAAAAAACCGAGTGGCGATAATAATGTCTTTGTTGTAGGAGATGAGGACCAGTCAATATATGGCTGGAGAGGTGCGGATATAAACAACATATTAAACTTTGAAAAGGATTTTGAAGGAGCAAAGGTTGTTAAGCTTGAAAAAAATTACCGCTCAACAAATATTATTTTGAATGCGGCCAACGGTGTAATTCAAAACAACTGTCTAAGAAAAGGTAAAAATCTGTATACTGACTTTGCAGGCGGAAATCTCATAAGAATATTGGAAATGGATAATGAAAAGGATGAAGCATTTACCGTTGCATGTCTTATGAGAAAGGAAAGAAGAGAAAAGAGTATTGAATATTCCGATATGGCTGTATTATACAGAACTAATGCCCAATCAAGAGCTTTAGAGGAAGGTCTAATAAGAGAAGGAATCCCTTATAAAATAGTAGGTGGATTAAAGTTTTATGAAAGAAAAGAAATAAAAGATATAATGGCTTATTTGATGTTAACCTTTAACCAAAAGGATAATATTAGCTTTAACAGAATAATCAATGTACCAAGAAGAAAGATAGGACAAAAAACTATTGATTTAATTACGGAATATGCTTCAGAAAAGGGAATATCTAAATTTGAGGCATGCTATGAAATAGAGGAAATAGGCTTAACTAATGCTGCAGCAAAGAGTGTTTCGGATTTTGTTGCCATGATGGAAATGCTGATGATTAAAAAGGATGTAATGGCTGTTGCGGATTTTATATTAGATGTTTTTGAAGTTACAGGATACAAATCCATGCTTCTTGAAGATGAAACGGTTGAAGGAAGAAGCCGTTTAGATAATATTGATGAATTTTTATCTGCAGCTAAGGATTTTGAAGAAAGATATGAAGAAAACAGTTTAGAGGATTTTTTAGCTCATGTATCGTTACTGGCTGATATAGACAGGACAGATGAAACTAAAATGGATTCTGTAACACTTATGACTGTTCACAGTGCCAAGGGTTTGGAATATGACACAGTGTTTATAACAGGGCTTGAAGATGGAATTTTTCCGATTATTCATCAGGAAGCTGAAAATGATGATGAAGAGGAAGAAAGAAGATTATTTTATGTTGCAATAACAAGGGCTAAAAGAATGCTTTTTATAACTCATGCCAATGACAGGATGCGCTTTGGTAATCATGAAACTAAACTTAAATCAAGGTTTTTAAAAGAGATACCGGCGGAATGCTTCGAAGATAACAATCCAATGTCATTTGCAGCTAAAAAAATAGAAAAATTGGACGAAAATATAAAAAAAATGCCATCATTTGTGAAAGACAGCTTTTTTAAGGGTGGTTTAGATATAGAAGAAAAGCCAAAACCAAAACTAAAATCAGATAAAATTAATGTCGGAGATAAAATAATGCATAAATCATGGGGTGTTGGAACCGTGGTTCAAATAAAAAGTGAAGGTGACTCAAAGACAGTGGTTATTGCCTTTGAAAGCAAGGGAATTAAAAATCTTAACTTAGAATATGCACCTATAGAAAAAATATAAATCGTTGAATGACGGGCAAAGCCCTTATTGAAGCTAAGGAGGAAAGAGGCATGGAAGATAAGCTTCTGTTAATGAAGGGAAAAATTAAACTTTTAAATGAAGCAAATAAATCATATTATCAAGAAAACCGAGAAATTATGTCAAACTATGAGTATGATGCCTTATATGATGAATTAGTTGATTTAGAAAAGGAAACAGGTATAACATTATCTAACAGTCCAACTATTAATGTGGGATATGAACTTTTGTCTAATTTGCCTAAGGAAAGCCATGAAAAACCCATGCTTTCATTGGATAAAACTAAGGATGTTGAAACACTAAAACAGTGGCTTGGATCTAATGAGGGGCTTCTTTCGTGGAAGCTTGACGGATTAACTATTGTCATGACATATTTAGATGGAAAGTTAGTAAAAGCTGTTACGAGGGGCAATGGTGAAGTAGGAGAAGTAATAACAAACAATGCGAGGGTATTTACAAACATTCCATTGAATATTGGTTATAAGGGAAACTTGATTTTAAGAGGAGAAGCGATTATCAGTTATCCTGATTTTGAAAAAATCAATATTGAAATTAAGGATGTCGAGCTTAAGTATAAAAATCCACGAAACTTATGCAGCGGTTCAGTAAGACAGCTTAATAATAAAATCACTGCCGAGAGAAATGTTCGTTTTTATGCTTTCTCTTTAGTAAAAGCAGATGGAATAGATTTTAGAAATTCAAGACATGAACAATTAATCTGGCTTAAAAACCAAGGCTTTGGAGTTGTAGAATTTAAGAAAGTCAATTCTTCTACCTTAGAAGAAGCAGTTAAATATTTTGAAGACAATATAACTGAAAACGAATTGCCCTCTGATGGTTTAGTTTTAACATATGACAACATATCATACGGAGAGTCCTTAGGTTCAACAGCAAAGTTTCCAAGGGATTCTATTGCGTTTAAATGGAGAGATGAAATTAAGGAAACTAAGTTATTAGAAATTGAATGGAGTGCTTCAAGGACGGGGCTTATAAACCCCATAGCAATTTTTGAACCGGTTGAACTTGAAGGTACAACTGTAAGCCGTGCCAGTGTTCATAATTTAAGTATTATGGAAAATCTTGAGCTTGGAATCGGAGATATCATAAGTGTCTATAAGGCAAATATGATTATTCCCCAAATATCTGATAATTTGACAAGAAGCAATAATATTGAAATTCCAAACAGTTGCCCTGTATGTGGCGGTGAGACTAAAATAAAAAATGATAATGACATAAAAACCTTGTATTGCATTAATGATGAGTGCTTGGCAAAGCAAATTAAAGCATTCAATCACTTTGTAAGTAGAGATGCCATTAACATAGAAGGGTTGTCGGAAGCAACAATAGAAAAATTAATTGCCAAGGGTTTAGTGAAGGAACTAAGCGATATATTCCACATTGAAAGCTTTAAAGATGTTATAACTAATATGGAAGGTTTCGGTGAAAAGTCATTTAACAACTTGGTTCAGTCGGTAAATAAGGCAAGAAAAACAACTGCTGCAAGGGTGTTATATTGTCTTGGAATACCCAATATAGGATTATCAAATGCCAAAACAATATGCAGAAATTTCAATGATAATTGGGATGATATACAAAATGCAACGTTTGAAGAATTAACTCAAATACCCGGTGTCGGCAGTGTAATGGCTAATAATTATATAAACTTTTTTAATAATGATAAAAATAAAAAAATTGTTGCAGACCTGCTTAATGAAATCGAAATAGAAAAAGCAGAAGAAAAAAATGAAGTTAAGGTATTTGAAAACTTAGTATTTGTAATCACCGGTTCAGTTGAACAATTTAAAAACAGGGATGAATTAAAAGATGTAATAGAAGAAAGAGGCGGTAAGGTTACAGGTTCGGTAACTTCTAAAACCGATTATTTAATTAATAACGACAATTTGTCCAATTCTTCTAAAAATATAAAAGCAAAAGAATTAAATATTAAAATAATAACCGAAAGTCAATTTGTTGACTGGTTAAACAACGGTATAAAACCGGAGTAGGCAAGAAATTAATTTAGAATTAGAACAAAATAATACATCAGGGGGGACTAATGGCTCTTAGAATTTTATTGTATTTTAGTTTGTTGGCAATCGGATGGCTTTTAAGTAATAAAGGATTAATCCATAATAATTTAATGAAAAAAATATCTGATATACAAGCTGTTACATTGTTTAGTTTAATATTTGTTATGGGTATAAAAATTGGAATGGACGAGCAGGTTCTTTCGTCCATAGGAAAAATAGGCTTTACAGCAGTCGTCTTTGCAGTTACCACTGCATGTTTCAGCATCCTTTTTGTTTATTTGTTAAGAAAGAAGCTGTTTACAGATAAAAAAATTGTAGGAGGCAAAAGCAATGACTAAAAAGATATTAATCGTATTAGCTGTAGGAATACTGAGTGGTTTATTTATTATGCCTCAAGCAGTATATGGTCAAACAGGCTTATTGATGGACATTGGGCTGTGCCTCTTATTGTTTTTCGTAGGAATTGATTTAGGTAATAATAATGAGATCTTTGCAAATTTAAAAAAGGTTGGATTTAAAATACTGATAGTTCCTGCCGCAACAATAATCGGAAGTTTATTTGGAGGTGTAGTTTGCAGTATAATATTTAAAATGGACATATTTGGTGCTTTGGCTATAGCATCGGGCTTGTCATGGTATACATTATCAGCAATTATTATAACACCTGTTTCTGCCGAGCTTGGCGCAGTTGCTTTTTTAACCAATGTTTTTAGAGAAATACTTGCATTTGTGTTTATACCAACCATTGCCAAGCGTATCGGTTATTTAGAAACCATTGCTGCAGGTGCTGCAATAAGCATGGATACCGGTCTGCCTATAGTGACTAAAAATACAAGTCAAGAGGTGGCACTGATATCATTTATAAGCGGTGTAATAATTTCATTATCGGTGACGGTTTTAGTACCGATTTTTGTGGGATTGATATAACAATGGAATAGCAATGGATAATCAATTGCCCGCCAATCGCTCATCAATTGCTATCATGACTATTAACAATAAATATAAGGAGATTATAGATGACCAGAGTATATATAACCAGGCATGGGGAAACTGAATGGAACAAACAAAGAAGATTTCAAGGAAACAAAGATTCAAGCTTAACCGAAAAAGGGATATTGGCTGCTGAATTATTATCAGAAAGAATTGAAGAAATAGATTTGGACTGCATAGTGTCAAGCCCTTTGAAGAGGGCATATCGCACTGCTGAAATTGTTAAGGGAAACAAAGCAATTGATATAGAAACTCATGATGGATTTATGGAAATAAATCTTGGTGATTTTGAAGGCATGAGGTGGGATGAAATAGAAGAAATCCATGGAGATGTACTATCAAAAATAAAAAATGATCCTTTTAAATACGGATATCCAAATGGTGAAAGCTTAATGGAGTTTTATCATAGGGTAGAAAAAGCTTTGAAAGAAGTTATTGAAAAATGCAGAGGTAAGAATATTTTAATAGTGGCTCACGGCGGGACTATTAAATGCATTGAATCATATATGAGAAAATTTAAAATAAACAATGATTGGATGGGCAATGTAGTTAGAAACTGCAGTTTATCATGTTTTGAAGTTGATGATAACGGTAAAATTAAAGAATTGTTCTATAATGATACTGAACATTTAAATGGTTCTGTTGCATTCAACTAATTGTCGAAATTTCCCGGGAAATGGAAAATAATAACGAATAATATTAAATAGTATAACACAAATGGTCAATCTGACTAAAAATTAGAGCAGATTGACTTTTTTTAATTAAATTTGTATTAATATTAAAAGGCAGAAAACGATTTACAAAGATACTTTATTAATCAAAATGAATAAAATAAGGTTTTTACTATTTAAAATTAGTTTTATTAAATTATACCATTGTAAAACTTACAAAACAATGTTAAACTACAACTTATAGATTTTAAGAGTGTATATGTTTTTAAATATTGTGGAGGACGTTATGAAGAATTTCAAAAGAGTTTTGGTTGCTAACCGCGGCGAAATAGCAATCAGAGTTTTTAGGGCATGTGAAGAGTTGGGTATAAGAAGTGTAGCAATATACTCTGAGGAGGATAAAAATTCACTTTTTAGAACAAAGGCAGATGAATCATATAAAATAGGTGAAAACAAAAAACCGGTTGATGCATATTTAGGCATTGATGAAATAATAAGTTTGGCAAAATCTAAAGGTGTTGATGCAATTCATCCCGGCTATGGTTTTTTATCAGAGAATGAAGAATTTTCTCGCAAGTGTGAAGAGGAAGGAATTGTTTTCATAGGTCCTGACCACATAATGATGAGCAAATTAGGAGATAAAATTAAATCGAAAATTGTTGCAAATTCTGTAGGTGTTCCTACAATACCCGGTATTGAGGAATCTGTTAAATCTGAAGAAGATGCAAAGAAATTTGCTGATTTCTGTGGGTATCCCGTTATTCTTAAAGCTTCTGCAGGAGGCGGAGGAAGAGGAATGCGTATTGCTTGGCGCGAAGATGATTTAATAAGAGAATTCAGAAGTGCTCAAAGTGAAGCAAAAAAAGCATTTGGAATAGATGATATATTTATAGAAAAATATTTAGACAGACCAAAACACATAGAGGTACAAATTCTTGGAGACAATTACGGCAACATTGTACATTTGTTTGAAAGAGATTGCTCCATTCAAAGAAGACACCAAAAGGTTGTTGAATTTACTCCAGCTTTATCAATAACTAATGAGCAAAGAGAAACAATTTGTCAAGATGCATTAAAAATTGCAAGAGCGGTTAATTACAGAAATGCAGGAACTTTAGAATTTTTAGTGGATAAGAACGGAAATCACTATTTCATTGAAATGAATCCAAGAATTCAGGTTGAGCACACTGTTACTGAAATGGTGACAGGAATAGACTTGGTACAGGCGCAGATTTTAGTTGCACAGGGATATAAATTAAGTTCACCGGAAATCAACATAAAATCTCAAGAAGATATTAAACAAAACGGTTATGCTATTCAGTGCAGGGTTACAACAGAAGATCCGGTAAATAATTTTGCTCCTGATACAGGAAAAATTGACATATACAGAACCGGCTCGGGTTTCGGGATACGTCTTGACGGTGGAAACGGATTTACAGGTGCTGTTATAAGTCCTTACTATGATAGCTTGTTAGTTAAGGTTATATCACATGGTAGAACGTTTAATGATGCCATAAACAAAAATACAAGGGCTTTAAAGGAATTAACTATTCATGGTGTTAAAACGAATATCGGATTTTTATTGAATGTATTAAATCATGAAATATTTAAAAACGGACAGTGCGATACCGGATTTATAGCAGACAACCCATCTCTTTTAAATGTGAGAGGTGGAGAGGATAAGGAGCTAAAATTATTAAATTACATTGGTAACATTGTTGTCAATGAAACTAAGGGTGTTAAACCACAATTTGACGTACCAAGAGTTCCGGATGTAAAAAATGCTGAAATTAAACACGGACTTAAGCAATTATTGGAACTTAAAGGACCTAAAGAAGTTTCAAGCTACGTATTAAATCAGAAAAAACTCTTATTGACGGACACAACTATGCGTGATGCTCATCAATCATTGATGGCGACCCGTGTTAGAACCGTTGATATGGAAAAAATCGCTCCTGCTATGTCTCTGTTGGCAAGTGATTTATTCTCAATAGAAATGTGGGGCGGAGCTACATTTGACGTTGCATACAGATTTTTAAAAGAAGATCCTTGGGAAAGATTAAGAACATTGAGGGAAAAAATACCAAACATATTGTTTCAAATGCTTTTAAGGGGAGCGAATGCAGTTGGATATAAAAACTATCCGGACAATGTAATAAGGGAGTTCGTAAAAATATCAGCAAAAGCAGGCATTGACGTATATCGTATATTTGATTCTCTGAATTGGATTGAAGGCATGGAAGTTGCAATAGATGAAGTGTTGAATCAAAATAAAATAGCAGAAGCAAGTATATGTTACACAGGTGATATACTTGATGAAAAAAGAGATAAATATACACTTAAATATTATGTGAATTTAGCTAAAAAGCTTGAAAAGAGAGGTGCTCATATATTAGCTATAAAAGATATGTCAGCACTTTTAAAACCTATGGCTGCGGATAAGCTTATAAGGGCTCTCAAAAATGAATTAACAATACCTGTTCACTTGCATACTCACGATACAAGCGGAAACGGTGTAGTAACTGTTTATGCTGCTGCGAATGCGGGAGTTGACATAGTTGATACGGCATTTAACTCCATGGCAGGATTGACAAGTCAACCACCGTTAAACTCTGTTATCGCAGCTATGAACAATACAGAAAGAGATACTATGATTGATTTGGACGACATGCAGAAAATTTCTGATTATTGGGAAGCTGTAAGACCTGTTTACGGAAAATTTGAATCAGGTTTAAAAACCGGAACGGCTGAAATATACAAATATGAAATACCCGGCGGTCAATATTCAAACTTAAAACCACAGGTTGAAAGCTTTGGACTTGGACACAGATTTGAAGAAGTTAAAGAAATGTTCAAAATTGTTAATGAAATGTTAGGAGATATAGTAAAGGTTACTCCTTCCTCAAAGGCAGTAGGAGATATGGCTATATTTATGGTACAAAATGATTTATCATCAGAAAATATTTATGATAAAGCAAAGGATATGGACTTCCCGGATTCAATCGTATCATATTTTGAAGGAATGATGGGTCAACCCGAGGGTGGCTTCCCTGAGGACTTAAGCAAATTAATTTTAAAAGGAAAGAAACCTATTACATGTAGACCGGGTGAATTGTTGCCGCATGAAGATTTCGAAGCAATCAAACGAAGCTTAAAAGAAAAACACAATCTTGAAGGCACTGATGAAGAAATCTTAAGCTATGCATTGTATCCGAAGGTATTTGAAGATTATTTAAAAAGTATTAAAGAAGAAGGCAACTTGAGATTGAT
Source organism: uncultured Clostridia bacterium (assembly GCA_964421845.1). Lineage (GTDB taxonomy): Bacteria > Bacillota > Clostridia > Tissierellales > Sedimentibacteraceae > Sedimentibacter. Next base: position 148,219 of record CAYQYY010000006.1, read on the forward strand.
GGGCAGTGATATATTTTTCCATGGCTTGGAGGAAGGAGAAACTTGCGGAGTAAAAATTGCTGAAGGCAAAAAGTTAAGTATTAAACTTGTAGAAGTTAAATCAAATAATGATGGAACAAAGGATTTGGTATTTGAAGTTAACGGGAACAGAAGAGTTGTTACTGTTAAAGACAAAAATGCAGTGAATTTAAAAAATTCAACAGTTGAGGTTGTAATGGCAGATACGGGCAACCAATATGAAATTGGTGCAAATATTCCCGGCAATGTTTATAAGATTCTTGTTAAACATGGCGATAAAGTGGAATCAGGACAGCCGATTGCCGTGTTGGAGGCAATGAAAATGGAAACAAACGTGTTGGCTCCGTTATCAGGAACTGTCGCTAAGATTTATGTCAAGGAAGGTCAGCGAGTTGTAGCGGGAGAGTTAATTGCAGAATTAGAATAAATATGTAAAGATGAGATCCATCGGTTTTGGCTCAGGAGGACAGTTTTGCCATCCTGAATTAAGTGAAGGTTCTCATCTTTAATTTGCGAATCAATAGAATATACATTATAATAAAGAAAAGAGCAGGAGGTTTGAGATGAGTAAATTTAAAGTGGCATTATTACAGACGAGGGTTTATGATGATAAAGAAAAAAATGTTGAAAATGCAGTTAAATTAATAGAAAAAATCTCAAGAGAGGGTACGGATTTTGCCGTATTTCCTGAAATGTTTTGCTGTCCATATGATAATTCGTTTTTTAGGGCTTACGGTGAGATGGAAGGCGGGTATGCTTATACAGCTATGAGCAAAGCCGCAAAAGATTACGGTATTTATGTAGTTGCAGGTACAATCCCTGAGTTAGAGGACGAGAAGGTTTATAACACATCCTATGCATTTGACAGAAATGGAAAACAAATAGCTAAGCACAGGAAAATGCATTTATTTGACATAGACGTCGAGGGTGGACAATATTTTAAAGAATCAGATGTATTGACATCGGGCAAAGATGTTACCCTGTTTGATACTGAATTTTGTAAGGTAGGGCTTGCTATATGTTACGATATCAGATTTCCGGAATTATCAAGGTTAATGGCTTTTGAAGGAGCTGAAATGATTATTTATCCCGGTGCCTTTAACATGACCACCGGTCCTGCGCACTGGGAGCTAAGTTTTAGGATGAGAGCTCTTGATAATCAGGTTTATACAGTCGGTGTTGCCCCTGCAAGAGATTTAGAAAGTACTTATCATTCATATGGTAATTCAATTGTCGCATCGCCTTGGGGGAATGTTCTTTGCAGAATGGATGAAAAAGAAGGATATATTATACAAGAAATTGATTTAGATTATGTAAAAAAGGTAAGAAATGAACTTCCGTTATTGAATCATGTCAGAAAAGATATTTATTCCTTAAATAAGCTTAAATAATTTTGTGGGCATAATTTAACCATAATGACGCCAATAAACAACCAATAGATATTTGCATTTGTAAAAATGTTAATATTTAAGGATTGTTTCATTGGCATATATTTTGCAAATATATAATTGAATAATTATAATGGAGGTTTAATTATGTCAAAAAATGTTGAAGAAAAAAAGAAAAAAGATTTTACCAAATTTCGAACTCCTCACACTTACGCAATAATCTTTATGGTGGTACTTGTATGCTGGGCATTGACTTTCATGGTTCCTGCGGGAAAATTCAGTGTTCATAGAGTTGAGTACACGGATAATAACGGAGTTGTGAAAGGTAGAACTGTTTTAATGGCAGATACCTTTAGGTACAGCTACAATTTAAACACTGATTTTTTAAGCACAGAGCTTCCAAAATTGTCGGATGACACCGCAAAGCTTGAAGAATTAGGAGTAGATCAGACTGCATTAAAGGAATTTGTTGCAACCGACAAGTCATCATGGGATCAATCTCAGTTGGATGATATTGGCTTGACTGATGACGTTCTTTATGGAATTTATGGAGAATCATTCTATGACACAAGCACTAAGCTGCACAAGACAGCTAAAGTTTGGGGAACAGATGATTACAATGGTTTTGGTTTCTTGAACTATATATTTGAAGGTCTTGTTACAGGAGACAAATATGGTTCAGCTGTTGGTATAGTTGCACTGATATTGGTAGTAGGCGGTTCATTCGGCATAATTATGAAAACAGGAGCAATTGATGCGGGTATATATGCATTTATTAATAAGACAAGAGGACTTGAAAAATTAGCTCTTCCTTTATTATTCTTTGTATTCTCTTTAGGCGGAGCAACATTTGGTATGTCTGAAGAAGTTATTCCGTTTGCAATGATTATGGTTCCTTTTGTAATTGCATTGGGATATGACTCAATTGTTGCGGTAACTGTTACATTTGTTGCTTCACAGGTTGGTAATGCTTCATCATGGATGAGTCCTTTCAGCGTTGCTGTTGCTCAAGGTATAGCAGGAATTCCTGTTTTATCAGCTGCATCCTTTAGGTTAGTTATGTGGTTTATCATAACAGGTGCATCTGCAGCTTATATGATGGTTTATGCTGAAAAAATAAGAAAAAAACCGGAACTATCTGCAGTCCATGAAACGGATGAATATTTTAGAAGCAGATTGGAAAGTAGAACAGAAGAAGATATGAAGTTTACCCTTGGACATAAATTAGTACTTCTTGAAATGCTAGCAGTACTTATTTGGATTATTTGGGGAGTAACTAAAAAAGGATATTATATACCTGAAATAGCATCACAATTCTTTGTAATGGGATTTGTTGCAGGCGTTATATCAGTTATATTTAAATTAAATAAAATGACTATAAATGACATGGCTTCATCATTCCAAGGCGGGGTTGCAGATTTGGCAGGCACTGCAGTTGTAGTAGGTATGGCAAAAGGTATATTATTGGTTCTTGGCGGTTCGGATGCAAACACTGCATCAGCCCTTAATACCGTTTTATACAGTATTGGCAATGCTTTAAACGGTGTTCCTGCTGCTGTAGCAGCTTGGGCAATGTATATATTCCAAAGCTTGTTCAATTTAGTTGTAACTTCAAACTCTGGTCAGGCAGCATTGACAATGCCTATTATGGCTCCATTGTCTGATATAGTTGGAGTTTCAAGACAGATTGCAGTATTGGCTTATCAGTTGGGAGCCGGCTTTGTAGATGCATTTACACCTGTTTCAGCAAGCTTAATAGGTGTGCTTGGTGTTGCAAGAATAGATTGGTCTAAATGGGCTAAATATCAAATCAAGATGCAAGGTTTCTTCTTCTTGATGGGTACTATAGTTTTAATAGTTGCAGTATCAATGAACTTACAATAAAGTTAAGACATTTATTTAGGAAGGTAATAAGATGATTACAATAATAAGGAATGCAGAAATATTTAAACCGGAGTATGCAGGCGTTAAAGATGTATTGTTGATCGGTAACAAAATTGCAGCAATAGATAACAAAATTTCCTTTGATATCAGCAGTGTTGAAGTAACAGAAATAGATGCAACAGGTAAAAAATTGGTTCCCGGCTTTATTGATTCTCACGTTCATATTTTAGGAGGCGGCGGAGAGGGGGGTTTTTCAACAAGAACTCCTGAAGTAACCCTGACCGGCTTAACAACTGCAGGTGTTACAACTGTTGTTGGCTGCCTAGGCACGGATGGCGTTGCAAGGGATGTTGTATCTTTGCTGTCAAAGGCAAGAGGTTTAGATGATGAAGGCATCACAACTTATATCTACACCGGTTCATACCGTCTACCCATTCGAACGATAACCGGCGAAATAATGAAGGATATAATGGTTGTTGATAAAATTATCGGTATTGGTGAGGTCGCAATATCAGACCATCGTTCTTCTCAGCCAACATTTGATGAATTTATAAGAGCCGTTGCCGATGCAAGAGTAGCCGGAATGTTGTCCGGAAAAGCAGGGGTAGTCAACATACATTTAGGAGACGGCAAAAGAAAAATCGATATGTTGAAAAGAGCTGTCAATGAAACTGAAATACCTATAACGCAGTTTTTACCGACTCATATAAACAGAAGCCCTGAATTATTCGAGGAATGCGTAACATACGCTAAGAACGGCGGCTTTATTGATTTCACAGGTAGCGAAGATCCTGATTTCTGGGAGGAAACAGAAGGTGAAGTTAGCTTTAGCAAGGGTCTGAAGAGATTAATAGAAGAAGGTGTTAATGAAAACAATTATACTCTTTCTTCTGACGGACAAGGAAGCTTGCCAATATTTAATGATAAAAAAGAGTTTGTTGGTATAGGTATCGGAAAGTCTACATGCTTAATAAAAGCAATTAAAGATTGTGTAAACAAAGAAAACATACCTCTTGAAAAAGCACTAAGAGCAATAACGTGTAACCCGGCTAAAATTCTTAAATTTAAAAACAAAGGAAGAATAGAAGTTAACATGGATGCAGACATATGCTTGCTAAATGCAGAGTTAGACATAGACACTGTTATAGCTAAGGGTAAATTAATGGTAGAAGATAAAAAACCTATAGTTTACGGTGTGTTTGAAAATAAATAATATAATTTAAAGTTCTGAGGACACTCCTCGGAACTTTTATTTGCTTATGATATAATTAATGATATAATTAATAAATAACTAAATTAAATGACGGGTAAAAGTCCATATTGTATGAATTTTGGAGATATTATGATAAAAAAGATTGTTTTTATAGCCGGCTCTTCAAATACTAAGGATTTTTTGTTAAAACAACTGAAGGAATTCATATCTGATGAATTTATAATCGAAGCTTATGCTCAGGAGGAAGAAGTTATACCTGATTTCGATTGTGATCTTTTAATTGTTTCCAGCCGGGAAATGAAAAAAGAACTTGATGCATTAAATATTAAGTATAATTATAAAGACATAGTAGTTTGTGAAAGAAGCGTTAATTTTGACTTTATAGATCAGGTAGCAAATCTTCCCGTGAATGAAGAGGTTCTTTTGGTTAATGATGAACCTGAAACAACAGAAAGCTCCATCAATGATTTGAGGGAGTTAGGACTTAGCCATATAAAGTATTATCCCTATTATCCGGGAATATTGGCTTATAAAAAATTAAAAACCGCAATAACACCAGGTGAGCCAGGTAAAGTTCCAAGCTGTGTCACTAACATAATTGATTTGGGTCCAAGAATAGTTAACATAAACTCTATGTATGTAATCATGGACAAACTTAATATCGACCATAAAAACACTTCATTTATCACCCAAAAATACATGAAGAAAATAATTAATGTATCTAAGAGAGTATCCGAAATTAATAACAATGTAAATGAATTAAACAGCTACTTAAACAATATAATTCATAATTTAGTCAATGGGATATTGGTTTTTGATGATAACGGATACATAAAGTATGCAAATGAAAAAATGAAGCAACTTTTTCTAACTGATAAAAAGTTAGAAAATAAAAATATAAGAAATATAATAGATAAAGAACTGTATACATATTTTTTAAGCAAGGATACATTCGAAAACAAAGTCCTAAATATCATGGGTGAAAGCATTAATGTTACAAAATTTATAGCACCAAATGGAAAAGATATAGTAGTTACTACAAACAGAACAAAGGAAAGTAACAATAAAATTCATAATAATGATTATTTGCTTAAAGGACATGTAGCTAAGTACAATATAGACAACATAATCGGCTCAGGTAAATTAATTTCAGAAACAAAAAAAACCGCCCTAAAGTTAGCACGTACCGACTTAACCGTCTTAATAGAAGGAGAAAGCGGCACAGGCAAAGAGCTTTTTGCAAGTGCAATACATCAAAACTCCCAAAGAAAATATGGTCCTTATCTTGCTATTAACTTCAGCGCTCTTCCTGATGAATTAATAGAAAGTGAACTTTTTGGTTATGAGGAAGGAGCTTTTACAGGGGCTAAAAAGGGCGGTAAGGTTGGCTTATTTGAGCTGGCGGACGGGGGAACTATTTTTTTAGACGAAATTGGTGATGTATCACCAAAGGTTCAAACAAAGCTTCTCAGGGTTTTGCAGGAAAAGGAAATAATGATGCTTGGTGGAACTACCATTAAAAAGGTGGATGTAAGAATTATAGCCGCAACAAATAAGGATCTTAGAAAAATGGTTATAGAAAAACAGTTTAGAGCAGATTTATATTATAGATTAAAAATAGGTTATTTGTATTTACCGCCTTTGAGGGAGCGCCTAAGTGATATTAATGAATTAGTTTCATATTTTATAAGGATAGGTACATCTAAACAAGTTAATATTTCTCAATCAGTAATAGACGAGTTTATGAAATATAAGTGGCTCGGCAATGTAAGAGAGTTAGAAAGTACCATACAGTACATGATTGCCGTTAGAACAAATGACATGCTTACAATGTCCGATTTGCCGGACAGAAAGTTTTTTGAGGAAACCTTGTTAACATCCGAAAGCACAAAATTACAAAAACAGCTTAGCAGCGAACTGATTAATATTTTAAATACAATACATACATTGCAAAATCAAAATATAGCAGCAGGCAGAGAAAAGATCTCAGAGTTATTGGTAGAGTCCGGTAATAATATTTCTGTATCACAGGTAAGAAGCAGATTGGATTTTTTAGAAGATCAAGGATATATTACTAAAAGAAGAGGCAGAAACGGAACCAGGTTAACAGAATTAGGACTTAGTGCATTAAAACAAAATTTCAATTAAATAATTCGCTTTTTATTTACTGTCGTTAATCAACAAATTAAGACATATATCATAATTATAAAGTAAAAAGGAGATTTTTCATGCGAATTATAATAGATGGGGATGCATGCCCACAGCGTGTCAAGGAAATATGTGAGCAGGCAGCTAAAGAATATAAAATAGGATTAATTATTGTTGTGGATATTGACCATTATATCGTAAGCGATTTTGAAGTAATGGTTGTTGAGCAGGGAAGAGATTCCGTGGATTATAAAATTGTTCAAATTTTCAAAGACGGAGACATTTTAATAACACAGGATTATGGCCTTGCAAGCTTAGTTTTGACAAAAGCAACAGCAGTGATTCATACAGCGGGTTTTTTCATAAATAAAAATAATATAGATACCTTACTGCAGTCAAGATATATAAGTGAAAGAGTAAGAAAGCAGGGTGGTAAAACTAAGGGACCGTCCAAAAGAACTAAGGAACAGGATGAAAATTTCAAGAAATGCCTTTACAAAGTTTTGCATGAGAAATTGGGAAACAACTCAAGAAGAACAATTAAAAAATCATAAATATAAACAAATAATGATTTGGAGGATGAAATGTTTGAAAATAAACTTAAGAAGAAACTGAAAGAAGGAAAAGCAGCCATAGGCACATTCGTAGTGTGCAATGCACCTGATTTTGTGGAAATTGCCGGATTAGCAGGTTTTGACTTCGTCATAATAGATAATGAACATGGACCTATGAGAGCAGAAAGTTCTCAGCATATGATTAGAGCGGCTGAGGTAAGAGGCATAACTCCGATAGTGAGAATACCTGACAGGTTAGAAAGCACGATTCTCCATACTCTTGATATTGGAGCTCATGGAATTCAAGTTCCACAAGTAAATGATGCTCAGGCAGCTAAGGAAATTATTGAAAGAAGCAAATATGAGCCAATGGGTAAAAGAGGTTTGGCTTTCCCTAAATCTGCAGATTACGGATTATCAGGTATACCAAATTTTACAGACTATTCAAATGAACAAACACTTATAATAACTCATTGTGAAAATAAAACATGCCTGGACAATCTTGAAGAAATATGTAAAATCCCTGAAATCGACGTTATATTCTTGGGACCTTACGATATGTCCCAATCAATGGGAGTAACAGGGCAGGTAACCCATGAATTAGTTGAAAATGCTGCTAAGAAGGTATTGGAAATAACTAATAAATACAACAAGATAGCAGGTGTTTTTGCAGGAAACGGCGAAATTGCCAAAAAACGTGCAGAACAAGGATTTAAATATATTGCAATAGGCATGGACACAACCTTATACAGTGCTAAATGCAAGGAAGAAATTAATAAATTTAATAGTTGACATACATCATCCTAAACGTAAATTTAAACGTTTGGGATGATATTTTAAGCTTATCCTTTGAGGTGTCTAATGATTAGTGATGAAAACAAGAGTTTTATTTGCAAAGTGCTTACTATATGGGATGAACTGAGCAAACAGGAACAAGATTTAATATTAAATAATTCAAAATATATGAGATACAACAAGGGTGAAAATATACATGGCGGAGAAAATGATTGTCTTGGAATACTGCTGATAAAAAGCGGAGAGCTTAGGTCTTATATACTTTCTGATGAAGGTAAGGAAATAACCCTTTACCGACTTGGAGCTGGTGATGTTTGCATTCTCTCTGCTTCTTGTGTATTAAAAAATATAACCTTTGATGTATTTATTGATGCTGAACAAGAAAGTGAAATAATATTAGTTAGCTCACCTGTGTTTCAAAAAATATGCAACGATAATATTTATGCTGAAAATTTTTCTCTGAAGGAAACCGTAGATCGATTTTCAGATGTAATGTGGGCAATGGAGCAAATACTTTTTATGAGCTTTGATAAACGGCTTGCGATTTTTTTGTATGATGAAGTATCAAAAAACGGCGACGTATCAATTCAACTTACACATGATCAAATTGCTAAATATGTTGGTTCAGCCAGGGAGGTAGTATCCCGAATGTTAAAATATTTTGAAAAGGAAGGTATTGTTCAGCTATATAGGGGCGGACTAAAGGTTGTTGATAAAAACAGGTTAAGGAAAATAATTGAATAAACTGCTAAAAATTTATTTTTTAGCAGTTCTTCAGTATTGATATCTTATTTACTAATAAAAGTTATATTCTGTTACAATGCTTTCTCTATTTGTAGTTTTATCATTAAAGTATTCATAAAATGATAAACCTAAAAAGCTTCCAGTAATATTATAAACATTGTCGTATCCCAAGTTTTGAAGTATCAAGACAGCATTGTAGCTTCGTTGACCTGTTCGGCAGTGAAGATATACATTTTTATCTCGTGGAATTTCATTTATTCTTTGTCTGAATTCGCTTAATGGTATATTTAAAGCACCTTTTATGTGACCTTCATCATACTCATATTTTTCTCGCACGTCAACTATGAAATTATCATTTTCCACTAATTCTCTTACCTTGTCAACTTGCATTTGCTTGAAATCTCCATTCAAAAGATTTGACCCAACATAACCTGCATAATTAACTATATCTTTTGCTGTAGAGAACGGAGGAGCGTAGCATAGTTCTAAATCCTTTAAGTCATCTAAGGTTCCCCCGAATTTTATGGCGGAAGCAATTAAATCAATTCTTTTTGTAACATCGCCTTTGCCAATCGCTTGTGCTCCAAGGATTTTTCCTGTAGGTACTTCAAATAAAAGTTTAAAATGTATTGGAGATGCATCCGGCATTATTCCTACTTTATCAGAAAGAATAACATTTACAACATCATAATTAATATTCATGTTCAGTGCTTTTATCAAGGATTCATTTAAACCTGTAGAAGCACCATTGAAATCAAAAACTTTAATTGCTGATGAACCTATATAGCCATTGTTTATTGTACTTTTATTATTGATATTATCTGCTACGGTCCTTGCTTGCTTTAATGCAGGGCCGGCTAAGGATAGTTTTGCTGCTGAATGAGTTAAGGCATTATAAATTTCTATTGAATCACCGACTGCATAAATATTTGGATCACTTGTTTTATAATTTTTATCAACCTTTATAGCTCCGGTTTGACCTATTTCTAATCCGGATTCTTTAGCTAAAGAAACTTCAGGAGCAACTCCTATTGCCATGACCACAATATTTGCAGATATTTTTTTGCCCGAAGACAATACAACTGTATTTTTTTCAAATTTTTCAACTTTGTCTCCAACTATTAGGTTTATCCCATTATCATATATTTCCTTATGAAGTATTTGTACCATATCATAGTCGAATGGTCTTAATATTTGGTCGGTCCCTTCTACAAGTGAAACATTATATCCTGCCTGTCGTAAATTTTCGGCTACTTCCACTCCTATAAAACCACCGCCAATTACAGCAATATCTTTTGTATATATTTCCTTAATAGATTTATTTAAATTATCAATATCTACGACATTTCTCACAGTGAATATATTCACATCTTCAATTCCAGAAATTCTTGGAACTATTGGTTTTGCTCCGGGGGACAATATGAGTTTATCATAAGTTTCATCATATGTTTCTCCGGTCAATAAATTTTTAACAGTTACGGATTTGTTTTTTCTGTCAATTGACAAAACTTCATTGTTTACTCTTGCCTCGATGTTGTATTGAGATAAAAATAATTCCGGACTCATTAATAATAAGTCTTCCGCTTCTTCAATAGTTCCGCTTAAATGATATGGAAGAGAACAATTTGAGAAAGAAACATGAGGTCCCTTTTCAAACATAATAATTTGGTCTTCTTCGCTGTTTCTTCTCAACCTTGCTGCAACTGATGCGCCACCGGCAACTCCTCCAACAATCAACATTTTTCTTTTCATAATATCCTCCTATATTACGCAGTGTGTCTGCTTCTGTTTATTCCTACATATGAACCAATACCACCTGAAACATTTATTACGTCAAAACCTTTCTGTGTTAGGTTTCTGCATGTTACCCTGCTTCTTGCCCCTGATAAACACATAATGTAATAAGTTTTTTCTTTATTTAAATATTTGTCTGGGTTACTTAAAAGTGTATCCATGGGAATATTTTTAGCACCTTTTAAGCTACCGCCTTTAAATTCATATGGCTCTCTTATATCGATTAAGTTTATTTTTCCGAATAAATCATCTAAATTATTTACATTAATTGCTTTTGTATTATTGGTTTTAAGAAAATTAAACATTTCTTTTCCTCACTTTCACCTTGTAATGGACGTATTATAACTTTTAATCATATATTTATCTGTGACTAAATTACAATGCATAAAAAAAGGCACCAAAGAGATGCCTTACATATAATATTCTTATTTTATTTTTCTATACTTTCAACTACATCCTCAACAATTTTAAATGATGATGATTTGTTGTACATTTTTTTCATATTATTCTTCATTGCTTCCAACATGGTCGGGTTGTTAATCAACTCTATGGTTGAGTTCACAATTTGATAGGAATTGTTAGCAATTATGGCTGCTCCTTTTTTCTCAAAGTATAATGCATTTTCTTTTTCTTGACCTGGAACCGGTTTTATTATAATCAAAGGAAGCTGGACAGCCAATGCCTCACTTAATGTTATACCGCCGGATTTAGTTATCATGCAGCATGCTATTTTATATAAATCATCTATATTTTCTATGAATCCAAAAACTTTAAGGTTCCTTAATTTTAATGATTCAAGCTTTGCTTTTTGCAATGAATTGTTACCGCATACCACTGCTACTTGAATTGATTTGTATTTGCAGAGTTCTATACATACATTTTTTATATCCTTGAAAACTCCAAAAGCACCTGAGTTTATCAAAACAATTTTTTTATTTCTTTTAAATCTATATTTCTTATATAACATAGAAATACTTTCTATTTCCTCAAATGCCTCTCTTATGGGTATTCCCGAAACAACTGTTTTTTCCACAGGTATGTTCATTTTTTTAAGTTCTTCCTGCAACTCCTCGGTTGCTATATAAAATTTATCGATTTCCTTGCTTAACCAAAGCTTATGAACATAAAAGTCCGTAACGATATTAAAAACAGGTATATTTTCACCTGCATCATTTTTTATTTTTGAAGAAGCCAATATGGGAAAAGTATTTATTATAACATGCGGCTTAAATGACTTTGCAATATCTCTTAATTTTTTATATCCGAAATTACGATATATTTCTATAACTCTCATATTAGTTAATTTTTCTGATCCATAGTATAACATTGAATATGCTTCACCAAAATCATAGCTCTTGATGTATGCTCTTTTAATTGTTTCCGTAATTGTTGGATGTGCCTCAGTAAATAAATCTACAACAAATACATTGTTATAACCTTTATTAATAAATGCATTCTTTAATGCTGTTGCAACCATTTTATGACCGTTACCAAAGGGAGCGGTTGTTATTAAAATATTGAATTCCATGTTTCCTCCAAAGATTATATATTCAAATTTATATGAATGATTAGTTCTGTTTATGTATCTCTTAAAATATTATAATATATAACTCAGGTTTATTAAAGGGTAATTCTGTAAATAAATTATATGGAGGAAAATATGGCCGGAGAATTTTTAGAAGCTTTTGTACTTGTATTTACAGCTGAAATTGGTGATAAAACGCAATTGATGCTTATGACATTGGCAGCTAAATATACAATTATACAAATGCTTTTAGGAATGATTTTAGGGGTTTTTATAAATCATGGGGCAGCTGTTGCAATTGGCTGCTATTTATCCAATGTAATAGAAGGAAATCTCCTTCAAATATTTGCAGGTTTTATATTCATAGTTTTTGGTATTATAACCATTGTATATGAGGAAGACGATGAAAAAAGGAAAAACTTTGAATTCGGTCCCGTAATTACTACTGCCTTAACATTTTTATTAGGGGAAATAGGAGACAAGACACAACTTACAGCTATGACATTAGCAATGGAAGCAGCACATCCAGTATTGGTGCTTGCCGGTTCTGTTACAGGAATGGTTGCAATTGGCTTTGTGGGGATAATAATAGGAACATCATTGACTAAACGTATACCTTCTAATATAATAAAAATAATATCAGGATTGGTATTTATAATATTCGGACTTATGAGGTTTATTAGCTAATGAACATAAATGATGTAAAAAACTTAATAGAAAAATCTGCACCTCAACCCATGGATGACGATTTTAGATTTTCCGTACTTATTCCAATAATAGAAATAAACGGGGAACTTAATCTAATTTATGAGGTTAGGTCAAAATCAATAAGACAACCGGGAGAAATTTCGTTTCCCGGGGGAAAAATAGAAGAAAATGAAAGCCCTGAATATGCAGCAATGAGAGAGACCTGCGAAGAGTTAGGTATAGAGATGGATAATATAGAAGTATTTTCTGAATTGGATTATGCCACAAGTAAAAGTGGCTCATTTGTTTATACATTTTTAGGATACATTAAAAATACAGATCCTTCGGAAATACTTTACAATAAGGATGAAGTTTCTGAAATATTTTATGTACCCTTATCTTATTTTTTGGAAAATGAACCTGAAAAATATTACATGAATTATTTCCCTAAAGCAGACAATGATTTTCCATACCACATGGTTAATGACGGAAATGGGTATGATTGGGAAAGTATAAGGTATCCTGTTTATTTTTATAAATACAGGGATTATATAATTTGGGGACTGACTGCTAAAATTACCTACAGTTTTATAAAAAAAACTAAAAAGTAATTAAATTAGTGTTTATTTCCTTGAAAAATATTTTATAAAAACTGTTGCATTTTATTATTGATTGTAATATAATGAATAAAAATATAAACCCAACTAAATTAGTAGGAAATACTATGAAGAAGGAAAGTAATATATGCGAAATTTTTAGAGAGAGTATCTCATGGCTGAAAGGATACTTATTGGACGTATATGTGAAGTGCCCTTTGGAGTACGGCACCGAAATTATTAAAATAATAGTAGGCTGCTGCGGAGCATATCCGTTATAGTATAATAGCATGATGGTGCTAGCATAAGGTGGGCAATTTAATTGTCAATAAGAGTGGAACCGCGGATATATTCCGTCTCTATATGTATTATATAGTGGCGGTTTTTTTATTACGAAGTTTAAATCTGCATGCATAGCTATTAAAATAAATCTCCTTAATTTATGGGTTAAAAAGGAAGGTTAGTTATATGAAAGAATTTACAACATTAAATTTAATAGGCAATACACCTATAGTACAAATGCCGGGAGAAAATATTTTTATAAAAATGGAAAAATTCAATCCGGGAGGAAGCATCAAGGACAGGACAGCATTAGGCATGATTTTGGATGCCGAAAAAAAAGGATTATTACAAAAGGACAGCATCATTATTGAACCGACAAGCGGCAATACAGGTATTGCATTGGCGTTTATAGGCAGATTGAAAGGTTATAAGGTAATTTTAACAATGCCTGAAACTATGAGTGTAGAAAGAAGAACAATGATTTCTTCCTACGGAGCTACATTAATTTTAACAGAAGGATCGAAAGGTATGAAAGGTGCAATTGAAAGGGCTAATGAAATATTAAAAGAAAACAACAAGAATTTCATGCCCGACCAATTCAATAACCCTGCTAATCCGGAATTTCATTATATGACTACAGCTGAAGAAATAATCAGACAGTTAAATGATTTGGATATATTTACTGCAGCAGTAGGAACGGGCGGAACAATTACCGGAGTTTCAAAGAGATTGAAAGAGTATAATAAAAACATTAAGATTGCAGGAGTAGAACCTGAAAAATCACCCGTTATATCCGGTGGTAATCCCGGACCGCACAAAATTCAAGGTATCGGTGCCGGATTTATCCCTAACACTTATAACGGAGAAAATATTGATGAAATATTGACGGTAACCGAAGAAGAGGCAATTGACACAGCCGTTGAGGTATCAGCTAAAACAGGCATATTGGTTGGTATTTCATCAGGAGCTAATGTAGCAGCGGCAAGGAAGCTTGCGGTTAAATATGGTAACAATAAGAAAGTGTTGACAATAGCTCCGGACGGCGGCGAAAAGTATTTGTCAATGGTGAAATATTATTAAGAAGGGTTGATAATATGATAAAATTTATTAAATCAATTATTGAAGATATAGATTCGGTATTTGACAGAGATCCGGCCGCAAGAAACAGAATTGAGGTGCTGTTGTTATATCCTCACATTAAAGCATTAATTGCTTATAAAATATCTCACGGCTTATATAAAAAGAAAAGATTTTTTTTGGCAAGATGGGTATCAAATATAGGCAGACACATGACCGGTATTGAAATACACCCCGGAGCTATAATCGGTAAGGGCCTTTTTATAGATCATGGCATGGGTGTGGTAATAGGCGAAACTGCCGTTGTTGGCAACAATGTAACTATGTTTCACGGAGCTACATTAGGCGGAACGGGCAATGAAAAAGGTAAAAGACATCCAACTGTCGGTGATAATGTAGTTATAGGAAGTTCTGCTAAAATATTAGGCAACATTTATATTGCTTCAGGCACCAGGGTAGGTGCAAATGCTGTTGTTTTAAAAGACACTAAACCTAATTCAACAGTTGTAGGAATTCCGGCCAGAGAAGTTAATAATACCGGCAAAATTATATCTTTATATGATTATGCAATATAACTTAAATTAAATGTCCGCCGCCTCCATAGGCGACGGACTCCACTTCAGGATGACAATTATAATACATTGCTGTAATCTGCTTTTAATGGTTCATTTTCTTTTAAGCTTATATGACCTGATTCATATAATTTGCCGTCTATAGTAAGATAAACATCATCAACACCATAATAGGAACCTAAAGTATTAGCGACACTTTGCAAGATCATGCTTTCAAAGCCCGCTCCGGCATTCATTTCTTCCACGAAATCCTTTGATAAATCTACATGAACGCTGTTATTTTTCTCATCAAAATAAAGTTTATTTATTTTTGTATTTGTGCTAAACAGTTCATATACAGACAATTCTTTGACTGTTTTTTCTATTACATCCTTTGTTACATCGTTTGTGTTAAAGGAAATTTGTACATCTATTGAATTTAAATGAACTCCGTCAATATTAGGATAATACAAAGTTATTGTCTGAATTAAAGGTACATTTTGTTCAATATTAGATAAGGTTGAAGACACTTCGTATCCCTCGCCTTTGTTTATTGACTTAACTAAACCAATATTCTTTGCATAATAATTTATAGTTGTTCCTTGTGTATTTTCAACTTTTACTTCAATTGCATTGAAATTACCTTGTGGTGTTACAATTTGTTTTAACTCCCCGGTAAAAGGCGCCTTGAGTATTACTTTGCCTTCTTTAAATTCTCGGTTTGTAAAATCCTCTCTGAAGTATGTTTCTCCTCTACTAAATAACTCAATTAGCTGGTCTTCTTTAAATTCGTAGACTTTGATGGTTTCAGTACCACCGTTATTGGTTCTTGTTTGAAATCTGTTATTGTTTATATAATCTATGAAAACTGTGTATGCAGCAAATTCATTTCCTTCGCCTTTATATGAGTATTTAGTATTTTCAGATACAGAAAAATAATCCCTTATTGAATATTCTTCTGTATTATTGTTGTTATCAGGTATATTTGTATCAACTTTATTGCATGCAGTAAACATCATAATTATTATTAAGCTTGCAGTAATCAGTTTATTCATACATTCCTCCACAATCTAAAATATTTATTTATATTATACCTAAAATTAAATATAATAACCATTTTATGCATAATAAAAGTAACCAACCTAAGATTGATTACTTTTATAACTACTCTAATTAACTTTTCTTAGCTTAAAAGGTTCGTTGGTATAGTATTCCCACTGTCTTAATGAGTCAGTCATATATCCGGCTACATCCATGTCATAAACTTCATTTAACAGCTTAGATGACATTATATCATTTGTTTTGCCGTATGCAGCAATTTTACCTTTATCTAAAAGCAGTATGTTGTCAGCTAATTTCATGGTTAAGTTTAAATCATGAAGTACACCTATTACTGCATGCCCTTTTTCCTTAGACCAATCCTTTAAGAAATCTATTAACTCTGACTGGTTTTTCAAATCCAAGTGATTAGTCGGTTCATCAAGTAATATAATTTTTGGTTCTTGGGCCAATGTTCTTGCCAAGTAAACTCTTTGCAGCTGTCCACCGGACAATGTATTAATTTGTTTGTCCTTAAGATTATATAAATCAACTGCCTTCAAACATTTTTCTGTATATTCCTTATCCTTTACAGAGGATTGTTTGAAGCTTCTGTCCTTCATATGAAGATATCTTCCCAAAAGCACTGTTTCATATACCGTATATGAAAAGTAAATAGAAGAAATTTGGCTCATGACAGCCATTTTCTTAGCTACCTCAACGCGTTTCATGGATAAGATATTTACGTCATTTATTTGAATTGTTCCTTTGTGAGGAATAAGTCCTGCTATTGTTTTAATAAGAGTTGTTTTGCCACAGCCGTTAGGACCTATTATACATAGATTTTCGCCTTCATTTATATTTAGAGATATGTTTGTCAAAACGTCATATCCGTTATATCCGGCTGATACATTTTTTAAAGATAGCATTTATAACTCCTTTCTTTTAGAGAAATATATATAAGCAAAAAACGGTGCCCCAACCAATGCAGTAATTGCTCCCACCGGCAATTCTGAAGGTGATATAATTGTTCTAGCTATTAAATCACAAATAACCATGAATGCACCACCGAAAATAAATGACATGGGTATTACAATTCTATGTGAAGAACCAAATATTTTTCTCACAACATGAGGTGCAATTAAATCTATAAAACCTATGACTCCTACAAATGAAACTGCGCTGCCTGTAAGAGCTGCTGATAATCCAAGCAAAAGCCATTTTAATTTGTAAACATCTACACCCATTGTAAATGCTTGTTCTTCACCAAAAGTCATTATGTCCATTTCTTTAGAATAGTTTCTTATAGTTATTGTTCCAATTAATATTATTGGGAATAGTACAATTACATTTGACCAGTTCTTTAAGCTGAATGAACCCATCTGCCAAAAAGTGAGCTGCTGAAGGTGTTCATCAGATAAAGCTGTTATTAAAGTTAATAAGGCATTGACAAATAAAGAAAACACCATTCCAACCAATATAATTGTATTATTCTCTAAGTTTTTATCCATTTTCGCTGCAAATTTAACTGCAGAAAAGACAGTGAGGAGCCCACATAATAAACCTATAGCAGGAAGCGTGAATAAACCTAAAATAGGTATGCTAAACCCTGTGACAATAACAAATGCCGCACCTAACGAGGCCCCGGAAGATATACCCAATGTATAGGACGAAGCAAGGGGGTTTTTTAATACAGATTGCATGACAGTACCACTAACAGCTAAGGCACCACCGACAAGAAAAGCCAAAATTGTTCTTGGTAACCTTAAATTCCACACTATTGACACGTTTACCGCCGATATTGACGATGACAACTCTGTATTGAATATATTGTGTGCAATAATGTTTATTATCTCATTAAACGGAACGTATATACTGCCTAATGCAATACCTAATATTAAAATTATTAAGCAAATAATTATGGAAGCTATTAATTTAAAGTTTCTCATTTCATATAAACTTCAGGATAAATCGCTTTTGCCATTTGATCTAAAGCAATAATAATATTGTGGTTTGATAAAGAGCTTGCATCCTTATCAATATTATATACATCATTATTTTTTATTGCAGTTATATTTTCCCATCCTGGACGCGCCTTTATTTCATCTGCAGCGTTTGGTATATAATCAACATTTGTAAGAATTACATCCGGATTTTTAGCCACTATTACTTCATCGGATACTGCAATCCATTTATCCTGATCTTTTAGTATATTTTCAGCTCCTAAAATTTCAATCATTTCATTTAAAAACACTCCGCTCCCGAAGCTGTATAAATTAGGAGCACCTGCTATTTCAAAATAAACAGTTTTTTTGTTTTCTACTTTTGAACCGAATTCCTTATATTCATTTACTTTTATTTTCATATCATCAACTATTGTCTGGCCTTTATCCTTAGCCTGCAAAGTTTCTGATATAAATATTATATCTTCATATATTCCTTCTATACTGTTGCTTGATGGAATATATACTACCGTGATTCCTAAATCCTTAATCGGTTTGAACGGATCGTTGCCCTTTGCCATACTCATTCCTGTAGCATAAATAATATCAGGGCTTAAAGCTACTAACTGTTCAACATCGGGATTCATTATATCAAATTGCGGAATGCCTGCAGGAATTCCTTCTATATCTGCTGAATATTTATCCACTGCTACTAATTTATCACCAAATCCTAATTCTATAAGTATTTCCGTATTAGATGGTGATATGGAAATAATTTTATTTATTTCTTCGGGTATTTTAACTTCATTACCGGCTCTGTCTGCTGACGGTAAAACGGGAGCTTCTGTTTGTTGTTGTTCTTGTTTTGTTCCTTGGTTAGTTGGTTCTGATGGTTGTTTTGTTTTTTCGCTTGTACATGCTGCAAGGAGTGTAATTAAAAGCATGATAAAAATTACTAAAGATATTTTTTTATTTATTTTGTTCATTTTTGATCCTCCGTTTATAATTTGGTTATAAACATCTGTTTAATCAGAGGTTGGTTTTGTAGGGTTGTATGCGCAGGCTTCATCACCAATGTATTTGCTCCCGTTGGTCGCATACATTGGGATTGCGCTGCGTCTGACCTTCCATCAATTTCTTTCTCCCCGTCGGTCGAAGAAATTGGAATAGGTCATGAAAAAAAATACGCTCCGATTTCTCGAAACGTAAAGCCCACAAATTGATTTGAATGAATATTCAACTCGCTATCACCTTTTTCTCTGAAAAGCATAGCATTTGCGGTATTTACGCAAATAATACTGGCAGGTTTTCCGACTTAGAGGTCATTGCAAGTTTTTAACCTTCCCGAGTTTTCCCAGTGGTTGGCATTGCCTTAAAAATCGCTCTCTCATTACGGCAGCAGGACTGTTTAGGACTTTAACCTAATTCCCTATTATCGCATTTTATGCGCACCAATATCGAAGATGTTTAATTAATTAAAGTATATTACAAACAAATGTAGTTGTCAATTGAAGAATTAATGCTTTATACTTTTAGAAATCATATTTTCATAGCATATTAACTACATAAAATGTTTAATATTTCTGTAATGTTTTTTATGCTCACGTCTGCCGTTAAGCCTTCTTTTTTGTCACCGTATCCATATTCACAGAATATAGACTGAATGCCATTTTTGATGGCAGCATCTATGTCGTGGAATCTGTCACCTACAATAACCTGATTCATTTCATAATTATCTTTTACTATTTTAAGTACCTCATGCTTTGGAATGAAATCATACATTTCAGAACAAATCATATCATCAAAATATAAGTTTAGGTTAAAAAGCTTTTTTGATGCTTCCATATACTTTATTGAACAATTGCTTAAAAATATTAATTTAAATCCCATGATTTTCAATTTCTCCAATATTGCTAAGGAATTATCATAAAGTTTTGCATTACCCAAATGAAATTGGTTTTGCATTTCCTTTCCGATGATTGAACTGACCTTTTTTTTAAAGGTCTCATCTAAATCCTTAATGAAATTATCCCACATTTCTTTGCTTGTATAACCTAACCATTTTTGAATTTCTTCATCTTGCCAAATTTTATGCTCAGCTTTTTTGTTTTCAACTAAAAAATCATATCCTTTTCTAAAGCTTGGTGCATAAATTTTTATGCTGTCATGAAGAGTTCCATCAAAATCAAAATATATTGTTTTAATATCCTTTAGTTTCATTTTGCTTTTTCAGCTCATCAATTAGATTTACCATTTCAATAGCTGTACAAGCTGCATCATAGCCCTTATTACCTGACTTTGTTCCGGCTCTTTCAATAGCTTGCTCAATTGAATCAGTAGTAAGTACTCCAAATATTACCGGCACACCTGTTTCAAGAGAAACATTGGCAATCCCCTTTGATACTTCGCTTGAAACATAATCAAAATGAGGAGTAGAACCTTTTATTACTGCACCAAGACAAATAACTGCACTGTATTTATTTAAGCTAACCATTGTCTTCGCTACCAATGGAATTTCGAAAGCTCCGGGTGCCCATGAAATTTCTATATCATCTTCCGATACTCCATGTCTTTTTAAAGCATCCAATGCTCCTGCAAGTAGTTTTCCTCCAATAAATTCGTTGAATCTCCCTACTACTATCCCATATTTTTTATTATTAGCTACTAATTTACCTTCAAATATTTTCATCATTTTCCTCCGGATTTTAAAATTTTAAATCGTGTCCCATTTTATCTTTTTTAGTTTTTAAATAAAATTCATTTACAGGATTACAGCCGACTTGAATATTTTCTTTTCCAATTATTTCAATACCAAAACCTGATAAACCGATTATTTTTTTAGGATTATTTGTCATCAGATTTATTTTTCTTAATCCAAGGTCATAAAGTATTTGTGCACCTATTCCATAATCTCTTAGATCCTCTTCAAATCCTAATGCTATGTTAGCTTCAACTGTATCAAGACCTTGATCCTGTAAAGTATAAGCTTTCAGTTTATTTATTAGACCGATGCCCCTACCTTCTTGCCTCATGTATAATAAAACACCTCTGCCTTCTTCTTCTATCCTTTTTAATGCCTCGTGCATCTGATCTCCGCAGTCGCATCTCATGGAACCAAAAGCATCACCTGTTAGGCATTCAGAATGTACTCTTACTAAAACAGGTTCATCTGTTCTTACATTACCTTTGACTAAAGCAACATGATGTTCACCGTTTATTTTATTGATATATCCAATAATTTCAAAATCACCATACTTTGTGGGCATGCTTGCTTCAGCAACTCTTTCGATTAAAACTTCTTTTTTTCTTCTGTATTCAACTAAATCTTTAATAGTAATCAGCTTTAAGTCAAATTTTTTTGCATAATCAATTAAATCAGGCACTCTTGCCATTGTTCCATCATCTTTCATTATTTCACATATTACACCTGCCGGATAAAAACCTGCTAATCGTGCCAAATCAACCGAAGCTTCAGTATGACCGGTTCGGACAAGTACTCCTCCCTCTTTTGCAGCTAACGGAAAAATATGTCCCGGTCTGCTAAAGTTATTTGGCTTAGCATCCTTTTCCAATAAATGCTTTATAGTGTCTGCTCTTTCAAATGCTGATATTCCTGTAGTGCATCTGTCAGAATCAACAGAAACCGTAAATGCAGTTTCCTTTGGATCGGTATTGTTGCTAACCATACTTTTTATATTTAATTCATCAAGACGTTCGTGTATCATTGGTACACATATAAGGCCTCTGCCGTTCTTTGCCATGAAATTAATGTGTTCATGTGTAACCATTTCGGCAGCCATTAATAAATCCCCTTCATTTTCTCTGTCTTCATCATCTACAACAATAACCATATTGCCTTTTTTTAATTCTTGAATCGCTTCTTCAATTGTATTAAACATTTCAATTCTCCTTCAATAAGGGCTTTGCCCTCATTCAACGTTTTATAAAAATCCATTTTCCATTAAAAATTTCATATCTATAGTTTCTTTATTATTTTTATTATCTTCAAATTTCAAAAATCGTTCAATATACTTTCCAACTATGTCACACTCTAAATTAACTTCATCTCCAATCTTCTTCGTTAATAAAATTGTTTCTTTTTTTGTAATAGGTATTAAAGAAACTCTAAATGAATTATCCAAAACATCTACAACAGTTAAGCTTGTGCCGTCTATAGAAATTGATCCTTTTGGAATAATATATTTAATTATATCCCTTTTGGTTTCAACAGTAACCCAAGTAGCGTTGTCTTCATCCTTATACTCCTTTATTCTGCCTGTTCCATCAATGTGCCCGGATACTATGTGACCACCAAGCCGGTCACTAACTTTTAAAGCCCTTTCAAGGTTAACACAGCTTCCGTTTTTTAATTTTCCAAGGTTAGTCTTTCTCATAGTTTCAGGCATAACATCAACAGTGAATAAATTTTTGGTAAAGTCAGTAACAGTTAAACAAACTCCGTTTGTGCTTATGCTGTCTCCGATTTTAGTATTTTCAAGTATTTTTTTTGCCTTAATTGAAAGCTTCATGGATTTTTCTCCGTTAACTATGGCTTCTATTATTCCGATTTCTTCTATTAACCCTGTAAACATAATGTATCCTTTCTGACATAAGCTTCAATCATTATATCATCCTCAAAAGTTCTTATATTTATATCATTCAGCAAGACAGCATCCTCAAGTTTTTCAAAACCGTGTCCTCCCACGGGAGATTTTGAATTTTTACCTCCTAAGATTTTTGGCGCAATAAATATTATTACCTTGTCTACGAGCCCCTCTTTTAAAGCAGAAAAATTCAATTCAGAGCCGCCTTCAATTAAAACGCTGTCTATTCCTTCATTACCGAGCCAATCAAACAAATAAACTAAATCAACTTTTGATTCTTTAATAGGTGTAATAATTACCTGAATATTTTTCATATTATTCAATGCTTTTAGCTTAGTTTTGTCAGCTTTCTCTGTTGTGGCAATAATAGTTTTTTTTGGTGAGCTTATATTTAAAACTGTTGAATTTAGTGGTATTCTTAAAGATGAATCAACAATTATTCTTATGGCATCATTGCCTTTATTTGTCAACCTTGTTGTTAAAGAAGGATCATCCTTAATAACTGTATTAACCCCTACTAATATTGCCGATACCATGTTTCTTAATTCATGAGTATAGTATCTTGATTTTTCATTTGTAATCCATTTAGATTCACCGGTACTTGAAGCTATTTTTCCATCCATTGTCATAGCCGACTTAAGAATGCAAAACGGTCTTTTTTCTTTAATATATTTAAAGAATATTTCATTCATTTTTTTTGCTTCGCTTTCTAATACACCGGTTACTACCTCAATATTATTTTCCTGAAGAATTTTTATACCTTTGCCTGCAACTTTAGGATTTGGGTCCGTTATTGCAATAACAACTTTAGATAGTTTTTCTTTAACAATCAACTCAGCACAAGGAGGTGTTTTTCCATAATGTGAACATGGTTCCAAAGTCACGTACAAAGTTGCCCCCTCAACATTTTCCGTGGCGTTTTTTATTGCATTTACCTCTGCGTGATGACCTCCATAATATTCATGATATCCTTCTCCGATTATTTTCCCGTTTTTTACAATAATAGCACCAACAAGAGGATTAGGACTTGTTTTTCCAACACCATTTAATGCTAAAACTAAAGCTCTCTTCATATACAATTCATCCATTCAGTGCCTCCCATCTTGTATTTTTTTGAAGATATTAATATTAATTAAATAAATATCAGTTCTTAACATAAGTATCGCCTGCATAATCATTTGTATGCGAATATCTGTGTAAAGAATAAAAAAAGGTTCTGAAATAAAAATTCAGAACCTATACGTTCAAAACAAACAAATATAATAAAATATATTTGTAATTACTTCTCCCATCCAGACTTTACTGTCGGTCTTGGAATTACACCAAGTCAACCGCATTGCGGCTCGTGGACTTTACCACCGGTCGGGAATTACACCCTGCCCTGAAGATTTATTTAATTGCACTTACAGTATAAGCGACCGACACCAAATTAAAAATTTGGGTCGTCTGCTTATATTAATTATAAAACTATTAAGGATTAATGTCAAATGCTTTTTTATACTTGTAATTTTTTATTTTAATAAATGGAAAATACAAATTTATATGTCAAATAAGCTTTTAAAAGATAAAAAGAAACTTCATTGACAAGCTAAAAAACGTAATGTATAATGAAAATAATTTAATATTGATATTTTGGTAACATATGTTTTAAAAGGGAAAACAGTAAAAGCTGTTACAGCCCCCGCTACTGTGAAAGGTGATAATTCTCAATGCCACTGTGCTAATGCATGGGAAGGTGAGTATTAGATGAACCGAAAGTCAGGAGACCTGCCAGGATATGTATTTATAGATTTTCGGGAGGAACTTCTAAAATAATCAAATAATATGAAAATATTTATTGTTATTTAATCTTCTGAAAATTCAGAAGATTTTTTTATGTGCATAAATAATAAGGTTTAGTAAGCAAAGAGAAAATGAGTGGTATTTTCAATGCTTGGAGGAAATATGGAAAAATTTATGATTAAAAACGGGAAAAAATTAAGATGCGGATTCACAACCGGTACATGTGCGTCTGCTGCTGCAGCGGCAGCAGCATTAATGATATTTACAGGGAAGGTTGTAGAAAATGTTTCAGTTAGACTGCCAAGAGGTGAAATTCTTTTGATTGAAATTAAAGAGCCAACCTTCGGTGTGCATGGGGTGAGATGCTGTGTGCAGAAAGATAGCGGAGATGATCCTGATACAACAAACGGAGTTTTAATATATGCAGATGTAAACCTTGATGATTCCGGCAAAATTAACATTGAAGGCGGAAAAGGTGTGGGGAGGGTTACCCAAAAAGGTCTAAATTGTCATGTAGGTGAATCTGCCATTAATTCAGTCCCAAGGAAAATGATAACTGAAAATGTCCGGAGAATATGCAGCGATTATGGTTATAAGGGGGGTGTAAACATTGTTATATCTGTTCCTGACGGAGAAGAAATTGCTAAAAAAACCTTTAATCCTCAGCTTGGTATTATAGGAGGTATTTCAATCATAGGGACTACAGGAATTGTTGAGCCCATGAGCGAAAAGGCCTTGGTTGACAGCTTGAAAATTGAAATGCAGGTAATTAAGGAGAGAGGATATAATACGCTATTGGCTTTTCCCGGTAACTATGCGGAAAATTTTATTGACAGCAGCTTGGGAATACGCGGCGAAAATAGTCTTAAATTCAGCAATTATCTGGGAGAAGTTTTGGATTTTGCTATAGAGCTTGATTACAAAGAAATATTAATTGTAGGACATATAGGCAAAATGGTTAAGGTGGCCGGAGGTATGATGAACACACATTCTTATACCGGAGATTTCAGGATGGAGGTTTTCAGCTGCTATGCAGGGTTGTATGGGGGAGGAAGTGACGTTATTGCTGAAATATTGTCCAGCGTTACTACAGAACAGGTGCTGGATATATTGAAGAGGGAAAATTTATTGAAAAAGGTTATACAAAAAATCAGGGAAAGAGCCCTCTATTATATCAATAAGAGAGTTGATAACAGAATTAAAACTAAATTAATTATTTATTCAAATAATTATGGAATATTAAATTAATATAAGGAGCTTAAAATGGTACATTTTGTCGGAGCAGGTCCCGGTGCAACAGATTTGATAACAATAAGGGGACACAAACTTTTATCTGAAGCTGATGTAATTATATATGCAGGATCACTTGTCAATAAAGAGCTTTTAGACTATGCAAAGGAAGGGGCAGAAATTCACAACAGCGCTCATATGACCTTGGAAGAAGTTATAGGGGTCGTAATAAAAGCTGAAAAAGAAAATAAGGATACAGTCAGGTTACATACCGGAGATTCAAGTATTTACGGTGCAATCAGAGAACAAATAGATATTTTAAAATCGTTGAATGTGCAGTTTGAAGTGGTTCCGGGTGTAAGTTCCTTTTGCGGCGCGGCAGCATCATTGAATGCTGAATATACATTACCTGATGTGAGTCAATCAGTAATTATAACCCGTATGGAGGGAAGAACTCCTGTTCCCGAAAGAGAAAGCATCCGCTCATTTGCGGCGCATAAATCAACCATGGTTTTATTTTTAAGTTCGGGATTGACAGAAGAATTGTCAAAGGAATTAATTGCAGGAGGTTATGAAAAAGATACACCTGTTGCGGTTGTTTACAAAGCGACATGGCCTGATGAAAAAATATTAAGATGCACAATTGAAAGTTTACCTCAAACAATGAAGGACAACAGCATAAATAAAACAGCGTTAATTTTAGTTGGTAATTTTCTTGGCGATGAGTATGAAAGAAGCGAATTGTACAACCCTAAATTTTCACATGAGCTTAGGAAGGGGATAAAATAATGCATGTGTGTATTTTCGGGGGAACGACAGAAGGACGGTTGCTGTCTGAATTTTTGAGTGATTTTCATGTAGAGGTTGATTTATATATAGCCACAGATTATGGGGAACAGTTTGTTAAGGAATTAAATAAAATAAAAGTCCATCATAAAAGATTGGACAAGGAACATATGATTGAGTTATTTCAAAACAACTGCTTTGACTGTATTGTTGACGCAACACATCCTTTTGCAAAAATTGTTTCACTTAATGCAAAGGAAGCAGCGGATTATTGCAATATTAAATATTGCAGAATAGTAAGAGAAACAGATAAATATGAAGAGTGCATTTATTTCGATAATATTGAAGAAATTGTGCCATATTTGAATAATACTGACGGAAATATATTGCTAACTACAGGGAGCAAAGATTTAGATAAATTTACCCATGTTAAAAATTATGCGGAAAGAATTTTTGTAAGAATTCTTCCTATGGAAAGCTCATTAAAAAGAGCTTTAGAACTTGGTTATTCCAACAAAAATGTAATTTGCATGCAAGGACCGTTCAGTGAAGAACTTAATGCGGCAATGATAAATTCCATTGGTGCCAAATTTCTTGTAACAAAGGAAAGTGCTGCATCCGGAGGATTCAAAGAAAAAGTTGGGGCATGCATTAAAACAAATGTAAATTGCCTTGTATTAAAAAAACCCGATGAGGAAGGTATTACATTGGAATGTTTTAAACAGATGATAAGGGTGGACGTATGAAGAAAGTTTCGATTATAGGACTTGGTATCGGCAGCTTAAGTTACATGCATAAAAGGGCTACAGATACAATAGAAGCTTGTGATTGTTTAATAGGTGCAAAAAGGATGCTCAGGGATTTTCGTGATTTAAATAGAAACATTTACGAAAGTTCAAATGCCGAAAATATTTGTGATTATATAAATCAAAGTCATTATAAAACTTACGGAATCTTAGTTTCGGGAGATTCCGGATTTTACAGTCTATCTAAAAATCTTAACTTGCTTTTGGAAAAACACGAGGATATTCGAGTTGAAAATATTCCGGCAATAAGTTCGCTTCAATATTTTGCATCAAAATTAAATCTGCCCTGGGACAATATAAAATATGTCAGCGCTCACGGAAGAAAATTAAATATTGTATCTAATATTATTTTCAATAAAAAAACATTTGTACTTACAAGCGGTGATTTTGGTCCTCACATAATATGCAAGATGCTTGTTGATAAAGATTTGGGGCACTTAATGGTGAGTGTAGGGGAAAATCTTTCTTATGATAGTGAAAGGATAGTGGAGCATGAAGCAGCCGTCATTGCCAAAATGAAATTTGAAGATTTAGCCGTAATGATGGTGCACAATGATGATTACATATCCAAGGATGATAGATACCGCTCACTAAGAGATGAAGAGTTTATTAAAGGCAAGGCGCCCATGACAAAAAGTGAAGTAAGGACTATAAGTGTTGGAAAGCTTAATTTAAAAGGCAATTCTACAGTATATGATATTGGTGCCGGAACAGGTTCTGTATCAATTGAAGCTGCCTTAAAGCTATACAATGGAACTCTGTATGCTGTTGAAAAGGATGAGGAAGCAGTAGCTTTGATAAAGAAAAATATAGAAAAATTTAAAACCTATAACATTGAAATTATAAAGGGAACAGCACCTGAAACAATTGAAGATCTTCCCGATCCGGATGCTTGTTTCATAGGAGGAAGCAGCGGCAATATGGATGAAATAATCAGTGCTATTTTAAAAAAGAATTCAAATGTCAATGTGGTTATCAACACAATCACGCTACAAAGTTTAAATGAAGCAATAAATTGCATGGAGAAGTATGAGTTCAGGGATGTTGAAATTGTAGGCGTTTCTATTGCAAAAGCTAAAAAAGTCGGTAAATATGATCTTATGATGGGACAGAATCCTATATATATAATCAGCGGAAAGGGAAGAGGCGAATCATGAAATTAAAGGTATAAAGAGTAATGATTTAGGCAGAAAAGGTGAGAAAATGAAAATTGATATATATGCATTTTCAAGTAACGGTGCAAAGTTATGCGATAAATTGATTGAAAATTTAATTGATTATGAAGTTAATGCCTATGTCCCGCAAAGATATGTATATTCGGCAGAACTGGTCAAATTACGTGAAGAAAATTTGTACAAGGCAACAGAAAGGTCCTTTAAAAATGCTGACAGCATAATTTTTGTCGGTTCTGCAGGCATTGCCGTAAGAGCTATAGCACCTTACGTTAGGAGCAAAAAAACAGACCCTGCAGTCATATGCATGGATGAAAAAGGTATCAATGTGATTTCTCTTTTAAGCGGTCACTTAGGAGGGGCTAATAACCTTACTCTGATGATTGCAAAAATTGTAGGCGGTAATCCTATTATCACTACAGCTACTGATATAAACGGCAAATTTGCGGTTGATGAATGGGCTCATAGCAGGAATCTCCACATTATGAGTTTAAGAAAGGCCAGAGATATTGCTGCAGACATATTAGAAGATAAGAAGATAGGTTTTAAATCGGATTTTGAAGTGAATGGAAGCCAGCCGATGGAAATAGATTTAGATGAAAAAGAAATAGGAATATGCATAAACCTTGACTCAAATAAATCTCCTTTTAAAAACACATTGAATTTAATTCCTAAAATTATATCGGTTGGTGTCGGCTGCAGAAAAGGAACCGGCTTTAAAGATGTTTATATTGCCATAAGGGAAGTTTTAAGCAGGCATGATATTTCGCATTTTGCTGTTAATTCCATAAATTCAGTTGATTTAAAAAAAGAAGAAGAAGGAATTAAAAAAGCAGCAGAGATTTTTAAGGTTCCATTTTACACATATACAAAGTATGAGCTCAGCGAAATACAAGGACAGTTTTCCGGCTCTGACTTTGTAAAAAAGGTCACCGGAGTTGATTCTGTATGCGAAAGGGCGGCAATAATGGGCAGTAAATCAAAGAGATTAATTATTAATAAAACTGTTGTTAATTCGGTTACAGTTGCAGCTGCCATAGATGATTATGAAGTGGAATTTTGATAATTTTTCAATAGAAACAACAAATTATAGTCAAAGGGAGGAGAAATGGAAAATATTAAATTTATAGAGCCACATAACATTGAAAAAAGAAGTTTTGAAATAATACAGGAAGAATTGGGAGACATACGGCTTGATAAAGAGATAGAGCCGATAGTAAAAAGAGTCATACATACATCGGCGGACTTTGATTATTTAAACAATATGTGTTTTTCAAAAAATGCTGTGAAAAAAGCAAAAGAAATTTTAAAATACGGAGCAACAATAATAACTGATACTAACATGGCATATTCAGGCATAAACAAAAAAGCAGCTGCAAAATACGGAGTAAATATTCAGTGTTTTATGGCGGATGAAGAAGTCGCTAAAGAAGCTGCGGAGAGAGGAGAAACAAGAGCAGTTGTATCTGTGGAAAGAGCATCCAAAATACAAGGACCCATAATATTTGCAGTAGGCAATGCCCCGACTGCCTTAATAAAGCTTTATGAAATTATAAAGGAAGGAATATTTAAGCCGGATGTTATAATCGGAGTTCCTGTAGGATTTGTGAATGTTGTTGAAGCAAAGGAGCTTATAATGAGTTTGGACGAAGTGGAATACATTGTGGCAAAAGGCAGGAAAGGCGGCAGTAACATTGCTGCAGCCATATGCAATGCTTTATTGTACAATGTCGAATAATAAAATAAAGGAGAAATTATGTTCTACGGTATAGGAGTGGGTGTTGGAAGCAACCTTACGGTAACAAAAAAGGCAATAGATGTTATAGATAAACTGGATATTTTGTATGTACCTACAGCTAAAAAAACAGAAAAATTCAGTACGGCACACGGCATTATAAAAGATTATATTAATAAAAAAACAATAATAAAAAGCAGACATTTCCCTATGAATTATGATTCTGAAGAGCTTCAGAAAGCGTGGAATAAAATTGCTTCTGAAATAGTTCAGGATGTGTCCGGTGGTAAAACAGTAGGATTTGTAACTATTGGGGATCCAATGGTTTACAGTACCTATATTTATCTTTTAAAGCTTCTGAGAGAAAAAATTAAAATAACAACAATACCCGGCATAGCGTCATTTTTGGATATTGCTTCAAATAACAATTTTCCTTTAGTTGAAGGAGAAGATCCTTTAATAATTTTGCCCGCAACTATGGGAACGGAAAGACTTAGGAATTACATTAAAAATGAAAATTCAATTGTTTTAATGAAAGTATACAATAATTTTGATGAAGTTGTAGGGATACTTCTTGATGAAAATTTAGAAAAGCATTCTATAGTTGTAAGCAATTCGTCGAAGGATGAAGAAATAATATATCACAATATTAAAGATATCAAAAATGGTGATGTTTCTTATTTCACCACTATTCTAATAAACAAAAGATGGGAGTTATCATGATTTATGTAGTAGGTATTGGTCCCGGAAGTCAAGAAACAATGACGTATGAAGCAGTGAATGCAATTGAAAAATCAGAGACAATAGTTGGATACAAAACATATTTAGATTTGATTAAGGATTTGATAAAGGAAAAGCAAGTGGTTTCAAACGGGATGAAGCAAGAAATAGAAAGGGTAAAAAAGGCCGTCGAAATTTCAAAGGAGGGTAAGACAGTGGCAGTTATAAGCTCAGGTGATGCAGGAGTATATGGCATGGCAGGTCTGGTATTGGAATTATCAGAAAATGAGGATGTTAGGATTGTCAGTGGAGTCACGGCATCTACAGCCGCTGCGGCAGTTTTGGGAGCTCCGCTTATGCATGATTTTTGCCATATAAGTTTGAGCGATTTATTAACACCGCTGGATTTAATATATAAAAGGGTGTCTTTGGCATCGGAAGGTGATTTTGTAATATGTTTTTATAATCCTCGTAGTAAGGGTAGACCTGATTATTTAAAAAATACTTTTGAAATAATAAAAAAATATAGATCCGGTTCTACGCCTGTAGGCATAGTAAAAAATGCAGAAAGAGAAAATCAGAATGTTATGATTTGTACAATAGATACAATTAATTACGAAGCCGTTGACATGTTGAGTATAGTAATTGTGGGCAACAGTTCAACCTATATTAAAAATAATAAAGTTATAACAAAAAGAGGTTATGAAACAAAGATAATTTAAAGGAGGAAAAAATGAAAAAGACATATATTTTAACAATTATATTAATAGTTGCAATTATGTCAGCAATTTTTGGAGGATGCAGCAAAAAAGTTAGCAATAGTGAACAACCTGTAGAGAAAAATGAACCTTCTGCAGAAGCCGGAAAAATAGAAAAGGATGATAAGAAGGAAGAATCCGCGGCATCAAATTATGGAATAACAATCAATGAAGAAGATGTGGTGTTTATTGATGAGACGGGTGAGGAAGTAACAATAAAAAAGAATCCTCAAAGAGTGATTGTTTTGCAGAATTCTCTCATGGAAATATGGGATCAGGCAGGTGGAACTGTTGTAGGAAGAGTTGAAGAATCCGAAGATAAAATAGTGGAAAATGCTATGTCGGCAGAAGTTGTCGGCGGTGTAGGTTCACCCAGTCTTGAAAAGATATTGTCACTACAACCGGATTTGGTTATTGTTGCTAACAGCTATACTGCACAAAAGGAAATAATACCGTCACTAAAGCAAAACAATATACAGGTAGCGTCACTATATAATAATTTGCTAGAAGATTATTATAGAACGATGAGGTTGTTCACAGCTATTACAGAAAGAGAAGATTTATATAAAAATCATGTAAATGAAATACAAAAAAAAGTTGATGAAATTGTTTCAAAAGCTCCTGCAGATAAAAACTATAAAGCGATAGTTATGTTTGCAACAGCTAAAAATATTACGGTACGAAACTCAGACACAATGGTTGGAGAAATGCTAAAAGATTTAAATGTTATCAATATATCTGATTCTGCTGACAGCAGTGCAGATACAAAGACATTCAGCATCGAAAAAATATTACAGGAAGATCCGGATTTTATTTTTGTACAAACTATGGGCAGTGATTTGGAGAAAATTACTGAAAGATTGAAATCTGATGCCTTGGAAAATCCTGCATGGACTTCTCTTACAGCAGTTAAGGAAGGCAGATACATTGTTCTTCCGAAGGACTTATATTTATATAAACCTAATAACAGATATCCAGAAGCATATGAAGGTTTAGCAAAAATGATTTATCCGGAAGTATACGGAGAATATTGATAAACAAAGGGCTGGTAGAAATTAAATATGACTGACCATAAAAAGGACAAAATAAAAAAAAGTGCAATTTTAACTGCATGTATATGCCTTTCAATCGCAGGCTTTTTTATAAGCATAGGTAATGGAGCTGTGAAAATATCCCCTATTGAAATAATAAATGCCATATTCTTTGAAAAAGCGACGGTAAATTATCAGATAATATGGAATGTCAGATTCCCAAGGACAATAGCAGCTTCATTGGTAGGAACATGTTTGGCACTGTCAGGTTGCATATTGCAGGGAATAATGCGAAACCCATTAGCAAGCCCTAATATAATAGGGGTTTCCTCCGGCGCAGGTTTAATGACACTGATAGTTTTAATTATTTTTCCGGATTATTATTTTCTGGCTCCGTTTGGTGCTTTTGTAGGAGCGCTTCTTGCCACTCTTTTTATTTATTTTTTAGCTTGGAAGGATGGCGTTGCCCCAAATAGACTTATTTTGGCAGGCGTAGCAGTTTCATCTCTCTTAGGGGCCGGAAACAATGCCATAATGACTTTTTATCCGGACAAGATTTCCGGAGTTATAGGATTTATGGTCGGAGGTCTTTCAGCAACAAATTGGAAGCATGTAGATATGATATTCCCATATGCTGTTGTTGGCATAGTGCTTCTTTTATTTATTACAAACAAATTAAACATACTTATGCTTGGAGATGAAGTGGCAACGGGTCTTGGTTTAAATGTTGAAGCAACTAAATTTCTATTTATTATAATTTCATCAGTTTTAGCAGGAGCTGCTGTAAGCGTAGTGGGGTTATTGGGTTTTGTCGGACTTATTGTTCCTCACATCACGAGACAATTCATAGGTTCGGATTATAGGTATTTGATTCCTGCAACAATTTTTACCGGTTCTGCGGTTGTTGTGCTATGTGATACCTTGGCAAGGGTGATGTTTGCTCCTGTAGAAGTACCTGTGGGAATTATAATGTCAGCTTTGGGAGCACCATTTTTCTTGTATTTATTAAGAAGGAAGAAGGAATATTAAATGGAATTAAAGGTTGAGGGTCTAAACGTAAATTATGATGATAAAAAAATACTTAAAAATATAAGCTTTAATATTAAATCAGGGGAAATAGCAACCATCATAGGTCCTAACGGTTCCGGAAAATCAACACTTATTAAGACAGTAAGCCGCTATTTAAAACCTGTAGGCGGTAATATCTATCTGGATAAAGTAAACATAAATAAAATTAATACAAAGGAAATTGCCAGAAATCTTGCGGTGCTCCCACAGGTAAAAGGAGTATCTTCAGACGTTTCAATTGATGAATTGGTATCATACGGACGCTTTCCTCATCTTAAATTCGGAAAACGGCTGAATAAAGAAGATAAGGAAATTATTGAATGGTCGTTGGAAAAAACAGGACTGATTGAAATGAAGGACAGATACGTTGTTACGTTGTCGGGTGGAGAAAGGCAAAGAGCATGGATCGCTATGTCACTGGCACAGAAGCCAAAGATATTGCTTCTTGATGAGCCAACTACATTTCTTGATATATGTTATCAAGTTGAAACATTGGAGCTGGTTAAGGAGTTGAATAAAAATCTGGGAATAACGGTGGTTATGGTGTTGCATGATTTAAATCAGGCAGCAAGGTATTCTGATAAAATGTTGGTAATTAACAACGGAGAATTATGGGAATTTGGTGAACCCTGCAAAATAGTAAACAAAGAATTGCTTAAAGATATTTTCAGGATTGATGCAGATATATATGAAGATAGAATTAATAATTGTCCGTACTTCATACCCAGAAAAATAACAGCATAGCAGGGAAGTGATTATATGATCGAGATACAAAATCTCAGCAAAAAATTCGATGATTTCAAAGCTGTAAAAAAAGTCGATTTAGTTATAGAAACGGGTGAATTCATTGGTATCTTGGGGCCGAACGGAGCAGGAAAAACAACCATAATAAAAATAATTACTGGTTTATTAAAACCTTCAACAGGAAATGTATTCATCAACGGATGTCTTATGAACAGAAATAATAAAAAAATAAAAGGAATTATGGGCATTGTTCCTCAATACTCCAATTTAGACAAAGAGCTTACCGTATATGAAAACATGCTTTTTGCCGCAAAGCTTTTTAGAGTTAAAAATCAAAGAGATAAAATAAATGAGCTGTTGGAATTTGTTGAACTATCAGATTTTAAGAACAGAATGGTTATGAGTTTATCCGGGGGTATGGCAAGGCGGCTTACCATTGCAAAAGCACTTATAAATGATCCTGATATTATTATACTTGATGAACCAACCGTAGGAATAGATTTAAATGGAAGGAGAAAAATATGGGATATATTGAAATATTTGAAAGCTAAAAATAAAACAGTGTTGCTGACCACTCATTATATTGAGGAGGCGGAATATTTGTGCAGCAGAGTATGTTTGATTGATAGGGGAGTAATTATTCAAGACAATACACCGGATAAATTAAAGGAGCAGCTTGGGGTTTACACTGTAGAGTATTTTGATGATGAATCAAAAACCGTGTATAAATTTTTTCACACTAAGAAAGAAGCATTAAATTACTCTGCGGTTATTCAAAGTTTGAATTATACAATCAGGGAAACAACCTTGGAAGATGTTTTTTATAATTATACAAATAGGAAGGTTATGTGATGGAAATAGTTACTGTTCTGTGGAGAGAGTATTTGTTTTTTAAAAGGCGCCTTGGAAGAATCACTTCAGCCGCTGTCATGAGCCCCGTATTGTATCTTATTGCATTCGGTTGGGGATTGGGTAAGGATGTTGTGGTGGAAGGAGCTACATATATGCATTTTCTCATACCCGGAATTATAGCCATTACTACCATGAACACGGGCTTTAATACGGTATCATCAAGAATTACCACATCAAAGCTGTATGAAAGAAGCTTTGAATATTATCTTACATCTCCCATAAGTATGTCGCTGATGTCTTTTGGATATATTTTATCGGGGGCAATTAGAGGTATTTATGCAACAATCCTTATTATATTAGTTTCATTATTATTTGGAGTTAGAATAAATATTAACTTATATTTCATAATAATTTGTTTTTTAAACAGCTTTGTATTTTCCGCGCTTGGATATGCTGCCGCTTTATCAATTGAAAGTCATTACGATATGGGCAGGTTTAATACATACATAATGACACCGATGTCATTTTTATGCGGAACATTTTTCTCTTTGGAGAATTTACCCGGTGTTGTGAAGTCAATTATCGGTATACTACCCCTATCCCATGCATCCGCATCCCTAAGGAGCATTGTATTAAAGGGGAAGTTTTCAAGCAGTTCTATTATAGTCCTGCTAATATATGCAGTACTATTGTATGTCATGGGCGTGTATATGAGCTACAGAGAAATGAAATAAAAATTGAAAATTATCGGAGGAAATATGAAAAAGGCAATAGTGGTTGCAAGCTTTGGATGTTCAATAAAGGATTCAAGAGAAAGATATATTGAGACCATTGAAAATACTATCAGGAATACATATAAGGACATTGATTGCTTCAGAGTATTTACATCAGAAATTATCAGAAAGAAGATGAAACAGGAAGAAAACTTGGACATTGACAATATAAAGAGTTGCCTTAAAAAATTGAAGGAAAAAGATTACACTCATGTCTATGTGTCAGTTACTCACGTGATACCCGGAATTGAATATGAGAAAATTTTAAGAGAAGTTAATGAAAATAAAAATGATTTTAAAGAAATAAAAGTAGCAAGAACATTTTTAGATGAGCATATGGGGGAAGCTGAAATCAATGTTTTAAAATCTTATATTAAGGATAATTTACAGGATGATGAAGCTGTATGCTTGGTAGGACATGGTTCAGCACATGATTCCCATAAGTTTTATGGGGAAATTGAAAAACTTCTGAAAAATCATATAAATAATTTTCATATGGTTAATATTGAAGGAAGACCATACATTGATGACATAATAGGTGAATTAAAGGAAAAAAAATATAATAAAATCTATCTTTATCCGTTTTTAATCGTTTCAGGAGATCATGCATTAAACGATATCGGCTCGGATGATAATGATTCGATAAAATCTAAAATAATCGGTAATGGAATAGATGTAGATATGTTTTTTACGGGACTTGGTGAAAATGAAAATGCCGTTAAACTATTCGTTAACAGATTAAGTGAGATTATGATTGCTTAATAAAAATACAGTTTATATAAAATGGAGGAGGCTATGAAAAAAAGAATTTATTTATGTTTAGCATTGATGTCAGCAATATTGTTATCGCCAAGTTATATATTTGGTATGCACATTATGGAGGGATTCTTGCCGGTCGGATGGGCAATATTTTGGGCGGCTGCAAGTTTGCCATTTGTTATCCTTGGTATAAATACAATATCAAAAGCATTTAAGCAAGACTCCAATCAAAAATTATTGTTTGCACTTGTAACGGCTTTTATGTTTATACTGTCTGCGCTGAAAATGCCTTCAGTAACAGGCAGTACATCTCATCCTACAGGAACAGGTCTTGGGGCAATATTATTCGGACCCCTACCTATGGCAGTGTCGGGACTTGTAGTATTGTTATTTCAGGCACTTTTGCTTGCTCATGGAGGGATAAGCACTCTTGGCGCAAATGTATTTTCAATGGCGATCGTAGGACCTCTCGTAGCATATCTTGCATATAATCTTTTGAAAGGAATAAATAAAAAAATAGCTGTATTTATGGCGGCAGCTTTTGGAGATTTATTGACTTATGTGGTAACATCCATACAGCTTGCTTTGGCTCATCCTGATCCTGTAAGCGGGGTTATGGGCTCCTTGACTAAATTCTTAAGCATATTTGCGGTTACTCAAATTCCGCTTGCCATAGCAGAAGGAATTTTGACGGTAATTGTATTCGAATTAATTGTTAATTATCAAAAAGAAGGGGGATATCAACTTGAAAGAATCAACTAAGAATATTTTATTGCTGTTAGCGGTTATATTATTATTGACCGTACCGCTGCTAATTTTAGAGAATGCTGAATTTGGCGGGGCAGATGGACAGGCAGAGGAAGCTATAACAGAGATTAATCCTGATTATGAACCATGGTTCAGTCCGTTGATTGAGCCGGCAAGTGGAGAAATTGAAAGTTTGTTGTTTTCATTGCAGGCGGCTATCGGGGCAGGTTTTATAGGATATTTCTATGGATTTGTAAAAGGAAAAAGAGTAATCAATCAATAAAATTATAATAAAAAGAAGGCATAAAATGCTTATTATAGACAGATTTGCATATACAAACAAATTTATCGGCTTAAGTCCTTGTGTGAAGATGGCAGTTTCGTTGGCTTTGATAATCTTATCAATAATCAATTCAAACATATATATTTTATGTGCGATGATTGCAGTTGTTGTTCTAACTACAATATTAGGCGCGGGAATTCCCGAAAAATCATATGTTAAAATGATTGCGGCTCCCGTTCTTTATCTCGCAATAAGCATTTTTACCGTAATATTTACTTTTGGTTTTTCGGATAGTGTGTATTTAGAAGGATTTGTATATATAAAACAGTTTAGATTTTTAAATCTTTATATAGGATTAGCTGAAGGTTCTATAAAGAATGGGCTTATTTTAGGGTTAAGATCTTTAAGCGGAATAGTGAGCATGTATTTTCTCATACTTACCACACCTTGCGGTCAGCAGGTAAAAGTTATGAAAAAAGCAAGACTGCCGGCTGTATTTATTGAACTATATGTATTAACATACAGATTTATTGCAATATTTTTTGAAGAAGCAATTTTAATTTATACTGCTCAGAAAATGAAGTTCGGATACAATAACTATAAAAATTCGATGAATTCTTTGGCAGTTTTGATAAAAATATTGTTTGTGCGCATCATGATAAGATTTAAGGATATGGAATCAATATTGGAAACAAGGCATTTTGACGGCAATTTTTATGTAGATTAATTAAAGCAGGTGCATCATGTTAAGAATTGAAAATGTAACATATGTTTATGAGGACAAAACAGTCGCTTTGAAAGATGTGAATATAGATTTTAAAAAAGGTAAAAAAATCGGGATAGTGGGTTCAAACGGCTCAGGCAAATCAACATTGTTCATGATATTTGTGGGTTTGTTAAAACCTACAAAAGGCAAGGTAATCTTTAATGAAAAAGAATTAAAATATGATAAGGATTCTTTAACTAAGCTTAGAAAAAGTGTAGGAATAGTATTTCAAGATCCGGATAAGCAAATATTTTTCTCGAATGTTTTTGATGATGTGGCATTTGCTCTTAGAAATCTCAAGGTC
This sequence comes from uncultured Clostridia bacterium, assembly GCA_964421845.1. Taxonomy (GTDB): domain Bacteria; phylum Bacillota; class Clostridia; order Tissierellales; family Sedimentibacteraceae; genus Sedimentibacter. The sequence continues at coordinate 187,376 of CAYQYY010000006.1, forward strand.
GATGAAAATGAATTACAGAAAAGAGTTAATGCTGCCATGGAAAAAACTAATATAGCTGCATTACAAAATAAGCCTGTGCATTTTTTGAGCTATGGACAAAAGAAGAATGTTTCAATCGCAGGTGTGATGGCAATGAATCATCAGTTGATGTTTTTTGATGAGCCAACTGCAGGTTTAGATTACAGGTCAAAAGAAAATGTAAAAAACATACTAAGGAACCTGACTGATAAAGAAGAAAGATCTATTGTAGTTTCAAGTCATGATATGAATTTTATATATGATATTTGCGACTATATTTATGTTCTTAACAAGGGGCATGTGTTGTCAGAAGGAAAAAAGGAAACAATATTTCTTAATAAAGAAGTTTTAGATAAAGCTGAATTAGAAGAACCATTTTTGGTTAAAGTTCATAAGTATATGAATAAGCCCTTATATCAAGATGAATTTGAATTGTTTAATGAAATCTAAAATATGATTACATTTCTCTAATAGATTCTAAAATATGTCGGTTTGTCAAACATATGTTACACACTATAACTAAAAAAATCATCTAAAACT
>CAYQYY010000007.1:0-176910 GCA_964421845.1 uncultured Clostridia bacterium
TTACCAAAAAAATCATCATATACTTTATCAAAGTAATCCCAGTCAATTTTTTCTGTTGACCATATATTAACCTTAATAACATTATCCGGTATTAAATCTATACTCTTTAATAGATTTGATATATTTAAAAATGTATTGTTTACTTGTTGATTGAATTCTTCAGGAAAAATACCATCTAAATCTGCTCCGACTTGACCAGAAAATGTGTAAAATGTTGCATTAGGCTCTATTTTTGTTATGTGAGTATAATTACCTACTGCTCTACTTACTTCTGAAGAATCTAATCTACTAACCACTTTATTATTCATTTTATAAAATCCTTTCTGTATTGGGATAAAATAATTTCTACCGCTATATATTATTTATAATTTATAGTTATCCATTGATAGAAATTTATTTATCAAAAACAGAAATGGAATGTTTATTATTTTCAATGTTTCTATTATATAAACATTCTTTCATTCCAACACCTCCTACGACACAAGTATATATATTAGAGTGGATTATGTCAATAAAACATATACAGGTTTATATTAGCTTAAATATATCTTGTCTAATAAATGACTGAGCTTAAGCTCATACCGTAGTTCCTTACAAGGAATTTTAAATGTAATAAAGGATAGCTTTTTATTATTTTACTTATATAAAAATGGATAAATTATGATATAATATAAGTAATATTATGTAATTTTCGTTCATTTATGTAATTTTTGCAACTAAATTCTTAAGAGTACCAATGCTGCAGAGATTTTTAGTAAGGTATTTTTTATGGAGGCGATTAAATGAATAAAACGATATGTCAAATAGTTGACTCTTCAGGGAGTCTACCGCAAGATTTCATTAAACAGTACAATATCAGCGAGGTCCCATTCTACTTCAAATTTGAAAACACAAATTACTACCGAGAGAATGTTGATTATGAAATAACTGAGTTTTATGCACACATGGAAGGACATCCTGATGATGTTCCTAAAACATCTGCTCCCAATATTTATGATTGGTTGACAATTTTTGAGGAGCAATATGCCAATGGTGCTAAAAAGTATATTGTAACGACTATTTCTTCTAAACTATCTGCCAGTTTTCAAACGGCTATTTCTGCAAAGGAAATTTTTGAAGAGAAAAACAGTGATGTCCACATTGAAGTGATTAGCTCAAATACTTGTGCTTGTGGGCAGGCTGCATTGGAAATTGGGATAGCTAAAATGATTGATAGTGATAGAAATTTTGAGGATATCATTGAGACGATACATAAGATGGTTACGAATACAAGCTCGATTTTTGTGGTTAACAGCTTGAAATATATGAAGGCTGGAGGCAGAATTGGAGGAGCAACCGCCTTCCTGGGAAAACTAATCAACATTAAGCCAGTATGTGAGTTTATAGATGGTGAAGTACATCCCATCAAAGCAATTATAGGAAGGAAAAAATCGATTAAAACCATGATTGATGTTTCGGTTTCAAGGATCGTTGATATTAATAAAATGATAATCATTATTCAAAACGCACAATGTCAGGAAGATGCGGACTATATGTGCAATTATTTACGTGAAAAAACAAATAACAGTTGTCAAATATTTAACAGCAATTTAGGGATTACAGTAGGATCGCATTCAGGTCCGGGCGCAATAGGTATCGGGTTTGTGGAGTGTCCATGATTTGTTATAGTTTTTGGCGAGAAGATCAAGGACATATTTCTATGTGAAGTATAACATTGATAGTGAGGGAGTAAAACGGCTGAAGAAGTAGTCGTAAGTCCGGAAACTTTGTCCTTTTAGAGGTGTTTAAAATGAAAATAATTAAAAAGTTGTTAGCAATATCCATATTAGTTGCAATAGCATCTCAAGTAAACTTAGGATTATCAGAAAGTGATTTTGTCGTTTCAGCAGGTGTAATAGTATTTGCAACTTTTATTTATTATAATAAAGATATAAATCTCTTATATATGGGGATATTTTCCGGAGTTATGGTTTATTTAATGAGAGTATCTGTTTACCAAATAACTAACGGTTATAATAATGAAGTGTTTATTTCTTATATGCCGGATATGTTATTTTATATTTCTTATCCTATATTTTATAAAATGTTCGTTAATGATAGTAAGAAGGATAATTTAGGTTTTGTTTTTATAGCGTTAATAATATTTGATTTTTCGGGTAACTTTATTGAAGTGCTTTTTAGGTACCTTATTTTGACGGAGCCAAATCTTATTGAATTTATTCCTTCATTGCTGATTGTAAGTGTTGTGAGGTCACTTTTAGTAAGCTTTACAATAATTATATTTAACAATTATGGTATGATGATAACAAAAAGAGAGCATGAGGATAGATACAAAAAGTTATTGTGGCTTACATCTCAACTTAAAACTGAAATATTTTGGATTGAAAAAAACATGGATAATATTGAAAAAGTGATGGGGCAGTCCTATGACTTGTTTGAACAAATCAGCAATAACCAAAATAGTGACAATTGGGCCAACAATGCATTAAATATTGCCAGAGATGTTCATGAAATAAAGAAAGAAAATGGATTAGTGGTTCGAGGAATTAAAAGCATTACTGAAAATGAACTGAATGATAAGGGAATGGAATACAAGGATATAAACAATATTTTACTTGAAACAATGATAAGAGAGTCCAAAAGTATCAATAAACAAATAGAATTTAAATTTATTGCGGGTGGAAATTTTTATACTAATAAGCATTATTATTTGATGTCTGTTTTGAGAAATCTTATAATGAACAGTATGGATGCAATAAGTGAAACTCAAATAGATGCAAAAATTAGCGTTGTTCATAGTATTGATAAAATTGATCATGTATTTCAGATATCAGATAATGGAACGGGAATTGATGAAAATGATATTAAAGAAATTTTTTCGCCGGGTTTTTCAACTAAGATTAATTATGAAACAGGAGAGATAAATAGAGGTTTAGGGCTTAGCATAGTGCAAGATATTGTTGAAGAGCAGTTTAAAGGCAAAGTGAAAGTTAATTCTAAATTAGGAACCGGAACAACCTTCATTGTTAGCATCCCTAAAATGATTTTGGAGGAAAAATTAAATGAGAATATTCATCGTTGATGATAATGTAAATATAGTTAAAATTCTTGAAAAAATAATTTATGATAAGGAATTGGGCGAGGTGGTAGGCAAAGCTCATAATGGGCTTGATGCGTTAATGGAAATTGATGCTATAAGACCGGATATTGTATTATTAGACTTGCTTATGCCTGGCAAGGATGGCATAAGTTTGCTGAAGGAAATTAAAAATAAGCACCCTGAAATACAATACATAATGATATCACAGGTATCCTCCAAGGAAATGATATCAAAGGCATATGAGAATGGTATAGAATTTTTCATATCAAAGCCGATTGATGCAATAGAAGTGCAAAGTGTAATTAAAAATGTTACATATAAATTAGAAATGGACAAAAAAATAGAAACGATTCAAGGATTATTTTCTGACAAGCAAGATAAAGCTGTTTCTAAGCATGCTAAAGATAACATTGTTGGGATTAAAAGGGTTATGCAGAGAATGGGCATACTGAGTGAATCAGGCAGTCAGGATATTATTAATGTTACTAAATATCTGATCGATAATAACAAACATGCGTCAGATGTGACTGTGGCGAACTTGTGCAGTTACTTTACAGATAATCCTAAAATTATGGAACAGAGAATCAGGAGAACAGTTGCTGTTGGAATGAAAAATCTTGCTAACATTGGATTAGAAGATTATATGAATGAAATATTTACAGAGTATTCTAATGGTTTGTACAACTTTGAGCAGATAAAAATAGAAATGGATTTTATTAGAGGAAAAAGTAAAAAAAGAGGCAAAGTCAATTTGAAAAAATTCCTTGATGGTATTGTATATTTCAGTGAAATTGAAAAATAACATGACAATATTTCAAGAAAATGGCATTGATATCGTTTTTATAGTGTATGAAACTTTTTGAAGATTTTTGAAGGTCCCCGTTTAAAATTATAAACACTAAATATCTATATTTAATATTTGTAATTTTTTAAAGGAGGATTTTATATTATGGTAGAGAATTTTAGAAATTTTGTAGATATTGTTAATACAGTACTTTGGGATTATGTACTAATTTTTGCACTTATGGGTGTTGGTATTTTTATGACTATCAAGCTCAAATTTCCCCAATTTACTAGGTTAATTCCGGCTTTGAGGAAAATGATTGCTGGAATCATGAATAAAGAAAAGGCTGAAGAAGGGAAAATGACTCCGGTTCAAGCTTTAGCAACTGCAGTAGCTTCACAGGTAGGTACAGGAAATATTGTTGGTGTTGCAACAGCTATTGGAGCAGGCGGACCGGGAGCTGCATTTTGGATGATAGGATCTGCATTCTTTGGTATGGCAACTATTTTCAGCGAAGCCGTGTTGGCTCAAAAATACAGAGAGGTCAGGGACGGAGAGTTGGTAGGCGGTCCGGCATATTATATTAAAAATGGTTTAAAATCAAAATGGCTTGCAGCCTTTTTCTCCATAACAGCCGTTGTGACTATGGGAATTGTCGGTACTATGGTTCAATCTAACTCAGTAGCCGGTTCGGTAAGCACAGCATTTAATGTTCCTGTTATTGCAGTTACAGTTGGCCTTGCAATAGTAGTTACTTTGATATTGATGGGAGGCATGGGAAGAATAGCTTCTTTTGCTGAAACTGTAGTGCCAATAATGGCGGGTGCTTATATATTAGGAAGTTTGGCAATTATTGTTTTAAATTTCGGAGGATTTATTACAGCAATTAAAAGTATTTTTGTTGGAGCATTTACACCGGGCGCAATCGGCGGAGGAGCACTTGGAATAACAGTTCAACAAACTATAAGATATGGTCTTGCCAGAGGATTGTTTTCCAATGAAGCCGGAGTTGGTTCTACACCGCATTCACATGCGGTTGCAGATGTAAAGCATCCTGCAGAGCAGGGATTTGCTGCCATGATTGGGGTATTTATTTCAACATTTTTAATTTGCACATCCACAGTTATGGTTAATATAGCTTCAGGTGCATATGATCCAACAGTACAAGCATCGGTGATGACTAAAAGTGCAACGATTATGACACAAAATTCTTTTATTTTAAACTTTGGAAGTTTGGGAGGGATGTTTTTATCTGTTTGCTTATCATTTTTCTCTCTGACAACAATAATAGGCTGGTATTTCTTTGCAGAATCCAATGTAAAGTATTTGTTTAATGCAAAACATGTAACCTTAAATACATTTAAAGTTATTGTAATTGCATCATTAGTAATAGGTGCATTGATAGATGCTACATTTGTATGGGAATTAGTAGATATGACTGTGGGGATAATGGCAATACCCAATATTATAGCTTTATTCGCACTGTCTAAGGATGTTCAATCCATATTAGATGATTATGATTCAAAGGCACTGAATGGAAACATTTGTTGGGAATACGAATATCAAAATGTAGAAAAAGAAAAAAGAAGTAAGAAAAAGCATTTAGCCCAAAAGGCTTTTGGTACTACTATGTTAAGATAAATATGTAAAATTAATATATTTCTATATCTAAGTAAGAGCCGCTATACCAAGGTTGAGGTGTAGCGGCTCTATTATGTTTGTAATTAGTAAGATTTATTCAGAATCTTTAAGAATAGAAATAGTGAGGATAGGCTCATTTTGTTATCTTAGTAAGAGCCTGGCTTTTTCTTAGTGCCAAAAATAACAGTACTATAGCAATAGTCATTATAATGTGTGTAACTCCTGCGATGCCTGAAATAGCAGCTGTCGCTCCATTTGTCAGATCAATTTCAAGAGCTTGTATAATTCCTCTTACAAAAAACATAATTGTCATAAGAGGCAAACCTACATTGTAAAGCACTATAAAACGACCAAATTGCTTTTGTTCTGTCAAATCAGTTATACAACTGAAGATTGCAATTAATAAAAATACTACGGTTCCTAAAACGAACAAATGCAAATGGGTAAATGCAAGAGTTGTTTTGCCAAAAAATCCGAAAAATTTTGTAAATTCACGATAGAATACACCGCAGATAATAGCGGAGATTGCATAAATAAAAGAAATGTTGATGTATTTTTTCATAATTTTCTGCTCCCTTTTAATTGATTTTTCCAAAGACCCCTCATCATTCAACAGATTGTTTTTAGGTATGTTGTTTCGGTTTGCTAAAGCATACTTTTTTAAGAACAATACCCCCGCACCTTCCAAAGATAATCCAATTCCGCAGTATAAAACACCAATAGCAATGGCAGGCAGAATATGTGCATTACGTATTAAAAGCCCCCCGGTAATCATGCATATCATAATTATATAACTTTTGCCATCAAAAAAGCGATAAAACGGTACTTTTTCTTCACTAAGTTGGGATATACGAAGATGGTGCTTGTTCACTAAACGGTAAAAAATTAATCCCATAAATACAAGAAAAACAAAAAAAGCTTCTAATAAGTAAACAAGATGACTATGCCAGTTTGATATAAAATCAGCAACACCAATCCTCAGTATGTTTCCGCCGGCAATCATCCATACTATACCTGCAATAAGCAGTAAATATTTGGGTGCAACTTGAGGTACTAACTTTTTCATTGATTTGCTCTCTTTTTCATAACAATACCTAATCCGGACTGTCCAAACATAGTTTTCATAATTGCTTGCATAATAAACCTCCTAAACATTAATGAACGTTGTTCATTTTAATTCCTACAAATACCCACCATAGGTGGGCAAATTTCCAAGATGAACACTGTTCATTATAGCATGCTATTTGTATGATGTCAATACATTGAGTGACTTTCAATAATATTGATTTCAAAAATCAGATATGATATAATTTATCAAATGAAATGAAGAAAGCCCTATTCAAAAGGTAAAAGATTGGAGGCAGATATGAATAACCGTGGAGGTTTGAATTTAGGTGATGAAATTCGTAATATTGTTCAAGATGCAGTGAACAATATGGATTTTAATAGACTTAACCGTGATGTCAGAAATGTTGTTAATGGTGCACTTGATGAGGTTAGAAGGTCAATTGTAGGAAATAATCATCATCATACATGGAATAACAAGTCGTGGAAGGCTGATGATTATCAGTATAGTCATGAAAGATCTTCGCAAACATGGAACTTTAATAATATTCAAAAGGGATATCAAAAAAATAAATCAGCTTCAAATTTGGATAAAATTACTGTTCCGGTTGGAAAGGTTTCCGGCATGTTGCTTACTGTATTTGGTTCAATCGGAAGTATTACATTTCTAATTGCATCAATCGTATTAGCGTCAATAGGATATAAATTGGGAATCAGCATTATGTTTAATATCATAACTTACGCACTTCTGCCCTGCTTTATAGCAAGTATGGCTTTATTGTTGAATGGAGGCAGAATACGAAAGAGATTAAAAAGGTTCCAAAAGTATATAGCACAGATGCATGATCGCAATTACTTCATGATTAAGGACTTTGCTTCTGTTACAGGACGAAGCAGTAAATATATTGCTAAGGATTTACAGAAAATGATTGCTGTCGGAATGTTCCCTGAAGGGCATATTGATGAAAAACAGACCTGTTTTATGTTAAACAACGAAAGCTATGAACAGTATCTTAAATTACAGGAAAATATGAGAATGAAGGAAATGGAAGAACAGGCAAAGAATAAAGAAGAGACCTTGCGTCAGACACAGGCGCAGAAAGAAAAATTTAATAAGAAGGATACAATGGATCCGGAAATTCGAAAAGCAATTAGTGAAGGTAGGCAATATGTTCAGAAAATCAGAAATGCAAATATCGAAATATTAGGAGAAGAAATCTCCCGCAAATTAGACAGACTTGAAGAAGTAACGGGAAAAATTTTTGATTATGTAGAGTCTCATCCTGAAAAGTTCTCGGAAATAAAGAAATTTGCGGAGTATTTTTTACCTACAACATTAAAATTACTTGATGCGTACAGAGAATTTGACTATCAGCCTATCAAGGGCGAAAATATATCAACTGCCAAGAAAGAGATAGAAGACACCATGGATACCATTAATCTTGCATTTGAGAATTTGCTTGATGATCTATTCCAGGATGCAGCAATGGATGTATCCACAGATATATCTGTATTGGAGACCATGCTTGCGCAAGAAGGATTAGCAAAAAAGAATATAAAATAAAAGTATAGGGGAAGAAAACAATGAATAATGAAGTACCTAAATTAATCCTTGAGCCTTTTAGTGATGAAGCATCAGCTAAAGGGGAATTATACAGTGAAATAGTAAAAAATGAAAGCACTCAGATTGAAAAACCGGTATTTGATGAAAGTGTACTGACATTAGAAGAAAAAAAGATGATTGATGACTTTGTAAATCAAATTGACTTAACAAAATCCAATCAGATTCTTCAATATGGTGTTGGAGCTCAGAAAAAAATAGCTGATTTTTCAGAGTCTGCATTAAACAATGTGAAAACCAAAGAATTGGGTGAAATAGGCGAAATGCTTTCAAACGTTGTTACAGAATTAAAAAGTTTTGACGTAGATGAAGAAGAAAAAGGCTTTTTAGGATTCTTTAAGAAATCATCAAATAAGCTTACAGCAATGAAGGCTAAATATGATAAGGCAGAAGTAAATATAAATAAAATCTGTGAGTCTTTGGAAGCAAATCAGATACAGCTTCTGAAAGACATAGCAATGCTTGATAAAATGTATGATCTTAATAAAACATATTTTAAAGAGCTTTCTATGTATATACTTGCTGGTAAAAAGAAGCTGGAAAAAGTTCAGAAGGAAGAATTACCTGTACTGATGGAAAAATCAGCGGCCAGTGGTCTACCGGAGGATGCACAGGCGGTTAACGACATGGTTGCTATATGTAACCGTTTTGAGAAGAAGATTCATGATTTGGAGTTGACCAGAATGATATCAATTCAAATGGCACCACAAATCCGTTTGGTTCAGGGAAATGATACTATCATGGCTGAAAAAATTCAATCCACGATTGTCAATACAATTCCTCTTTGGAAAGGGCAAATGGTTTTAGCCTTGGGAGTTACTCATTCAGGTCAGGCAGCAAAAGCTCAGAGAGAAGTGACGGATATGACCAATGAGTTATTAAGAAAAAATTCAGAAAAACTTAAAATGGCAACGATAGAAACAGCCAAAGAATCTGAACGAGGAATTGTGGATATTGAGACACTTCGTATCACCAATGAGTCATTGATTTCAACGCTCGATGAAGTGATGCGTATTCAGACAGAAGGTCGTCAGAAGAGGAAGGAAGCAGAAATCGAATTGAACCGAATCGAAAGAGAATTGAAAAGTAAACTTTTAGAAATGAGAGTTTAACCACTGGCGATTAAAGTAAGATTATACGGAAGTTATATGTTACAAACTAAAAAACATAAACAAATAAGAATTTGTAAGTTTATAGGCAACCCTGTCATTTATGATAAGGTTGCTTTTTTATATTTTAAAGAGAAGGAAGCCATTTACAATCCTTAATCAATGTGATATTATTAACAACAATAACCAATAATATGGAAACTACTATTATAAATTATATGTAAGGGGTATTAAGATGAAGGAAAATAAAAATTGGCATCCAATACAAGCGATAATATTCATTTATTTGATATGTTATGTGTTCAGGGCAATTGAATACATGTTTATCCGTACAGATCAAAGCATTATCGGCGAAGCATTTATACATAAATTGATAGGCATTCTTGTGTTTGTGCTGGCAATACAGCATTTCTCATTCAAGTGGACTGAAGTAGGCTTTTCGGGTAAATCGGCAGGTAAAAATATACTCTATGGATTGATGCTCGGTACTTCTATGTTCATCGTTGCCTATGGAGTAGAGATATTTATACAGCTTTCAAGGAGCAACAATCCAACTTTACAGCTATATGTAACAAGCTATTCTATTGATGGCAACCTGGGCAACCAAACAGGCCTATTGTTTATATTTATTTGCATTATTGGTAACATTATTAATGTGGCTATGGAAGAAGGTATCTTTCGAGGCTTATTCATCAAGCTTGCAGAAACTAAATATTCATATATTAAATCCATTGTTTTATCCTCTCTCCTCTTCGGAATCTGGCACATAGCAGCTCCTGTCCGAAATCTGTTGGACGGAGAAATGAGTTCAGCAGGGGCGGTGATGTATGCTCTTATGCTTATTTTAACAACGGGGATCACCGGAGTAAAATTTTGCCTCCTGACTAAAATTACTGGTTCACTATGGATGCCTATGGCAGACCATTTTCTTAATAACACCATCATTAATGTTTTACATATTGTAACAACCTATGGCGCGGATGAATTTCAAGTAATACGCATTTCTATTGCGCAGTCTGTATCTTTTCTTGTTGTTCTTTTTATCTATTGGAAAAGCGGAGCACACCACAAGAACACATTTCGCATGTCTGCACAGCCCAATGAATTATAGCCATTTATTAATCATTTTCTTAAATATTAACGCTTAGTGATTATTTTCATTTGTATAGGTATACAGGGAAGGAAAAGAAGAAGGAAAAATGGACATAAAAGGTATCAGTTACCTGACAATTCAGACATGGAGAACGTATTGAACCGAATGACCCGATGCCTTATTTTTTTACCTGAAAAAAAAGACGTGTTGCGCATTAATTACAAAGGTAGTTTTGCAACACGTTCTTTTATAATGTCTTGTATTCTTGGCAATGAATCTTTCACTTTGCGCTGATAGAATCGTGCCTTTTCGATGACTTATCTCTTGGTACCTATTTGACCATTGTAACTAAATTAGACAAGGTGTGCAACTGCACGAATTTCAATCAGCTGATCAGGGAACGCCATACCCGGTACACCGACGAGGGTACCGGCTGGTCGATGGTCTCCCACATACTCCTTGAAAATACGGATGCACTTTTCGAAATGTTCTTGTGGGTCTGTCAGGAAAATCTCCACCTCAGCGATGTTCGACCTTGTAGCACCAAATCCAGCTAGTACGCGATCGAGATTCTCTAGTGTTTGCCTGGTTTGTGCCTCAATATCGCCTTCGCCAACAAACGTGCCATGCATATCATGGGAGAATTGACCTGAAATGTATATGGTGCCGTTAACGCAGTAGCCTTGGGTGATGCCGTGTTCATCTTCCCATGGAAGACCGTGATTGTAGGTTTTAGTATTAGTCATTATTTATCACTCCTTTACTTTAAAGTAATCTTAGTATATACTAACCTCAAATGAAAAAATAGTACGCACTTTATTGATAGGTACTATTCGAAAGGATAGTGGAAGTATGGGTATGGCTGATTTTAACGGTGAGGTTAAAAATATTCAAGATACGCCTTTTGGTTATACAATGTCGGTGATTGGTGGTAAATGGAAAATGGTTATTATTTACCTTTTAGCAGAAAACCAACCTGTCCGATTTAACGAACTGAAAAGACAAATAGGAACTATTACTTTTAAAATATTGAGTTCTCAATTAAAAGAATTGGAAGCGGATGGTTTGGTGAAACGAAAAGAGTATCCTCAAATTCCCCCTAAAGTAGAGTACAGTCTGACTGAAAAAGCAGTGACTCTATTACCCGTTTTGGAAGAGTTGTGTGCGTGGGGAGCAAAAAATCGAAATAATTAAAAGTTCAGTATAGGTACCCAAGGTGAGAATACTAATTCAAAAAGGTTGTTTTCTGTAACAAAGGAACATATTATAGTTTATGGGGGGCGCTTAAAATTTCAAGTAAAATTTTGGTAGTAGGTGCGGGAGTCATTGGGAGTATTTATTCATTAAAATTTTCTAATGCCGGATTCAATGTCACTATTCTTGCAAGAGGAAGCAGATTGAATCAGCTAAAAAAGAATGGCTTGCTTTATAAAGATAATGGTAATATTTCAAAGGCAAATGTAACCGTTATCTCAAAACTAAGTGACGATGATTTATATGATTTCATTTTTGTTACCGTACGTTTTGAACAAATAGTTCAAGCGCTAAATGATATAAAATCAAATCAAAGCAAAACAATTATTACAATGGTAAATAGTCCAAAAGGGTATGAAGAGTGGGAAAGAATTGTAGGCAAAGGCAGGCTGGCTGCAGCATTTCCAGGTGCAGGAGGACGCATAGTAAATGGGGTACTTCACTATAGATTAACACCATACATCATACAGCCCACAACTTTTGGAGAGTTAAATGGGATTAGAACACACCGAGTGCATAAACTTGCCGAGATATTCAAAATTTCTAAAGTCCCTTATGCTATTTGCAGAGACATGGATGCATGGCAAAAAAGCCATTTAGCAATGGTCATTCCAATGGCAAATGCAATCTATAATGATGGCGGTACTGCATATACGACGGCGAAAAACAAATTTGCAATAGAAAAAATGTGTCTGGAAATAAAAGACTACTATCGTTCTTTGAAAAATATAAATATACCAATTACTCCTATTAAGCTAAATGCATTTTTATTGTGTCCCACATGGGTATTAAAAATAATAATGAAAGCTCTTTATAGTTGCGAGTTTGCAGAAACTCTGATTAGCAATCATGCAAATAATGCAAAACAGGAAATGCTGATTTTAGATATGGAATTTCGTAAAGTAGTAGATAAAAAAGTATAAGTCGGATATAACAAAACAATCTAAATAAGAGGTGAATATAATGAAGAAAAATATATTAAATTCTAATAAAGAAAAATCTTCTCCCATTAATGTACGCATAATTTTCGCTATAATCGCGCTGCTTATGGCCGCACCAATTTTAGGTGCAATTGTTTTAACAGGATTTATAATTTATTTAATCATTACAAAAGTTGGTAAAGGTGAAACTAAGGTTGAAGATTTAAGAAATCAATTAAAAAATAAAAGCAATGAAAATAATATTAAATATGATGACCAATTATTAAATACGGATGATTATAGAAGCTTAACTAATTCACAAAAGAGGTTAGAAGGACTAAAAAGTTTGTACAACAATGGTTTTATGTCCAAAGATGAATATTATGAAATGCGAAATAGAATACAGAAAGAAAACCGAACGCTATGACATGGAGAAAATAAGTATGAAAAAAGTGTTAAATAATATAATTTACCTAACAATAGGTTGTGTAATAACCGCATTTGCAGTAAATTATATACTTAAACCAAACGGATTAATTACGAGCGGCATAACAGGTTTAGCAATTATATTAGAAAAGTATACAAACATTAATTATTCATACATTTATTATTTTTTTACAATAATAATACTGATTATTACATATGTTTTTATGGGTAAAAAAGAAATTTTAAAAATTGTTTTCCTTTCAATATTGTATCCTACGGTATTATTGGTGATGCAAAATTTTGAATTTAAATTTGTTGAAAATGATTTGCTTCTTGCTTCGATATACTTTTCGATTTTTTATGGAATTGGTGTGGGGATGATCCTTCGAAAAAGTTTTTCGTTTGGCGGAACAGACACTATTGCAAGAATTTTAAATAAAAAACTTTTCCCATCAATAAATGTTAGTTATATTATGTTAGTTTTAGACGGAATAATAATAATTATCTCAGCTTTTACATTTGGAAGGAATATAGCGCTGTATTCTGTCATAAGCCAAATAATGGTTACAAAGGTTTGTGACTACGCAATGTTTGGTTTTGGAACAAAATTGTACAAGTTAGAAATAATAAGTAACAAATATGAAGATATAAGTAATTTTATCCTGAATCAATTGGGTAGAGGAGTAACTGTTTTTAAGGTAAAAGGCGGATATACAAATGAAGAAAAAATCCAGATAGAAACCGTGTGTTCTCCGAATCAATCAATTATTATTCAGAAATTTATTAAGGAAATTGACAAATATGCATTTGTTAAAGTAGTGCCCATGATTTCTGTATGGGGAAAAGGCGAGCGTTTCATAGATATTAATTCAGAATAATGTATTTTTGGATATGGTTTAATTGATGAAATATTAGCAATGCAGTAAGAAAAATAGGGATTTTCAGGACAAATTATGCTATAATGAGTTGAGATATATTACCGGGAGGCATTATGAAACGTAATGACGGAAATTTGTTAAAATCATTGGATCCATTTATAAAAATTATCCCTTATATTATGGAAAAGCGTAGTGATGCACAAAATTTTTCCAAGCAGGTTTTTTGTGCTGATTCCATAGACCATTATATTTTAGAGAAAAAAGAACAAGGATATAAAATAGGTTATTTACATGTTTTTATAGCTGCATATGTGCGGTTGATTGCGGAGAGGCCTCAATTAAATCGCTTTATAATGAACAGTCAAATATATGAGCGAAACAACATATGTGTTTCAATGGCTATTAAACGTTCTTTGCGTGACGAGGGAGAAGAAACAACTGTAAAATTTGAATTTACCGGCAAGGAAAATATTTTTGAAATAGTTGAAATTATAGACAAAATGATATCTGAAGCAAAATCTTATAAAAGTAATACAGATACAGATAAGCTTGCTGCAATGGTAATGTCTATGCCGGGAATAGTAAAAAAAATATTGGTCAGAATTTTAAAGGGAATGGATCAATTAAATTTATTGCCTCAAAGTGTCATTAAAGCAAGTCCGTTTCATACTACTTTATTTTTTACGTATTTAAAATCAATTGATACAAATTATATATATCATCATCTTTATGACTTTGGAACCACAGGGATTTTTGCTGCCTTAGGGAAAACAGTAAAACTTCCCATGGTTGTTAATGATCAAGTAGTTGTAAAAAAATGCTTCCAAATTGGCTACACTTTAGATGAAAGAATTTGTGATGGGGTATATTTTGCCAGATCATTTAAACTTTTAGAGAGATATTTTAATGACCCGCATTTGCTTGAATCAGCTATTGAAAAAAAAGAAAAAGTCAAATATATTGGATAAGAATTTTTTTGTTAACGGAGGAAAAATATATGAACAAGCTATATGAGTTTGAAGCAGAGATAAAAAAGGTACCTGATATAGACGGTGCATATATAGAAATACCTTTTGACGTAAAAGAAGAATTCGGAAAAGGAAGAGTTCCGGTTACTGCGACATTTGATGGCGAATTATATGAGGGAAGTTTAGTAAAAATGAAAACACCATGCCATATAATTGGCATAAGAAAGGATATAAGATCTAAAATCGGAAAACAACCTGGCGATATAATAAAAGTAACTTTACGGGAAAGAGAAGTTATAAAATGATTAAAAGTTGGAGTTTTGGCTATGCATATATTGATGCTTTGCCTAACTCTAATTTTTTTATAAATTTTTAATTAATATTAAAAAAAACGGGTATATATTAAATATATAAAAGGGGGGTGTTTACAAGGTGGAAAAAAACAAAAGAAAAAATGGTATTATAATTCCATTAAATCTGAAAGAAAAAAACGAGCGACCGTTTTTTTATGATGAAACTTTAGAGGATTTTGTTGATGAGTGTAGAGAAGAAATGAATATTGAAAATAAAATTAACATAAATGATGAATTGATAATAAATATCTCTCATGAACTAAGAACACCTTTAAATATAATATATGGTGCAGCGCAAATGATTGATGTTTCAATGAGAGATGGCAATGGTGACAAGGTTGTAAATTATGTTGATTTTATAAAAAACAATTGTTTCAGATTAACAAAATACATCAATAATATTCTGGACTTAACAAAGATAGAATCCGGTGAATACAAATTAAATCTTGAATATGTCAATATTGTAGGTGTAATTGAATATGTAGTTCAAAGCACGGCTCAAAAAATTAAGGAAAAGGGACTTAATATTGTATTTGACACAAATGTAGAAGAAAAATATGTTATGATTGACACGCATTTATTTGAAAAGTCAATACTTAACATAATATCTAATGCAGTCAAATTTTCTAAGCCGGAAGGTAATATAATTGTTATATTCACTGAACATAAGAATAGCATTGAAATCTCTGTTAAAGATAATGGTATTGGAATAGACAAGTCATACTTAGAAAAAGTATTCAAACGATTTGGACAAGTAGATAAATCCATTTCGAGGAGTAATGAAGGAAGCGGAATAGGTCTCAGGTTGGCTAAAACAATAATTGAACTTCATGGAGGCAAAGTCAATGTAGAAAGTAAACTAAATGTAGGAAGTACATTTATGGTTAATATTCCGCTAAACAATAAGGAAACATTTTATAAAGTCAGGGACAATGATAAATTAATTAACTATGATACTATTAATGAATTGGTAAATATAGAGTTTTCAGATATCTTTAATATCAGTTAATATTCTTGATTATTAGCAGTTTATGTTATAAAATGAGTGTAATAAAAAAAATTACAGAGGGAGTTAGTCATGAAAAATGTATTTTTTTATGATACAAAGATAGGGAAACTTGCAATTATGGACAATGATTCCGGGATAACCAATATTGAGATTGCTGAAGAAGTAAATATAAATGACTACAATATAAATGAAACTGAATTGATTAAAAATGCTTCAGAACAGTTAAAAGAATATTTTGATGGCAAAAGAAAGGAATTTAATCTTCCTCTGATGCCAAGCGGAACGGAATTTCAAAAAAAGGTATGGAAAAGCTTGTGTGAAATTCCATATGGTGAAACAAGAAGTTATAAACAGATTGCAGAAGCAGTAGGAAATCCTAATGGGTCAAGGGCTGTTGGCGGTGCAAACAATAAGAATCCCATCATGATTGTTATTCCCTGTCACAGGGTGATTGGCTCAAACGGAAGTTTAGTAGGTTATGCCGGAGGTCTTGACATTAAAAATACACTTTTATCAATAGAAAAAAACATATTAGAGTGATCTTATTCTAATGCACATGATAATAAATTTCAGCAATTACAATTAAATTTTGGAGGGCTGTATGCCTACAACTTATGCTCATTATACGTTTGGACAAGAGGTTTTAAAAAACTTAGATGATGAAATAAAAGAAATAATTAATAAAAATATTGAGTTATTTAATATTGGACTTCATGGTCCGGATATTTTGTTTTATCATCAACCTTTAAAATCAAATTTGATCAGTGAAAAAGGTCATGACCTTCATGAACAAACGGCAAATGTTTTTTTTGAAAATGCAAGAAAGACAATAAAGGAGAGCAATAATTTTGATGCTTCTTGTGCATATATTTTGGGATTTATATGTCATTTCATGTTAGACAGTTATTGCCACCCTTATATTAGGTTGTTTGAAAGTGATGAATTGACACATGGTGAAATTGAAACTGAATTCGATAGAGTAATAATGCTTAAACATAGTAAAAAGCCGATTTCTTTTAGGCCCACGTCTCATATAATTCCAAATGAATTTAATGCAGAGATAATTTCATGTTTTTTTGAAAATGTAACAAAGGAAGAAGTTCTTAAATCATTAAAATCAATGAAATTTAATTTGGATTTACTTGTTGCACCCGGTATAATTAAACGATATATAATTTTTGCAAGTTTAAAGTTATCAGGAAATTATAAGAAAATGAGAGGGCTTATAATGAACTATGAGCCAAATGTAAAATGCACAGAGATAAATAAAAATCTTTTTGAATTATATGACAAGGCAATTGTTAAGGCAATAGATATAATACCGGAATACTACAGTAATTTAACAAGTAATAATTGTATTAACATATATTTCAATAGAAATTTTGGATAATGTTTTATTTTCACACTTTATCTTAAGTATTACATACTATAATGTATACTTAAATTTAGAGGATGTGAACATATGGTTAATAATACTGAATTTATTAATAGTAAGACATATCAAAATTTACAAATTGCCTTACAAAGGGAACTAACAGTCAGCACACGATATAGAATTTATGAGGAAAAAGCAAGGAGAGACGGATATCAGCAAATAGGCAACATTTTTGGCATAACGTCCACTAATGAAATGCAGCACGGCATAATATGGTCAAGGTTTTTAATGGGTGATATTCCCGATACCTTGACCAATTTAGAGGAAGCATCAAAAGCAGAAAATTATGAAGGAACTGATTTGTATTTAGAATATGCACAGGTTGCGCGTTCGGAAGGATATACAGACATAGCCAATATGTTTGAAGGAATTGCTGCAATTGAGAGACACCATTACTTCAGGTTTAACCATTTAGCTGAAAATATTATAAACAATCAAGTATTTTGCAAACAGGTAAGCACCGTATGGGTATGCTTAAGATGCGGTAATTTAGTTTGGAGTGAATGTGCCCCGGAAGTTTGTCCGATATGCTTCTTCCCGCAAGGATTTTATGAGTTAAATTGTGAAAACTACTAATAAAAAGCGAAGCAGGCAGCTTCGCTTTTTAGATTTAAAACAGTGGACAAGATTTAGTATTTTTATTATCATATAATCAGGTATCTAAATAAACGATTGGAGAGAGAAATGATAAAAACTAACAGTAAGCTTACGAAGTTAGAAAAGTATTGGGTATTATATGATGTTGGAAATTCAGCTTTTATACTTCTTGTATCAACGATTATACCGATTTATTTCAAGAATATAGCTTCATCAATGGGCATTAGTGCAGCAAATTCAACGGCATATTGGGGATATGCAATTTCAATATCCACTTTAATTGTTGCAATATTAGGACCTATTCTTGGCACCTTAGCTGACACGAAAGGTTATAAGAAACCATTGTTCACATTATTTCTAATGTTAGGTGTTATCGGCTGTGCTTCGTTGTCTTTACCGTTATCATGGCTTTTATTCCTTGTTGTTTTCGTAATTGCAAAGGTAGGGGTTTCATCAAGTATCATATTTTATGATGCTATGCTTTCTGATGTAACTACCGACGATAGAATGGATATGCTTTCTTCTTTGGGGTATGCATGGGGTTATATAGGAAGTTGTATTCCGTTTACTATATCGTTATTATTTATCCTTTCTGCAGAAAAATTCAATGTTACATCCGGCTTTGCTACAAAACTCTCCTTCATTATAAATGCCGGCTGGTGGCTTTTAGTCACTATACCGCTTTACAAAAATTATAAACAAATTCATTATGTGGAGGTTGAAAGTGATGCGCTTAAAAATGCATTTATTCGACTTAGAAATACATTTAAGGATATTAAACAACAAAAAGAAATATTTGTATTTCTTTTAGCATTCTTTTTCTACATTGACGGAGTATATACTATTATAGAAATGGCAACCTCCTACGGAAAAGATGTAGGTATTAGCGACAATAATTTATTGTTTGCACTTTTGCTGACACAGGTTATTGCCTTTCCTTTCGCTGTTTTATTTGGAAAACTTTCTAAAAAATATTCAACTAAAAGCTTAATAAGTTTTAGTATTGCCGGTTATTTTTTAATAACAATATTTGCTTTACAGTTAGATAAGGCTTGGGAGTTTTGGTTCCTGGCAGTTTGTGTTGCTATGTTTCAGGGAGCTATACAAGCACTGTCACGTTCATATTTTGCAAAGATTATTCCAAAACAAAAATCAAGCGAATATTTTGGTTTTTATGATATATTTGGCAAAGGTGCTTCATTTACCGGAACCATGTTAATGGGTATAACTACTCAAATCAGCGGAAGTTCTAAGACAGGCGTGGCACTTATTGCAGTTATGTTTATTGTTGGATACCTAATATTCAGGAAAGCAGCAACTATGAATTTGTCGTCCTAAGCTATTCTTTTAATTTTTATTGATAATTTTTGTATTATTCTATATAATTTAATAGCAGGAAGAATTTAACTCAAATCGAGGTAAGATAATGAACTTTTTTTCGAGGGTTTTTATAGGCATATTATTAGGTGCAGGTGCTATTGCTCCGGGAGTCAGCGGTGGAGCTTTGGCTGTTATATTTGGACTTTATGATAAAATAACTTTTTTTATAGCACATTTAAACTATAAATTTAAAGAAAATGTAAAATTTTTTATACCAATCGGCATTGGTGCTGTATTAGGAGTTTTATTATTTAGCAGAATAATAGAATTTTTATTCAAATATTATGAGATTGAGGTAAGGTATGCATTTGTAGGTCTTATGTTAGGAACAATTCCTTCAGTTATAAAAGAAGCTAATAAAAAGGGATTTAAACAAAAGTATCTTATACCTTTCATAGCAACCTTTGCGTTAACTTTAATCCTTGCATATCTTGAAAAAAATGCGGTAAGTATTATAAAATTAGTCGGCTACGAACCTATTCATATTATTATCTATGGGTTGATCATAGGTTTTGGAACAATTATACCCGGTATAAGCGCATCTATTATTTTAATGTATATGGGTGTTTATGAATTTGTAATTTCTGCCATATCAAACCTGCAGATTGTGAATATTTTTTACTTAGGAATTGGCTTTGTTATAAGCATATTGTTATTTGCCAAACTAATTTCCATGCTTTTTAAAAGATTTTATGGTATTACATATTATGCTATTTTGGGGCTGGTTATTGGTTCAATAATTACTGTATTTCCGGGTTTCTCAATGACATCCTTTTATTTGTTTAATGCTTTTCTTTTGGTAGTGTGTTTCTTATTGTCGTACAATATTTCAAGAATGGCTTAGTTAAAATTTTAATTAATTATCTATACATAAAAATAAATTGACTATGATTGTCTATGGTGATACAATTCTTTTATAAATATAATTTAATTTATTGAATTAATGTTTAGCAATTCCATTTTATATTTATTGAATTAATGATAGCAATACCCATCTTATATTTATTCACAAAAACATTAATACCAATAATTAAATTTTTATTTAAATAAGTTATATGTTGTCAAAATTTATAGGGAGGTATTAAACCATGTCAACATTTTTAATCGGACTTATCATTCTTGTTGTTGGCGGATATTTTTACGGAAACTTCTGTGAAAAAACATTCGGGCCAGATGACAGAGAAACACCGGCAATTACTAAAGCAGACGGAGTAGACTTCGTCGTAATGAAAAAATGGAAAAACTCTTTAATTGAACTCTTGAATATAGCAGGTACAGGACCTATATTCGGAGCAATTCAAGGTATCTTATTTGGACCTATTGCATTCTTAACTATTCCGGTAGGATGTATACTTGCAGGTTCAATGCATGACTATTTCTCAGGAATGATTTCTATGAGAAACGGTGGAGCACAGATGCCAAAACTTATCAAAAAATATTTAGGAAATAATGTAATTAAAGTTTACAACTTCGTCTTATGGATATTAATGTTCTTGGTAGGCGTTGTATTCGTTTATACACCCGGAGACTTAATTGTTACTCAAATTCTTAGTCAAGCGGCAGCAGTTGACAATCCTACAACTTGGATTGTTTATGGCGGAATATTCGCTTACTACTTAGTAGCTACATTATTCCCGATCGATGCTATCATCGGTAGAATTTATCCAATCTTCGGTGGATTCTTAATATTGTCGGCAGTTGGAATATTTGCCGGAGTATTGATGGATGGAGGAGCAAACTTAACTTCTTTATCATTTGCTTCTAACCCATTTGGACAACATCCGGGCGGACTTCCATTTATACCTACATTCTTTATTACTGTTGCTTGCGGTATCATGTCCGGCTTCCACGCTACACAAGCTACATTAATTTCAAGAACAGTAAAACATGAAAAAGAAGGTAAGATGACATTCTTTAACATGATGTTGGTTGAAGGTTTTATAGCTATGTGCTGGGCAGCAGGTGCAATGGTTATATTTGGTAGAGGAACTGAATTAACAACAGCTCCTACTTTAATGGTTGGTTTAATTTCTAAAGGATTCTTAGGACCTATAGGCGGTATGATTGCTATCATTGGTGTTGTTGTTCTTCCTATCACATCAGGAGATACAGCATTTAGATCATTAAGATTAATGGTAGCTGAACAATTTAATATTGACCAAAAAGTACCAATGAAGAGAATAATAACTACAGCAGTTTTATTCGTTCCTGCAGTATTCGTTCTTTACTATGCAAAACAAAGCCCACAAGGATTTAATATCCTTTGGAGATACTTTGCATTTACAAACCAATTTGTTGCTACATTTGCTTTAGGAACAATTGCAGTTTACTTGTATATCACAGGAAAGAATTATTTGGTATCATTAATTCCTGGTTTATTCTACTTCTTCGTAACATTAAGCTTCATATTCCATGCTCCAATCGGATTGAAGTTAGACGAAAGATTAGGATTAGAACCAACAAGCTACATGGCTTCAATGATTCTTGCAGCAGTTATGTGCTTAGGCTATGCATGGTTTATTAAAAAACGTAGCGAATCTCAAAAAGAACAAATACTTCAAAACGTATTGAACTAATCAAAAATATGGACCGCCTAATAAGCGGTCTTTTTTTATGCTTTTTGGCTCTATTGTTTACATTTATATGAAATTTTGATACAATAGCATAAAGTTTATTTCTTATCGGGAGATTTTATGCAAAGTATACTTAGAATGCTTTTTAACAGGGTTACATTAATTGTACTTTCAATTTTAGCTCAAATATTTACATTAACGATTATAATAAAGAGTTTTAGTAATTATCTTTTTCTTTTTGACACATTGTTTACCATAGT
Organism: uncultured Clostridia bacterium; assembly: GCA_964421845.1. GTDB lineage: Bacteria > Bacillota > Clostridia > Tissierellales > Sedimentibacteraceae > Sedimentibacter. The sequence goes on from CAYQYY010000007.1 coordinate 22,467, forward strand.
GAGCATTTTAGTGGTTATTTATATCTTAAACAGCAAAAGTGACCCGGCTTATAAAATTGCGTGGATAATACCCATAATGCTGTTTCCCATATTTGGAGGGTTATTTTTCTTAATGTTTGGGGGAGCCGGACTCTCAAGCAGAATGAAGAGAAGCATGACACTAATTTCCGAAAAAATGAAGGAATGTTTAAGTCAAAATGAAGAAACCGTAAAAAGTTTATTTGAAGAAAATAAAATTGCATACAATCAGGTAAAATATATCGAACGGTACACAATGTGTCCGGTTTACGACAATTCTCATACAGAACTCTTACCTTCCGGGGAAAGTTTTTTCAAAAGTTTAATTGAGGAATTGGAAAAAGCAGAAAAATACATATTCATAGAATTTTTCATCATAGAAGAAGGTATAATGTGGAATACAATCTTGGATATTTTAATATCTAAAGTAAAACAGGGAGTTGATGTCCGGGTTGTTTATGACGATGTCGGTTGTATGTTTAAATTGCCGCTTGGCTACAACAAAAAGCTTGAATCCCTGGGCATTAAATGCTGTGTTTTTAATCCGTTTATACCAATTATGTCAATCAGATTAAACAACAGAGACCATCGTAAAATTGTAGTCATCGATGGCAAGGTCGCATTTACCGGCGGTGTAAACATAGCCGATGAATATATTAATGTTATTGAAAAGTTCGGACACTGGAGGGACTGCGCCATAAAGATCAGCGGTGATGCAGTTTGGAGCTTGACGGTAATGTTTCTATCTGTTTGGAGTTACTTAAGAGATTCAAAGGAAGATTATTCTTTGTTTATGCCGGAGCAAGAAAATGCTTTAAAATGCTGCGGTTATGTTCAGCCCTTTGATGACAGTCCTTTAGATGATGAGCATGTAAGTGAAGCTGTTTATATGAATTTAATAAATCAGGCACAAAAATATATTTACATAGAAACACCTTATTTAATTGCTGACAATAAAATGATGGTTGCATTATCCCTTGCTGCTAAAAGAGGGGTGGACGTAAGGATACTTACTCCACATATTCCGGACAAAAAATATGCATTTGCAGTTACTCGTTCTAATTATGAGGAGCTTTTAGAATCAGGTGTGTCTATATACGAGTATACTCCAGGTTTTAATCACGGCAAAACATTTGTAGTGGATGATACTTATGCCGTTGTAGGAACTATAAATCTTGATTACAGAAGCTTGTACCTGCACTTTGAATGCGGTGTTTGGCTTTATAATACCGAAAGTGTTCACCAGGTAAAGCAAAGTACTATAGAGGCACTAAAAGTAAGCCAGAAAGTAACTTTGGACGATGTCAGAAATATTACCAAAATAAAAAAAGTTACAAGAACCGTTTTGAAAATATTCGCACCACTAATGTAGCTTTCGTAATGCGGATTCATATTATAAATTTTTATTAGTATATAAAAGGATATAAAGAATATGGAAAAAAACTTTAATTTTTATTGGACATTATTTAAATCTACATTTTCATTAAGCGCATTTACAATAGGCGGAGGTTATGTAATAGTACCTTTAATGAGAAAAAGATTTGTTGAAGAGCTTAAATGGATTGATGAAGAAGAAATGCTCAATTTAGTAGCAATATCACAATCGGCTCCCGGACCTATTGCAGTAAACACTTCAATAATGGTTGGTTACCGCCTTGCAGGTGTATTTGGCTCATTCATTACAATTTTGGGAACAATTCTTCCTCCCTTAATAATAATCACCGTTATAGCACAGTTTTACACTGCTTTTAAAACAAATAAAATAGCAAATGCACTTTTATTAGGAATGAGGGCAGGAGTTGCGGCTGTAATTATTGACGTAATAATCAAAATGGCAAAAGATATTATTAAAAGCAAAAACAAAATATCAATGGCTGTAATGATAGTAACCTTTATAGCAGCAGTTGTTTTTGATATTAATGCAGCATTAATAATTATATTAAGCGGTGCTTTTGGAGCTTTTTATTACAACTTATATAAAAAAGAAGGAACACAACAATGATTTTACTTGAAATTTTTATCAGCTTTTTTCAAATCGGTTTATTCAGCATTGGAGGAGGTTATGCAGCGCTTCCTTTAATTGAACATCAGGTATTAGAAGTTCACAATTGGCTTTCATTGGAGGAGTTTGCAGATTTACTTACAATTTCACAAATGACTCCCGGACCGATTGCTTTAAATGCTTCTACATTTGTAGGAACAAAGGTTGCAGGACTGCCGGGTGCTATAATTGCCACAATTGGATGTGTAACCCCATCGTGCATTATAGTATTAACATTGTCTTATTTCTATTTTAAATATAAAAATTTATCCACCATCCAAGGTGTATTAAAGGGTTTAAGACCTGCTGTTGTTTCATTGATTGCATCAGCCGGATTATCAATACTTCTTTTGGCAGTATTTAAATCAAAAAGTGTTTCATTATTAAATATGAATATAAGCGATTTAAACTACCTATCAATTTTATTGGTTGTAATAGGTGTGTTTGTATTAAGAAAATATAAATTAGACCCGATTACGGTTATGGTAGCAACAGGTTTAATCGGAGTAGTGGCATACGGACTTTTTTAATTAAGACAAAGGAAAAATTATGGAAAACAAATTTACTCACTTACATGTTCATACGGAATTCTCCCTTCTTGACGGTGCCTGCAGAATAGAGGAACTTATTGATAAAGCAAAGAATCTTAACATGACTTCATTAGCCATAACTGACCACGGCTGTATGTATGGAGTTGTTGAGTTTTTTAAATCTGCCAAAAAAAAGGGCATAAAACCCATACTTGGCTTTGAGGCATATGTCTCCCCAAGAAAAATGACAGATAAAGATCCTCAAATAGACAAAAACCAATTTCATTTAATATTGCTTGCGGAAAATTATGAAGGCTTTAAAAATATAATGAAATTATGTTCAATTGGTTTTGTGGACGGATATTATTACAAGCCAAGAATAGACCATGAAACATTAAGGTTACACAGCAAGGGCGTTATCGCATTGAGTGCATGCCTTGCAGGCGAGGTGCAGTCCCATTTATTAGATAATAATTACGAACAGGCAGTGAAAGTAGTGCTTGAGTACAGAGATATATTTGGAGAAAACAACTTCTTCCTTGAAATGCAGGACCATGGCATGAGGGAGCAGAAAGACGTTAATAAAGCTCTTGTTAGAATGAGCAAGGATACAGGAGTACAATTAGTAGCAACAAATGATGTGCATTATATAAACAAAGAAGATGCATATTTTCATGATGTACTTTTATGTATTCAAATGCAAAAAACCATTAACGAAGATGATAGAATGAAATTTCCGACGGATGAATTTTATTTAAAATCCTATAAGGAAATGTCAGAACTTTTTCCCGAGGAAGCAATTGCAAATACAGTTAAAATAGCTGAACGTTGTAATGTTGAGCTTGATTTTGACACAGTACATCTACCTGAATTCAAAATACCGGACGGGTATACAAAAGCAGAATATTTTAGAGAAATATGTCAAAATGGCTTAAAGGAAAGATATAAAAATATAGATGACGAAATTCAAAAAAGATTGGATTATGAAATAAGCATCATCGAGCAGATGGGATATGTTGATTATTTTTTGATTGTTTGGGATTTTATTAAATATTCAAAGGATAATAAAATTATGGTAGGTCCGGGCAGAGGTTCAGCAGCAGGAAGTTTGGTTGCTTATTCAATGAAAATAACCAATATCGACCCACTAAAATACAATTTGATATTTGAAAGATTTTTAAATCCTGAAAGAATAAGCATGCCGGATATAGATGTTGATTTTTGCTATGAACGAAGAGAGGAAGTTATAGAATACGTTAAGCAGAAATATGGCAAGGAAAAAGTTGCTCAAATAATAACATTTGGTACCATGGCAGCAAGAGGGGCTATCAGAGATGTTGGCAGAGCATTGGATTTGCAGTATAAGGATATAGATACAATAGCTAAAAAAATCCCTGTAAGTATAGGAATGACCATAACCGGTGCTTTAGAAATAAACAAAGAATTAAAGGACTTATATGAAGGGGATTTGAAGGTTAAAAAACTTATTGATTTAGCCCTCAAGGTTGAAGGGCTTCCCCGCCATGCATCTACACATGCGGCAGGAGTGTTGATTTCTAAAGAAGATGTAACAGAATATGTCCCCCTCTCAAGAAACAAGGATGTTATTACAACTCAGTTTAACATGATAGAATTAGAAGAACTGGGACTCTTAAAAATGGACTTTTTAGGGCTCAGGACATTGACGGTTATAAGAGACGCTGTTGAATTAATAGAAATAAATCACGGTATAAAGGTTGATTTTAACAATTGTCAGTATGATGATAAGGAAGTATACAAGCTGTTTGCCGCTGCAGACACCTTAGGGATATTCCAGTTTGAAAGCACAGGCATGAGAGCTTTTTTAAGTGACCTAAAGCCGACCGAGTTTGAAAATATAGTGGCAGCAAACGCCATGTACAGGCCGGGACCTATGGGACAAATTCCTGTGTATGTTAAAAATAAGCAGAATCCTGAAAATATAGAATATTTACATCCAAAATTAGAGCATATTCTTAATGTAACTTATGGCTGCATGGTTTATCAGGAACAGGTTATGCAGATAGTAAGAGATATAGGTGGCTTTACTATGGGGCGTTCGGATTTGTTAAGACGTGCAATGGGCAAGAAAAAAATGAGCGTTATGCTTGAAGAAAGACAAAACTTCATCTATGGAAAACCCGCAGTAAATGAAGAACAATCGATTCTTGGGGCTGTAAATAATGGAGTTGATGAAAAAACCGCAAATGAAATATATGATTTGATGGTTGAATTTGCAAAGTATGCATTCCCTAAAGCACATTCAGTTGCTTATGCAGCTTTGGCTTATGAAACTGCATGGCTTAAACATTATTATCCTGTCGAATTTATGGCTGCTTTAATATCAAGCATTATGGGCAGCACAGGCACTGTTTCGTTATACATAAGAGAGTGTAAGCGTTTAGGAATAAAAATTCTGCCTCCTGATGTTAATGAAAGTTGTGATAAGTTCACTGTTGAAAACGGAAAAATTCGCTTTGGGCTTGCTGCAGTAAAAAATGTCGGTTCAAATGTGATTGCTGATATTGTGGCAGCAAGAGAGAAAAAAGGCAAATTCACATCTTTTATGGATTTTTGCACAAAGGTAGATCAAAGTGTATTAAATAAAAGGCAAATAGAATCATTAATTAAATGCGGGGGCTTTGATTTTTTAAATGTTCATCGCTCACAGCTTATGGCAATTTATGAAAGAACCATAGATTCAGTGATAAACCAAAAGAAAAGAAATGTAGAAGGTCAATTTTCATTATTTGATGAAATGATTTCTACGGATTTGAATATGACCTCTGATGAAGAAATGCCTAATCTTCCCGAATACAATGAGAAAATACTATTGGCAATGGAAAAGGAAATGGTTGGAGTTTATTTAAGCGGACATCCTCTTTCGGAATATGAAAGAGAACTTGAAAAAATAGTAACCACAAACACAAGTGAAATTATGGAGTTAAAGGATTCTAACGAAAGCAATGTCAGTATTCAGGACGGAAGCAGGATTGTTATCGGTGGAATAATTATAAAAAAACAAAATAAAATAACTAAAAATAACAATATGATGGCTTTTATAACATTAGAGGATTTGTACGGAACCGTTGAAGGAATAGTTTTTCCTAAAATTTACGACAATTGTAAGGATATTTTATATGAGGACAATATTGTTGTTGTTGAAGGAATTATTGATGCATCTGAAGAGGAAGCGCCTAAAATTATTTGCAATAAAATAACCGAGTTTAAAAAGGAAACGATAAATACAGAGATTAAAAAACAAAGGAAACTGTATTTGAAGGTTGAAAACACAGAGCAATTCAAAAAAATAAAAAATGAACTTTTAAAAAATATTTGTAAGTGTCCCGGCAGTGATTGTGTTATAATTTATAACAGCCAAGAAAAAGCAAATATGGTTTTACCTGTTAGGAATTGGGTAAACATAGATAGTGAAAATTTAATTAATGATTTAAAAGGTTTATTAGGAGAAAAAAATATAGCAATAAAATGACAAAACGGGGAGGTTTTCTATGAAAAAAATTGGTGTACTTACTGCCGGTGGTGATGCACCGGGCATGAATGCTGCAATCAGAGCGGTTGTCAGATTTGGAATTTATAATAATATTAATATAGTTGGTATAAATAACGGCTTTAAAGGGCTGGTTGAAGGGGATAGTATAGAAATGAACCTATCTTCCGTTGCTGATATAATACACAGGGGCGGAACCGTTTTAGGAAGTGCAAGAAGCAAGGAATTTAAAGAAGAAGAGGGATTTCATAAGGCACTTAAAAACATAAAATATTTGGGTATAGACGGACTTGTTACAATAGGCGGTGACGGTACTTTAAAGGGTGCTTTAGAGCTTGGTAAGTCAGGAGTGCCGGTAATCGGTATTCCGGGAACCATTGATAACGACCTTCCATACACTCAATATACGTTAGGATTTTTTACTGCACTTACAACTGTTTTAGAATCGGTAGAAAAAATAAGAGATACTTCATCATCACACAGTAGAACTAACGTTATTCAGGTTATGGGGAGAAACTGCGGAGACATTGCTCTTTATGCAGGACTTGCCGGCGGCGCTGAAATGGTTATTATACCGGAAGTTGAGAATAATATTGATGAGGTATGCGATAAAGTAATGCAGGGAAGAGCCAGGGGCAAAAAACACAGCATTATTTTACTTGCAGAGGGAGCAGGAGATGCCAAGGATTTAAGTGAACAAATTGAAAAAATAACAGGCATAACTACCAGATATTCGATTTTAGGTTACACTCAAAGGGGCGGGACACCATCTGCATTTGACAGATTAATAGGCAGCCAGATGGGTGCAAAGGCAGTAGAACTATTAAGTTTAGGAAAAACAAACAAGGTTCTTGGCGTAAAAGGCAATGAAATATTTTACATGGACATAGAGGAAGCTCTATCAATGAAAAAAACATTTGATGAAAAAACATATGAATTAACGAAGATACTTTCCATATAGCAGATCAATTGCAACCAATCGCAAATCAATTGTTACAAAAAGGAGTTGAAAGATTTGAGAAAAACGAAAATAGTATGTACTATTGGTCCTTCATCACAGGACGAAAAAACATTTAAACAGTTAGTTATGAGTGGTTTAAATGTAGCAAGGTTAAACTTTTCACACGGAACCCATGAGGAACACAAAGAAAAAATAGATGTTATTAAAAAGGTTCGACAGGACTTAGGTACATCAACAGCTATAATGCTTGATACAAAAGGACCGGAAATAAGAACTAAAGATTTTGAATTCGGCCAGGCAGAGCTAACAGAAGGGCAGGAGTTTATCCTTACATCAAGAGAATTGCTTGGAAATAAGGATATAGTCAGCATAACATACGAAAATTTTGCAATAGACGTTAAGCCGGGAGATATTGTATTAATAGACGACGGGCTTATATCATTAGAAGTAATAGAAGCAATAAGCGAAACGGATTTAAAATGTATTGTTAAAAACGGAGGTATCATTAAAAATAAAAAAGGTATAAATGTACCAAACGTTCAAATAAATTTACCCGCACTAACCGAAAGAGATATCAAAGATATTAAATTTGGAATTGAAAATGATGTAGATTATATTGCTGCTTCATTTATCAGGAAAGCAGAAGATGTTATTGCCATCAGAAGAATATTAGAAGAAGAAAACGCAGACCATATTATGATTATTTCTAAAATAGAAAATAGGCAGGGCGTTGAGAATATCGATGAAATAATCGGAGTATCAGATGGAATAATGGTTGCAAGAGGAGATTTGGGAGTTGAAATACCCGCAGAAGAAGTGCCTCTTGTGCAAAAGACATTGATAAGCAAATGCAATGATGCAGGAAAACCGGTTATTACAGCGACGCAAATGCTTGATTCTATGATGAGAAATCCAAGACCAACAAGAGCTGAAGTATCAGATGTTGCCACTGCCATATTTGAGGGCTCAGACGCTATTATGCTATCCGGAGAGACCGCATCAGGAAGCTATCCCTTAGAGGCAGTAAATACAATGTCAAGAATAGCGGTAATGATAGAAAATTCATTGGATTATAAGGAAATACTTCAAAACAAAAACGTTAAGTTTGAAAACGGCATCACAGATTCAATCAGTTATGCTACCTGCAGAACCTGCTTAGATTTAAATGCCTCTGCAATTATTTCCGCAACTTCATCAGGGTTTACAGCAGCAGCAGTTTCAAAATACAGACCGATTGCACCAATCATAGCTGCCACAGAAAGTGACAGAGTAATGCGTAAAATGTCCATATACTGGGGTGTTTATCCTATGAAAATCAGCAAAATGAGCTCAACCGATGAAATCATAGAAAAATCGGTGGACAGGGCGTTGGAGTTGGGTTATATAGAAAATGGTGACTTGATAGTTATAACTGCAGGAGTTCCTGTGGGAATTTCAGGGAGCACTAATTTATTAAAGGTTCACATTGTAAGCGAACTTCTTTATAGAAAAGTGGGAGTGGGAAAAGAAACTATAATAGCAAGAGCAAGAGTTGCTAAAAATGCCGCTGATCTAAAAGAAAAGTTTGAACCGGGAGATATTATAGTAATGAATTCGACAGATAAGGATGTAATTGATTTTATGGCTTCAGCTTCAGCAATAATCGTTGAAGAGGGCGGTTTGACATCGCATGCATTTATTGCAGGTCTTAATTTGTGCAAGGAAGTTGTTGTAGGCGCTGAAGGGTGCACTAAGAAAATTAAAGACGGTGAGCTCTTGACTGTTAACGGCAAGTTAGGCGTAGTATATAGGGGTCAAGCTAAAATAATGTAACATTGAGGGGGAGAAAGCCATAGAAAAAAACAAAAGCATATTAAAAATATCGCTACCTATTTTATTTATAGTTTTTATTATATTATTGATTGTATTCAGTCCAAAAACATTCGGATGGATAATGGATTCATTTAAGCCGGTCATATACGCACTTATTATGGCTTATTTGTTAGATTCCGTGGTAAACTTTTTTGTAAAAAAGCTTAAAATAAGGCGGTCACAGGGAATACTTCTTGCTTGTATAATTTTGATCGGACTTTTAAGTTTTATAGTATATAAAGTAGTTCCGCAAATAGTTGAAAATATAAACAATATAGTTAATTTTATAATGGACGGTAACGTTGATGTTGTTGAAATAATTAATAATCTCAAAGGCAAAATAGATAGCCGTTACATGAATTATTTAACGGATTATATTTTACAGGCAAGCGAGTCTGTAAAAAATGTAATCAATAGATTGCTTATTGATATGTCAAATATTTTGATGAGATTTTTAAGAAATATCGGCTCAAGCACATTTACCGTAATTACAAGCTTTATTATAAATATTTACATGCTTGTTGAAAAAGAAGACATACTTGCCCGGGGAAGAAGATTTATTTATGCCTATTTTAATGAAAAAAGCTCAAGGAAAATTCTCACTGTATTCAGTCAGGCAAATAAAATTTTCAAATCTTTTTTAAATGGCAAGCTTTTGGATTCAACATTAGTAGGAATAATATGTGTTATTGCATTTTATATATTCAAGGTTCCATATGCACCTTTAATGGGTACAATTATTGGATTTTTCAACATAATACCTTTTTTTGGACCAATAATCGGGTCTGTACCGGTAATAATTGTTTCGTTCTTTTTAGAACCGACAAAAGCAATTACTGCTTTAATTATAATTTTGGTTATACAGCAATTGGATGCTAACATTCTTGACCCCAAAATTGTTGGAGGAAACGTGGGTGTGAGCCCATTTTGGATTATTACTTCAGTTACTGTGGGAGGTAATTTATTAGGTATTCCCGGCATGATATTAGGAGTGCCGGCAGTTGTGCTTATTAAAACTATAATAGAAGAGTCGGTAAACCTTAGATTAATAGAAAAAGGAATGTCCGATGTAGAAAAGGAAAATTTGAAAGTTAAATAAATTTGTGATGCGAAACTGCGCAAAAAAAAGAGATCTCGGGCTACGCCCGGAATCTCCTTATTTTTTCTGATTAACTAATTACTGCCAGTTTCTTCCCATGCCTCTGCCACCAAAGCCCATCATGCCTCTGCCGCCGAAGCCCATCATACCTCTTCCGCCGAAGCCCATCATACCTCTTCCGCCGTATCCACCGGCACCATGACAATATTGTTGCATTTCAAGCATGTAGCTGTAATACTCATCTGCTTCCTTTTGAGTAACAAGACCTTCTTTAACCATTTCATCTAAATAGGATTTTTTGTTTTTTAGAACTTCTTCTCTGAATTCTTCCCATTTGCCTTCATCAATTGCAATTGAACCATATGTTTTACCTGAACTAAATTTTTGCTCTGTTATTTCTTCAACTGACTTTCCTGTCAGGTTTGAAACTATTTCTGCAGGATTGTTGAATGTAAGAGCATATGCTGTCAATGAAGCAGCTGCAAATGCAAATACCACCAATGCAACAACTAAAATTTTATTAAATCTTTTCATTTTTAAAACCTCCGTTTAATTTATTTTTTCTATAATAACAATATAAAATATATTTGTGACAAAACTATGTCTTTTATATAAAGAATTTATGGTTTTTTAATTATAATTAACATAAATTTGCCACAATTTTATGTTATCATATGGTATAATTTATAAAAACAAAAGAGGTGATAATATGGCATTAATGTTAATAGCTGATGATAACAGACAAATAACATCCATATTAAAAGAATATGCCAAAACAGATGGCTACGATGTTAAAATTGCATACAACGGCGTTGAAGCTTTAGATATATATAATATGTATAATCCGGATATTATTTTACTCGATGTAATGATGCCGCAAAAGGATGGTTTCGAGGTATGTCGTGAAATACGCAAAAAATCAAATGTGCCTATTATTATGATTACAGCAAGGGGAGAGGACTTTGAAAGAATAATGGGGCTTGACATAGGAGCGGATGATTATATTGTTAAGCCATTTTCACCCGGAGAGGTAATGGCAAGAGTCAGAGCCATTATGAGAAGAATTGGCTCTGACGATAAAAAGAATGATGATGCATTAATTATTGATAATTTAAAAATCAACATGGATGATTATATAGTTACAATTGATAATAAAAATGTGTCATTGACTAAAAAGGAAATTGAAATTTTATGGACATTAGCTAACAGTAAAAATAAGGTTTTTACAAGAGATAATCTTCTTAACAGCGTGTGGGGATATGATTATTTCGGAGACAACAGAACGGTTGATTCCCATATAAAAAGATTACGCTCAAAGCTTGATGAATTTAAGCATGAAAATTGGGACATAAAAACAATATGGGGCGTTGGTTACAAGTTTGAGGTGACAGAAGATGAAGAATAAAATTACAGTAAGACTCACAGCATATTTTTCTTTAGCACTTCTGATTTTATCTGTAATCATAGGCATAATCTTTGTAAATCTGTTTAAAAATAATGCAGTAGAAATTCATAAAAAGAATTTAGAAAACCGTGCTCTTACCATCTCTGAAACAATTTCTGAACTTACAGAAGGTGCGGGTTTAAATTTTGGCAATATGATGCATGGCAGAGGTATGGGCATGGCTATGATTATGCAGGGAGGACTCGGATTATATCTTAGAAATTTAGATGATATTGCAATGGCAGATGCGTGGATTGTGGATGAGAATTTAAATTTATTGACAACCGGTACCATGTCACATATGCAATACAGCTATCAAGACCTACCTGAGGATGCGGATGTAGTTGTTAAGAGTGTATTTAGCGGAAAAACAACCTTCAGCGCGGGCTTCAGTCAATTATTGAATACACCTACCATAACTGTGGGAACTCCCATTAAAACAGGAAACAAAATTATCGGAGCTTTACTATTGCATTCTCCTGTTAAAGGGATTGATGATGCTATAGGTGAAGGTTATAAAATATTAATTTTCAGTATTATTATTGCACTGATTTTATCATTCGTTTTATCGGCGGTAATTGCTTTATCATTTACAAAGCCATTAAACAAAATGAAAGATACGGCACTATTGTTGGCAGACGGCAATTACAAAGCAAAGACAGGTGTTAATCAAAATGATGAAATCGGTGAGTTAGCAAGTACCATTGATGAATTGAGTCATAGATTAGAGATTGCCAGCCAGGAAAGTGAAAAGCTTCAAAAGCAGAGACAGGATTTTATAACCAATATATCTCATGAGCTTAGAACTCCTGTAACGGTTATAAGGGGTTCATTAGAGGCAATAAATGATGGCATAGTAAAAGAACCTGAATCAGTTAGGGAATATCACGAGCAGATGTTGACAGAAAGTAAAAGTTTAGAACGATTAGTGAATGATCTTTTAGAACTTTCACGATTACAAAATACAGATTTTAAAATAGAAATGCAGGAAGTTAACATATGTGATATTTTGAAGGAGGCAATAAGAAGCGCTTCTAAAATTGCAATGGATAAAAATATAGAAATAGAATACAGCCGGGACAGGGATGTATTTGTATTAAACGGAGATTATGGCCGCTTAAGGCAGATGTTTCTTATAGTGATTGAGAATGCAATTAAATTTTCATTTGATAACAGTAAAATTTATGTTAGCTTTTATGGAGAAAGCATAGATATAAAAGATGAAGGAATAGGAATTTCTGAGGAAGATTTGCCTTATATATTTGATAGGTATTACAGAGTAAAGACAGTTGAAAATAAAAAAGGAACAGGTCTTGGGCTTACCATAGCAAAGCAAATTGCATTAAGGCATAATATTGATATAAATGTTTCAAGCGAACAAAATAAGGGAACAATATTTAGTTTTAAATTACATTAAAAAAACCTGCTGAGGGCAGGTTTTTTTATGCTTAATTAATCTTCCATGGATTGAGATCTTGGTCTGCAACCGCCGCCTGATCCACCAACAGAATTTTCATCTATCTGTCTTGGGAACAGTCTCGGGAATGTTGGGCAAATACTTGCTTGTTCAGGCGATAATTGTACAAAGCCGGTGCTTAGAACACACAATTGTACCGGAACAACTATTTTCTTTTCGCAAGAAATACATAATGAAATTATTAAGTTAACTGACAATTCACCGGTTCTTGGGTCAAGAGTAAAGTCTCTTTGAATACTGTTTGTAGCAAGGCGAACCACGCAATCTAAGTTGCAGAATTCTGTGAATCTTGGTAAGAATGCTGTATCAAATACAGATGGAACACAGATTTCAAAGAAGTTTGTCAGTACTAACGGATGACATCTGTCTGCTATTTCAACAACAGCAGTTAATGTAATGATACTTTCATTATCAGAATTACATGGAGTTACAACTAAATCCATTTCAATTTCTACACATCCTGATACTTCAACATTTTGAGTTCCAAATACAGGAGTTCCTCGATTTTCATCATCACAGAATTGTGTATCAACCCATACTAATCTTTCGCTTAATGTACCGTCAGGTCCAACTACTTTGTAGTCACATCCGTCTTCTTTTTTAACAAATTGACCGCCTGATAATGTAGTATTCGGGTTAATTCTCAAATTGCAATCATCATTAATGTTGTCAGGGTTGAAGAATTTTCTGCACCTGATATCAGCTATTCTTATAATATTTGTTCCACACCCTAAATTTGGTTCAAATACTGTATCAGGAGCTGTTTTTAATCCTTGCAAATTAAATAATACAGCATCATAAACTTTTTGTACATATATCGGTTCAGTAACTACATTTCTTAAAGTGCCATCCCAATCGCATCCTGATTGACCGGTACAGCATCTTTCAGCAATGCCACCTGTGCCGAGCACATCGTTTTTATTTGAGCATCTCATGCTTATAAAACCTCCCTATTATTTACTATAACTTACTTCAATATATTCGTTACCCTATTACTTGTTACAACTGTATATATCAAAAAATATATTTTGTTAATCAAGGGAGACGTCATTCTGAGGGCGCAGTCCGAAGAATCCCCTTGAAATCTTCTGCATATTAGTGTAAAGTGTAGTAAATAAAAACATAAATAAAATATATGGAGGAAATATGAAATTACCAATAGTAACATTTGAATTTGAAAACAACGATATTGTAAAAGCAGAGCTTTATCCTGAAATTGCTCCAAATACAGTGAGGAACTTTATATCGCTTATTAATAAAAATTATTATGACGGATTAATATTTCACAGAGTTATAAACGGTTTTATGATTCAGGGAGGCGATCCTAACGGTACAGGAACAGGAGGACCCGGGTATTCAATAAAAGGCGAGTTTTCTTCTAATGGCTTTAAAAATGATTTGAAGCATGATGCAGGTGTTCTTTCTATGGCAAGAGCAATGAATCCTAATTCAGCCGGTTCACAATTTTTTATAATGCACAAAAAATCTCCGCACTTAGACGGACAGTATGCAGCTTTTGGAAAAGTAATCGAAGGACTTAATATAGTAGATAAAATTGCTGAAACAGAAACAGATTATAGAGATAAGCCAATACAAGACGTTAAATTAAAAAAATTAACGGTTGAAACTTTCGGCGAAACATACGAAGAACCAGAAAAGATATAGCAACCAAAATTGGGGACGGTTCTTTTTGATTGATATTTTCTGTCAATCAAAAAGAACCGTCCCCAAAACTTCGAAATTTTTTAGAATCCTAAATTTTCTCCAACTAAAATAACTTTAATTCTGTTTTGAGGTTTGCAGAATCTTGTGATTAATATTTGGCCGCACAATGTATCTTTCATAGTACATTCTGTACATTTACCCGTAAAATGACAAGGTGTCTCCATATTAAATCTATAAGTATTAGGTACAGTTGCATCAAGACGTACCTTTCTAACAGCCATATCCAATTCAGTAACAACCTTATTCATGCCTGCAACAACAATTACGTTGTTTGGACCGTAGCAATATGCAGCTACTCTGTTGCCGTTACCGTCTATGTTTACTAACTCTCCGTCCATTGTGATTGCATTGGTACTTGTCAAGAAAATATCGCTTGTTAAGGCAAGTTTCATTATTTTAACTCTTTCTTCGGGAGATTTTGCCTTATCTCTGTCGTGAACTTTAATATCTTTTTCTTCAAGCAGTTTCTTTATACCTAATTCATCAATTGTCATAGAACCGCCCCAGCCAACAACATCGTCCTGTTGAATCATTGACATAACTTTTTCTATAGCTTCTTCTTTCGTATCAACATAGTAACCTTCCATGAATCTTTTTTGAAGATTCTTAATTATAGTTGCAGCTTTAACTCTATATGCTTCTTTTATAAAATCCATTTTTTCCTCCCAAATATTTTAATTTTAATTAATTATATAATATTTTGGACATTAATTCAAGACAGATTAGCAGTGTCATTCTTCACTTCATTCAGTATGCCAACAATAATCCCATTGCCATAAATATACACAAATGATATAATTATTAAAAACACAAAGAAAGGAAAATAACATGAAAGTACATGAACGATTTTTAAATTATGTTAAATTTGATACTCAATCAGTTCCTGATGTTGATACAATACCAAGCAGTGAAAAACAAAAGGATTTGGCACGCTATTTAGTTGAAGAAATGAAAACAATAGGAATAAAAGATGCATATATGGATGAATACGGATATGTATATGGAACAGTTCCTAAAAATACAGATAAAAAAATTCCAACAATCGGGTTTATTGCACATATGGATACTTCTCCTGATATGCCCGGAAATGATATAAAAGCTAAAATAGTACATAATTATGATGGCAAGGACATTGTTCTAAACGAAGAGAAAAATATAGTTATGAAGACAGAAATGTTTGACCATATGCTAAATTATATCGGAAATGACATAATTGTTACTGATGGTACTACATTGTTAGGTGCAGACAATAAAGCAGGCATAGCTGAAATATTATCCATGGCCGAATATTTTATTAATAATCCAAATATAGAACACGGTGACATAAAAATAGGCTTTACCCCTGATGAAGAAGTAGGAGACGGTGCTAATGAATTTAAAGTAAAAGAGTTCAACGCCGATTTTGCATACACAGTTGACGGTGGCAAATTAGGAGAATTAGAATACGAAAATTTTAATGCAGCAAGCGCAAAAATAGAAATAAACGGAATTAATATTCATCCCGGGTCAGCTAAGAACAAATTGATAAACTCTATGTTAATTGCCATAGAATTTCAAAACATGCTTCCTGTGAGAGAAACACCGGAAAATACTGAAAATTATGAGGGCTTTTATCATTTGACGGATATACACGGCGAAGTTGAAAAAACTTATTTGAATTATATCATCAGAGATCACAGCTTTGAAAAGTTCAGCGAAAAGAAAGATAGAATTGAAAAAGTTGCTGCATATCTCAACGAAAAGTATGGTGCAGACACTGTTAAGGTTGAATTAAAAGATTCCTATTACAACATGAAAGAAAAAATATTACCGCATATTCATATAATCGAAACAGCGAAGAAGGCAATGATAAACCTTGGAATAGAGCCGATAATAGTTCCGATTAGGGGAGGTACCGACGGAGCAAGATTGTCATTTATGGGACTTCCGTGTCCGAACATTTGCACGGGCGGACACAATTTCCATGGAAGGTATGAGTACATACCCGTACAGTCAATGGAAAAGGTTGTGGAAATATTAATAGAAATAGTTAAATTAAATGTATAAAAAAGAAGAGATTCTTCGTTTGAAGAATCTCTTTTTAAGTTCATTTACTATTCTTTAACTTTTTTGAGTATTCCAATGTAGGTATCGTCAATAACCGATTTGTTGGTTTTATAAATGTTAAATGTTTTTATGATATCGTAATCGTTGATACCTTCTACGAATGCTCTTTCCAATTCACCTATGAAATTTAAAACATAAAGACGATTTAAAGAGTATTTGTTAAAAATTCCTTCATGATCGATTAAGCCTTGTGTTAATGGTTTTTCTGTTTTTTCAATCATTAACAGGTTAACAAGTTCAACAACTCTCAGATTATTGTTAAATGAAGTAAGTCCTGAAGTGAATCTGAAAAAGTTTGTGTCCCTGTAAAGCGAATAACTGTATTTGCCGAAGCTGTAATCCTTAAAATCAACTAAATTAGAACCTGCTGTTAAACCCCAATTTATATTTAAAAGAGAAGGTATATCATTTGCTTTTTTTAAATCATCATATACTAAGGTTTTAAGCATTTCCTTATTGTTGTTTTTAATATAATAAGTATATCTGTAAAACAAAATGTTTGCTTTGGCATTGTTATTTGAAGTTAAATTGTACCACTTTTCCAATGCTCCCATATATAGATTTTCTTTTACGTTATACTTATTTACAACTGTAAAAATCTGCATTAATTCAGAATCTTTAAAATCATTTCTTGCTATAATATTTGCCAATAACTCATCAGCAAATTTAGTTTTTTCCGCTTCTGAATATTTGCCGAAAGTAATCATATAAAAATTTGTGCCTGCCACATTGTAGTATCCGCTTGAACGTAAAGCAGCCATTGTTTCTACTGCATTTAAATCATAAAGATGAGCATCTTCAGGGAAAATATACCCGCCAAATGATACGTATTCCAATGTATCCTTTGCCTTAATATATTTCTTGTCGTTAGCGGTAGCATTGTTCCAACTATAGGTTCCAAAATATGAGTACATATCTTCGCCT
Organism: uncultured Clostridia bacterium; assembly: GCA_964421845.1. Taxonomy (GTDB): domain Bacteria; phylum Bacillota; class Clostridia; order Tissierellales; family Sedimentibacteraceae; genus Sedimentibacter. The sequence continues at coordinate 40,172 of CAYQYY010000007.1, forward strand.
TTTATTGGCATGAATTCAATCTTGTTTAAATATTTACTTCTATCGCTTGTTTTAATATCTTGATAAACCCTTTTAATCAATGCCGCTGATTCTGCTCTTGTAATATTGTTGTTTCCTTTAAAGGTTCCATCTTCGTATCCGGTAATAATTCCGGTATTGAAAAGTCGTTTTATTTCCTTATAATATTTATTATTAGTGCTTACATCTTTAAAAATAAGATGGTTATCATAAATTGCTTCCTTGCTGAAAACCGCTAAAAGAGCTGCGGATTCTTCTCTTGTAATCGGTCTGTCCGGATAAAAATTAGTTCCTTTAAAAATGTCGTAGAATGAGTAATCCTTGTTTGATTTTAAACGTTCAAACATAGATATTACAAAAGTATAAGACCAATGTTTGTCAGACATATCGCTATAGGACATGTCACTTGTGTATACTTCATTCATTTGCTTTTGACTGTAAGCTGTTTTTGCCAAAATAGTAATAAATTCGGCTCTGGTGATATTATTTTCAGGTCTGAAAGTGAAGTCACCATATCCCTTAAAAACTTTTAAGGTATTAGAAGCAAAATCAATGTCGCTTGCCGCCCAGTGATTATATGTATCATAATACACTGTTTTTGCTAATGCAGGTTGAATGGATAACACACTAAAAATAGTAATTAATAATAATAGCTTTGTAAATTTCTTCAATATGCGTCATCACCTTTTTTCATTATACTTATAAATTATATTTACCTCCTCTTCAGTTATATTAAACATCTTTTTAAGGAATAATTCAATACTAATTTTTCCTAAATCAGATATATTTTGCTGAAGTTTTTCAGGTGGTAAATATATTTTTATATTATTTAATTTGTTGGGATAATACTCATAAAGATTGCTTCCGACCTTCTTAGCAACACATTTGAAATAGAATTCAAAGACATTAGAATTTAAATAGTCAAGCAAATATTTAAGGTTGATATTATCTCCTAAGTTATTAATGAAGTATACATCTGCGCTGCAGAAGTATCCGTTTTTATCATAATAGAAATTGTTGCTCTTTGACTTATATGGGAAAACTATTTTTGGTTTTTCAAAATCAGATTGTATACGACCCCATTGGAGCTCATACCATTTGCGATATCCATTTTTGCATTCACGCCTGTTTATTAATTTTTCTTTAAACATGGATAGGTAATTAATTGCATTTGGATAATTTTTTTCATTATTTATGATATTGGAATATATTAAGTATAAATTATTATATTTAATATCTGATTTTGATATGTTGCTGTTTTTAATCCATTTCTTGAGCAAATCTTCTTCAATATCGTATTTTTTGATAATTTCCTCGTCCACAATAAAAGCTTTGTCTAAGCCGGTAATTATTCCTTGCTTAATAGTTATGACATCCTTAATTAAAGTGTTAGAAATTGAATCAATTTTATTGAACAGCTGTTCACATTCATCCTTTAAAATAGTCCAACCGGTACTTTTAAGCTTGTCTTGTTTATAAAGAAAGCTTTCGATTTCATCATCTTTATATTTGACGTATGAAAATTGATTATTGTTCCCGGCTAAGTTGAATAATGTTATAACAGCAGGACTTACCATGGCATTCTTAAAGCCAATATTTCCGCTGAAATCAGACAGTGAAACAATGCTGAAATTATTCTTTAAATATTCTCTTAACCTGTCGGCATAAAGTGCTTCTAAAAAATATCTTGAGGTAATAAATGATAAAATACCATTGTAATTAAGCAATGATTTACCCTTTTGAAAAAAACAATATGATATATCTGCCTTGTCATAAAATACGTCAGGATAAATTTCATACAAGATTTTTTTATACTCAAAAGAAGTGTTTTTATGTCCTACATATGGAGGATTGCCAATTATAATATCGAAACTGCCTAAATTTACTTCATCTGTAAGAAAATCCAAATTATATATGTTAAAGCCGTTACTATGGTAGTCACTTATGAAAAGAAGTTCCATTTTAGTTAAGAATATAGAAAAGTCATCTATATCAATACCATAAAGCATGTTTTCGATTATGTAACCATCATCAATATCTTTTAATTCGTTTCTTATCCTTTTAAAAAGCTCCGTTAGGAAATAACCGCCGCCACATGCCGGGTCAAGAATTCTTAAGCTTTTATTTACGGTTTTAATATCAAACACTGATGATAGCATTTTACTTGTTATTTCAAAAGGTGTATAAACTTGTCCCAAAACTTTTTTTTCCTTGGATGTTAATAACATTTCATAAAGAGCTGCGGGACTAAATTCTGATAAATCATTTTTGTCTATATCTGAGCTAATTAATTCAAATATTTTTTTCTCAACCTTTTTATCATTTTGACTAAAAGCTGTGTACTCATTAAATATATTCGAAGTATTAGTGTAAAAATTCGGGGCATTTCTGTAATTATCAAAAGTTTGGTTAAAAATACAACTTCCTAAAAGTTTATAGTCATAAAGAATTTTGGATACAAAAAATACTACATATTTTACTCTGCATATATAATCTGCGCTTTTCATGTCTTTAATTATTGAAGTGATTTCTTTTGTCAATGACTTGTTCATCAGTACCTCTTGAGTTGCAGTATTTTATCCATGATATCATTTTAGGAAAATAAAATCAATACAATCAGCTCCTTAAAGCTATATAGTATCAGAAACATTGGGAGGTGATAAGATGGCAGTTATAGCAAATCAAGCAAACTCTAAGCTAAAGTTATCATACAATGCAGGTCCCGGCGAAAATGATAAAGACATCATTAAAAATAAAACTTATGCAAGCATTAAGCCGGCAGTAACGAATGAAGATTTATACGGAATAGGCGTTGAATTATCTCAACTTCAAGTATATCCGTTAGTAAATCTGACTCGCTACGAAGAGTATCAGTTGTTGAATGAGATTTAAGAATAAGTATATGACAATTACAAATAAAGGGGTGATAATATGGCAAAAAGATTATTAATGGCATTTAAAACATTCGATGGTTCAACAACATCATTAACTGTTGATGAACCAAAGGACGGATTGACAGAAGCAGAAGTAAGAGCAGTTATGGACAATATAATTGTAAAAAATATATTTAATACCAACAAGGGTGACTTAATTGAAGTGAAATCCGCTGAAATAATAACAACAACAGAAGAAATTTTAATATAACTAATGGTAATAATATGATATAATTAATTAATAATGTCATTCTGAGCCGAAGGTGAAGAATCTCATGTTATTGCGTGAGATCCTTCGCTATCGGCGGATGACACATAAGCTACCATGGAGGAAGAGATGAACAAATCTGAATTAATAAATAACAATAAAATTCTAAAAGATGTATCTGAATTAAAAGAAGTTTTATGGCTAAATCCTAAAAATACCGAATATGAAGAAGCTGCAAAAAAAACAAACATTGACACAGCTCTTATTGATGATGCGGAAAATCGTTTAAAAAAGTTTGCACCTCTTATTGAAATTCTCTTTCCTGAAACAAAAAAATCCCATGGAATAATCGAATCACCATTAAAAGAAATAAATAATATGAAGCAAAATTTAATGACATCATACAACACTTGGATTTCAGGTAAATTGCTTCTTAAAATGGATAGTCATTTAGCCATTGCCGGCTCTGTGAAGGCGAGGGGCGGAATATATGAAGTGCTTAAGTATGCGGAATCCCTTGCTTTAAAAAACAATATACTAAAAGAAACAGATGACTATTCTATAATGGCAGAAAATGGCAGAAAAAAGATTTAAGGATTTTTTTAGGCAATATAAAATTCAGGTTGGCTCGACAGGCAACTTAGGATTAAGTATCGGAATTACTTCAGCTGCACTTGGCTTTAATGTAATAGTTCACATGTCAGCTGACGCAAAACAGTGGAAAAAGGATTTATTAAGATCTAAGGGCGCACAGGTTGTAGAATATGACAGCGACTTTTCAAAAGCAGTTGAAGAGGGCAGAAAAATGTCCGATCAAGACCCTATGAGCTACTTTGTTGATGATGAAAATTCAATGAACTTATTCTTAGGATACGCTGTTGCAGCAAGAAGATTAAAAACACAATTAGAAGATATGAATATTACAGTAAATGAGGACAATCCGCTATTTGTTTATCTTCCTTGCGGGGTAGGGGGAGCGCCCGGCGGAATAACCTACGGTCTAAAATCGGTTTATAAGGATAATGTCCATTGTTTCTTTGTGGAGCCAACTCATGCACCGGCAATGTTAATAGGAATGGCAACCGGACTTCACAATGACATAAGCGTTCAAGACCTTGGTATAGACGGTAAAACTCATGCAGATGGTTTAGCTGTAGGAAGACCGTCCAAGCTTGTTGGAAAAATGATGGACTACATATTAGGGGGAGTTTTCACCGTCGAAGATTATAAACTATATGATAATATGAGAATGCTTCACGATACGGAAAATATAGATATTGAACCATCAGCTTGCGCATGTTTCGAAGGTGTAATAAAAATAGAAACACAAGCAGGCAAAGAGTATATTAATAAACATCAATTGAACGACAAAATGAAAAATGCAACTCATATCGGCTGGGCAACAGGAGGAAGCTTAGTACCGGATGAAATAAACCGTGACTTCTTAGGCATTCATTTGAAAAAATGAGATACCGAAGAATCTAAATCAGAACAAAAAAACATTGATAAATAAATAATATTTTGCTAACATTAATCAAATGAATTATACAAGGAGGAATGAACGTTGAAAGCTAATTTAAATCCCGCAAAAGGGATGAGAGATATAATACCGCAAGAAAAAGAAATAAGAGATTACGTTGAGGGTGTTATAATTGATACATATAAACAAAACGGATTTGAACTTATAGAAACCCCGGTAGTTGAAAACATTGAAAACCTGATTGGCAGCAAGGGCGGAGAAAACCTTAAATTAATATTTAAAATATTAAAAAGAGGAGATAAGCTTGATTTTTTAAAGAAAGATATAACAGAGGATGACTTAGCTGATTTAGGACTCAGATACGACCTTACTGTTCCATTAAGCCGTTTCTACTGCAATAATCGCGCTAATTTGCCTTCGGTGTTTAAAGCTATGCAGATAGGCAATGTGTTTAGAGCTGAAAGGGCACAAAAGGGAAGATACAGAAGCTTTAAGCAATGCGATATAGATATAATAGGTGACAGCACAAATGCAGCAGAGTTAGAATTAATAGCCACTACGGCTAAGGCACTTACCGCATTGGGAGTTAAAAATTTCGTTGTAAGATTTAATGACAGAAGAGTTTTAAAAGCAGTAATACTAAACTGTGGATTTACAGAAGAAGAATTTGACAGTGTGTGCATAATCGTAGATAAATTAGATAAAATCGGCATGTCAGGAATTGAAAAGGAGCTGAAGCTTAAAAATTATACTGAAAGCTCCATAAATAGATTAATAGAAGCCCTTGAAAACATCAATAATGAAAAAACTAATTGTTTGAAGAAATATGGTGTGCCGGAAGAAGTTATCGATGAGGTTGAAAAAGTGCTTAAATTATCCAAGGATTATGCAGAGCAGAAATATGATATAGAATTTGACTTTACATTAATAAGGGGCATGGGTTACTACACCGGCTCAATATTTGAAATTGCATATAAGGACTTGGGTTATTCAATAGCAGGCGGTGGCAGATACGATGAAATGGTAGGAAATTTCATCGGAGAAAAAATACCTGCAATTGGTTTTTCAATTGGTTTTGAAAGATTGGTAAATCAATTGATGGAAGAAAAATTCAAAGTTCCTAACCAAGAGAAATTAGTGTTGTTATTTGAATTATCAGACAATTATGTTGATGTTATGAGAAAAGCTGATGAATTAAGAGATGCCGGATATTCAGTATCCATTTATGAAAAAGCTAAAAAGCTTGGCAAACAATTAAATCAGTTTACTGAGTATGGATTTAATAAATTTGCTGTTTACAGCAAAGAGAATATGGAAATTAAAGAGCTTTCTTAAATAATCAGGGAGATTCTTCGCTGACAGCGGATGACATATGCTTTGTCATCCCCAACGCAGTGAAGAATCTCCCTTTTATTTTTCTACTTCAAATGCATCTTTTTTTACAAACCTTGATAACACAAAAGTTATCAGTATTGCTGAAATAGATCTTGCTGCTAAGAGATAAAAAATATTTGAACCTACGCTTCCAAAAATCATCAAATCTTCAAAAACTGCGTGGCATATTGATATAAACATTGTAATCAAAAATACACTTCTTTTATCCACGTTATAATCTTTAACACTTTGTATGATTGCTCCCGCACCAATTGTTAATCCAAAAGATATGCCGAAAAGTAATGAAACTCCGGATTGTTCACTAATGGTGAAAAAATCAGTGATTGGTTTTATTACCTTTGCTAACTTATCAATTAATTTAGTATCCTTAAATATTTCAATTATTATCATTATGGGTACTAATGCTCTTGCAATGCTCCATACAAACGAAGCTAAGTTTATAAATATATTAATTATAACGTCCATACCTATCACCCGACTATCCTATAAAATAAAAATCCCATCAGCAAGGAAAAAAACATACGCACAGCTGCGCTTATAATTGGGCTTACACCTAATTTCTTAACAACTGCGCCTTCTGTAAATAAACTGTGTGATATAGAGCACATAATAGCGATTGTGGTTATTTGTGAGCCGGAAAGATTAATTGCAGCTAACGCACCCAAAGCAGCATAAGTGCCGGAAAAATAACCTAATATCATTACAAGGGAAGCTTCACCGGGAAGTCCGAATATTGACATAATAGGTGCAAAAAGATCAGCTATATAATTTAATAATCCTGATATCGATAAAATATGCACACCTAAATATACCGGCACCAATATTTTCATTAAGTCAATAAGAGTAGTAATTCCGTTAGTCAAACCCCTTTTAAATGTATCGATAGTTACCATTTTTATATCCTCCTAATTCATAAAAAGAATTATAACACAGTCATTTTTTTAAAACAATATGTGTTTTGTTTTATGCTAATATATAAAATCGGAAGTATACCCTAAAAGTTTTAAAAGGGATGAAAAATATTTACTTAGTAATAAGCTAAAAATAAAATGCTAAAAAAATATTTGTTATGATATAATTAAAAAGATAAATAAATTTGAAAATTTTCAGGGCAAGTTTTCTTGTGGAGGTTATCAATGAAAGAGTTTATATTTGATGAAGATGTCTACAAATTAATTATAGAGCAACTTGATATTGCTGTTGTTACCGATAAGTATGGAAGATATGTCTATGTTACAAAATCATGGGAGAAATATTATGGAAAAAGTCTTGATGATGTAAAAGGTAAATATGTTAAAGATGTATTTCCTACAACTAAAATTCAAGAAGCCCTTGAAACAGGAAAATCTATTGTCGGACATCCTGTACCTATTGTAAATAAAAAACAAGAACAAGGATTTTGTAATTATATTCCGATCATTAAAAATGGAGAAATAGTAGCAGGATTTATTTATGTTATTTTTAGAGACGAAAAAACAGCTGTAGATTTTTCAAGAAAATTAAATAATATGATGGAAGAATTAAAATATTACCAGCAAGAATTAAAGCAATTAAGGAAGGCAAAATACAGTATTGATGAAATTATCGGCGAAAGCCCGGCTGTGATGAACCTGAAAAAACAAATCCGGAGAGCAGCAAAGTCAACTTCAACAGTATTAATTGAAGGAGAAACAGGATCCGGAAAAGAACTTGTAGCTCACTCAATTCATGATTTAAGTGAAAGATCATTAAAACCATTTATAAAAATAAATTGTGCAGCTATTCCATCAGAATTATTTGAGTCGGAATTGTTCGGGTATGAATATGGAGCTTTTACCGGAGCAAAAAAGGATGGTAAAAAGGGCAAGTTTGAAATGGCTAGCAGTGGAAGTTTGTTTTTAGATGAAATAAATCAAATGTCGTTGGTGCTTCAACCTAAACTTTTAAGAGTTCTGCAGGAAAAAGAAATTGAAAAAATTGGGGGGAAAGAAAGCATTCCTGTTGATGTCAGGCTTATTGTTGCAACAAACACTTCTCTTGAGAAGATGGTTAATGAAAAAAAGTTTAGAAGTGACTTATTTTATAGATTAAATGTAATAAATATTAAAATACCTTCATTACGACAACGAAAAGAAGATATTTCATTACTTGTAGATAGTATAATCCAAAAACTTAATTTTCAACTAGGATTAAATATTCAAGGTATAGACAACAAAGTAATAGAAAAATTCAAAGAGTACGAATGGCCCGGTAATATTCGAGAGCTTCAAAATGTAGTTGAACGCGGAATGAATATTGCCTTGACAGGAATATTGGAATGGAATCATTTTGAGGAATATTTTGAAAATAAACTATTGAGAAATAATAATAGTAGAATTAAAAAAGACCTTTTAATAAAACAGGCAAAAAAAAATTTAGAGAAGGAAATAGTAATTGAAGGTCTAAAGAAATATAATAATAAAGCTTTGTGCGCAAGAGAATTAGGTATATCAAGAACTTTGCTGTATAAGAAAATAAAAGAATATGACATAAATTAAGAATTTAAAAGTGTAAACTTTTGTTAACGTAAACAATAGTTTACACTTATGCAAATAAGCTGTAACTACAAATTTACAGGGAAATAAAAAAACAATGTGTAAATAAAAGTTTACATATTGTTTTTTTATAAAAAGGGTCTGAATACTTAAACAATATCAGCTCCCTTTTTTATTTTAGCTAAAAAGTGTTAATATTTTAACACTTTTTTTAATTACATACATTAATATTGTTATTAATTGAAAGTTGGCATGACTTTTGCTCTTATAGAATATTGTAACGTGCGCGCATTACAAACTTAAGTAATTAAAACAAACCGGAGGAAAAGAAATGAAAATTGTAGATTTAAGTATTGCCTTAGAAAGTGGGTTACCTAGTGATCCGCCGGATTATATTCCATACATTGATTATAAAAATCATAAAGATACTGCAAATGATATGTTAGAATATTTTGGGGATGCAACGTTGGATGATTTACCTGAAGGAAATGGATGGGCAGTTGAATTTATAAGGCTGTCAACTCATGGAGGAACACATATAGATGCTCCATATCATTTTTATCCGACTATGAATGGCGGAGAGAGAGCATGGACTATTGATGAAGTTCCATTAGAATGGTTCTATGGACAAGCGGTTGTTGTAGATTTCAGAGATAAACCTGATGGCTATAAAGTTGAACCTGTTGATTTTGAAAAATATTTTGAAAAAATCAATTATACATTGAAACCTAATGATATAGTATTAGTAAATACCGGAGCAAGTAAAAACTGGGGCAGTAAAAAATATTTATCGTCCGGTTGTGGAATGACAAAGGCTGCAACATTATGGCTTGTAAATCAAGGAGTCAATGTTGTAGGAACAGATGCGTGGAGTTGGGATAGACCACTTCCATTAATAGCTAAAGACTTTAATGAAACGCATGATAAGGAAATTATTTGGGAAGGACATAGAGCAGGTGCAGAAAAGGCATACTGTCATATTGAAAAATTAACAAATTTAGAATCATTACCGATAACAGGAAGTAAGTTTTTTTGTTTTCCTGTAAAGATCAAAGGAGCTAGTGCCGGTTGGATACGTGCGGTTGCTTTTGTAGAAGAATAGAAATAATTAAAAGGTATTATATAGGTTTATAGATTTTCCTTGAAAAATCTAAAAAAGCTAAAGGAGATGTAATAAATGATTAACGTTTATTTTAGTATTTATGCAATTATATTTGTTGCGCTATTAATTGGTGCCGGTTTTGTTGCAAAGAAGTGGGTATCTGACACGGATGATTATATAATAGCCGGTCGTGAAATAAGCTTTCCCATAAACACATTAGGTGTTGTTGCTATTGGTTTTGCAGGTACAAGTATAACTTTAGCACCCGGTTTTTCTATTCTTTATGGTGTAAAAGGGGGAATTACATGGGGTGTAATTTATTCCTTAGCAGGTTTAATGGTATACGCCAATATATTTTCTAACTTTATCAGAAGAAGCGGTGCACAAACACTTCCTGAATATTTTGAAACTCGATATAACGGTAAGGTAAGAGGATTAATAGCGGTTACTTCTGTAATAGGTATGTGCGGTATACTTGCTAATAACGTAGTTTCATTGTCTTCTATTGTTTCCGGGTATACCGGATGGCCAATTCCTATAATTACCGGTGCTGCATTTTTAGTAATTTTAATTTTTGCAACTATGAGTGGAATGTGGGCAACTACAATTACGGATTTTATTCAAGTAACAATCGGTACAATTGCCGTTCCTATATTTTTGTTTATCTTAATGACAAAATTTGGAGGATTTGAGTTTTTCCAAAGCTGGAAAGGCGGTGACTGGGTAAACGCAGGATTGGCAGGAGCATCTATGCCTGTTGCTACATTCAAGTATCCAAGTGCATTAACTTTCATAATTCTTTTTGGTACTGCCTTAGTATGGGGAAATAATTATTATTGGATCAAGATGGCATCATGCAGAAATGAAAATGTTGCAAAGAAATCATATACGGTAGGTTCAATATATTTAATTGTTGTATTTATGATACCTTTATCATTAATAGGGATATATGCCGGAACCGCAATGCCTGAAGTTTTCACTTTGGCAGGAGGCAAGGTAGCGCATACGGCTGCATATGGAGTTATAGCGCAGGCTATAACACCGGCTCTTGGTTCATTGTTTATAGTCGGAGCATGTGCTGCAGCTTTATCAACAGCATCAACTTCAGCTATGGGTGCTACTTCAACAGCCACTCGTGATATCTACAAGAGAATGATAAATAAAGATGCTTCTCCTGAAACTACATTAAAAGCAAGCAAGATTACAATGGCACTTATAATTGGAGTTACTTGGATTATGACATTCTTCCCGGGAGGACCAACATATTTATTTGCATTCGCTAATGCTTGGTTGACACCTCCGGCAGTACTTTTGCTATTAGGTGCGTTCTGGCCTAAATTTAATTCAAAGGGTGCTTTCTGGGGCGCTCTTTCAGGAATGTTTACTATGGTTTTATTGACAATTACGGAGTTAACAAAGGTATTTGTTATAGGTCAGTGGACACATATGGCTATTGTAGGATTTTTAGTTTCTCTTATTGTAGGTGTCATTGTTTCACTCACAGCACCTTCAAACTACTATGGAGCTTCAGATTGGGAAATTAAAGCGACTAAAAATAACCGTAAAAAAGTGGAATTAGACGATTTTGATATGAAAGTTCTTGCTATGATTAGAAATGGTCATCAATATTTAGCAGATATTAGCGATGGACTTAAGGTTGATGCTAAAATATCAAATTTATCAATTGAAAAATTGGATCAAGGCGGCTATATAGAAAGAGCAGGATTGATAGGAAGCAAGTTCTTTACATTTAACATAACAGAAAAAGCTAATGAAGTGTTGCCGAAATTAGATAACACAGAGGCCAAAATGATAGCTGATTATCTAAATCCTAAGTATATTAAGTTCTTGGAAATGGCTGAAAGTAATCCGGATAGAATCGGTAAATTTGCAAAGGAATTCAATATGGCATCACTTCAAATGTCAAGCATGATTTCACACTTAACTCGTAGAGGATATATCGTTGAAAAAGGTATGTTCAAGAGACAAGTTAAAATAACTGAAAAAGGAAAATCAATGATACAAAAATATGCAATAAATGGAGGTATTGCTTAGTGAGTAAGACTATAATAACAGTTGCCACCACAGGTGCATGGCCTACGAAAGAACAAAGTCCGTATGTTCCGATGACTCCTCGTGAAATAGCAGATGATGTGTATGAATGTTATAAAGCAGGTGCCGCAATAGCACATTTGCATATGAGAGATGATGAAGGCAATGGCACTATGGATGCAGCTAAATTTGAAGAAACTGTTAAATTAATCAGGGCAAAGTGTGATATAGTAATTAACTGCACAACATCCGGTGATTTGAATGCAACTGATGAAACAAGACAAGCCCACTTAAAATCAATCAGACCTGAAATGGCATCATATGATTGCGGATCCATGAACTGGATGCACAACAGCTTATTTTTAAACCATCCTAAGTTTTTAGAGGAATTAGGATATACAATGCAAGAATACGGGGTTAAACCGGAAATAGAAATATTTGATGCAGGTATGGTTTACAATTCTTTATACTATCTAAAAAAGGGAGTTTTAAAAGCCCCGTTGCATTATCAATTTGTTCTTGGAGCAGCTGGCGGTACAGCAGCAACTGTAGAAAACTTGGTATATTTAAAGAGTTTGATACCCGAAGGTTCAACTTGGTCTGCTTTAGGTATAGGTAAAAATCATGTGCCGATTTTGTTAACAACAATAGCTATGGGTGGACATGTCAGAGTCGGATTAGAAGACAACCTGTACTATAATTCAGGAGTTTTAGCAACTAATGCTCAGTTAGTTACCCGCGCTGCAAATATAATAAAAGAAGCAGGCAATGAAATTGCAACACCGGATGATGCAAGACATATGTTAAATTTGTATAAGTAATATATTAGAGTAAGGGAGACTTGGTCTCCCTTTATTAATAAGGAGGACAACAAATGAATAACACGAAAGAAGTAGTAATAGTTGGAATGGCCAGGACGGCCATAGGAAATTTTATGGGGAGTTTATCTGATCTTAGTGCGGTTGAACTTGGTATAACAGCTGCTAAAGAAGCTATGAAAAGGGCAAATATAAAACCTGAAAATATAGATGAAGTTACAACGGGGATGGTTTTTAAGACCGGCTTAAAAGCAAATCCGGCAAGACAAATTCAGTTAGGATTAGAAATACCCGTTTCATCGGCAGCAACCACAATAGAGCAACAATGTGCGTCAGGTATGAGAGCTTTAGAAGTTGCATGTCAACAAATATTATTGGGAAAAACACAAGCGGCATTGGTTTGTGGTATTGAAAGCATGTCAAATGTACCATATTTAGCTCTGAATGTAAGAAAAGGATTAAGAATGGGAAGCACTGCATTAGAGGATGGATTATTATATGATGGTTTAATAGACGTTTTTTCAGGCGTACATATGGGTATTACAGCAGAAAACATTGCAGAAGAATATCATATTAACAGAGAAGAGCAAGATGAGTATGCCTTATTAAGCCATAAGCGTGCATTAAATGCAATTGCTGAAGGAAAGTTTACAGAGCAAATTGTTCCGGTTGAAATTAATACAAAAAAAGGCACAGTTGTTTTTGATACGGACGAGCATCCCAGAGAAATTCATCGAGAACAATTATCAAAAATGAAACCTGCCTTTAAAAAAGATGGAACTGTTACTGCCGGTAATGCATCCAGTTTAAATGACGGTGCAAGTGCAATGGTAATAATGTCAAGAGAGAGGGCGGAAGAATTAGGAATAAAACCACTTGCTAAAATACTTTCTACCGCTACAGTTGGAGTTGAACCAAGAGTTATGGGTATAGGACCGGTCTATGCTATACCAAAAGCAGCAGAGTTTGCAGGAATTTCAACAGATGATATTGAGTATTATGAGTTAAATGAAGCTTTTGCAGCCCAAGTTTTAGCATGCATCAAAGAATTAAATATAAATATAAATAATGTTAATGCAAATGGTTCGGGAATATCATTAGGACATCCTGTAGGCAGTACCGGATTAAGGTTAATTATTGCAGCGTATTATGAATTGATAGAAAGAAATGAAAAAATTGGTTGCGGTTCTTTATGTGCAGGCGGTGGACCTGCTATGGCGGTTATTATAGAGAGGTTGTAGTTATACTATTCTAATTTGTTTGACACCTAAGTTCAGGTTTGGTAAAATTAATAATGCGCTAACAATGATAACAAGGAGAATTTAATGAACATAAAGAAAACATTCGCAATTATAGTTTTACTGTTAATAATGTCAATCAATTTTGTATTTGCAGAGGAAAATTCAACATTCTTAACTCCATATTCTTCTGAATACAACAAATATACTAACAATCCTTACGGGTATGAAATTGTTCTTTTGAATAATTTAAAATTAAATGAAGATATTGTAAATGTAAAAAGCAGATTTGAATCTGAAAATGTAGTGGTTGATATATTATATGATAATTTTGAAAATTCTTTGGACAGTATAACAACATATATAAATTACGGAAATAAAGGAATTTCAAAAAATCCTGATTTTAAAATTACTAAGGAATTTAATCATAATTTTAAAGGTACCATAGGACACATTACATTGTTTGAAAGAAGAAAGTTAAAGGATAGTGAACCTGATCGTAACTATTACGCAATGATTACATTCCCAAGATCAAACAAAGAATTAATAACCGTTTTTATTAAATCCGCACATCCTGTATACATAGATTACATAATGCCAAGCTTTAAATTAATAAACAAAACAGGAACAATGAAAGAAGACACAGTTTTTAAACCGGTACAGAAAAACTTCGATGAAAAAACCTTGGATTTTTTAAATAAATATTTCATCAATAATGAAAAAATTGATTTTGGAGTGTTTGAGCCATCATATCCAACTTATGACTATAAATTGAAGCAGCTTGAAGAAATGTTTGACTATGAATTTCCTGTTGTATTATTATATAATTCCTTTGCGCTGCCTTATAAAACTGATTATATGAACTTGGCAAAGGAGCAAGGGAAAGTTGTTGAATACGGCTTGTATACCACGGATATGATAAATGGCAAGGAAACTGATATAACCCTTGATATAATAGAAGGAAGATATGATGATTATTTAGACCATTTAGCACAAAGCTTTAATGAATATGATCATCCCGTTTTGTTTAGGTTAAATAATGAGATGAATGGCGAATGGGTGTGGTATTCGTCACATAGGGTGGGTAAGGACACCGATTTATTCATTGAATGTTGGAAATACATTTACAACAAATTTAAAGAACATGAAGTCGATAATGTAATTTTTGTTTGGAATCCTAACGAATTATCATTCCCCGGCTATGCATACAATCATTACTTAAACTATTACCCGGGCGATGAATACGTTGATATAGTTGGGCTTACATCATATAACACGGGGAACTATTACAACGGCGAAACCTGGAGAAGCTTTGCTGAAGCATATGATCATTTCTATTATGAATATATTAAGCGTTTCGAGCACCCAATGATGATTACGGAATATTCATGTGCTTCGTTAGGAGGCAATAAGAGTGAATGGTTTGAGGATATGTTTAATAAAATTCTTCAATATGATAGAATCAAATTGGCAGTTTTATGGAACGGTCAAGATTACGATATGACTAAGACGGGAAAAACAGTATCAAGAAACTATCGTTTAGATTTAGAAGAAGATGTTATAGATGCTATACGAAAGGGATTTGAAAAATTCAAATAAGGGCTATTTATGAATATATTAGTTTGTGATGATGATAAAGAAATAGTTGAGGCAATTGAAGTTTATTTAAAAAATGAAGGGTACAATATATTAAAGTGTTACTCAGGTTTAGAGGCCATCGATATGGTTAAATCTAATGATGTGCATTTAATTATTATGGATATAATGATGCCTGAAATGGACGGAATCAGGGCAACATCCAAAATCAGAGAAATTAAAAACATCCCTGTTATTATGTTGTCTGCAAAATCCGAAGAAACAGACATTGTATTCGGCCTTAATATGGGAGCGGATGACTATATTACAAAGCCGTTTAATCCTTTAGAACTGTTGGCAAGAGTAAAATCACAGCTTCGTAGATACACAACATTAGGCGGAGCGAATGGGGTGGAAATAAGCAACCTATATCAAACAGGCAGTTTATTTATAGACGACGAAAGAAAAATAGTTACAGTTGATGATGAATCTGTTAAATTAACACCTGTTGAATACAAAATATTGCTGATGCTTACTAAAAATAAAGGTAAAGTGTTTTCAATAGACGATATTTATGAAGAGGTTTGGAACGAGCCATCATTTAATCCTGAAAATACTGTAGCAGTCCATATCAGAAGGATAAGAGAAAAAATTGAAATAGACCCGAAAAATCCAAGGTACCTGAAGGTGGTGTGGGGTGTTGGTTACAAAGTGGAAGATTTATAAAAGAAAAAAAATAACCAAAACAGCTGCTTTTATATTGCTTATAATTTGTGTTATGACAGTTGCATCTTCCGGCTTAAACATATATCTTAATGTAGAAAACTATGAGAGCATTACAGTCAAAAACTACATGGAAAGCAACACACTAAGTAATGAACTGAGATATGTTGCAAACCGTTTAGAACATGTCTTAAGGGTTTATAAAAGCGAAGAATTTATACTTCGCGGAGGTACAGTTGAAGATTTAGATATAGAGGATAGCTGGCAGCTTACTAATTTATACAATAATTATATTACTGAAAAGAGTTTTGAAAACAATCAAGAATCAAGGGATTTGTTTTGGAAGGAAAGAATAAAAGAAATAGAGGAAATAAAAAAAACAATTCTAAACTCTGATTTAACCGCTTACCATCAAATAATAGATGATTTGAACGAACCTAAGGGGTTAATTTATTATGCTACTGATGGAAAAAATGTGAGCACCAATACAGGAAACCCGGATAAAAATTATTATAAATTATTCAATGTATATATTTTAATAGATAACAAAGTAATTGACTTAGTTCCTGATAACGGATATGGGAACTTTTCAGCTTCCTTGATGGAAACATACAAAAAGGTTGAAAGCAAAAGAGATAAAACTGCTATTTACGCAGCAATCACTGATGATGGACTATTGCTTCGGGTTAACAAGTGGAATTCAGACAGACAATTATTAATTAAAAATACAGCTGCAATGGTTATTTTATTGTTTTTAATATTAACATGTTTTGTCTATCTGACATCAGTTGCAGGTAGAACACCCGATAATGAAGAAGTCCATTTGTCCCATATAGACGAATTTTTTACAGACTTAAATTTAATGTTAATTACCGGCATAGTTGCATTAGTAAAGCTTAATTTTGACAAAGTATTGGATCTGAGATTTGTAAATGTTAATATAATGAGATTTATAATGCTGTCTATAGCAGCAGTAATAGTTTTTATTTTTTTAATATTGTTTTTCTCGTTAGCAAGACATTTTAAGAATGGAACATTAGTAAAACATTCACTGATATACTTGTTACTAAAAGAAGCAAAAAACAGCTTCGTGAAAATTGTTGCCGGCGGACCGCTAATGTTAAAATCAATCGGTGCAATTTTATTGTTAATAGGGATTTCAGCTTACAGCTTAAATTATCCGCCACTTTTAATAATAATAACACTAATTGCCATCTACTACATATATAAAAAAGTCAAAAAATTTGAAACTATACAAGAAGGTTTGCGGATTGCTAAAGACGGTAATTATGATTATAAAATAAACTTGGACGGAACCGGTGAATTTAATAAGCTTTCAGAAGATATAAATGAAATGACCAGTGGCTTAAAAATAGCCGTACAAAATAAAGTAAAAAGCGAAAAATTAAAAACAGAATTGATAACCAATGTTTCTCACGATATAAAAACTCCGCTGACTTCAATAATTTCATATGTGGATTTATTAAAAAGAGAAGGGCTTTGCTCAGATAATGCTCCTAAATACTTAGAGGTATTGGACAGAAAATCAAAAAGATTAAAAACACTTACCGAGGATTTGTTTGAAGCGGCGAAGGCAACCAGCGGAAGCATTGAGCCGAAATTTGAAAAAGTTAATGTAAATGCATTGGTTTCACAGATTTTAGGAGAGTTAGACGAAAAAATACAAGAATCAAAATTGGTATTTAAGGTAACTGCTACAGGGGAAAAAATATATGTTAGAGCAGATGGCAGGTTACTAAGCAGAGTTATGGAAAATCTGTTGTCAAATATTTTTAAATATGCCGTTAAAGGTTCAAGAGTTTATATAAATATTTCTGAAGCAGAAAAAGAAGTAAGGGTTAGTTTTAAAAATGTTTCGGCCTATGAGCTTAACATTTCCGCCGAAGAATTGATGGAAAGATTCAAAAGGGGTGACGAATCAAGGAGCTCAGAAGGCAGTGGCTTAGGTCTTGCAATTGCAAAATCTTTAATGGAAATTCAAGAAGGTATATTAGAAATCAGCATAGACGGCGACTTGTTCAAGGCAGATGTGTTGTTAGAGAAATATGATAGTTTATAATAAAATTTTTATAAATCATGAATAAAAAATAATAAATCGCTCATAATACTAAAAAAGAAAACAGCGTGTAACTTTTAAATATAACGTCCCCCTTTATTTTAATCATACGCTTTTTTCTTTTTTTTATTTAAGCGTTGAAATTAGAATAAATATTGATAATTCAAAGGGTTGCAAAAATGAGAGTTTATAATAAAGTAGGAATACCAAAAAAGGAGACTATATTATAAACTATGGCACGAATAAAAATGCAAGATAAGAAACTAAAAGACATTGAAATTTCAACTGCTTGGGAAGAATATGAAAAAGAATTAAAAGTTAGAGGTTTAAGCAAGTTTAGTATTATAACTAAAAATTCTATATTCAAGGATTTTAGTAAATTCTGTAATACTGAAGCTACCAAAACAAATGAATTAAATGAAAAGTTAGTTAACAATTATATCTTATGGCTGATGGAACGAGGAAATAAAAACACTACAATTAATAGTAAGATGACTAACTTTAAACCTTTTGTCAATTGGTGTATTGAAAAAGAATATTGTGAAGAATTTAAAATTAAATCAGTTAATGCTGGACAAACTATTAAATCCACTTATTCAGTTAGTGATTTAGAGAAAATATTAGAGAAACCTAACATAAAAAAATGTACATTTGCAGAGTATAGAAACTGGGTGCTTTGCAATTATTTCCTTGCAACAGGAAACAGGTTAAATTCAGTTGTCAACATAAAGATTAAGGATATTGATTTTAATAATAATTTGGTTAAATTATCTGAAACTAAAAATAAGAAAGAACAGATAATACCAATAACAATTCAACTAAGTAATATTTTAAAGGAATATTTGACATATAGAAACGGTGAACCAAATGATTATTTATTTGTTAATATAGATGGATTACCATTGA
The DNA here is from genome assembly GCA_964421845.1 of uncultured Clostridia bacterium. GTDB lineage: Bacteria > Bacillota > Clostridia > Tissierellales > Sedimentibacteraceae > Sedimentibacter. The sequence continues at coordinate 59,210 of CAYQYY010000007.1, forward strand.
AAAGAACATCCTGTCAGCAAGCTTTAATTCATTATACAAAAAAACAACATGGAATAAACATTAGTTCAATTCATGCTTTTCGTAGGACATTCGCAACAATGTATATTCAAAATGGCGGTAACTTATTTGCATTACAACAACTACTTGGACATTCAAAATTAGAAACCACAAGAAAATACGTGGTATTAGCATTAAAAGATTTGCAAGATAACTATGAACTATATAATCCTTTGGACGTTTTGATAAACAAGAATAAAAAAGAAAGAATTAAATTAAAAAAATAATGTATAAATATTAAAATTATATTAAAATAAACATAGAATTAAATTAAAAAGAAATGGCTAAAAATAAACGCTTGACAAGTAATTTTCTACGTATTATAATGTGTATAAATAATACATGGAGGTAATAAAATGAAAGATTATTTATTTATACTATCAGAATCAAAAAAGGAAGTACAGGAAATCCAGCAGACTAATCCAATATACATTATATACGATAACTACTTGCAGAAGTATTACGGTGAAACAGTTAAAGAGAACGAGGATTTTATACCTATGGACTTGGGAGATAAAATTATTATAGTATATTCGATAGAGGATATAGATGAAGATTCTACTGAAAATATTTTTGATACAATGCAAGATATGTTATACATGAGGGCGTAAAAGCCCTTTTTTTTATTGAAAATTCAATTGTTACGAAAATATTAAAATATATTAAAATAATTTAATAAAACACTTGACAACGTATTTGGGGTATGTTATACTTATTGATGAGGGATTGTATATTTTTTTAAACAACAATATCCCTACATCATTTTGAGGAGGGAATTTATTTTTTTATTACTTTTATTCAGTTGGTTATATTTATCTCAATTTACATGATTATATCACAACTGAATTAGTATGTCAACACTAAATTTTACATAAATGAAATAATTTTTAATTAGTAAGTAATACGATAAAATTCCTGTTTTATTAGGTTAGACAGAAAAACAAACGTTGGAATTTCAACACTTAAAATTTAACAAAATTATTGGAATTATATTAAAAAGAGGGGTAAGTAATAAATGGCACAGTTACAAAATCAAATACATATGTACAGTATAGATACAAGTTTTTTCTATACAACTAAAGAAACAAAATTATTGGAAGAAATAAAAAACCTTCAGAACATTAATAAAAAAGAGTTAAAACAGCCATATGAGAAAAAGAGAAAAGAAATAAAAAAGTTTAATGACAAATTAAAAGAGAGTGAAGTGTATTTAGAATATAGGGATGTACTTGACAAGCTAAAACAGTTATATAAATTGCGTAAAAGCTTTATTGAAAAAGGAATTAATAAAAAATCGCACGAATTGCATAATCAATTTTCAGAGAATGAAACAACAATTAAGGAATTATATAATTATAAACAAGTATTAAAAATTGAAGTTGATAAAATAGAATTTTTAGATATAAAAGATACGGAAGAAAATAAAAAATATGAAACTAACAAAAAGGAAATTGAAAAGTTAGAAATTAAATTAGAAAAAGAATTTAATAAAAATATTATAAGGAACATTACAAAAGAATTTACACCAGCTGATACAATATCTAATTTTGAAAGTAGCTTGACAAGAACATTAAAAATTAAAACAAATGACACAACTGATAAATTGATTGTAATACGTGTTTATCACTATAATTTATTTAAAAATTTAATTAAAAATGGTTTTAATCATAATAAAAAACATTACATATTCTTTACATCATCTTCTGGACAGCTTAAAGAAAAGAAAGCTATGTTTATGGAAGAAAATGCTTTTAATGAACATAAAAACACAATCTATTGTGGCTTGACTAAAGATAAGATAAGCGAAAAGAAAGTAATAGTTAATAAGTATCTTTCATATTTAGCGTTGACAGCTACAGCAAGTGAAAAATGGGAGAATTTTAATATTGATGAAGTTTTAATCGTTGATGATATGGAAAGTATTTTACCAAATACAGAAGTTAAATTTATTGATTATGATAATTATGATGAAAATGGTTTGTGGAAAGTTACAACAGAAAAGAAAGATATTAAGATTCCCGTTATGGATGGTGCTGGAATTTGTCTTGATTACACGGGTATTATCCGCCTTCCGTTTCTCAAAGGATTAGTTGTGCAGTTTTCATTCAAAGATTTTATTAAACAGAAAAGAATGGAAGAAAAAAGGGATGCAAGAAAAAAAGGTATTAAATTAACTGAAACTAAAATAGGTAAAGTTAAAGATATATGGAATAAAGAATATGACATAATTCAAGACAATATTAGATATATATTCACAAAATCACAGTTTAAAATGTGGAAGTATTATGATAGTTGGGAAGAGTACAAGACAGCCTTCAAGGAATATAACTGTGAAGCATCTAAATGTATTGAAGAAAGCAAACAATTTAAGAAAGCAAAATTTAGTTATCAAGCATTGCAATCACTATATGATTTATCGGATATTGAATTAAAGGAAATTTTAAAAGATACCAATGAAACGATCGAAAATATAGGCAAAGATAGACAAACAATCTTAAAGACATTAGGTGCTACTGAATACAATGAAAAGAAAAATAATTGGCAAGAAGCTTTAATGCTTTACCCAGAAATGCTGAATGACTTATATTCCAAAAGGATATTAAACGAAACTAAGGCAAGTATCATTAACAATTCAAGGTATGGAAAGTTTAAAGTTGATGGAACATACACTTTTATATTACCAGATGTATATGCTTTTGCTGAATGGTTATTCTGCCACAATGACAATCCAAAGGGGTTATTAAAAAATGGTGAAGTATCATGTAATCATTTTGCAGATAATCAAGAAGTATCATTAACCAGAAGTCCTCACTTAAATTTTAGTCATTGTGTAAATAAAAATGTAATAAATGATGATACAAAGAAATGGTTTAAAGCAAGTGGTGTTTATACAAGCATATTTTCAACTAATTCGCTTGTTATGGCTTATGATGTAGATGGTGATGAAACATTAATAATATCAGAACCTACTATAATTAAATCAGCAAAAAGAATTAAGGAAAGACATAATTTTATTCCATTGTATTATGAAATGAAAAAAGGTAAACCAGCAAAGATAACAAATAAGAATTTATATAATTCAATGACTTCAGCATTTGGAAAAAGTGTTGGTGATACCTCAAACAATATAACTAAAATATGGAATAAGGGTAATATTGATGAAGATGAAATAAAAGCTATGGATTATTTAACAATGTGGGCGAACTTCATCATAGATTTTACTAAAAGTCAATTTCTTCCTACTAAATCTGATGAAATGAGTAAGTTTTTAAGTCAATATACAAATAACAAATTACCTCACTTTATCAGATATATAAAAGATAAAAATAAAAACATTTATAAGATGAAAACCAGTGATAGAGAAGCAGCATTAGATGAAAAATATGCAATAACAAATAGTAGTGTTGTTAATAGGTTAGAAGAATTGGTATCTAATCCACCTAAAACATTTAAGGCTAAAAATTGTGGTAAATTTGATTATAAAATGCTTTTACATAATAAAAATATTGATACATCCACCAAACAAGCAAAGGCAATTATAAGCAAGTTTAAATATCTAACTGGAAATAAAAAGTTTTACAGCAAGGAAGATGTAGAAGAAAAACATAAATATGCTAAAACATTTATAAAAGATGAAACTTTAAAGATTAATAATAATGAAATTTATGTTGTTGATGTATTAGTTAAATATTATTATCACGATATAAAAAGCGATAACAAGAGAAGTTTGTGGGATAGTTTCGGGGATATTATATTGGAAAACATTAAGGAAAATATTCCAGCTAATACAATTCTCTGTGAAAAATGTGGGGAAAGAATTACTAAAACAAACAATAGAATAAAATATTGTCCTGAATGTGCAAAAGAAATTAATGCAGAAAAAACTAAAAACAATAAATATAAATTAGCAGTTTGATTTAGAAAAATTTGTCTAATCAATGGATAAAGCGTAGAAAACACAGTGTTTGACAAAAAAGGTAAAAAAAGTTTTCCTTGGATAAATCGAACAAATCTTTTTGACAATCGAAAATTTAGTATCACTATAGGGGAAGGAAAACAGTTTTCCTAAACATAGTATGAATTAATATACTTGCATTTTAAATGCTACATGAACAATATATTATGTTCCCCTATTTAATCTTTAAACAATGCAGGGGAGAATGCCACTCCATGAGATATTAATTACTTCTCTCTTTGTGCAGAAGGTTTGACTTTCTGCCCTGTGTTGTTTAAAGAAAATAAATTAGATTAAAGGGGTATTGAATATGGAAGAAATAAAAATAATCAACTTAATACAAGCAAAAAGATATATTAAAAATGGTGTTTTTCCGATTAGATTAGAAATTAGTAAATATATTACTAAACCAACAGATGATGATGATGTATTAGTATTTATATTTAACAAAGAAGATACAACAGAAGTTTGGGAAAAGTGGAAAAATAGAACTTTAGCATAATAATTAATAATGTGAACATTTCACTATGTTAATAATCAAGGGTATGAACATTTCAGTATATAAGGGTATGAACAGTTCAGTATGTAAGGGTGTGAACAGTTCAGTATCCTACTATATTAATGTACTATATTAAATTACTATATTAATTATATTGAAATTCCTATTCAGAATTTGTGCATAAGTTTTAAAAGATAAAGTTCAAGGTCAAAACATTCCAATAAGATAAAGGAATTATTTATGTATTGTTAATATTATAAAATTAAAATTAGAGAGGTATTGAAGTATGAAGAAAAGAGAATTAGTTTACAAAAGTAAGGGTTTATATTATGAGTTGGATAAAAAGGGAATGGTTACAACTGGTTTTGCACAAGCAGATAATAACATTATGAAAGAATTATGTATTGATTTCCACCCTAATGTTGCTATTGTATATTTTATGTTAATTAGTCATAGACATGGTGATAAGAATAATATTGAAAAATATAATCAATGTTTTCCTACACAAGATATGTTAAGTAAAGAAACTGGATTGCATAAAGATACTATTGTTAAGTGTATTAGAACATTAGTAGAAAATGAATATGTATTACATAGACAAGGTAATAGTCAACTTGCTAATCAATATTATTTCCCACAAGAAGAATTTTATCAAGGTGAAGGTGATTACTTACTTGATATTGTTGAGGATATAATTGATGATGAAGTAGTTGAAGAAATTCCCACTAATGATGATAACTTACCTTTCTTATCTGGTGATATTTTAGATAATAACGAAAGTTTTACACCAAAGGTAAAATATGTTAATGAAATAGATAATGATGATATATTTGATGATATATTGCCACCAATTAATAGTTCTGATGGATATGTTAAAGTATTCTATGATAATATGGTTAAATATTATGATATAACAGATGAAACTTTGGCAAATAATAATTATATAGATAAGAAAGTCAATTCCCTTATTGGATATGTTAAAGAAGAATTAGTTAAAAATAATATATTAGATATTACTGCTGATAAAGTTGTTACAGATATACTAAAAGGCAATAGGAAGTCATTCACAATTTCTTTAGGTGGTGCAAGTATAACTAAGGATTTTAATAAGTGTACTTACATTATTAGTTGTATTCAAAGTAACTTTACAAAAAAGAAATTGCCAGCATTGATTAAGAAACATAGCAAAGATAAAATAGTTGATAAAGTTGTTGCTGATGATAATTTGGCTGATAGCTTAAATGATTTTTATGCTGATGATGATATGTTTGATTACATGAAAAAAAATTCTATTAATTCTAATAAAAAGGTTGATTTATCAAACGAAAAATATAATGGTGATTGGAAGTTTGAAAAGCAAAATAATGTAATTACAATAAATAAAAATAAATTTCCTATTGCGGAAGATGAAGATTTCTTTTTTAATGATGATGCAAAAAAGCAATTTGAGGAATTATTTGGTTAAATAACGTTTGCAATAATATATAAATAGTAGTAAAATATTGGTAAAATATATTATATGGGGGTAGAAATAATGAGTGATGGTCTTGCTTGGGCAATAATTATTTTAGTTCCAACAGCATTTATATTAATAATTGTTTATGCAGTTAATAAATCAAGTAAAGATAAAATTATTGTTTCAGAAGCAAGTAAAAATTTATTTGCGACTTATGATAAGGTTATTGTGCTTAGTGAAAACATAATAAATGGTATTTTTACTTATGTAGCATTTGATAATAAAAACAGAAAATTGATAATACAATTATACAATACTGCAATTAAGTATATTGACTATGATAAAATTGTTGGTGTTGAATTAATTGAAGATGGTTCAACAAGTTTAAGTTTTGGAAATATTATAGGTGGTAGTATTTTAGCTGGTGAAGCTGGTGCTATAATAGGTGGTATGAATAGAAAAGAAACAGTAAGTAATTTATCCATAAAAATTAGTTTAAATGATTTTAATACACCTTCTTATGAACTTATCATGTTTACTGGTGTAAAGGTTAAAAAAAGTGAAAAAGTTTATATTGAATCAATAAAACATTCAAATGAAATTATTGATACAATTAAATATATCATAAATAATAAACAAAAAATATAATTAAAGAGGGGTAGAAAAATATGTTTATTGAAGTAAAAAAAGGTGTTTTAATTAATGTAGATAACATAATAAGTTTTCAATATTATAATGCAGATGATGATATTAATAAATTTACCATTGAAGCAATATTAAAAGATTGTGAAGGCATTATTAATGATGATTTGAATAAAAATCATAGAACGGTATATATTGCAGAAAATATTGATAAAAAGAAATTTGAACAATTTTTAAAAGTTTTTGATGTTGTTAGTTTTAAATAAAATTGTAATTTATTTATAAACTTAAGTATTAAGACATTTCGCTAATAGGAGTGTCTTTTTTAATGCAAAAAATATAATAAAGGGGTAAGTAATATGTTTAAAAAATTAAGAATTAAATTATTTAGAAAAAGTAAAAAGGAAATATATAAGGATATGCATTTTTTGTGTCTTGAAATATCAGATATTTTAGAAGAAATATCAGAGGACTTAGATGATTTGCATGAGTCAGTAAATGAAAGTTTGCGATTAACATTAATCGTTCAAGAACAATGTAATGAAATAATATCAAAAATGGAAAAGAACAACGACCGTAAAGTTGACCGAACACTTGAAGAAATCGTTGATAATATTGAAAAGTTAGTAGGTAAAGAAAATGCAAGAGAATAGAAGAATATATAGTTTGAATTTAATATCATATCTTACAAAACGAGGTGTATTATTAAATTTAGATGTTAATGCTGATGGTAAACTATTTGCTACTTGTAAAAATGACATTACTTATCTAATTGAAGAATATCGAAATGATAAAGAATTACAATCATTTTTACACAGCTATAAAATAATTAGAGATAAAATAAAAGAATTAAAAATACAACAATAGGAGATACCGATAGTTTGGTATCTTCTTTTTAGTTAAATTAAAAGAAGATAAAAGATAATAACTAAAATTGCAAATACCAATTAAATTGGTTTGTGATTACAATGCAATATGAATATAAGAGAGATGTTAATTGGAAAAAAGATTTAGCAATTGGAAGTAAACAAGAAAGTAAGTTTGAAATATTTATGAAATCATTTGGATATGTTGTTGAAGATGTTAGTAAAGTAAAAGAATATCAGCAGATTGATGTTGATTTTAAAGTTACTAATACAACAAAAGGTGTAACTAATTTATTTGAAGTTAAGCAAGATAAAACTTTGGCTAAACATGATTACGTTAGAAGAAGATTAATAATTGAGGACATATCAAGTGTTAAAGATAGATATGGCAATGTTGTTAATACAAATGGCTGGTATCGTAAATGTAAGTCTGATTATATAGTTATTGGAAATAATGACAGTAAGATGTATATGTACAAGTTAGCTGATGTTAGGGAATATATTGGTTTGTTTGCTGGTAATAAGGATAGAGTTATTTATTATCAGTTGGGTAATTCTATGATGTTTGGCTTGTATCAAAAGAAGTTTGATAGTTGGTTAATAGATAATAATAAGATTTGTAAGGTATTTTATTTGGATAGTAACAAATGTAGATGCAGAAAGGATGTGATATAGATGCCTAAATTAAGAGGTGCTGATGGAAAGTATAAACCAATCACAGGGTTAAGTAATGAACAATCGCAAGCTATATTTATGTTAGTGTATGGTGATTATAAATATAATAAAGATATATATGAGGAATTAAACGTTCCTAAATCAACATTTTACCATTGGTTTACGCAAGATTTATTTGTTGAGGAATTAACTAAAGCAAGAAATGCAAAGTTTAAAGAAATGAGTAATAAAGCATTGAAAAAGCTTGATGAACTATTGGATAGTCAAGATTCAAGAAGTGCTATAAGGGCTGTGGAGATGGTATTAAAAGAAAATAATCACTTGCGAGATAAATTAGACGTTGATGTCAACACCACACAAGAAATAAAAATAACATTATTTGATAGTGAAAACGAAGAAGAAACAGAGGAATAACAGGTAAATTGGTTGAAAATGGGAATGTATAAGGTTTGTATACTATTTGGACAAAATCATTAATTATGTCGCAAAATGAAGATTAGGTATCATAATCCATATTATAGTAAGTAAATAATTACATATAACAAGTATAATAAACGTTGATATTGCAAGGTTAATGATGATTATTCATTGTTTGCCTTGCTTTATTTATGGAAATGTATAAAATATTAGTGCTGATTTAAGCTAAAATAGCAAGTTTGAAATGTATATTGGTGTATATTTATTAGGATAAAAGCAAAGTTTTATTATAGGGGTTACCCCTTTATATTGAAAAGGTCGATTTAGTCATTGTAAAATAAGATACAGATATAAATTTAACCTTAACTAAAACTCACTACAAAACTTTTAAACAAACGCAATTATCCAAACGATTATTTACTCAACCAACAACTAAACTTAATAATTTACCCCTAAAACAAGCTAAAAAGGTAAGTAAAAGGGGTATCAGATACAGGCAGACATTGAAATATATGTTTGCTTTTTTATATGTAAGTAGGTGAAGAAAATAAATATTAAAATAGATAAAAATGTATTTAATGAAGTATATCTTCCTTATATGTTTGATTATAAAACTCATAAAACGATTGTTATGATGGGTGGTGCTGGAAGTGGTAAATCACACGCTTTGGCACAACTAATGGTGATAAAAGCACTTTCCAGCAAGAGAAAGATATTAATATTAAGAAAAATATCAGCAACATTAAAAGATTCTGTTTGGCAATTAATATTAGATACATTATCATTTTTTCAACTTTATGATGATTGTAAGATTAATAAAAGTGAAATGAAGATAATTCTGCCTAATCAATCAATATTACTGTTTAAAGGTGTTGATGATGCTGGGGAACGCTTAAAAAGTATCACATCGCTGACGGACTGCTGGATAGAAGAGGCAACAGAAATATCATTAGATGAGTTTACACAAATTAAATTAAGAATAAGGGCGAAAACGCCCAATAATCAGATATTTTTATCTTACAATCCAATAGACCGTAACAACTGGGTTTACAATGCTTTCCACAATGAAGAAACAAGAGATAAGGTTGTTCACGTTGTAAAGACAACGTATAAAGACAACAAATTCTTGCCTGATGATTATATAGCTGAATTAGAAAACATGAGGGAAATTAACCCTTACTATTATCAAGTTTATGCTTTAGGTGAGTTTGGGACAACTTCCCTTACAGTCTACAATAATTGGAAAGTTGAAAAGTTAGATATTCAAGAATTGTTAAAGCAGAATTTACAATTATGTTGTGGTCTTGATACAGGCTTTAACCACCCATATGCGATAACAATATCTTTGGTGGACAAATCTAACAAGATAATTTATGTCATAGATGAGATGAGTAAACGAGGTATTACCAATGCTGATGCCTATAAATGGATATGTGATAATGGGTATGGTGCAAATCAATTTATAGCTGATTCAGCATCTCCACGTGATATTGAAGAATTAAGACGTATGGGGTTAAGAATTAAAGGTGCAAAAAAAGGACACAACTCTGTAAAAAATGGAATCCAACGAATCTTAAATTACAAAGTAGTCATAGATGAATCAAATACTAACTTTATTGATGAAATTATGGGATATGCTTGGAAGAAAGACAAAAATTCTAACTATACGGATGAAGTTAATGCTGTAAATGATGATAATTTAGACGCTTGGCGTTATTCGTTGGAAGGTGTATTAGATAGAAAGAAACCTAAGATACTTACAGTTAAATTGTAATAACAAATAAAAAAGGAAGTGATTAAAATATTTTATATAGATAAAAATGTTGAATTAACAACAGAACATATTAAAAAATATATTGAGATATTTAAAACTCAATACTTACCAAAATTAAAAACCAATAAAGCATATTATGATGCAAAAAATCCACCGATTATGAATAGAGTAATGGCAGATCCAGACAAACCAAACAACAAGATTGCAGTTCCATATGTAAAATACGTTTCTACCCTGATTAATGGATTCTTTTTAGGTGGAAAAGCTATTAATTATACAATTCCAGATGAACAACTTGAAGCAATTATAAACGCAAATAAGGAAACTGAACAATCGCACAATATCGACATTGGTAAGAATTGTAGTATATACGGCGTTTCTTATGAATTATTGTACCTTAATAATAACAGACAATTAAAAATGACATTATTAAATTCAGAACAGGTAATACCTATATATGATAATTCCATTGATGGTGATTTATTATATTGCATACGTTTTTGGGATGAAACTAACGTATTAGACAATAAAACAACAACAAATATTGAATTATACACAAATACTGATATAAAAATATTTAAGATGGAAAACAATTCAATATCTTTGGTGGAAGTTAAACAGCACTATTTTTTAACTTGTCCTGTAAATGTATTTAAAAATAATAATTCCTTAACTGGTGATTCAGAGTGTGTATTTAAGTTAATTGATGGTTTAGATGTCGCTTTGAGTGATACAGCAAATTTTAGACAAGAATTAAATGATAGCTATCTTTGCATCTTCAATGGAAACTTGACAGATTCTGATTTAAGACTAATGAAATCAAATCGTATCTTCAGTATCGATAGTGACGAAAATAATTCAGCGAGAATTGAATGGCTTAATAAGGATTCAAACGACACAGAGAACGAGAATTATAAAGACAGACTTGAAAATATGATTAAAAAGTTTTCATTTGTTGCCGATCTTGAAACTATTGCAACAAGTCATGTAAGTGCTGAATCAATTAAAAATGGCAGTTATGGAATTGAAGGAATTGTATCAGATAAAGAATCATTTTTCAGACAAGCATTATTAAGACGTTTACAATTAATTTGTAATATTTATAATTTGTTCGGTAATGATTTTGATACTGAAAATGTTAAAATAACATTTATTAGAAATATACCAAAAAATCTAAGTGCTATTGCCGACAACATAGCAAAATTAAAAGATACGGTTAGTACAAAGACACTTTTACAGCAAGTCCCGTTCGTAAATTCAGTATCAGATGAATTAAGGCAATTGGAAGAAGAAAAGAAACTTAATTACTACAATGAAAATACAAAAGATAATTAATCACCTTATTGGTGTTTTTTTATTGTCTTTTTTAAGTATTAGACGTTAAACAAATACTATAAAGGTATTGCTAATTTGCAATACTTAATAACTATCACTTACGAGGGATAGCCAATAAAAATTAGAAAAGGAATGTGCCACTTACGAGGGGTGCAAGGTATATAAAATGGAAGATAATAAAGATAACATCAACGTTGATAATAAAGATAAAGATACTGACACTATAACTATTTCTCAAGCTGATTTAGACAAGAAAATCCAACAAGCTATTTATGTGAATAGTCAAAATGAAAAGAAGAAGTATGAAAAGGAACTACAAAGACAAAAAAGTTTAATGGAAATGGATGAACAATCCCGTTTAATTGAGGAAAAGAAACAGCTTCAAGAACAATTAGCTGAAATTCAATTAACTAATTTAAAATATGAAACAGCAAAAGTTTTAAATAATAAGGGAATGAGTGCAGAGTTTGTAGATTTTGTAGTTGGTAATGATGCAGAAACAACACAAGCTAATATTGATAAACTTGATAAATTGTTTAAAGCAGAAGTATTAAAAGAAGTAAGTAAAAGAGTTACTTCAACTGAAACAAAGAATAGCAATAATTCAAACAATAATGGAATTACAAAAGAACAATTTAGGAAAATGTCAATTGCTGAACAAACAAAATTGTTCAATTCTAATCCAGAGTTATATAAACAATTAACAAAATAATAAATACGGACAGCTTGAAATGATATATAGCTGTTTTTTTAATGGAACAAATAAAAATTAAAAATAAGGATGGTACATAAAATGGCACTATACGAAAATTTCATATTAGAAAATAAGGTTAAAGGATTTTTAGATACTCAACTTAATATGGGACAATTTTACACTCACGACGATTCATTAACAGAGAATGCAGGATTAAAAAAAATCGTAAATGTTTATGATGCAGTTGGTTCAGTAGAAACGCTGGCAGTTGGTGTTGGAAATGATGAAGCTAATGATGTAGCTGTTAGCTTTACACCTGTAGAATATGAAGTAGCTACAACTCAAGGTCGTCTACCTTTGTTTGATGAAAATATTATGCAAGACCCTATGTCTTTAGATACAGGTTTATCAAAATTATCTGCTGAAATGGTAAATGAAATTAATTCAAAATTCATTACAGAATTAGGGAAAGCAACTTTAACTTCTGAATATCCAACTACAGGTATTACATTTGATGCAATTGTAGATGGACTTGCTAAAGTTGGGGAAAATGAAAGTGGATATTTCCTATTAATTAACGTAAATCAACGTGCACAGTTAAGAAAGAATTTAAAAGATTCTTTACAGTATGTTGAAGCATTTGCAAGAACTGGATATATTGGTTCTGTTAGTGGTGTTAACGTTTACACTTCAAATGCAGTTCCAGCTGATACAGCTTATCTTGCTAATCCTGAAGCAGTAACAGTTTTCACAAAGAAAGCAGTTGAAGTAGAACCAGATAGAGATGCTAACACAAGAAAAACAACTTTTTATGTTAGAATGGTTAATGTAGTTGCAAATACTGATTTAGGTAAAGTAGTTAAATTGACAAAAGCAGTAGCATAAATAATTTAGGGTGGGGTAATACTCACCCTTATTTTTTTAATAAATAAGAGAGGTGAATAAAATGACACCAACGGAAAATATTCAAACATTAACAGGTTTTACAGATACAGCTAAAATTGATGTATTAATTTTATTGACTAAAAAAGAAATAGAAACATACACCAAAAGAATATATGATACTTTGACAATGGATTCTCTATTAACTGAAATGGTAGTTTTCAAAGTGCAAAAATTAGGCAATGAAGCAACTAAGTCGCTAACATATAATGATACAACTCAATCATTTTTGACTGATTATCCTACACCTATTTTAAGACAATTAAACGAGTTAAAAAAGAGGGTGCGTTTGTTATGATTGGACACCAAATATTAGAAAACAAACTAATTAATCAATATAACAAAATGTATGATATATTCGCACAAAATAACGTCTTAAAACTTAATTTAAGCAACGACAATGTTATTCAAGGGTTAATACAAGACGTAAAATCTGATAATGTTAATTCGACCTATAAAAAGGAGATTATAACACCTTATAACACATTAAAGACTGGGGATTATATAACTCATACTTGTAATGGTAAAAGTATAAATTACATTTTAGAAAGTCAAATAGATACTGAAATAGGGTGCGATAAGGCATATCTTTTGGAATGTCCACTATCAATAAAGATTTTTGACTGGAATTATACAGATATACGAGAATATCCAATAGCATTAAAAAATAATAATGCAAGTTTAGGGGTTACTGAAGGTGTAATTTCAATTACAAATAATTCAAGTTTTGAAATAATAATGAAGTATGACATACATACCAGAAGTTTTGTCAAAAGTGATAATTTAATAAATGGCATAGAACACGCTAAAATAACAAGGATACTATTAGATGGTTTAGCTTTTAGGGTTATAGGTGTTAATCACTTAATATCTAAAGGTTTATTAGTAATATCTATTGAAACCACAAACATAACACCCGCCGATAATCTTGAATTAGGTGTTGCAGACTATACAACATATTACAGAGAACCTATTGATTATAACGGTTTAATTGATGCTGAAATATTGAAATATGAACAAAATGCCACGATAACAAAAGATGTTTTAGCAAATATGGATATTTCAAATATTGTTAAGAAATTAAAGACAGGACAAACAGCTAATAATAATATTACTGTTAGTATATCAGCAGTTGGAGATAATGGACTATTAATTTTAAATGATGGTATAATTCGACTTAAAAATCAAATTTCTTTTGAGGATGATATAAATACAACAACAGTTACTTTATCATTCCTTTATGGTGGAATTACTAAAACTTTAACTGTAAATGTAACGATCGAAAAACAAGACAAAGTAATTACTGATGAAGATATAGTTGTCGCTGAAATGCCGAAGTATGAAACTACTGCTTTTATTGGTAAAGATGTTATTGCTGGTGAAGATATAACTTCATTAATTTTAAGGTTGAAAGCAGACCAGATAGCAAATCCAGAAGTTGATACTTATATTTCTTATGTAGATACTGACAATTTATTGACTTTAACTAATAGAGTAGTAACACTAACTAATGTAATTCCAGCGACAGCCACAGACAATGAAACCGTTGCAAATATCAGCTTTGTAAAGGGTGAAGCATTAAGGACAATTTCAGTATTTGTTACAATCGAAAAGCAAGATGATGTTGCCCCACCAGACTTGGTTATAACTGGCGAATATTTTGATATTTATAATGGAGATACAAATGATTATAGCATTAATACAACTGACCCTGTTTATTGGAGTTTAAGAGGTGAAAATGCAAGTAAATTTACACTTAATACTAATGGAACAGCTAATACTTGTAGTGTTACTGCTGGAAGTCAAGTTAAACAAGGTGTAAATGTTACCCTTGTAGCCATTGTTAATGGATTTGAATATACAGTTGAGATAATTGGATTAAGTTTTTAAGGGTGGTGAGTAGATGGATTTTAATGCAATATTAAATACTTTTGGTTTTCCAATTTCTGTGGCTATTGCTTGTGGTTGGTTTATATATAAAATGTATACTGATAGTACAAAGCAAAATCAAGAACGGGAAGAACGTAATTATAAAGTTTTAGAAAAATTTTCAGTATCAATTGATAAGTTCGCGGATATTCTTGATGGATACGAAAAAAAATTATCAACAATTGAAAATGATGTTAGGGAAATAAAGATTATTGTAAATAAATAGTTTACAAATATTAAACATAACAAATTTAAAAGGGATTGACATAGTTTTTATAATATAGTAAGCTAAAAATACCACTTATATTATAAACTCTTAAAATCCCTTTATTATAAACGTTAATTTGATAGTTAGAACACGCTAAATTTGAACGAAAAATCACATGGTAATTATTACTAACAGCGTGTAACTTTTAAATATAACGTCCCCCTTTATTTTAATCATACGCTTTTTTCTTTTTTTTAATTGCAATATTTTGCGAAAGATGTTATTATAAACACGGCAATAAAATATCATAAATTAACAGCTTTTAAGGGAGAAACATGGAAAGAATAATTGTTAGAAAAAGCTTGGGGCTTAATGGAAATATAAGAGTTGATGGTTCAAAAAATTCGATCCTGCCGATATTAGCAGCAACATTGCTTACAGATGAAGAATGTATAATACATGATGTACCTTACTTGCAAGATGTGCAAGTTATGTGTAAGTTGCTTGAAGCATTGGGATCAAGGGTGGAAAAAGTTGGAGAAAATACGCTGAAAATATCAGCTAAAAATATAGTAACGTGTGAAGCACCATATGAATTAATCAGTAAAATGAGAGCATCTTTTTTAGTGATGGGACCTTTATTAGCAAGATGTAAGAATGCTAAAGTTTATATGCCCGGTGGGTGCGCTATCGGGACAAGACCCATTGATCTGCATCTAAAAGGTTTTAAGTATTTAGGTGCAGAAATAAAATCTGAGAGCGGATATGTTAATGCCATTACAAAAAAGTTAGTAGGTAATGATATTTATTTAGACTTTCCAAGTGTAGGGGCTACGGAAAACATTATAATGGCTGCTGCACTCGCCGAAGGAGAAACTATTTTGGAAAATGCAGCTGAAGAGCCAGAAATAGTAGATTTGGCAAATTTCATTAACAGTATGGGCGGAAACATAATTGGTGCGGGAACCAAGACCATACGTATAAAGGGAGTTAAAAAACTTCAGAAAACGGAACATACAATTATCCCTGATAGAATAGAAGCAGGAACATTTATGGTTTTAGCTGCTGCTACCGGAGGAAATGTAACGATAGAAAATGTTGTTTCGAACCATCTACAGCCGGTTATTGCAAAACTCAGAGAAGCAGGAGCAACAGTTGAAGAATTTGATGATAAAATAAGAGTTGTATCAGAAGGCAATATTAAACCTTTAGATATTAAGACCCTTCCATATCCCGGTTTTCCAACAGACATGCAGGCACAATTCATGGCTATGCTGTCGATTGCAGAAGGTACAAGCATTATACATGAAACTATCTTTGAAAACAGATTCATGCATGCAAGTGAACTTTCAAGAATGGGAGCAGATGTAAAAATTGAAGGCAGCAGCGCAATATTAAAAGGTAGAAGCAAATTAAGCGGTGCTAAGGTTAAAGCTACCGATTTAAGAGCGGGAGCAGCACTTATAATTGAAGGGCTTATAGCTGACGGGGAAACAGAAATTTCAGATGTATATCATATTAAAAGAGGATATGCAAATATTATAGAAAAGCTTCAAAATATCGGAGCCGACATACATTATGAGGTGTAACATATGTATTCAATACCGTTATACAGACCACCCAGCGAGGCAAGAAGTTTAATAATTCAAGTTACTGAGGGGTGTTCTCACAATAAATGCAGATTTTGCTACATGTATAAATGCAAACAGTTCAGATTAAAAACTGACAAGGAAATAAAAGAACATATAAATGATTTAAAAGTATATTATAAAAATCCCGAAAGAATTTTTCTTGCTGATGGAAATGTTTTATGTTTAAAAACTGATAAGTTAATAGATTTATTAACTTATGTTAAAGCTGAGTTCCCTGCAGTTCAAAGAATCAGCTCATATTCGGGTCCGTTGGATTTGATAAGAAAATCAGATGAAGAGTTAAAAGAAATCAGGGAAGCCGGCTTAGAGTTTTTATATCTTGGTGTAGAAAGCGGTTCAGACAAAGTTCTTTCTATGATGGAAAAGGGTGTTAATCAACATCAGATGATTGAAGCCGGGCAAAAAGCAGTAAGAGCCGGGTTTAAGCTTTCATGCATGATTATTTCGGGACTTGGCGGAGAAGAGTTTATGAGAGAGCATGCAACAGAATCCGCTAAGGTTATATCAGCTATAAATCCACATTATTTTTCATTGCTTAGATTAGTTGTTGAGGAAGAATCGGAGCTTGCCGAAGATGTGAAACAGGGAAAATTCAAACTGTTGTCACCACTGCAAATATTAGATGAAAATATAATTATGCTTGAGAACATGGAATTGACCGACTGCATATTCAGAGCAAACCATGTTTCAAATTATTTGAATCAAGCCGGAGTATTAAATAGAGACAAAAATATGCTGATTGAACGATTGAAAAAATTCAGAGAAGGTAATAATTTTATTCCCATGGGCAATGATCGGTTGTAGCAAATAAAAAGATGAGATTTTTCTCATCTTTTATTTTTTCTTATATTGTCTCAAAAAAACTTATTCCTAACTTTATTCCATAATAAAT
This sequence comes from uncultured Clostridia bacterium, assembly GCA_964421845.1. Taxonomy (GTDB): domain Bacteria; phylum Bacillota; class Clostridia; order Tissierellales; family Sedimentibacteraceae; genus Sedimentibacter. The sequence goes on from CAYQYY010000007.1 coordinate 77,203, forward strand.
TATAATAGCACCGCAAATTATATTTATAATTTTTAATGCCTTTTCATTAAATGCCTTCTTAAATATACTTACTATTGTTCCAAGTGACATAAACCATGTCAATGATGCCAAAGAAGAACCTATTATAAAGTATTTTGCCATATCTGCCGAAAGTGAAGCCCTGAATCCGCCAAAAAGCATAGTTCCGTCAATGAGTGCCTGAGGGTTTGCCCAGGTTACTAAAAAACATGATAATATAACTTGTGCGATTGTCTTTTTTGATTCTATTGAATCGTTTAACTTGGGGGTAGAGCGTATCAGCCCAATTCCAATCCAGATTATTGCAATGGACCCCAATCCTAAAAGCAGTATTTTTACAATCGGAACTGCTTCAATTAATGCCCCCATACCGAAAAAGCAGGCAAGAGCCAATGTAATATCAAAGAATATGGTTATAAGAGCAACCATGTATAACCTTGATTTTGATTGTGTCATTGCCGTGTTGATTACATACATATTTTGCATGCCTATGGGAGCAACATATGCAAAACCAATAGTAAATCCCTTAATAATTGTTTGAATCATTCTGTACCTCTCTATATTAAATTTTTCGCCTGCATATATAATATTATGAAGACAAGCACTTGTCAATTAAATCACTAAAACATGCGTTGACACGCTACCAACAAATGCTATAATTAATTAATCGGAAAAAACAAGAAAACAAATCAGAAATTATTCGGGCTGCAAACATAGAAAGACGAAAAAAGGGGTATATATGAAACTTAGAATAGATAAAATGCTTTCCAATATGGGTATTGGTTCAAGAAAGCAAATTAAACAGGATGCTAAGCAAGGATATATTAGGATAAATGATGATATCATTAAGGACAGTTCAAAAATTATAGACACAGATACTGACCAAGTAAAATATAAAGGTGAAATAATAAAATATGTTCAGCACATATATTTGATGATGAATAAACCAAGCGGTGTTGTCTCAGCCACTGAAGACAATTATGACAAAACGGTTATAGATTTATTGGATGATGAATACAAAATATACAACCCGTTTCCTGTTGGACGTTTGGATAAGGACACAGAAGGTTTATTATTGATAACAAATGATGGACAATTGGCTCATGACCTTCTTTCACCAAAGAAGCACGTAGATAAAACTTACTTTGTTGAAGTAGAGGAAGAAGTAACAGAAAAAGATGTAAAAGCTTTTGCGGAAGGAGTAATTTTAACCAATGAAAATTACAAAACTCTTCCTGCAAAACTTCAAATATTAGAGTCCGGTTATCCGTCAACATGTTTTGTAACTATAAAAGAAGGTAAATTTCATCAGGTTAAAAGAATGTTTAATGCTGTAAATAATGAAGTAATTTATCTAAAAAGATTATCAATGGGACATTTGAAATTAGATGAAAACTTAAAGTTGGGAGAATACAGGCATTTGACAGAAGAAGAAATAGAGCTGTTGAATGTATAATAAAATTGAATCTGCCTCTTGGAATATGAACCGACCCCCAAAAGTTAGACCCAAAATACTAACATATGGAGGTTGGTTTTATTTTGTTAAAATATGGTAATGATTTAAGATGGAAGTAGCAGAAACGTATAGTAATTTTGGAGAAGAAGGTTACTATACTAAAATAGTTCATATTCAGTTCATATATAAAGCTTATTATAATTATAAAAAATATAAATATAAAATGAATGGCTTAAATAGGTGTTAGAAGATATAATATCAACTATAAGAGATGTTACTGGTTAACAGACTAAATCCTATATATGCACTAATACATATTTAACAATATTTCGCTTAGGAGATGAATTTATGACTAATATCCTTATAGTAGATGATAATGAAAAGATTAGGAAATTAATTGAAATCTATTTGATTAGAGAAGGATTTAAGGTTTTTCATGGAGAAGATGGTGAGGCTGCCTTAAAAGTTCTTGATGAGGTAAAGATAGATTTGATCATAGCTGATATAATGATGCCTAATATGGATGGATATGAATTGGTAGAGGAACTTAGAGCAGCGAATTATAATTTACCCATTCTTATGGTAACTGCAAAAAACACATTCCCTGATAAAAAGATGGGATTTGAAATAGGTGCTGATGACTATATGACAAAACCTATAGATATGGATGAATTGGTTCTCAGGGTTAAAGCTTTACTTCGTCGCTCTAAGATTTCTACAGATAAATATATAAGTATAGGTGATATCATAATTGATTATGAATCCTTAGAAGTAAGAACATTAACAGATACCAAATCGCTTCCAAAGAAGGAATTCTATTTGCTTTATAAATTACTTTCCTATCCTAATAGAATATTCACTCGTCAAGAGCTGATGGATGATATATGGGGATTTGACAGTGAAGCAGATGAAAGAACTGTAGATGTCCATATAAAGAGACTCAGGGAAAGATTTATAGATGTTGATGAGTTTGAGATTGTAACTATAAGGGGTTTAGGTTACAAGGGAGTGTACAAATAATGAAAAAGTCTATCTATAGCCAATTAGTGATAAGCTTTATACTTGTTTTTATTATAAGTAATATATTGGCTTCAATACTTTCGTTTTTTAGCACAGAGGTAAATACCTTAGAACAATTGAGTCAACAATTAATTGAAAGTGTAGAAGTTGTAAAGGAAGAATATGAAAAAGAAAACATTTCAAAAGTAAGCATTGAAAAACTTTTTAAAGATAAATATATTAGTATAAGTTTTGTAGAAAACATAGAAGAATATGCTATTGGGAAAGAAAAGATGACATTATTGGAGACTGGAAAGACCTTAGCACTGCGCACAAATGAGCTTGGTAATACCGCTGTTTCCACTCCTATGGCTATAACTAAGACAGGGGATTATTATATAGTGGCTAAGCCAGAGTTTGAAAATTTGGGATATAGTGCCAGGGATGTCATAGTTTCTATAAATATTAAAGCTATCATTATCGGAAGTATGCTGTTTTTATTTGTAGGAAGATTAATGGTTAATCCAATAAAAAAGTTAATTAAAGCAACCGAAAAGGTTGCAACAGGGGATTTTGATATAGAATTGGAAGATCATAGGACAGATGAAATGGGTAGGCTTATATCCAGTTTCAATACTATGGCTAAGGAATTAAAATCTATAGAAATTTTTAGAAGTGATTTTATATCTGACATTTCTCATGAGTTTAGAACACCATTAACTTCTATAGAGGGATATTCAAAACTTTTAAGAGATTGCAGTGAGGATGAAAGAAGGGAGTATGTAGATATAATTATAGAAGAAACTAAGAGATTATCTATACTAACTACAAATATCCTTACATTAAATAAAATTGATAATCAGAATATACCTACTCTTGCGGAAGATTTTATTATGGACGAACAAATAAGGAAGGCAATTCTTTTGTTGGAGAATAAATGGGTTGATAAAGATATTGAATTAGAAATAGATTTAGAAAACATTCAATATCAAGGTAATTCAAGTTTAATGTTTCAAGTGTGGATAAATTTAATCGATAATGCCATCAAGTTCTCTCCCAAAGGTGGGAAAATTGGAATAAAGCTATATGAAGAGCAGGGAAATATTATTTTTTCAATCAAAGACAATGGAGTTGGAATATCTAAAGAAGAACAGAAAAAGATATTTGAAAAGTTCTATAAAAGCGATAAATCAAGAAATTCAGATGGTAATGGTTTAGGTCTTTCTATTGTCAAAAGAATTATAGAAATCCATAAAGGAAAATTAATAGTAGAATCAAATATAGGCATGGGAACAAATATTATGATAAAGTTACTTAAATAGATTTGGATAGTCAGTTATTATCTCGGGTTTATATTTTGCGGATACAGCTGTGAGGTTAGAAAGAAAATAAATTCTTGATATATTAAAATTGTTCATATTCAGTTCATATATATAGTTTATTCTAATTAAGAATTAAGATTTAATATTATAAATTAAAAAAGGAGAATTATTATGCAAGCAATTATTGAAACTTTATTCGATGTTTTATATCTTTCAACTGTAATCATTATTGGAATAATAATGATTAAAAATAGTAATGGAAATAAGCAATATAAACTATTTGGAATTATGGCGGTTACACTGGGACTAGGTGATGCATTCCATTTAGTGCCTAGGGCGTTAGCTCTTAACACAACAGGACTTGAAAACTTTACTGCCGCATTAGGCACCGGTAAATTTATCACCTCAATTACAATGACCATATTTTATATAATATTGTATTATGTTTGGCGTTTACGTTACAATATAAAGGGAAAGAATGGCTTAACTATTTCAGTATATTTATTTGCAATTATTAGGATTATACTTTGTTTTATGCCGCAAAATGCGTGGCTAAGCTCTACGCCACCATTATCATGGGGTATTTATCGTAACATTCCTTTTGCAGCAATGGGTATTCTTATTATTATCCTATTTTACCAAAGTGCCAAGAAAACAAATGATACACCTTTTAAGAATATGTGGTTGACAATTGTTCTTAGTTTTGCATTTTATATACCAGTAGTTTTATGGGCTGATATATATCCTCTTGTTGGAATGTTGATGATACCTAAAACCTTAGCTTATGTTTGGACTGTTTTAATTGGATATTATGAGATGAAAAGGATTAAGTAGATTAAATGAATTTTGTTAGTAATTCAGTATCCTACAATAATGTAAATATAAAAAAACAGAGTAGAAATGATTTCTATATCTACTCTGAAAAAAAGTCTAATTTTCGGGGGTCACCTTAATATTGAAGGGTAGTTTTTCACTAATTGGCAACTTTCACTTTATTTGCATTCTTTCTTTTTTTATAACTTCTGTAAAATGGATATGCGAATGATATTATTCCTAATACGATAAGCACAGCTGCTACAGGTCTTTGGAAAAATATCGCTGCTCCATTGTTAGACATGACCAAAGATCTTCTGAATGATTGTTCACTAAGTGACCCAAGAACAGCTCCAATAACAATAGGTGCTGTAGGAATTTCGTATTTTTCAAACAAATATCCTATGATACCGAAAACAAGAATCATCCATACGTCTAACATGTTGTTTCTTATTGCAAATCCACCAACAATGCAAAGTACTAATATTATAGGTCCCAATATGTTATATGGAATCCTAATAATCTGAGCAAAACCTTTAATGAATGGTTTTGCTATTAAAAGTATAAGTATGTTTGCAATTAAACATCCTATAAACAGAGCGTAAACTAATGGTCTGTGATCCATAAACATAAGCGGACCCGGAACAATACCATGGAGAATGAAAGCTCCCAACATTACTGCTGTTGTAGCACTTCCCGGTATACCTAAGGCAATAAGAGGAATGATAGCTCCACATGCTGCAGCATTATTAGCTGTTTCAGGAGCAGCGACACCTTCCGGTATTCCGGTACCGTATAACTCCGGAGTTTTAGATACTCTGACAGCTTCACTGTATGAAACCATTGATGCAGTTGTTGCTCCTATACCGGGAAGAATTCCGATAACTGTTCCTAACACTGAAGAGCGTGCTATTATAGGTGATAATTTTTTGAATAGTTTAAAGTCGGGGAAAGTTGTTTTAATTTTACCAATATCCTTTTTAACACCTCCGGTATCCTGCTCAAATCTCCTGAAACCTTCTGATACCGCAAATAACCCTATCAGTATAGGTATAAAATCTATACCGCTCATTAATAAGCTTGTGCCGAATGTAAATCTTTCTGTACCTGTCATAGGGTCTATACCTATTGTCATAAGCACTAAGCCGATTAGTGATGATACTAATGATTTCAATTGATTATCTTCACCTAATGATGAAATAACAGACAAAGCCATAACACAAAGTCCAAAATATTCTACAGGACCAAATTGCAGTGCGACCTTTGCCAGTTGTGGTGTTAATGTTATTAAAAACAAGCTTCCGATAATTCCGCCTAATGCTGAACAAAATACAGAAACACCTAATGCTAATGCCGATTGACCTTTTAAAGTCATAGGATATCCATCTAATGTGGTAGCCACAGATTCTGGTGCACCGGGGGTTCTGAATAGTATAGCAGAAATTGATCCTCCGAATACTGCCGAGCAATATACAGTAATCAGTGAAAGAATTGCAGATGTTGGATCTAAAGTATATGTTAATGGAACCAACAGTACAACAAGCATCGTACCGCTTATTCCGGGTATTGCGCCTCCGGTAAATCCCAAAACTGTACCAAAAATTAAAATAAATATATTCATTGGTTGAAGCAAAATTGAAAAACCACTTATTATATCTGACATTTATTCACCTCCTAAATACCTAACATGCTGCCTATGGCTCTGAAAATTCCAATACCTCTTGGAAGAGGAACCATTAATAAATTTCCAAAAATAAATGTTATCAAATATCCGGAAAGCAAAGAAATTATTACATTTGTTTTCAATTTTACCTTTAATATATACATCATAAAAATCAAATATATAACTGAAGAAATTAAAAAACCGATATACTTCATCAATATTATATACAAAGCTAATGAAACAATAGATATATAAAGATTCTGCGGATAAATAACATTTTCATCTTTTTCTTTCTTCAATTCACCGTTTTTATATTTCTTATAAGTAAATGCAATTATAAAAAATTCTAATATAATTATAAGAGATAAAAGGATTTGAGGCCAGAATGCTGGCCCTCCTCCTGTATTAATATTCAAACCTTCAAATTGAAAGGTTAATGCTAATAAAATTGAAGATATTGCTAATATTACAATATGTACAATAAGCTCCATATTAAACCCCTTTCTTTATTTGATATAGCCAAGTTCCTTTAATATTTCCTTATATGCATTTATGTCTTCTTGTAAAAAAGCTGTAAATTCTTCGGAATCCATGTAACCTGGTCTTAGATCAAGCAAATTTGCTTTTTCAATTTCCTTATATGATTCTGTATCTTTTGCTTGTTTGAAAATTTCTCTTAAATAATCAACTACATCTTTAGGAGTACCGGCTTTTACAAAGATTCCTCTCCAAATACCGTCTGTAACATTCCAGCCCTTATCCTTTGATATAGGTACATCCGGATACATTTCAATCTTTTGGTCTGTAAATGCAAGAAGAACTCTGATAGAACCTGCATCAATTAAACTTTTTGTCGGTCCAAATTCTTCAAATTCTGCATCTATATGTCCGCCTAACAAAGCTGAACGCATATCTCCACCACTTTCAAATGGTACATAATTAAGATCGATTCCTGCAGCTTTTTCAAATTTAGCTATAACAACTTCGTCAAATCCTGCTGCTCCTGTTCCACCTACAGTAATTTCACCCGGATGTTCTTTAGCATAAGCTATAAGATCTTCAATAGTTTTAAATTTACTGTTCTGTTCAACTTGGATAGAACCTGTATCATGTTGTACTCTTACTATTGGAATATATTGACTAAGGTCGTGAGGAGTTTTTCCTAATGCTACATTAATTGCATAATTTGAACCCTCTGCCCATATAGTATATCCGTCAGCAGGTTGATTAACTACATAATCACCGCTTATAGCTCCTGAAGCACCACTCATATTAACTACATTAACTGATTGTCCCATTAAATCACCTGCCGGTTTAGCAATAGCCCTTGCGAAAACGTCAGTTCCACCGCCTGCGCCCCATCCGACTATCACTTGTATCGGACTTTTTGGATAATCAAATTCAGCTTCTTTACTATCTGTTTTGTTACTACATCCTGAAACTATACTTCCTACCAACATAACTGCTAAAATAATACACAAATATTTTCTTTTCATAAAAACCCTCCAAGTTTTTTAGTTTTAATTTTGCATCATTAATATCAAATTTGAAAATTGTATATCTATTTTATTGTTATTGTTCGCCTCCCTTTTAATTGATAAAGTAAAAGAAAATGTTTTCCATTGCTATGCAATTTTCTCTTTTTGAATAAACTTATATTATCAAATGTTCTTTTTGTAATCAATTTTAGTAACTTAATTAGCACAATTCCTGTTTTAATCTTAATTTAAATAACAAAAATTACATAACTTTAATTACAAAAGTACCCATGAAAACGATTATTTGATATACTATAATTAAATTACACTTCGTGATACCGCTATTAAAATGCAGATGGGAGAATTAATATGAGAAATATAAGAACCATTATTATTGAAGACGATCCATTAGTATTATCAATTAATTGCAGATTTCTTGAAAAGGTGGGCGGATTTGAAATAATTGATGCAGAAAATACCGGAAGAAGCGGAATTGATAAAATTAAAATGAATAATTACGATTTAATTTTATTGGATATGTATATACCGGAGTTGAATGGTTTAGAAGTGGCAAGAGAAATTAGAAAATGTAATATATCTACGGATATAATTATAATTACTGCAGCTGCGGATCCGGATTTAGTAGTTGAATTTTTGAACCTTGGAGCTGTAGATTACATATTAAAACCATATAATTTCTCCATATTCTCTAAGTCAATGAACAGATATAAAAACTATTTTGCCCAAATGTGACGGTTACAAAATTTACTTATGTTACATTAATTCCGAAATATTGGAACTTTAAAAATTTTGTGTATAATGAAGCAAATCAAAATTTTTAAAAACACAAGGAGGAATTTAGATGTATATTGATCAAGAAAAATGTGTACAATGTAAGGCCTGTATTCCATACTGCCCTATGAGAGCCATAGCTTATGACAACAATAAGGATACAGTTGAAATCGATTTTGATGAATGCGTAGAATGCGGTGTTTGTAAGTATGCAGGTGTATGCCCGACTGATGCTTTAACACAACAAGAAATGGAATATCCAAGAATTTTAAGAAGTCAGTTTTCCAATCCAATTGTTCCACATCCGGGAACAGGAGTTCCGGGAAGAGGAACTGAAGAGATGAAGACAAATGATGTAACAGGAAGATTTAAAAGGGGAATGGTTGGCATTGCAATTGAAATGGGAAGACCGGGCACAGGAACAAGATTATATGATGTAGAAAAGGTTGCAATGGCATTAGCTAAAGAAGGTGTGCATTTCGAGCCATACAATCCTGTAACACAATTAATGGAAGATGTTAATACAGGAAAAATGAAAAAAGAAGTACTTAATGAAAAAACGTTATCTGCAATTGTTGAATTTGATATTCCTCAAAGTAAATTAGCATCTGTATTTGAACGCCTGAAAACAGTAATACCTGAAATTGATACCGTATTTAGTTTAGACTTAGCATGCCGACTTAATGAAGATGGTTCAAATCCGGTTGTAAAAATTGCAGAAGAAGCAGGTTTTAAAGTATCTGTAAATGGAAAAATGAATGTAGGTCTTGGCAGACCTTTAGCAAAGGAGGCATAACAAATGACACATACTTTACATAGAAGCGGATCTTACGAAAGCTTATCAAATGATTATGTAATATTTGCTATAGCGGCACAAACTGTTAATGCAAAAGGTATAGCACCTCAATTTAAAACATTTGCTGACATAGTATTAAAGTACAATCCTGTAAACTTTGGTGATATGAAAACTGGAAATGTTTACGGTGTAGGAATAGATGAAATTAAAGAAGGTTACAAAGACAATTCTATAGTACATGCAGTATTCAAAGATCAAGAAACTTTAACAAAAGCATTGAAAGAAGTTAAAGATGCACACTTAGATTTATCCATAGTGCTTTCAGGTATAATTGAACATTCAAACCAATGCTGTTCAAAAGCTGACATAACACCGCATACCGTAGAACACTCTTTGGGTATACACGGTAGATTAGATTACTTGCCGGATGAAAAAGTTCTTGAAGTAAGCACAATGTGCGGACATGGTATGGTTGCTTTTCCATTAATAGAAGACTTAGCTGAAAAAGTTGCAAAAGGCAGATTAACACCTGAAAAAGCCGGTGAAAAATTAGCTAAACAATGTCACTGTGGTGTATTTAATACTAAACGCGCTGAAAAATTAGTTTCTGATATAGCAGAAGAACTAAAAGCAACTAATGCATAAAGTGTTTAGAACATCTCTATATATGGGAGGTAGTTTTGAAAACAAGGGCAGTTTTATTAAAGGATAAAGGCGAGCTCATAATAACGGAAAGAGAATTAGTTGTAGGTGATACTGATGTGCTGGTAAAGACAGAGTATGCATCTATTTGCGGCACAGACAAAAATATATATTTAGGCAGCGTTTCACAAGAACATTTTACGATGGAATTACATGGTAAAGGCAATCCTTTATATAATAACAGAGAAGTGCCAAAAATGCCCTTTTGGATAGGACATGAAGGCGGGGGAATTGTTGTTGAAGTTGGGAAAAAAGTGCATGAATTTAAACCGGGTGATAGGGTAATGTCCTTTGGTTGGTCCGGCACATATGCAGATTATTTTGTTTCTCCTGTAAAAAACTTAGAAAAAGTTCCTGATGGTTTGGATATGAGAATTGCATCATTAGGCGAACCTATCGGATGTGCTATGTTTTCAGCGATGAATTCGGGGGTTAATTTAGGTGACACCGCTGTTGTTATGGGTACCGGATTTGCCGGATTGGTGATTATACAGGCATTAAAAAAGAAAGGTGCACATAAAGTAATAGCAGTTGATAAGTCGGATAAAAAGCTTGAAATTGCAAAAGAAACAGGTGCAGATATAACAATTAATGCAGATAGGGAAAATGTTATTTCAACAATTCTGACACATACAGATATGAAGGGAGCAGATTTAGTTGTTGAAGCTGCAGGGACAGAAGAATCTTTCAACAATGCAACTTCAATCTTGAAGCATAATGGTATTTTTGTACTATACAGTTATATTACTAAACCGATAACTGTAAATATTGGAAGATGGCATGATGATTCTTTTGAAATAAGGACAACTTGTTTGGTACATCATACAGAAAACGAAAGACAGGTATGGGTTCCTTGGGTTTTAAGACCTATTGTCCTAAGACAAATAAATATTGACAAACTAATCACTCATGAATTTAAATTAGAAGATGTAAAAGAGGCATTCAATGTTGTTTGTAACAATCAAGAAGCCATTAAAGTAATGTTAAAACCATAATACTTATATATTCATCTTCACTCACTTAAAGCTGGTAACAAAAGACTTTGTTACCAGCTTATTCATTAATGTTGTATTTTCAGTAATTTTGTGATATTATAGAGATAAACGTTTACTTACAGAAGAAGGTGTGAAATGAAGAACTTTTTTTTCAACAAAACACTTGAGAGAAAAATTAGCTTTTTAGTGATAATTGTAACTTTTATTTCTCTTTTAACTATGGGATTTTTGACAGGAAATCTTATTAATGAAAATTCTAAAAATGAGTTGGGTAAAAGAGCTTTAGAGTTATCTAAGTTTATATCTACACTTGAAATTGTCAAAAGTGCATATAGAAGCGATAATCCAACAGAAATATTACAACCGATTGCAGATTCTTTGCAAACTAAAGAGTTAGCTTCTTTTGTTGTGTTTATGGATATGGAAGGTATTAGATTAACACATCCTACACCAGAACTTGTTGGTCTTCGATTTACCGGCGGAGATGAGATAAATGCATTTAAAGGAAAATCTTACTATTCTGAAGCGGTAGGCATTTCAGGACCGTCAATAAGGGGATTCAGTCCCATATATGACGAAAACAATATTCAAATCGGAGTAATTTCGGTTGGTATGTTTAAGGATAGCATTGATCTTTTGTTAAGACAAAATCTGAAATTAGTTTTTTATGCTGTTCTTTTAGGTATGTTTGTAGGAATAATAGGCGCAAAGATACTTGCAAGAAACATAAAACAAACTATGTACGGGATGGAACCAAGAGATATAGCAGAGCTTTTGCAACAAAGAAATACAATTTTAGATTCGGTTAAAGAAGGAATAATTTTTACAGATAAAGAAGACAGAGTTGCTTTAATAAATTCAACCGCAAAAGGGATGCTGTCAATAGAAAGTGATGCCATCGGCAAGAAGGTCGATGAGGTTTTACCAACTACTCGTATGCATATTGTAAGACAAAATGGCATAAATGAATTTAACGCACAACAAAAGGTTAATGATGTTGTAATCATAACAAACCGTAAGATTGTAAGAGTTGATGATGAAATTATCGGTGTAGTGGCAACATTCACAGAAAAGGGAGAAGTCCAAAGATTGGCAGAGGAGCTGACAAATACAAGAGAATATGCAAATGGCTTAAGAGCTAAATCTCATGAATTTAAGAACAAATTACAAACAATACATGGTTTAATTGAACTTGAAGAATACGAAGAAGCAAAAAGAGTAATATCATCCACATCAATGAAGGAACAACAGATCATATCATTTTTGAATGATAGGATAAAAGATCCTTCGACTGTCGGTTTTCTTTTAGGAAAATTTAAAGATACAGAGGAAAAGGGTATAACCTTAGAACTAAGCAAAGAATCATATTTGAAAAAATTACCGCCGACATTTTCATCTGATGATATGGTCTTGATACTTGGAAACTTAATAAATAATTCAATCGATGCAATATTATCTTCACCTAATAAATCAAAAGGAGTTATCACAATAAATATATCAGATTATGAAAATCACTTAATAATAACTGTACAGGATAATGGTCCCGGCTTATGTTTAGATAAAGATAAAATTTTAGAAAAAGGTGTTTCATCTAAAGAAGGAAACAGAGGTTTTGGGCTGTATTTGATAAACTATCAAGTAACAAATATATACGAAGGAACTTTTACAATTGATAATTTGGAGAATAAATCAGGTACAATAGCAACTGTTACTATATCTAAGAAGGAGATTTAAGAATGTATAAAGTTTTTATAGTGGAAGATGATCCGATGGTATTAAATATAAATAAAAGATTTACTGAAAAAATAGAATATTTTGAAGTTGTCGGTACTTCAAGAACCGGTAAGAAGGCACTTGAAGAAATTATCGGAACGGAACCGGATTTAGTTCTTTTAGACGTTTATCTTCCTGAACAAAACGGGCTAAAGCTTTTACAAGAAATAAGATCCACTGAATTTTATCCCGAGGTTATAATGATTACTGCTGCCAATGATGCTGATACCGTAGAAAAAGCTTTTAAATTGGGCGTATTTGATTATATCGTTAAACCTTACAGCTTTTATAGATTCAAACAATCTCTGATATCATTCTCTAATAAAATGGAAACAATAAAAAGAAAAAACAGTGAGCTGTCACAAAATGATATTGATAAAATCAATTTTTCAATAAATACTAATGAACCATTGCAGTCAGTCGTCGCCAAAACTATTGAACCTCCTAAAGGTATAGATAAATTTACCTTGGACAGGATTAGGGAAGCAGTAGAAAACAGTCCGGTACCGGTATCAAGCAGTGACATGGCAGATGCTCTTTGTTTATCAAGGATTACTACAAGAAAATATCTTGAGTATTTAGCTGATGAGAAAATTATAAGAGTGGATCTTAAATACGGAAGCTTCGGAAGACCAACCAGGTTATTCTTCAATCCCGATATTGTAGATTTCAATAAATTTAATGTTGATTGACAATTAATTGTACATATCTTTCTTTACATAAATGGAGGACATATTTTATGAAAGAACTTTTAGATATATATTTTACCTTTTTTAAAATAAGCTCTATTACCTTTGGTGGAGGTATGGCGATGCTGCCTATACTTCAAAAAGAATTGGTTGAAATTAAAAAATGGGTGACAGATGAGGAAATTATTGATTATTTTGCTCTAAGTCAAAGCATGCCGGGTATAATTGCTGTAAATGTTGCCTCATTTATCGGATTTAGAAAAAAGGGTCTATTAGGAGAAATAACAGCCGGCTTAGGAATTATTTCTCCATGTATTATTATAATTTTATCAATAGCACCATTTATAGAAAGCTTCAAAAAAATAGAAATTATTCAACATGCATTTGCCGGTATAACAATCGGAGTATCAGCACTTATTATCAGTGCTGTAGTAAACTTATGGAAAAAAAGCGTTGTTGATAAAATTTGTATTATACTATTTTTGATGACTTTTTTTATTATGATATTTTTTGATATTTCTCCGATAATATTGGTAATAGTAAGTGCGATGACAGGTATTATAGTAAAAAAGACGGGTATTAGCTTATGATAATTTTAAAACTGTTTTATGAATTTTTCTTAATCGGCTTATTTACTTTTGGCGGAGGTATGGCTACAATTCCATATTTAAAAGATTTAGCCGAAAGAACAAATTGGTTTAAAGTTTCATTTATTACGGATATGATTGCCATATCAGAATCAACGCCGGGCCCTATAGGTATTAATATGGCCACATTTGTCGGCTACAAGGTTGCAGGTGTATTGGGAGGATTAGTCGCCTCTGTTTCTGAAATAATTCCTTCTATTATTTTAGTAGCATTAGTTTCTAAATTTTTTAATAAATTTAACAATAATGAAAATATTAATAACGGCTTTTATGGAATAAGACCTGCAGTAACTGCTTTAATTGCATCAGCAGGTTTAGAAGTTCTTTATATCTCAACGGTCAAATCAAATATTTTCTTAATTGATAATATTAACAGCTTGATTGAATATGTGGATTTTTTTGAAATTATAATGTTTTTTGTAATATTATATTTAATTTTAAAATATAAAAAGCATCCTGTTTTTTATATAGTACTCTCGGGTTTGGTTGGTATAATATTTAAGCTTACATAAAAAGCGAAGAATCTATACAAGATTCTTCGCTTTTCTTATTTGATATAAAAGTGCAAGCAGTAGTATTGTAAAACCGATAATGTCAGTTGCAACGCCCGGATCGATGAGCATCAACCCACCTGCTAAGAAAACAGCTCTTTCAAATTTGTTTGCATGTGTGAGGAAGTAACCTTCCATGGCAGAACTTATTCCGATCATACCGATGATTGCTGTTATAACCATCAGAACAATTTTTAATGGTGTGGTATCAATAAGCAGTATGGCAGGGTTTAAAACAAACATATACGGTATTATAAATGCCGCTATAGCAAGCTTACTTGCTTGTATTCCTGTCTTTAGCGGATTACTCTTTGCAATTGCGCTTCCGGCAAAGGCAGCTAAGGCAACCGGTGGAGTTATATCAGCAATTATACCGAAGTAGAATGTGAACATGTGCGCTGCTAGCACCGGAACTTCAAGTAACACTAATGCCGGAGCCGCGATGGTTGATGTTATAACATAGTTTGCGGTAGTGGGAGCGCCCATGCCTAATATTAAAGATGTAATCATTGTGAAAAACAACGTTAATATTAACTTACCACCTGACAGTGTAACCAATCCATTACCTAATTTAAGCCCTAATCCGGTCAATGTAATAGTTCCGACTATAATACCGGCACAAGCACAGGCAACAGAAACTCCAAGAGCATTTTTAGCGCCTTGTTCTAACGCTTCCAATATATTTTTTAAACTTAATCTTGTGGATTTTCTGAAATAGCTGGTTATAACCGCAAGCCCTAAACCGGACAGTGCAGCTTTAACAGGCGTGGAGCCCTCCATTAAGAAATAAACTATTCCTACTAACGGAATGAACAAATACCCCCTGTCAAGCATAACTTTTGAAAGTTTAGGCAGTTCATCCCTGCTCATGCCTCTCATACCTAATTTTTTAGCTTCAAGGTGCACACTTATAAAGATACCGGTGAAATATAACAGAGCCGGTATTATTGCAGCTTTTGCAATTTGTGAATATGGTATGCCAATGAACTCTGCCATTAAGAATGCGGCAGCGCCCATGATAGGCGGCATTATTTGACCGCCGGTTGAGGCAGCTGCTTCTACTGCTGCAGCAAATTCCGGTTTATATCCTAAGCTTTTCATTAAAGGAATAGTAAAGCTTCCTGAACCAACTGTATTGGCAACAGAGCTGCCTGAAACAGTTCCTTCTAAAGCACTTGTTATTACTGCAACTTTAGCTGGTCCTCCCGCTGCAAAGCCGGCAACAGAGTTAGCTAAATCAATAAAAAACTCTCCGATTCCTGTTTTCTCCAAGAAAGAGCCAAGCATTATAAAAAGAAATATAAATGTTGCCGCAACCCCTAATGGAATACCTATGATACCTTCTGTAGTGTAATACATATGTCCTACAATTCTTGACAAAGAATAACCTCTGTGGTTTAAGAAGCCGGGCATGTAAGGACCAACAAATGCATAAACAAGAAAAACCGTTGCGATTATTGCAATGGGCAATCCAACAACTCTTCTTGCTCCTTCAAGAACCAAAATTATTGCAACAATTCCTATTGCAATATCCATAGCGTTTTGATCACCTGCTCTTAAAAGAAGAGCTTCAAAGTTTAATGAAATGTACATTGCTACCGAAAAACCGATTATTGCAAGCAAAACATCAATCAACCCGAATTTTTTCCTATCGGATTTTTTAGATGCAGGATACAATAAGTATACCAATGCAAAAATAAAAGCCAAATGTATAGATCGCTGTATCTGGGCAGGTAATATTCCAAATATTGCGGTATAAAGCTGAAAAATTGCAAATATTATTGCAACTGCAGAAACAATTTTAGATTGTATTCCGCTTAATCTCCTGTAAGATGATTCCTTGTCGTATTTGGCCATTATTTCATCAATATTTAAATTTTCATCCATGACCTTTATGCCTCCTTAATATATTAAATATTGAGCAACGTTTTATTTGAAACACGGCAGGTTGTTGGGGCTCAATAAATTTTTCTAATTTAATGCTGATGCTGTCAGTATGAAGAGTATGATCTGCATAGGTTCCCACCATGTATGTAAATTCTTTTAATTCTCTGTCAATATCATTTATTTCAACCATACCCTCTTTAAAAGTCATATGAATATCGGGATTATCACTGCCATCAGGCATTCCGGCGCCATATGAATAAAAGGTTGTTTTATAAACTATAAATTTATTACCATCAATCTTATAGAATTCATTAACAGGTGTTCTGTTTACCGAATGAAGGAAGCTTATGTGAAAATTTCTATAATCATCAAGACTTCCCATAAATACTGTTTCATTTGTGTTCCCGTTTGAAATGGTAAATCGTTCTATTGAGGGAACAAACAAAAAGATTATTGCTGATAAAATAAAAAATGAGACAATGAATATTTTATTTTTCATACTGCTCCCATATCTAAACAATAATTTTGAGGTGAAGTATTTTACATTAACAGTAAAAACTTCACGCTCAGAATTATAATTATTAAATTATTTCAAAATTCCTTTTTCTTTAAAGTACTTTTCTGCACCAGGATGAAGAGGTATTGATATACCATTTAAAGCTTCCTCTAACTTAAGTTCTTTACCTTTTGCATGAGCAGTCGCTAATTCATTCTGGTTTTCAAACAAAGCTTTTGTAATATTATAAATTACATCGGTAGAAGCTTCTTTGTTTGTTGCCAATGTTGCTAATACAGCAGTAGTTTTAACATCTGCTGTTTGTCCGTTGTATGTGTTTGCAGGTATTGTATATTCTACAAAGAAAGGATATTTTTCAATCAATTTTCCTACTGCATCATCAGATAATGAAACCAATGAAACAGGATTCATAGCTGCAATGTCTTGAATTGATGAGTTAGGAATACCTGATGTTACGAAGAATGCATCGATATGTTTATCCTTGTAAGCATCTGCTGATTCAGCGAATGATAAATAACTTACTGTCATATCATCATATGTCATGCCGTAAGCTTCCAATATTTGTCTTGCATTAGCTTCAACGCCGCTTCCCGGAGCTCCAACCGATACTTTTTTGCCTTTCAAATCTTCAATACTGTTTATGCCTTTAACAGCAACGATTTGAATAATTTCCGGGTATAATTTAGCTATACCTCTAAGGTTTTCAATCTTTGCATCTTTGAAAGCTTCTTTTCCGTTATAAGCATAGTCAAGCATATCGTTTTGAAGTATCGCAAGTTCTGCTTCGTTCTTTCCTAACAGTTTGCAGTTTTCAACAGATGCACCTGTTGCCTGCGCTGTTACATTCATGTTTTCAATTTTTGTGTTAAAAATGTTTGCCATAGCACCACCAAAAGGATAATAAGTTCCTGTGGTTCCGCCGGTAGCTAAAATAAGGTTTGTCTGCGGAGTTGAGCAAGCTGTCATAATAATTGTAGTTAATAAAATTATCACTAATAAAACTGAAAATCTTTTTTTCATAAACTCCTCCTTTAATTTTATGTGTTATAATAAAAAGGACAAACATCCTTTTAAAACAAATATATGTTTTCTGAACACAAAACATTACAACATAATTTATATGCAAACGTTATATTTAAGGTATTATACCATTGCAGTTCATGCTTGTAAACAAGAAAATAAAGTATATTCTGTGTCATTCTGAACGCAGAGAAGAATCTCCGCTATACTTAAAAATCTTCTACCATAATGATACTTGCAATTTGTGTTACGCTGTCAAAATTTTTGATTTCCTTCAATGCATTATCAATGTTTTTCCTTTCAACATCATGAGTAATAAAAACTAACGGCGTCGTATTGTTGCCGTTTTTTTGTCTTTGAACAACAGAAGCTAAGGATATGTCATTTTTACCGAAAACACTTGCAATTCTTGCCAATACTCCCGGCTTATCAATAACCTCAAAACGGATATAATATTTTTTATATGCTTTATTTACTATTTTAAATTTGTCGGATTTTATATTGTCCTTACCATCTATTCTTTTTTCATTTTTAACAATGGACATTATATCATTTAAAACGGCACTGCCTGTAGGGAGCGAACCTGCACCCTTTCCATACAGCATTAACTCACCAACGGCATTACCTTTTAAAAACACTGCATTAAATTCATTTTTTACGGTTGATAACGGATGTCCTGAAGGTATGAATGCAGGATGCACCCTTAATTCAATTTCGTCATTTGTTTTAGTCGCAGAAGCCAAAAGTTTAATATTGTAACCTAATTCATTTGCGTAGCTTATGTCTTCTTTTGATATCTTTGTAATTCCTTCCTTTGGTATGTCATTGATATTAATTCTTTGTCCAAAGGCAATAGAAGACAATATAGCTATTTTATAAGCAGCATCATCTCCCTCCACATCGGAAGAAGGATCTTGCTCAGCAAAGCCCAATTTTTGCGCTTCCTTTACAGCTTGGTCATATTCCAGCCCGTTTTCAGTCATTTGTGTAAGAATAAAATTAGTTGTGCCGTTAATAATTCCTGTTATTTGTTCAAATTCATTTGCTGAAAGATTTTCAGTAATTGTGTTAATTATAGGAATTCCACCTCCGACACTTGCTTCATACATTAGATTAACACCGTTTTTTACGGCTAATTCCTCTAATTCATCACCATGAGTTGCAATAAGTGCCTTATTAGCCGTTACGACATGCTTTTTATTATTTAAAGCTGCTTTTATGTAATCATAAGCGGGGTTTATACCTCCTATTAATTCAACAACGACTTGAATATCACTATTATTAATGATTTCATAAGCATCTGTTGTATAGGTATCTAAGGGCAAACTTACATTTCTTTTTTTGCTTACATCCTTTACAAGAACCTTACTTATAGATAATTGTTTGTTTAAAGTTCCGACTATTTTAGTATTGTTAAACTCAATTATATCTATAAGTCCTGATGCTACAGTTCCCATACCTAATATTCCTAATTTGATTATTTCCATTTCGTCCTCCTTTAATGTTTTCATAATATGCACATGTGTTTTTAAAACAAACACTACAACAATATATCATAACTTTTCGTCAAGTTCAACAAATGTTTAAAAAAAATGCTGACAAATGTAAAATTGTCAGCATTTCGAAATATAGGGTATTCAATTTGTGTTTTGATTCTAATCTAAAAGGAAACTTGAAAGCGCGATTGATATTAATTTATCTTCAACCGAGTCTGAACGTGATGTCATAACTAACGGGACTGTTGTGCCGATTATCACTGAGCCAACTCGTTTGTGAGCATAATATGTTATTGCTTTATGTAGTACATTTCCCATACGAATATCAGAAACTAAGAGTATATCTGCATTACCTGCAACTTCACCCTTTACTCCTTTATGCATTGCTGATTCCACAGAAATTGCATTGTCAAGAGCAAAAGGACCATCTACTATACAACCCTTTATTTGGCCTCGGTCATTCATCTTACTTAATGTTGCTGCATCTACAGTCTCGGGCATTGCCGGATTAACAACTTCTACTGCCGTTAAAACTGCAACCTTTGGGCATTCATAGCCAATCTTCTTTGCAAAATAAACTGCATTTTGAAGTATATCTTTTTTAGCATTAAGGTCCGGTGAAATATTCATTGCACAATCGGTTATAAAATTTAATCCGGTTCCGGAAATGTTATCTGTTACAGTTATTTGAGATATCAGTTTATCTGAACGTAATCCCTTTTCTTTATCTAAAACCGCCCTCATAAAAGTTGCTGTTGCCAATAAACCTTTCATAGGCATATCAGCAATACCTTTCCTTACTAACTCAACAACTTTTGCAGCACATAGAGCATCATTATCTGTGTCAATAATTTCTACATCTTTGAGATCATAGTTACCATCTTCAATCATTTTAGTAATTGTTTCTTTGTTTCCGACAAAAATAAAATCTGCTATATTTTCCCTTCTTGCAATATCAGCAACCTGCAGTATATCATTGTCAGCCGCTTGAGCAACCGCTATTGTTTTTTTTGGACGATTAGCGACTATATGTAGTGCTTCATCTAATGATTTAATCATAAAATTTTCCTCCCTTATGTTTTTTTTATTCATAATGATGAATGGTCCATTTACCCTCTATTGCTAACAAAGCACCTTCAGCAAGTGATTCAATTTCATTTTCCCCGGGGAATAAATGGATTGGTGCAATAAAGCTACACCATTTAGAAATTTCCTCTATTATATATTTTGAGTAAGCTAATCCTCCTGTAAAGCCGATGGCATCAACTTCACCTTTAAGAGTGACTGCTGCAGCCCCAATGCTTTTTGCTATTTGATAAATCATAGCATCATATACTTCTTTTGCGTTATTGTCTCCGTTGGATATCATTTGTTCGATATCTCTGCATTCCGTAGTTCCTAACAGTTGATACAGTCCGCCTTTACCGTTAACCATTTTATACAACTGTTCATAAGTATATTTACCTGAATACGCATACTTTAGCACTTCACCGGCAGGTAAAGTTCCGGCTCTTTCAGGAGCCATAGGTCCATCGCCATCTAAGCCGTTGTTGACATCTTCAACCCTGCCCTTATGATGTGCAGCTATGGACATGCCGCCTCCCATATGTACTATTATTGCATTCATATCATTGTAATTCTTGCCAAGCTCATTTGCTAATTTTCTTCCTACGGATTTTTGATTCAAAGCCTGGTAGAAACTTTTACGATAAACATCCTTCCACCCGGTATATCTCGATTGAGGTATGAATTCATCAATACAAGGTGCATCTACGGTTAAGGCAATTATATTTAATTCTTTAGCTAAATCTAAAGCAATTGCACATCCTACGCCACATGGATGATTTCCATATTGTCTGCTTTTTGCATCATTTACCATAGCGTCATTAATCCTGTAAGTTCCGCTGTTCATAGCTTTGACCGGTGCTCCTCTGGATACTATATAGTCAAAGTCTGATAGTTTGTAATTATATTGAGATACAAAGTCAGTGATAACCTTTTTTCTAAAATCATACTGATCCCAAATATCGTTTATTGTACGAAATACAGCATCCTTATCATGACGGATGGTATCTTGATGAAGACATTCCATATTTTTATAAATTGCTACTTTAGTTGAGGTGCTGCCAAGATTCATAATCAATAATAAATTTTTCATAGACATGTTTTCTCCCTTCAGAGTTCAATTTTAATCCACCTATAAATAATTTATTATAGTACAAAAAACAAAACTGTGTTAATTAGCACAGTTTTATGAAAAAAAACATGTCATTATATAGATGCAGTATTTGATCAATCCAAATTGGAAAGGATATCTTCCAAAAGTGAGAGGTCGGGACAACAGATGGTTCTTTTGTTTTTACATATTAGTCCTTGATTTTTTAAATTGTTGATGGCTTTGGTTATAGCTTCTCTGCGAGCACTGATCATGTCTCCGATTTCTTGGTCGGTAATTGTTAAATCTAAGATATAACCGTTACGACATGAATTTTTCAGCTTGCATGAATTTTTTATACACATATTATTATCGGAACTTTTTGTACCGACAGTTAAGAATAGTGTAATTAACAGAGCTATTAATCTTTCTTCTATTTTTAAAAATGAAAGATATTCTACTTGATATGATAAAAGCCGAATTTTTCTGCTCATAGAATCAAAAACGTGAAATACAAGATCAGGGTTATCCTTCATCATATTGGTGAATTGCTCTTTATCTAAAGCAACCACGGTAGAATCCTTAAGTGCTTCGGCACATGAAAAACTTGGATATTCATCAAAAAATGCCGTTTCTCCAAAAAAAGAGCCCGGCTCATGAATTGCGAGCGTTTTTTCAGATCCATGAGAATTTGAAATACTGACCCTAACTCTACCCTCAGTTAAGAAGTACAAGAAATCTCTCTTATCTTCTTGCTGAAAAATTAAGTTGCCTTTGCTGTAATAACGAATGTTTTTAGAATATTTCATAATTTTTTCTTGAATATTTTTGTCTTCGATAACCCAAAGCGACTTATTAAGCATTGAAATACCTCCAATTTAATACAAGTTGATACTTATTATAGAATATATAGTTCAAATTGTAAACATTACTTGTTACCAAATTTGTATTTGGCCATCATGAACAATGCGAACTTCGTGATCTATCAATAAGTAGGGAGATTCTTCACTGCATTATCGACTAAAGTGGTTTTCATACCATTTTATATAAATAAACAATATTTTACAGTATTACAAAGTTTTACATTCAATAACTGTTAGAAAAGTAAAGGAGAGTGATTTATAATGAAGGAAATCCGAATTCATGGAAGAGGTGGACAAGGAGCTGTTACGACATCTGAGATAATTGTCTATGCCGCAGTTCAAGATGGTAAATATGGTGCCTGTTTCCCTTATTTTGGATTTGAAAAAAAAGGCGGTCCGGTTAGTGCCTTTGTAAGAATTGATGATAAGAAAATCAGGGAAAAAAACCAAGTATACAACCCGGATTGTATAATGGTGATTGATCCGACACTACTTAATAGTGTAGATGTATTTGTCGGTGCCAGAGAAAACGCTATACTGATTATTAACACCAAATCAATTGAAGGAATTGAAATCCCGAAGAACATAACTAAAGTGGCTTATGTAGACGCAAATGCCGCATCAATGGAGATATTTGGCAGATTGTTACCGAATACCATTGTACTTGGTGCATTTATTAAAGCTACAAACTGGGTAAGCTTTGATAAGGTTAGTGAGAAAACTCAGGAGATCTGGGGACCTAAAAATCTTAAGGCATTAGAGTTTGGATATAACAATGTTGTTATAGAAGAAGTGAATGGAGGGATAATTCATGACTAAAACTGATTTTATATGTGCTGTAGGAAAGGAATTGAATATCATCAATACCGGCAGCTGGAAGGTTTACCCACCGGAAATACAGCAGGATAAATGCAAAAAATGCGGAATGTGTTTATTGTATTGTCCAACTAATTCTGTTAAGTTAATTGATGGAAATTATCATATTGAATTAGAATTTTGTAAAGGATGTGGCGTATGTATCCATGAATGTCCTGCAAAAGCTATTGAATTTATTAAGGAGGAGCAGGAGTAGAAATGAAAAATATTAAAGTTTTAGATGGAAACCATGCAGCAGCAATAGGTGCACTTCTTTCAAAACCGGAAGTGGTAGCTGCTTATCCGATAACACCTCAAACTCCGTTAGTACAACATTTTAGCCAATATGTTGCAGATGGAGTAATGGATTCAACAATCGTAGAGCCGGAATCAGAACATTCAGCTATGAGTGTATTAACAGGTGCTTCCCTTGCCGGAGCAAGAACATTCACAGCTACTTCATCACAGGGTCTGGCATTAATGTATGAGCCATACTTTAGAGCATCTACAATGAGATTGCCCATAGTAATGAATATTGTAAACAGAGAAATGATATCTCCTCAATCAGTTTGGGGAGGACCTCAAGATTCTCTTACAGTTAGAGATGCCGGATGGATACAGATTTATGTTGAAGATAACCAAGAAATTTTAGATATGACTATTCAGGCATTTAAGATCGCTGAAAATAAGGATGTTTTATTGCCAATAAATATATGTTACGATGGATTCTACTTATCACATATGACTGAAGGTGTAGAAGTTCCGTTACAGGAAGAAGTTAATGCATTTTTACCATCATATAAACCGACTCATGTGAAGCTTGATCCGGAAACTCCAATGGCTGTTGACCCGTTAACACCCGGAAACTATCTGCAATATTACAGAGAACTTCATATGACGGCTATGGATAATGCAAAAAGAGTTATAAAGGAAGTTAATGATGAATTTGCTGCAAAATTCGGCAGAGATTATTTTGGACTTGTTGAGCCATATAGAATGGAAGATGCCGAATATGTTCTTGTAACATTAGGTTCTTTGACCGGATCTGCAAGAATAGCAGTTGATTTGGCAAGGGAGAAAGGTGTTAAATGCGGACTTATAAAAATAAGATCACTCAGACCATTCCCGGTTGAAGAGGTAAAGGAATTCCTGAAAGATGCAAAGGCAATAGGAGTAATAGATCGTAACGTGAGCTTTGGCTGGCACACAGGAATCGTTTATCAAGAAATAAAGTCAGCTATAAGCAGCTTAGAGCCAATTCCGACAGTACCATTCATAGGTGGCTTAGGCGGAGAAGATTTGACAACTGATCTGATGGTTGAAGCTTTGGATAATGTTATCAAAGCAGGAGAAAGTAAGCAAATTGAAAATAAAGCCCACTGGCTAATTAACAGAAAGGGGAGATAAATATGTCTATAGCAGAAAAAATGGCGTCATATGAAGATATGGTTGGTCCTGGCATAACTGCCTGTTTAGGATGTAATGTTGAGCTTTCAATGAGAACAGCACTACAAATATTAGGACCTAATACAATAGTAGCAATTCCTCCGGGATGTATGGGAGGAGTACAGAGTGTAGGTTGGGCAGATAAAACCGGTATGAAAATTCCTGTTTTCTTTCCACTGCTTGACAATACTGCATCTATGCTTACAGGAATAAAGAAATATTATGAACGTATAGGCAGAGATGTGAATGCAGTTGCATTTGCAGGGGACGGTGCATCTTTAGATGCCGGCTTCCAAGCATTATCAGGAGCTGCGGAAAGAGGAGACAATATAATATATATTTGTTATGATAATGAAGGTTATATGAATACCGGATTCCAAAGAAGCAGTTCCACATCTTTAGGATCATGGACATCAACTACTCCGGTAGGAACAAAAGGTCACGGTAAATCATCTCATAAAAAAGATATGCCTTTGATAATGGCAGCCCATGGTATTCCTTATATGGCAACAGCATCACCGGCATATATGCCAGACTTAATAAAGAAAATAGAAAAAGCGAAAAATGTAAAGAATGGACTAGCATATATTCATATATATAACAGCTGTGCAACAGGTTGGGGATATGAATCCGAAAAGAGCATTGATATAGTCAGAAAAGGCGTTCAATCAAGATTTATGCCGATTTATGAGTTCGAAAACGGAAAATATAAGTTAAGTATTGATGTCAAGAACCCGATTCCATTAAAGGATTATCTATATTCAATGAAAAAATTCAAACATGTCAGTGAAGAGCAAATAGCAGAATTACAGGAATATGTTGACGAGAAATGGGAAAACCTTAAAAAACTTTGTGCAGAATAAAGGATAGAATGGGTGATAAAATATGAAAACAATTAATCGAGTAATTGATATTTGCATTGCGGCTCTTTCAGGAATAGCAGCACTATCATTGGCTTTCTTGCTGCTTGGAATATGTTATTCAACTTTTTCAAGATTTATATTTAACAAGCCGTTATCAAACTTAGTTGAGTATTCGACATACAGTTTGATATATATTACATTCTTAGGATCGCCTCAGATATTAAAAAATAAAGGGCATATAAATTTAGATATAGTAACAAATGCTTTACCGGCAAAAGTTAATAATATCTTGTCTATGATTGTTAATGTTGTAGGTACTGTTATTTGTGCATGTATTTTTTATTTTGGATTATTAGTTGTAACTGATAACTATAATTTCAAAATTAAAGTAATGGATTCTATGGGAACACCAATGTGGCTACTCACAATTGTTATCCCAGTAGGTATGTTCTTTCTCACTATACAATACATAAGAAATTTCTTTAGCGATTATGATGAGTTTAAGAAATACAAAAATGTTAAAAAAGCAGTTTAAGGAGAGGTGATTTTTGTGGAGTGGTATTTAGTATTATTATCAATTTTCTCAGTCCTTTTAGTTATAATGCTGACTGGATTACCTATAGCTTTCAGTTTTATTATGGTATCTTCCGCTATTATGTTTAATATGCAAGGTGCATTTGGAATTCGTCAGCTTGTATTGGGGATGTATGACCAGGTGGCACAGTTTTCACTGACCCCTATACCGTTTTTTATGATAATGGGTGAAGTTTTTTATCAATCCGGATTAGTATCAAGAACTTTGGACTCACTGGCCAAGTTCGTAAAAAAGGTCCCGGGAAGATTAAGTATCATTACTTTACTTGGTGGTGGTGTATTTGCTGCACTATCCGGTTCTGTTGTGGCAAACACAGCAATGTTCGGTTCTCTTATGCTTCCTGAAATGTTGAAAAGAGGTTATTCAAAGAAAATAATAACCGGCTCAATAATGGCTTCAGGTGCTCTTGCTATGGTAATACCACCAAGTGCATTAGCAGTTTTGCTAGGAAGTATAGCAGGGATTTCAGTAGGTAAAATATTAATAGGTGCAATACTCCCCGGAGTATTATTGATGGTTATATACATTGGTTACGTTATGGTGGTTTGTACTATTAATCCTGATTTGGCACCACAATATGAAGTGGAAGATTCTACTTTGAAGGAAATGCTAATCGGAGCATTAAAGGATATTGTACCTTTATTCTTTATATTCTTTGTGGTAATGGGGATAATATTCACAGGAATCGGTACACCAACAGAAGCAGCAGCAATTGGAGCATTAAGCTCTTACATTCTAACAATATTTTACGGAAAGTTTTCTTGGAAGTTAGTTTACAAAACAATGGTTGATTCATTAAAAGTAACAGCTATGGTTTTAATTATAATAGCAGGGTCTGCCGGATTCAGCCAAATATTAGCAATGACAGGTGCAAGCAGAGAAGCTGTTGTAGCTATAATGGGAATGGCAGCATCTCCGTTTATAATAGTTAGTACAATGCTTTTAATTATCATAGCTCTTGGCTTCTTTATGGAACAAACAGCTATTATGATGATTACTTTACCTATTATGATGCCGGTAATCATAAGCTTAGGTGTTGATCAAATTTGGTTTGCAGTTCTTTATCTGATATGCTTACAGATCGGTCAACTTACCCCGCCGGTTGGACTGGCACTGTTTACCATGAAGGGTGTTTCGCCTCCGGAAGTAACCATGCGTGATGTGTATGATGGAGCAATACCATTCGTTATTATGGATATTTTAGCGTTACTGATAATGGCAATAATTCCACCAATTATTACTTGGTTGCCTAGCTTATATTAATTAAAATTATATAAAAAAACAAAAACTTGGAGGAAAGAAAATGTTTAAGAAAAGCTTGATATTTTTATTGATTGTCACATTAATGTTTGGTTTAATCGGGTGCGGAAAAAATGAACAAACCTCTTCCGGGGGAACGGATAATAAAGTAACTCTTGCAGTTACATCTGCGTGGGCTGAAGGCAATACTCTTCTATTCAATATGGACGATTTTGCAAAGAAAGTATCCGAAAAAACAAACGGTACAGTTGAAGTTGTATGGGGCGGAGGCCCGGAGACAATACCAACATACCAATTAGTTGAAGCTCTGAGAAATGGCGTAATTGATATTGCATGGACATCACATACTTATAATGTTTCTCACGTTCCTGTAATGGAAGCAATGAAATTGACTGATGCAGAGAAGTTGAGAGAAACAGGCGGATTTGATTTTGTAAATAAACTATATAAAGAAAAATTAAATTCTCATTATATTGCAGCAACTACAAACGGGTTGACATATAATTTATATACAAAAGATGAAATTAAGAAAATCGAAGACTTCCAAGGTTTGACTATCAGAGCTACTCCTGCTTACCAAGCTTTCGTAGAAGGATTAGGTGCCGGTGTTGTAAACACTGCTCCCGGCGAAGCATATCAAGCATTAGAACGTAATGTAATACAAGGTTACGGATGGCCAAGTGTTGGAGTTAAGGATTTTGGATGGCAAGAAGTATCTAAATATATAATCCAACCTGCTTTCTACAATGTTGACGTGTGTATTATGATGAGTGACAAAGCTTGGAACAAATTAAGTGAAAACCAGCAAAATGCTATTATGGAAGCAGGAAAAGAAGTTGAAGCTGCTTCAAATGAATACTATGTAAAAGCAATTGCTGATGAAAATGATGTATTAAAAGCAGCGGGCATGGAAGAACTTACTTTACCATCAGATGTTGCAGATGCCTTTTCTAAGTTAGCTTATGAAAAAGGATGGGAAAGTGCAATTAAAGCAGATTCGGAAAATGCTAAAAAATTACAAGAACTTTCAAAGTAATGAAAATTATAAAGTCTTTAAAAAAGGATAATATAGATATTATCCTTTTTTTATAAGAAAAAATAATGTGAATATTATAGAACAATTTGGTTTGCTAAATTGAGTTATATTTCATTAATATTTTTTTTCTTTTTAAATGGTAAATGATACACTTGACAAAATAACTATCATATATTATAATATTAAAATCTCTTTGCACTGCATATAAATCTACGGTACAAACTGAGCAGGCGATGAACAATTATGTTCGTGGGGCTGGGCTGGAAACAGCAACAGATTGAATTTTACACATCTGTGGGACAGTAAAATGTTTCATGGGTGTGTTTTTTTATACTTATTTGAAACATAAAATTAGAAATTTGCAATGCCATAGAGCTATCTTAATAATGCTTAAAAAGCAAAACTGGAGGTAACTTATTATGACAGAACAAAAAAATCAAAATTTAGAAGGCTTGACCAGTGAGCAAGCCAAAAAGTTGCAGGAACAGTTTGGAAAAAACGAACTGGCAACTGTAAAAAAACAAAGCTTTATTAGCAAGGCCATTCACATTGTTTTAGAGCCGATGTTTTTATTGTTAATTGTTGCATCTATCATCTATTTTATATTAGGTGAACCACGAGATGGTGTAATTATGCTAATCTTTGTAATTGGTATCATCAGTATAGAAATAATTCAGGAATGGAAAACAGACAAAACATTAAATGCTCTCAAAGACTTATCAGCTCCACACGTAACCGTCATACGAGATGCAAAAGAGCAGATAATTTTAAGTGAAGACTTAGTTCCGAATGATTTGATGATAATTAATGAAGGTGTGAAAATTCCAGCTGATGGCATTGTTGTCAAAGCAAATGACCTTTGTGTTGATGAATCATCGCTTACAGGTGAATCCATAGGAGTTTGGAAAGTGACTGTTGATAATGCTGATAAAAATAATACTGATTATTGGCGCAAGGATTACTGCTATGCAGGAACTCTCGTTACACAAGGAAGTGCTGCAATACTTGTTGATAAAATAGGTTCTAATACAGAGTATGGTAAAATAGGCATTAATGTAGCATCTGCTCCGGACAGACCAACACCGTTAGAAAAGCAAACAAACAGCATTGTGAAGACGTGTGCAATAATAGCAGGTGTTTTATTTATTCTTGTTACAGTTATAACTTATTTCAACATTCCCGATCATAAATTAACTGATAGAATTATTGAAAGTATATTATCAGGAATAACATTAGCAATGGCAATGATACCAGAAGAATTTCCTGTTATTTTGACAGTGTTTTTATCAATGGGTGCATGGCGTCTTGCCAAAAAACAGTCTCTTGTTCACAAGCTTACTTCTGTGGAAACATTAGGTGCTGTATCAGTTCTTTGTGTAGATAAAACAGGTACGATTACAATGAACAAAATGGCAGTTCAGGATACTTGGGCAATAGACGATGATAATTATAAATTATGTGAAATTATGGGGCTTGGCTGTGAAACTGATGCATATGACCCAATGGAAAAGGCAATGCTTTTACATTGTGAAAGCATTGGAATTTCAAAAGACCATTTATTTGGTGGAGAATTAATATCTGAATATGCATTTACAAATGAACTTAAAATGATGGGTCATGTTTGGCGACATGACGGAGGGATTGTCATTGCAGCAAAAGGTTCACCTGAAAATATATTGACCATATGTAAATTAACAGATGAACAAATAAAACAAATTGAAAATAAAATTAATGAAATGTCAAAGATAGGGTTAAGAGTAATAGCTGTCGGTACAATGAATCCAAAGAGTGATTCTGACATTCCTGATAACATTACAGACTGTAATTTAACCTTCTTGGGTTTAATTGGTCTTGCTGATCCTCCAAGAGAATCTGTGAAAGAAGATATAAAGATGTGTAATAAAGCAGGAGTTCGTGTAGTAATGATTACCGGTGACAATGGAATCACAGCAAGTTCAATTGCAAAACAAATCGGAATGAAAAACAGCGATAAAATAATTACAGGTGATGAACTTAACAATATGAGCGATTCTGAGCTTGGAGAACGTGTCCATGATGTGAATATTTTTTCAAGAGTTTTGCCGGAACATAAAATGCGCATAGTAAAAGCATTTAAAGAAAATGGTGAAGTAGTTGCCATGACAGGTGATGGGGTTAATGATGCTCCGGCATTGAAATATGCTGACATAGGAATTGCTATGGGTAAGCGAGGCTCTGAGGTTGCAAGAGAAGCTGCTGATTTAATTTTGATGGATGATAACTTTTCAACAATCGTTCATACAATTGAAGATGGAAGAAGGATATATGACAATATCAAAAAAGCTATAGGTTATGTATTTACTATTCATATTCCTATTGCTTTTGCATCACTGTTTGCTCCTCTTTTAAATATTAATCCTGCAAGTCTTTTATTGCTTCCTGTGCATGTTGTGCTTTTAGAGCTTATAATTGATCCGACTTGTTCAATTGTTTTAGAACGTCAGCCGGCTGAGAGTAATATAATGGATCGAAAACCAAGAAACCCCAAGGAAAAAATTCTTACAGCCGGAGTATTGACTAAAAGCATTTTACAGGGGCTGGCTATTTTTATAGCTTCTTTCGGAACATATTATATGTTTATTAATCAACAACCTGAAAATGCACAATTGGCAAGAACAATGGGACTTAGTATTATAATGATTGCTAATTTGTTTTTAGTTCAAGTAAACAGCTCAAATTATGATAATGCATTTAAATCAATGAAATATCTAATTAAAGATAAAGTTATGTGGGCTGTTATTATTGGTACTGTTGCAGGTCTTTTGTTAATGCTTTACACACCTCTTAACAGAATTCTAAATCTTGCACCTTTATCATTATCACAGTTCTTTATAGCCATAGGTATTGCAGCTATATCAGTTCTGTGGTATGAAATTGTAAAAATTTTTAGCAATATGAACTTAAGTAAAAATAGTTAGTATGTTAACAATATAATAAATAATTCATTCATAAAAATAATAAAGTTTTTAATTATAAAATAAACAGCAGCAATTTTCTTTTCAATTCGAAAATTGCTGCTATTTATTTGGGCTTTCAAATTCCATGTCTGTCGGAATCACCTCTTTCGTCAACATCCATCTATATAATCAACTGTTATTATCTAATTCTTACACATCTATTTTTTCATCTGATACATCTTTGACTGCAACTTTGAGCTTTCTTAATTTTTATATTGAAATGCTCCCGTATAATACTTATGCAGCGTGTCCTCATATTACTTATAGATTTTGTGTTGCTGTAAGATTTAGTTAACTTAAGTTGTATTAATAATATACCCATGGTTTTTAACTTTAAACATAAAAAAATAATTTGTAATACAACAAAAATAATGATATTCTACATATATGTCATCATGAGCGATAGCGAAAGATGCCCTAACCCTATTCTATAATTAAGGAAGGAAAATAGTATGGAAGTAATTATTAAAAATAATTATCAAGAAGTAAGCGTTGCAGCAGCAGAATACTTATTAAACACAGTAAAAAACAAACCTAATGCAGTGTTAGGTCTACCGACAGGCAGCTCACCCATAGGAATGTACGAAATAGTTGTTGATGAATATAAAAAAGGAAAAGTATCATTTGAAAATGTAAAAACATTTAATTTAGATGAATATATGGGATTAGACAGAAACAATGATCAAAGCTACTATTATTTCATGAATGCTAACCTGTACTCACATGTTAATTTAAAACCCGAACATATAAACATACCAAACGGTATGGCGGAAGATATAAACTTAGAATCAATCAGATATGAAAACAAATTAAAAGCAGAAGGTCCTATGGACATAATGTTTTTAGGAATAGGCAACAACGGACATATCGGCTTCAATGAGCCGGATGAGTGCTTTGAACCATTAACTCATGAAGTTGAATTGACACAAGATACCATAGAAGTCAATGCAAGATTCTTTGAAAAATTAGAAGACGTTCCAACAACAGCTGTAACAATGGGCGTTAAAACAATTCTTTCAGCTAAAAAAATAGTTTTAATTGCAACAGGTGCTAAAAAAGCAGATGCAATAGCTAAAACAGTTAACGGCAAAATAACTCCTCAGGTACCGGCATCAATATTACAAATGCACGATGATGTAACAATTATTATAGATAAAGAAGCAGCAAGCAAATTATAAAATAAAACATTGGGGTCTTGTACCAAATTGGCAAGAGAATTTGGCTTAGACCCCAAACTTTTTGTCGAATTTGCCGAAATATATAGCAGCAGATATAGGGGGCGTATATATGTATAAGATTTTAATAAATTTAATGGGAAATATTAAAGAAAAAGATAGTAAGATATTATGGTTTATCTTTATTGGCTTTCAAATCGTTATAATGACTTTTTTTGTATATATCACAGGTGGAGCATCCTCAATTGTTCAGATGTTGTATATTCCGATATTAATAACAGTAATAAAATTCGGTATAAAATATGGCAACATAGTGGCAATCATTTCAGGTTTAGCTGTAGGACCTTTCATGCCCTATGCAGCTACAAATGCCAATCAACCGGTCATAATGTGGATTTTTAGAATTGTTATGTCGTTAGTAATTGTTTATATTGTTGGCAAATTATCAGAACAGGTAAATAAATTTAACGAATTGGAAAAAAATAAAGCTTATACTGATATTGTAACCGGCTACAATAATTCAAACAAGTTTAAAGTTGATTTAAATGATCTCATTAACAGTAAAAAGTATTCGAGCATTATGTTAATAATATTCAACTTTGAAAATATGGAAATGATTAAACAATATGTTGATTTTGAAATCAGTATAAAAACATTTATCAAATTACATGAAATAGCAAAAGATATTTTTAATAATACAACTGTTTATACAGTATCAGAAAGCAAAATAGCTGTAATGATACCAAACTATAACATAGAAGAAACATATAATTTGGCTAAAAAATTTATTCAGCACACTAAAAACCCGATTTACATCAATAATTTACCTATTTCCACGGTAGTTAAAGGTGGAATAGTAAATTATCCAAAGCATGCTACAGATATAAATAACATTATGGTAATGTTGGACAAGGCATTGAAACAATTTGATAAATCACATAATGATGTAATTATTTACGATAAAAATGCTGAAATCGAGAAAGAAAGATATTATCAAGATCTTGTATCGTTGTACCATGCTTTGAAAAACAATAAGTTTGCTTTACATTATCAACCTATTATTAGTATTAACACCAACAATATCGTAAGCGTTGAAGCATTGCTTAAGTGGAATGATTCAGAACATAAAAACATGGCTATATTAGAACTGATTAAAATAGCCGAAGATGCCGGTTTTATCAATGAAATAACAAAATGGGTAATAGAAAATGTAACAGAGCAGATAAAGGTTTGGGAAGAAAAAGGAATAGAAATACCTGTATCAATAAATCTTTCATCAAGAGATTTATCGGATGAAACATTTATAGATTATGTTAAAACTTGTATCACAGAAAAAAATATTAAACCGAAAAACATACAATTTGAATTAACCGAAAGATCTATTATCAATGACGAAGAAATCGCATCAGAGACATTAAAAAAACTTAAAAATATGGGCATAAAATTATCCCTGGATGACTATGGTATCGGATACAACTCAATAAAGAACTTAGTTGACTATTCAGATAAATTCGATTATTTAAAAATAGATAAAGTTTTCATAGACATAATAATAAAGGATGAAAAGTTAATTATAGTTGATTGTATAATCAAAGCAGCTCACCGCCTCGGTATAAAGGTGGTGGCAGAAGGAGTAGAAATGAAAGAGCAGGTTGAAACTCTAAAAATAGTTGACTGCGATATGATACAAGGTTTCTACTACTCAAAACCATTGTCACCGGAGGAGTTAGAGGAATATATTAATGTGACTATGTCATCCTGAGCGCTCTTTTGTCACTATGAGCCCAGCGAAGGATCTCTCTATATCAAAAACCTTCAAGCAAACGGAGGTTTTTTTTATTGCAAGTCGCACCAATTTTTGCCAATTACTTCATGACCCTAAACTTTGTTTATGCTTTAGCGAACCTTATAGTATTGCAAAGCATTTTTTATTACTATAGATATTTTCAATTATTACATAATTGATTATATAAAACATAAGAAGGAGGATTAGGAATGGTAAAAAGAAGAATATCATTGATGTTGGTAGTTGTTATGATGCTTACATTGATGATACCAAATTTTGCTTTTGGTGCGATTGATTATTCAGGACATTGGGCTCAGAAAACCATACAAAAATGGTTCGATGAAAACAAATTAAAAGGATATGAGGACGGTTCGTTCAGACCGGATGCACAAATTACAAGAGCAGAATTTATGACCATGGTTAACAATTCATTTGGATACACTGAAAAAGCTACTATAAGTTTCAAGGATGTAGATTCAGATGATTGGTATTATCCGGAAGTACAAAAAGCTGTAAAAGCCGGATATTTAATCGGTTATGAAGACAATACAGCGAGACCCGACAATAAAATTACAAGGCAGGAAGCCGCATTAATTATTGCAAGGATTAAGGGTTTAAATGATTATGCTTCAGGAGTAAATATTTTCAATGATGCTTCCCAGATAGCAACCTGGGCAAAGGGTGGAGTCGGTGCTATAGCAAGAGCCAAATATATGATTGGCTATGAAGATAATACCTTCAGACCCGATAGATACATATCAAGAGCAGAAGCTTTGGTAACTATTGATAGGGCATATGTAAAAGTTGAAACTCCTACACCACCTACACAACCTACACCACCAAAAGGCGGTGGCGGCGGTGGCGGCGGAGGCAATGGTGGCGGTAATCCACCGGCGGTAACAACATCCACAGCAATAATTTCAAGCTTTACAATAGTTGATGGAAATGGAGCAAGTATTTCGGTTGTAACGCCATCAGCGATAACCACTGAATCAGCTATATTTACTACAACCTCATCAGCCATTACTATTACAGCAATCACAGTACCGGCAGATGCAAAAATTGATGTTAAAATATCTTCACCAACAGCAGTTGTAACTACTTCAACTGCAGTAAACGGTCAAATAAATATCAACTTAACCGAAAATGGTGAATACTTAATTGAATTAACAGTATCAAGTCCACAAATAGGCAATATAGTGTATACTGACACTACCTATAAATTCATTGTGAAAAAAGAGTAAATTGAACTAAACTAACAAGACCACGGCTTGCCTGTGGTCTTGTTTACTAAATAAACATACTTAGGTATAAATTAAAAAACTGTTGAATATATAACTCCATAATAATATAATAATAGAATGACAAAAAGTAAAGGTACAGTGAAAGATGCTAAAATTTAAGAAAATTATACAAAATAAAAAGCTATCGTATGTGATTTTTTCTATATTAATTATTATATTAGTTATAAGCAGTTTACATATAAATTCATTGCTAAAAAAAATCAACCATCAGGAAAAACCACCTATTACCAATTCTTATCTTGGTGAAAATGTAACAAGCAGGCACAGTGGTCCAAGGGTTGACAACTATGATATGTTTATTGATGAAGACAAAGATACAGACATATTGACACATAAGGATATAATTAACATCCTCTTAATCGGTAAAGATATAAGCAACGGCGAAGAAAACTCAAGATCTGATTCAATGATTATTGCAACAGTCAATAAAAAAAGCAATTCTATAAAATTGACATCTCTAATGAGAGATATGTACGTGAAGATACCTAACTATACCGATAATAAAATTAATGCATCATATGCTTTTGGAGGGATGGACCTTCTGACTGAAACCGTAGTAGAAAATTTTCATGTAGGAATTGATGGATGTATAGAAGTAGATTTTGCCGGCTTTGAGAAAATAATAGATAAAATCGGCGGAGTAGATATAGATTTAAATAGAGATGAGGCATATTATCTCAGTAAGCAAAGCGGACTAAATTTAAAGTCTGGGAAAAATACTCTAACAGGGGAAACGGCTTTAGAATATGCCAGAATCAGATATATCGGATATGATGATTATGAACGAACAGAACGACAAAGAAAAGTTTTAGTTTCAGTATTTAACAAGCTAAAGGATTCAAACATAAAAACTTTACTAAATATAGCTGATGATATTTTGCCGCTTGTTACAACCAATTTGACAAGCAAACAGATATTAGGACTTGTAACGAATATCATGCTTATGGATGTATCAGATATAGAAACATACCGCATACCTGCAAACGGAGCATTCACTCCCGCTACAATCCGTTATATGGCAGTACTTATTCCTGACCTGCCTAAAAACAGGGAATTGCTTAGGGAATATATAGGATATTAGGCAATCAAAAGTGACATGTTCCATATTTAAATTTTAAAAATCATTGCAACATCCAACGTAAGGTGTTACAATATTATACGACAAATATAGACTATTAATTGCGGGGTAATAACGTGAAAAATAAGAATGAAAATAAAGAAAATAAAATTAAGAATACAATTACTATAGATTATGAAAATAAGAAACTATCAGTATTTTACTTTTTACCACTATTATTAATAGCAGGCTTTGTACCATTGATAGTATATGCAAAATACGTTGACCTCTCAGGTACGACTCAAAGCTTATATTGGACAGGCCAACAACAATACTTAGATTTTTTTAGTTACTGGAAATCATGGTGGGTAGTAGTACTAACGACAATTGCACTATTCATCTATGTTATACTTTTTTTACTAAAAAAGCTACCCTTTAAAAACTTAAAGCAATACTATATACCATTAGGAATTTATGCAATATTTGTAATTATATCAACTATGTTTGCAATTGATAAACCAACAGCTCTATGGGGCTTTGTGGACATGTATCAAGGAATGTTTGTACTGTTAAGCTATGTTCTATTAACATTCCTGACAATAAACTTTGTTAACAACAAAAGAGATGTAAATCTGTTTGTTAATGCATTTTTGTTTCTTATGATAGTTGAGGGAATAATAGGAGTTGGACAATACTTTGGGTTTGATTTTTTTAAAACTGAAATAGGCAAATCTCTTATTTTACCTAATAATTTAGTTGTTGAGGATTTATCATTTTCCTTTGGACCAAAGACTATATATGGAACATTGTTTAATACCAACTTTGTTGGTAGCTTTGCTACGTTGATGTTGCCGTTGTCGGTTGCTTTTCTATTAGGGGCAAAGACTAAAAAACAAAGGATTATTTCAGGAATAGCTGTAGCATTAATGATATTTATATGGATTGGATGTAACTCAAGGGCAGGATATTTGGGAGTTGCTGTAGCTAGTGTTTTTGTTTTATGGTTGTTTAGGAAAGTAGTTATAAAACACTGGAAAGTATCGCTTAGTTTATTTGTTATACTTATTGTTTTATTATTTGGATTGAATACCGTATCAAATGGAGCCTTATTTACCAGATTAAGAACATTTAATATAGTTGAACAAATTAATAATACAAAATCTATAAATGATACTGCATTTAAATTTGAAGCTATTGAAATTGGTCAAGACACTATTTCCATAAAAACTAACAGGCAAATATTAAATATGAAAGTTGCTGAAGATAAAATATATTTTCTTGATGAAAATATGCAGGAATTAGAGTTAACAACAAAAGGAAATAAAATTTTGTTAAGTGATTTTGATAAATACTGGGAATTGTACAATATTACTATACCAGAAAATTATCCGGGTGTTTCAGTAACAACACACTGGAATTACGGTGCAATTAATTTTTATATAGCTCAAAATGGTATAAAAGTTCTTGGTAGTGGTGGAAGGATTACAGATCCAATAATAGCCGAAAAATTTGGTCCTTTAGATGGTTTAGAAAGCTTTATGTCTGGAAGAGGATATATTTGGAGTCGTACATTACCTTTATTAAAAAATTATATAATAATAGGTGCTGGAGCTGATAATTACCCTATGGCTTTTCCACAAGATGACTTCGTTGAAAAATTAAATATATATATGGATGCAAATACAGTAATAGACAAACCTCATAATTTATATTTGCAAATTGCAGCAAATACTGGTGTTGTATCGCTTTTATCATTATTAGCATTATGGGGCATATATATTATTAGCAGCTTAAAATTATACAGTAAAATAGTATTTGATTCATTGGAAAAATATATAGGAGCTTCAAGTTTAATCAGTATTATTGGTTATTTATCTGCTGGCATGTTTAATGACAGTGTAACGAGTGTAGCACCATTGTTTTGGTTAATACTTGGATTAGGTATTAGTATTAATATTAGATTGAAAAGCAAGATGATTTAGTTGTTGACAGGGGGAACTTATGTCAAATTTATATAGTAATATATTTAAAGTTTTAAATAAATATCGTAAGTATATCCTTATTCTTATTGATACATTTATAATTATAATTTCTTTTTTATCGCCTCACATTATAAGCGGTGTTCACTCTGCTAAAATTGAATGGTTTGAAAACACATGGTATATATATACAACTATATATATTGTGACATTTATTGTGATGGGGGTATATAAAAATATTTGGAGATATGCTGGAATACAGGATATCTTTAAATGTCTACAAGCTAATATTTTAGCAAATTTATTATTTTTAATTTTAACTAAATCTTTAAATATATTTGTCAGATATTATGTATATATAGTAGCATTTTTTGTAACAAGCTTTTGTACTTTGGCAATCAGAATTGTATATAGGGCAATACTTATAATAGGTGATAAAAGTACAAAAAAGCTTAGTCATTACACAAATATAATGATAGTTGGGGCCGGACAGGCAACTGCTGCAATATTACAGGAAATCAACAGAAACAATCCAAATAATTATATGGTAAAATGTATTGTCGACGATGATAAAACAAAAATTGGCAGAACAATAAATTCAGTTCCCATAGTATCATCAACAGACAAAATACCTGCAATGATCAACAAATTTGATATTGATGAAATTATACTTTCAATTCCTTCAATAGATAAAGAAAACAAAAAGCGTATATTAGATATATGTGCTCAATCAAAATGTAAGCTTAAGATATTACCTGAAGTTTATAGCTTATTAACCAATAATAAAAACATAATGGATAAAATAAGGGAAGTTCAAGTTGAAGATTTGCTTGGTAGAGAACCTATAAGCTTAGATTGTACATTAACAAAAGAATATATTCAGGGAAAGACGGTTCTTGTTACCGGCGGAGGCGGATCAATAGGTTCAGAGCTATGTAGGCAAATATCTTCGTATAATCCAAAGAAGTTAATTGTATTAGATATATATGAAAATAATGCCTACGGGATACAGCAAGAATTAATTAGACAATATGGTGATGCACTGGATATAGAAGTTGAAATAACTTCTATCAGGGATAAAAATAAATTAAATCAAATTTTTTCATCTTATGATATTGATATAGTATTTCATGCAGCTGCACACAAGCATGTGCCACTAATGGAAAAAAACCCTGAAGAAGCAATAAAAAACAATGTTATAGGTACTTATAATGTAGTTCAGGCAGCTGATGAGCATAATGTAGAAAAATTTGTTCTAATATCAACTGATAAAGCAGTTAACCCAACTAATGTTATGGGAGCAACCAAAAGAATTGCTGAAATGATTATACAATCATATAACAATCATAGTGAAACAGATTTTGTAGCTGTGCGCTTTGGGAATGTACTTGGTAGTAATGGATCAGTTATACCGTTATTCAAAGAACAAATTAAAGAGGGCGGACCTGTAACTGTTACCCACGAAGAAATAACAAGATATTTCATGACTATACCAGAAGCAGTTCAATTAGTTCTTAGAGCATCATCTATGGCTGAAGGCGGAGAAATATTTGTTTTAGATATGGGAGAACCGGTTAAAATTAAGGATTTAGCATATAATTTAATCAAGCTTTCCGGTTTAGAACCTGAAATAGATATAAACATAGAGTATACTGGACTAAGACCTGGTGAAAAACTTTATGAGGAACTACTCATTAGTCAAGATAAAAATCAAATAAAAACGAATATAGAGAAAATATTTATAGAAAGACCTACTAAATTTGACGAAAATGAACTGTTTGAATTAATAAAGGAATTAGAGCAAGCATCATATAACAATGATCTTAATAAAATCATATTTTTGTTAGAGAAAGTAGTACCAACATATAAAAGAACAACTAATGAAAAATGTAAATCATTTAATTGTGCTTAGAAGGCGAAGAATCTCTAAGAAGGGATAAAATAATGAATAATAAAATTTATTTATCTTCACCACATATGAGTGATGAAGGATACGAAATGCAATATGTTAATGAAGCTTTTGAAACTAATTGGATAGCACCATTAGGAGCTAACGTAAATGAATTTGAAAAAGAG
The DNA here is from genome assembly GCA_964421845.1 of uncultured Clostridia bacterium. Taxonomy (GTDB): domain Bacteria; phylum Bacillota; class Clostridia; order Tissierellales; family Sedimentibacteraceae; genus Sedimentibacter. The sequence continues at coordinate 118,263 of CAYQYY010000007.1, forward strand.
TTAGCAGATAAAGTAGGGGTAAAACATGCAGCTGCTTTATCATCAGGAACAGCAGCAATTCATATGGCTTTGAAGTCAGTAGGTGTTGGACAAGGTGATATAGTTTTCTGTCCAACTTTGACATTTTCAGCCACTGCAAATCCCATCATCTATCAAAATGCAATGCCGGTTTTTATAGACAGCGATTATGAAACTTGGAATATAGATCCTATTGCATTAAAAATGGCTTTTGAGAAATATGGCGATAGAGTAAAGGCCGTTTTAGTTGTGCATTTATATGGTCTTTCTGCAAATATGGACAAGATTATGGATATATGTGAGAAATTTAATGTACCGATTATAGAAGATGCTGCAGAATCATTAGGTACTTTTTATAAAGGAAAACATACCGGAACATTTGGCAAGTTTGGAATATTTTCTTTTAATGGTAATAAGATTATCACTACATCAGGCGGTGGCATGTTGGTTTCTGATGATGAAGAAAAAATTAAAAAAGTTAGATTTTGGTCAACTCAATCCAGAGACCAGGCGAGGCATTACCAGCACAGTGAATTAGGTTTTAATTACCGTATGAGTAATATTGTGGCCGGAATTGGGAGAGGTCAACTTAAAGTGTTAGATCAAAGAATTACTAAAAAGAAATATATATTTGAATACTATAAAAGAGAGCTTGGTTACCTTGAAGGTGTCAATTTTATGCCGATTAACGAATGGAATGAACCTAACTACTGGCTTAGCGTAATTACATTGAGCGGAAAAGTTCGACCGATAGATGTTATGGTTAAGCTTGAAGAAGAGAATATCGAATCGAGACCCCTCTGGAAACCGATGCATATGCAGCCATTTTTTGAGAAGTATGACTATATCGGTGGAGATGTGAGCGAGAAACTTTTTGAAAATGGTGTTTGCTTGCCGAGTGATACTAAGATCACAGACAAAGATCTTGAGAGAATCTGTGGAATTATAAAGGGACTGTGGTAGATGAATGCAAGTATATTTAAGATAACACCGACTAAAGGTGGAATTTATAAAAGATTTATAAAAAGACTGATGGACTTTGTTTTAGCTTTGATATCTATTGTTTTTTTTAGTCCTTTACTTATAATTGTAGCAATACTTGTCAGAGTAAAGCTTGGTAGTCCAATTGTGTTTAAGCAAAAAAGACCGGGGCAGAATGAGAAGATATTTACTATGTATAAGTTTAGAACAATGACAGATGAAATAGACAGTAACGGTAACCTTCTTCCAGATTCGGTGAGACTTACTAAATTTGGTATGATGCTTAGATCTACCTCTTTAGATGAGATGCCGGAACTGTTTAATATTCTGAGAGGTGATATGAGTATAGTAGGTCCAAGACCATTATTGATTCAGTATTTACCACTATATAATGAGCATCAAAAGAGAAGACATGAAGTTAAACCCGGCTTAACTGGACTAGCTCAAGTTAACGGTCGAAATGCTATCAGTTGGGAGGATAAATTCGATTTAGATATTGAATATTTAGATAATATAAGTTTCATTAAAGATTGGAAAATTATATTACTTACTATAAAGAAAGTTTTTGTAAGAGAAGGTATTAACTCAGACACTTCAGTTACTATGGAACCGTTTAAAGGGAGTAAAGTTAAATAACATCTTTTTCAAACAGAATATAATTACTTTGGAGAGAAATGCCATGACTATGAAAGATAAATTATTAATTATTGGTGCAAGTGGACATGGAAAAGTTGTTGCTGATATAGCAATAAAAATGAATAAGTGGCGAAGCATAGCATTCTTAGACGATGATGAGTCTATATCGAATTGTTCAGGATTTGAAGTTATTGGTAAGACTGTTGATGCAATTATATTCAAAAATGAAGCTGCCTTTTTTGTAGCAATTGGAAACAATATTACAAGGGAGAAAATTCAAGAGAAGTTAATAGATGAAGGATTAACTGTGGCAAGTTTAATTCATCCAAGCGCTGTCATCGGTAAGGATGTTGAGATTGGATTAGGTACAGTAGTGATGGCTGGTGTAGTTATCAACAGTTCAACTATAATAGGTAAAGGATGCATTATTAATACAAGTAGCAGCTTGGATCATGATAATATTATTGACGATTATGTCCACATTTCTCCTGGAGTTAAATTGGCTGGAACAGTCAGAGTAGGTAAAGGTAGTTGGATAGGCATAGGAAGTATAATAAGCAATAACGTGAATATCTGCAGTGACTGTAAATTGGGTGCTGGGGCAGTGGTGGTTAAACATATCGCTGAACCAGGGACATATGTAGGTGTTCCAGTGAGAAGAGTAAAGATATAGAATGCTATATTAGTAATGAAAATATAACTAAGGATAATTAGGAAATTATATAATTAGTATTTATAAATACTGCAATAATGAGATGAGAGTTTTCAAACACTGGAGGAATTGATTAAATGTGTGGAATTTTCGGAATTATATCGAAAAATAAAATTAGAAAAAGTCATTTAAATATACTTGCTTTACACAGTCGTCAACGTGGAATTGATTCAAGTGGTTTGGTATACCATAATGGGAACGACTACAAAATAACTCGTGCTGATTACAATGTTATGAGGATTATTGAAAAAGAAAAATGTTATGATTCACATGTAGTTATGGGACATAGCCGCCTAATTACTAATGGGCTATATGATAATCAGCCGGTTGTCCGAGACGGGATATTTGTTATTCATAATGGTATAATTGTTAATGAAGAAGAAATATGGAAAACGCTCAATATGGAACGAAAATTCCAAATTGATACTGAAGTAATCATAGCCATTACAATAAAGCATATAGAAGAAGGTGGCGAATTAAAAGATTTATCTAATAGAATTTTATCAATTTGTCAAGGAACAGTATCTGCTGTTATAGCAATACCTAAATTAGGTAAGGCATTGTTTTTCTCAAATAATGGTAGCTTATATGTTGGTAAAAATGAAGAGGATTTTTATTTTGCTTCTGAATGTTATCCTTTAAAAAAGATTGAGTGCAATGATATCAAACAGATATGGAGAGAAGGATTGTTAATTGATATACCAGAATCTGAAAATATATTTGTTACAGATGATAAAAAAAGGAGAACTAATAATCTTATCCCTACTTTTAAAAATATAGCATCAGAAGAAGCTATGCTTCAGTTTCAGCAACCTAAAATTAAACGTTGCACAAAATGTCTTTTACCTGAAACAATGCCTTTTATTTCGTTTGATTCTGATGGAGTCTGCAATTACTGCCGTAATTACAAACCTCGCAACACGCCAAAGCCTAAAGAGGAGTTGTTCGAGTTAGTTAAACCATATCGACGAAAAAATGAACCTGATTGCATTGTCCCATTTTCAGGTGGTAGGGATAGCTGTTATAGTTTACACTTGATTGTCAATGAATTACAAATGACGCCTATCACTTATACTTATGATTGGGGTATGGTTACTGATATAGGTAGAAGAAATATCAGTAGGATGTGTTCAAAATTAGGAGTAGAAAATATAATAGTAGCTGCAGATATTGAAAAAAAACGACAAAACATTGTTAAAAATTTAAGGGCGTGGTTAAAGTCTCCCCATCTTGGAATGATCAGTATATTAACAGCTGGAGATAAACATTTCTTTAAATATGTTGAAACGGTTAAGAAACAAACAGGCATTGACTTAAATCTATGGGGAGTTAATCCTCTTGAAGTAACTCATTTTAAATCAGGTTTCCTGGGAATAAAACCTGATTTTGAAGAAAAAAGGGTCTACTTGCCCGGTTATTATAATCAATTGAGATATCAATATCTCAGATTTAAGGCGATGTTGAAAAGTCCAAGTTACTTTAATAGTTCATTGTGGGATACACTATCTGGTGAGTATTATCGCAGTATTACTAAGAAAAGAGATTACTTTCATGTTTTTGATTATTGGCAGTGGGATGAACAAGTCATAGATGGTACATTAAGTCAGTATGGTTGGGAATTGGCTCCAGATACCAACACTACTTGGCGTATTGGTGACGGTACCGCAGCATTTTATAACTATATATATTATACTGTAGCAGGATTTACAGAGCATGATACTTTTAGAAGCAATCAAATTAGAGAAGGTCAAATAACCCGAGAAGAAGCATTAGAACTAGTAAAAGATGAAAACAGACCACGTTATCAAAATATTCGTTGGTATTTAGATACCCTAAATATGGATTTTTCAGAAGTTATAAACGTGATAAATAATATACCTAAACTATATTCTATTGATGAATAGTTTTATATGGGTTTGTGAAATTGATAATTGATTTGATTTAAGTATAAATAATTTAGAATATTAAATACCTAATGTATAAAGATAGGTAAAGGAGGATTTTGATGGAAAATAAGAAGGTATTATGGTGTATTTCAAAATATGCATCTCCTCCTAAATATGGAGTTGGAGCTCGTTTGTTTTATGTCGCACAAGAATTCAGTAATATGGATTTGGAGGTTATATTGATTAGCTCTGATTCGAATCATCTTGCACAATATCCAACTACAAATAAAACCTATAATTATGAAAAATATAATGATTTATTGCATATGTGGATTAAAACTCATAAGTATTCTCAGAGTGCATCTTTGCATAGATTTATAAGTTGGATAGATTTTGAATGGAAGTTATTTAGATTTAATCGCTCAAATTTAAAAAAGCCAGATGTGGTAATAATTTCCTCCCTATCGTTATTGACAATTATATATGGCATTTATCTTAAGTTAATCTATAAGTGTAAATTAGTATTTGAAATAAGAGATATCCATCCACTTACATTAACGGAAGAGTTTGGTGTTAGTAAGTGGAATCCAGTAGTTGTTTTTCTTGGTTTAATTGAAAAAATTGGTTATAAGAATGCCGACTTAATAGTAGGTACAATGCCTAATTTAAAAGCACATGTTAATAAATTAATAAAAAGTGATAAAGAAATTTTTCATTCTCCATTGGGAATACATGAAATTTGGTCTAATAATTTATTACAAACATCATCTGTTGATTATTTATTTCCAGAAGATGATAAATTTATTGTAGGATATGCAGGTAGTATGGGCATTTCGAATGCACTTAATGCTTTTGTGGAAGCCATAATAAAAATGTCTCAATACAAGGACATCTTCTTCATTATGGTTGGTGATGGAGATTTAAAGGAAAAATATATAGAAAAATTATCTGGACTAAATAATGTAAGGATAGGGCTTAAAATTCCTCAAAAAGAAATCCCTTACTTTTTAAGTAAATGCGATTTACTATATTTATCAACTCATGATTCGAAAATCTGGGAATACGGGCAATCAATGAATAAAATTATAGATTATATGATGGCAGGAAAACCAGTAGTAGCATCTTATTCAGGATATCAATCAATGTTAAATGAAGCGAATAGTGGTATATTTGTACCTTCTGGAGAAGTTAACGCAATTATTGAAGCTATATTGTCATTCAAAGAAATGAAACGTGACGAAAGAAATCTTTATGGGTCCCGTGGGAAAGCTTGGGTAGAAGAAAATCACAGCTATAAAAATATAGCTATAAAATATTATAATAAGATAATAGACCTTTTTACACAAAACATATGAACATTTGTGATATCCTATGAATATCAATTAGGTATCTTATAAGAATTACCGCAATAAATATTATATAAATTATTTTAGTAGCAGTTAATAATGATATTATTAACTATAATAGGTGCAAGACCTCAATTTATAAGGCAGCACCATTTTCAAAAGAGTTTAGAAAAATAACGAATAAATTTTAGTTCATACTTGCAATTATCTGTCGAGCAGAAAATATTGACACTTTAGAAAAGTTAGTCACAATTTTCAAGACATTAGAAAATGAAGATAATCCAGTATTGCTACCACTACACCCTCGAACAAGGAAATTAATTGAGAATTTATGGATAAACTTTAAGAATACTGTTATTATCAACCCTGTTGGATACTTATTAATGCTATATTTAACATACAATGCCTACATAACAGATTCTGGAGGATTACAAAAAGAAGCATATTTTCTTAAAACTCCATGTACTACTTTAAGAGACCAGATCGAATGGGTTGAAACTCTGCAAAATGATTGGAATGTTTTAAGTCATATAGCTATAAAAGAAATTTCATTAAAGGTTAAAAATAAATTAACTTGTTTACAATATCAACAACCAAATTCTTTTGGTGACGGTAATGCTACTAAAAGAATATGTGAAACAATAGTTAACGGAGGTCAGATTAATGAATAGCATTAAGGAAAAATTATTGAACAAAACAGCTATGCTTGGTGTCGTAGGATTAGGTTATGTAGGGCTTCCATTAGCTGTTGAAAAAGCAAAAGCAGGATATAAAACTATTGGATTTGATGTACAGATATCTAAAGTTGAAATGGTTAACTCAGGTAAAAATTATATTGGGGACGTTGTTAATGAAGACCTTGAAAATATAGTTAAATCTGGTTTTTTATCTGCTACCACAGACTTTGCTCAAGTTGCATCAGCTGATTGTGTTTGTATTTGCGTTCCAACACCTTTAGATAAGCATCAGCAACCGGATATCAGCTATGTGAAATCATCAGCAGAAAGTATAGTTCCGTATATGCATAAAGATATGCTGATTGTACTTGAATCAACTACTTATCCTGGCACAACCGAAGAACTTCTAAAACCTATTCTTGAAAAATCCGGACTAAAATGTGGAGAAGACTTTTATTTAGCTTTTTCTCCAGAAAGAGTAGATCCGGGTAATTTAATTTATAAAACAAAAAATACACCTAAAGTTGTAGGTGGTATTACACCTGAATGTACAGATGTTGCAGCAGCTCTTTATGAAGCAATTTTGCAAGCTCCAATTCATAGAGTATCATCTCCGGCAGTAGCTGAAATGGAAAAGATTCTTGAAAATACTTATAGAAATATTAATATTGGTCTTGTCAATGAACTTGCTATTCTTAGTAATAAAATGGGTATTAACTTTTGGGAAGTTATAGATGCAGCAAAATCAAAACCTTATGGTTTTCAAGCATTCTACCCGGGACCTGGTCTTGGTGGACACTGCATACCGCTTGATCCATATTATTTATCTTGGAAGGCTAGGGAATATGGTTTCCATACATCAATGATTGAGTCATCGATGATGGTGAATGATAGGATGCCTGAGTATTGCGCTGAAAGAGCGAGTAAGATTTTAAATAGATTTAAGAAGGCAATGAATGGCTCTAAGATCCTTATGTTAGGAGTTGCCTATAAGCAAGATATTGATGATTATAGAGAAAGTCCTGCTATTAGACTAATAGAAGAGTTGGAAAAAGAGGGTGCAGAAGTTGTATACTTCGATCCATTTGTTTCTGAATATCGTGAAAAGGACGAAATTAAAAAAGGTGAATCTAAATTAACAGTTGAACTAATTGAGGGTGCTGACCTTGTAATTATCACTACTGCTCATACAAATGTTGATTATGAATTTGTACAAAAACATTCAAAAGTAGTGTTTGATACCAAGAATGCTATGAAAAATATTGAAACAAGAGAAAACATTGAATTGTTATAGGAGGTACTTACATTGAGTTTAAAATATGCTATAATCGGATGTGGAAGAATTTCACCTAATCATATAGCTGCAGCAATTGAGAACAAATTGCAAATAATAGCATTGTGTGATATAGAAGAATCAAAAATGGATGATTCAATTGAAAAGTTTAATCTTCCAATAACAACGAAGAAATATGTTGACTATAGAGAAATGCTTCAAGCTGAAAAACCTGAGTTAGTTGCTATTTGTACTGAAAGTGGAAAACATGGTTATATTGCTTTGGATTGTATTGAGGCTGGAGCCAATTTGATTATAGAAAAACCTATTGCATTATCACTTGAAGAAGCAGATTTAATTATAAAAAAAGCCAACGAAAAGAATATTAAGGTAAGTGCATGCCATCAAAACCGTTTTAATAAGTCAGTACAAAAGATCAGAGAAGCAGTTGAAGATAATCGTTTTGGTAAATTAATGCATGGTACTGCACATATTAGGTGGAATAGAGGAGAGGACTACTATAAACAAGCTCCATGGCGAGGTACATGGGAACAAGATGGAGGAGCACTAATGAATCAATGTATTCATAATATTGATCTTCTTAGATGGATGATGGGTGATAAAATTACGGAAGTAATGGGTATGACTGATAACTTGATTCACGGATTTATTGATGCTGAAGACTTAGGAATGGCATTAGTAAAATTTGCAAATGGTAGTTATGGAATTATTGAAGGTACGACAAATATATATCCTAAAAATCTTGAAGAAACTCTATATATTTTTGGTGAAAAAGGAACAGTAAAAGCTGGTGGCAAATCAGTTAACTTGATAGAAGAATGGCAGTTTGAAGATAAATTAGATGACCCGGAAGAAGTAAAAGAGAAGTATCATGAAAATCCCCCAAATGTTTATGGATATGGACATAATCCACTCTATACAGATGTAATTGATGCAATTATTAATGATAGACAACCTTATGTAACCGCAGTTGATGGAAGAAATGCACTTGAGCTTGTTTTAGCTATATATAAATCTGCAGCAGAAGGCAAGAGTGTAAAATTACCACTTAATAAATGTAGTACATTAGATTTTAAGGGAAGGTTCAACAGATGAGTTACTTTGTGCATGAGAGCAGTTATATAGATGATGATGTAACGATAGGTGAAGGAACTAAAGTATGGCATTTCTGCCATATTCATAAAGGTGCTCAGATAGGTGAAAAGTGTTCTTTGGGTCAAAATGTAAATGTATCTAACAATGTTAAGATTGGTAATGGTGTTAAGATCCAAAACAATGTATCTGTGTATGAAGGCGTAGAACTTGAAGATTATGTTTTCTGTGGACCATCTATGGTTTTTACAAATGATTTGACTCCAAGAAGTAAATATCCTAAAGGAACTGCAGGGTATAAAAAAACTTTAGTTAAATATGGAGCTTCTATTGGTGCTAATGCAACTATAGTATGCGGAAACACCATAGGAGAATGGGCTATGATTGCTTCGGGAGCAGTAGTAACAAAAGATGTACCAGCATATGCTCTGATGGCAGGAGTACCTGCAAAACAAATCGGTTGGGTTTGTGAATGTGGTGTTCCATTAAAGGAAAACAATAAATGTAATGAGTGTGGCAGGGAGTATACAATAGAAAATAGTGAACTAATAGAAAAGTAATTTGAGAGGAGTGAAGACTATGGAATTTAGAGATTTAAAAGCTCAATACAATAAATACAAAACTGAGATTGATTCAGCCATTCAGGAAGTTATAAACAACGCAAATTTTATTGGTGGAAAAGAAGTAAATACTCTTGAACAGAGATTAGCTGAATATGTAGGTGTTAAACATTGTATTTCCTGTGCCAACGGAACTGAAGCAATGACATTAATTATGATGGCATGGAATATAAAAGAAGGAGATGCTGTCTTTGTTCCTGATTTTACATTCTTTTCAACGGGAGAAATTGTATCATTTAGAGGTGCTACCCCTATATTTGTTGATGTAGATAAAGATACATTCAATATTGACACAGTTAAACTTGAAAAAACAATAAATAAAGTAAAAGAAGAAGGCAAACTAATTCCAAAGGTTATAATTCCGGTAGATTTATTTGGTCTTCCGGCAGATTATATTGAAATAGATAGAATTGCAAAAAAATATAACCTTAGAGTGCTTGAAGATGCTGCTCAAGGCTTTGGTGGAAGTATAAATGGCAAGAAAGCTTGTAGCTTTGGTGATGCTGCAACGACATCTTTCTTTCCTGCTAAACCATTAGGTTGTTATGGAGATGGTGGAGCTATATTTACTAACGATGCTAATTTAGCAGAACTTTTAAATTCATTCAAAGTTCATGGTAAAGGTGACAATAAATATGATAATGTTAGAATTGGAGTAAATTCAAGGCTCGATTCGATTCAAGCAGCGGTGCTGAATGTAAAACTTACTGCTTTTATAGACCATGAACTTGAAGATGTTAATAGAGTATATAGACTTTATACCGAAAAATTAAAAGGAATAGTTGAAACACCGGTAATACCTGAAGGGTATGCATCAAGTTTTGCTCAATACACTATTAAACTTAAAAATAAAGAAGAGAGAGAAATTCTACAAGCTAAATTAAAAGATGCAAGTATACCGAGTATGGTGTATTATGTTAAACCGATGCATAAACAAGGAGCATTTACAGAGTATAATTATGATGATAATTACTTTGAAGTGACGAATGAACTTTGTGATACTGTGTTGTCATTGCCAATGCATCCATATCTAAGCGAAGAAGATATTACACATGTTAGTCAAATGATTAATAATTTCTTAATCAAAGGAGTTTGTAATTGAATGGGAGTATAGCTTATGACGAATAAAAATCAAAAAACATTAAAAGTCTGCCATATAACTAGTGCTCATAATAGATATGATGTAAGAATTTTTGAAAAAGAATGTAAGTCATTAGCTAATAATGGATATGATGTTACATTGATTGTTAATGATAGTGATGATGATGAAATAATTGATAATATTAAAATAATTTCAACTAAGTATAAGTATAAGAATAGAATTGAACGAATATTATATTCGCGAAAATTTATTCTTAAAAAAGCAATTGATGCTGAAGCAGATATTTACCATTTTCATGACCCGGAATTATTACCTTTAGGGAACAGATTAAAAAGAATTGGGAAAAAGGTAATATTTGATTCTCATGAAAATTATACAATGCAGATTAAAGAAAAAGGTTATATACCTAAAATTTTAAGAAGACTTATTTCTAAACTTTATAAAATTTATGAAACTTATTCTGCTAAAAATATTGATGCAGTAATATTTCCATGTACATTTGATAACATAAATCCTTTTGAAAATAGAGCTAATAAAACAGTTTTTATTGATAATTTTCCAATTTTAGACGAATTATATAGTAAGTTCGATAGTAGGTCAATTAAAAGTGAAAGAACAATTTGCTATGTTGGAGGATTGTCATATAGTAGAGGAATAACTCATTTAATTAAAGCAGCATATAAAGTTAAAGCAAGTTTAGTTCTTGGTGGACAGTTTATATCTAATGAATATTTCATTGGCATTAAAAATATGATAGAGTTTTCATGTGTTGATTATAAAGGGTACGTAAATCGTCAAAATGTGTTAGAAATATATAGTAAAAGTTTAATTGGTATTTGTACAATTTTAAATATTGGTCAATATAATAAGGCAGATAATTTTGCTACAAAAGTATATGAATATATGTCTATGGGCTTGCCAATAATAATTTCGGATTATCCTTACGCAAGAGAAGTATTAAAACATTATAAATTTGGTATATTGGTAGACCCAGAGGATATTAATGGGATAGCAGAAAAGATACAATATTTACTTGACAACATTGATGTTGCTACAAAAATGGGACAGGAAGGTCGAAGAGCTGTTAAGGAAAGGTTCAATTGGAGTAATGAGGAACAAAAATTGTTAAAGCTATATGAAGAGTTATAAAAAATAAAATATTATTATTTATTTTAATTTAAAATTATTATTAATATATAGTATGTGTTTATAGATTGACTATTATTTAAGTTGAGTTATTATTAAGATCTAAATAAAATAAAATTACTTATTATGAAATAAGTTATAAAATAATTAAATTGATTAGTAGAGATAAGTCTATTAGAACAAAAGAATTAAGTATAAACGAATTATAGAATGTTGAATGAGGTTGTGATATTGTGTTAATACAAAAGTTATGGATTAGAGTTAAGCCATATTTGTTTTCAAATCATACAATTTGGTTACTTAAAAGGAAAGCAGGAATTCCAATTCCTGAGATTTGCAGTAAGGTAGAAATTAAAAGAATAACTAAATCACATGAACTTGCTGATTTATTAACAGCAGAACAAGATAAGCAACTTTCTTTATATACAGATCTTTTGAAAAAAGGTGAACTGTGTTTTTACGGATATATTAATCAAAGATATGTAGCTCGAGCTTGGGTTCAATTAACTAATGTTAGTTTAAGCTATTTGAAGGCTTGGAAAACTGATTTGCCAACTGACAGTGCATATATTTCTCGCTTATTTACTATTCCATCAGAACGAGGAAATAATGTTGCACAAAAACTTATAGCGACTATTTGCAACTACTTATTTGAAAAGGATATTTACACAATGGTGCTTCCAGCTAAGCCACAATCAATGAAAGTATTCTATAAATGTGGGTTTATTCCTATAAAGAGCATTAATGTTAAATGGCTTTGCTTTATTCCAATTGTTAATGTAAAAGAATTATCTGCTAAACAATTTTATGACTAATATAGAAGTTATATTGCTATTATTTAAGGAGGATATTTATGAAAATTGCTTGTATTACTTTTCATAATTCATCAAATTACGGGGCAGTTTTGCAAACTTATGCACTAAAAGAATACATGACAAGTCTTGGACATGAGTATCAAATTATAAATTATTCTAATCCGGAAAAACTTAAATTTGATTCAATTTTTGGAAGAAATAAAGATCTAAATTTCGGAGGATATTTGTATAAACTCATATCCTTTCCGTATAATGCATATGTGAAGAAAAAGTTTATTTTATTTTCAAATAAATATCTTAACATCACTAGAATGTATCATACACATGAAGAACTAAAGACACTTAATGGTGAATATGACTACTTTATTTGTGGAAGTGATCAAGTTTGGAATGCTAGTATGGTTCGTTATGATTCTGCTTATTTTCTCTCATTCGTTTATAATAAAGCTCAAAAATTTTCTTATGCTGCTAGTTTTGGTAAAAATACAATAGCTGAGAAGGACGTAAACTTTTATAGCAAAATGCTGAGTGAGATTGACAGAATTTCTGTACGTGAAAAAAGTGGCTTGAATATTGTGAAGAAATGTTCAAACAAGGAAGCGCAGGTTGTTTTAGATCCAACATTACTACTTACTAGTAATCAGTGGGGTGAGATTGCTGTAATTCCAAATGTTTCTAAACCTTATATTTTAGCTTATGTTTTACGACATGATAAAGTTGTGCAATCATTTTTAGATAAATTAAAAAAACAAACTGGTATGAAAGTAATATATATATCACGCGGTTTTGTCTCTATGTTGAGAGATGGTGCAACCGCTATTCCAAGTCCTGAAGAGTGGGTCGGTTTGTTTTTAAATGCATCTTATGTAGTGACGACATCTTTTCATGGAACAGCTTTTTCTGTAAATTTCAACAAACCTTTTTTCTCATTTATACAAGGCGATGTTAATACTGATACAAATTCTCGAATTGTTGACTTTCTAGAATCTGTCGAATTAGATAACCGTATTTATACAAATAGCAGTGATGAAAAAATTGACTTAATAGTACCAAATTTTGAAAAAGCAAACAAAAAGCTTGCTAAATATCGAAATGAGTCAAAGCAGTATATTAAGGATTCCCTATTGGATATATAAATGGAGGATATGTAATGTCTTTTTGTGTTATTAAAGAAAATCCGAATTTATGCACTGGTTGTGAAGCATGTGTGCAATCATGTCAATTTAGTGCTATATCTATGGTAAGAGATAAAGAAGGTTTTCTTTATCCAGAAATCAACAGTGATTTTTGTACAGAATGTGGTAAGTGTGGTATTGTTTGTCCAGAATGTGGACAACAGAGTTTTAAACGTGAACCTTTACCCGAAAATTGCCTTGCAGCGACACATAAAGATAACTCTGTCTTGCTTAACAGTTCTTCTGGTGGAGCTTTTAGTGCTATTGTTTCCGTTGCCGATAAAGGTAGTATTGTATACGGTGCAGCTTATAATGACGACTTATTTGTTTATCACTATGCAACTAGAAATGATTTGGAATTTAAAAAATTATTAAAATCTAAGTATGTACAGAGTCATATAGGAAATAGTTATGTAGAAGCAAAAAAATATTTACAAGCAGGTCAATCTGTGGTTTTTTCTGGCACACCATGCCAAATAGCAGGATTACGAAATTATTTAGGACGAAGTTATGACAGACTGACTTGTATTGAAATTATCTGCCACGGTGTTGGCAGCCCAGGTGTTTTTGCTAATTATATCAAAGAGTATGAAAAAAAAGCTGGCAGAAAAATTGTTGGCTTTACTTTTAGAAGTAAAAAGAGGTTCTTAGGAAGTTGGAAAGATTTCCTGACTACAATAAAGTTCGAAAATGGAAAAAGCTATTCTACACGATTTGACCTTTATACTAATGGGTTTTTAAATGGATTATTTTTACGAAAGTGTTGTATAAATTGTAATTATGCTAGTGATAAAAGAGTTTCAGATATTGTAATTGGTGATTTTTGGGGTATAGAAAAAAAGCATCCTAATATTTTATGCAAAGATGGAGTTTCTGTTATTTTTCCGGTAACTGAAAAGGGTTTAAATTATTGTAATCGTCTATCAACTTTGATGTTAGTAAAAGTGGTACCGACTGTTGATGCAATACATGGAAATAGTGTATTACTTCATCCTAAAAAGTATATTGAGGGTAGAGATGACTTTTTTAAGGCATATTCAGAAAGGGGTATTTATAAAGCACTTTTATTATATGTAAAAACTCCAGGTTTTTTGTATAGATTAATTTCTTATATGCCTGAAGACATAAAAGATGTTCTTCGAAAATTAAGGAAAGAGGTATTTAATGATTCTAAAAGATAAGTATAGACAATTTTCTAAGTCTGAAATGAGTATACCCATTTTTTCAAAAGATTGGTGGATGGATGCAGTTTGTGGTGAAAATAATTGGGATGTTTTAATTGTGGAAAGTGGTGATAAAATAGTTGCCTCAATGCCTATATATATTAAACAGAAATATGGATTAAAATATATAACTCAACCTAAATTGACTCAAACAAATGGAATTTATATAAAATATCCTAATAATCAGAAATATGAAAAAAGATTATCATATGAAAAAGATATTGTGTATAAAATAATTAATCAGTTAGAAAAGCTAAATATAGTGTTTTACCAACAAAACTTTCATTATTCAGTGACTAATTGGTTGCCTTTTTACTGGAAGGGCTATGAACAAACAACAAGATATACATATTTAATTGATGATATTAGTGATTTGGAAACGGTATTTAATAATTTCAGTCACGCTAAAAGGAAAAATATTAAGAATATTAATAGCGATATTAAAGTTAAATTTGATTTAAGTTCGAAAGAGTTTTACGAAAATCATAAAATGACTTTGAAAAAGCAAGGTTGTGTCATTGATTATTCATATGATGTGTTTAAAAGAATATATGATAGCTCTTATGAAAATAAAGCTGGTAAAACTATATATGCAGTAGATAAAGTAGGAAATTTACACAGTGCTATATTTTTTATTTGGGATGAAAATAGTGCATATGATTTAATAAGTACTATAGATCCAGACTTTAAAAATTCAGGTTCCGCTAGCTTGTTAGTTTTTGAAGCTATTAAATATGTTTCAAATCTAACCCAAAAATTTGATTTTGAAGGCAGCATGATTGAAGGAGTGGAAAATTCTTTTAGACAATTTGGAGCAGTTCAAAAACCATATTTTACCATATCGAAAGCTTTTAAATACAGATTCATTTTTAACGTTTTAAAATCTTTTAAGAAATAAATTTTAGTAGGTGAAACTAACTTGTATACTAAAGTAATGACTAAAAATTCAGTCGAATATATTATTAATCATTTATTTAAAATAGCAAACCCGAAAGGTAATATTAAATATGATATTATATTTAATGAGGAAAAAAAGGTAGTAATAATAAATATTAATCAATGTAATAAGAAAATTATCTTTAATTTAGTAGATGATATAGAGTGGTACAATTTGTTAAACGGCAAATGTAAAGAACTACATTGGGTAATGAACTCAAGGGGTTCCGATAATATTCCAGTTCTATTTTGGGTGAATGAAGGGCTGCCTTTTGCATTAATTGAAAATGATACAAAAATAATCTTTAATGGCGATATTATTTCATCATCATTCTTTATGTTATCTAGATGGGAAGAAGGATTAGCTAAAGAAAGTGATATTCATGGTAGATTTAGATTTATAGATAGTGTAGCTTATAAATATGGCTTTATTAACATACCAATTGTGGATGAATATGCCATGTTACTAAGAAAATATTTACAAATATTATTTCCTAATATAAATATAGGCAAAAATGAATTTCATATAAAATTAAGCCATGATATAGATGATATTAGAAGATTTGAAACTGTTAAAACTGCAATTAGAACATTAGGTGGAGATTTAATTAGAGCAAAAGATATTAGTTACTTTTGTAAATCTATTCAAGAATGGTTAATATCTTCAAAAAATCCTGAGAAAGATCCGTATTTTCTAGGAATATACGAATTAGCTAATTTATCTAAACTAAACAATATGGATAGTTCATTTTATTTTCAAACATCTGATAAAAGCAATTATGATTCTGGATACTGCATGGATGAGTATGTTAAGAGATGTATATATAGTATTCAAAACAAAGGATTTGAAGTTGGCTTTCATGCAGGCTATAATACATTTAAGAATTATGACAAACTTATTGAAGAGAAAACAAAACTTGATAATATAT
The DNA here is from genome assembly GCA_964421845.1 of uncultured Clostridia bacterium. Classification (GTDB taxonomy): domain Bacteria; phylum Bacillota; class Clostridia; order Tissierellales; family Sedimentibacteraceae; genus Sedimentibacter. Next base: position 134,851 of record CAYQYY010000007.1, read on the forward strand.
TAGGATCCGTGAATTATGGTGGTAGACAACATTATCTAAGATTTGATGTAAATACTACTTGGAAGTATTGGGAACATGCTGGATTAAAGTACGACTCTACTGTTGGATATGCAGAACAAGTAGGTTTTAGATGCGGAACATGTCATTCTTTTTATCCATTTGATATAAAAGAGGATAGGAAATTAAATATTATAGAAATACCACTTATAGTAATGGATAGCACGCTTAAATTTTATGGAGACTTAACTATTAAAGAAAGTTTAAATTTGATAAGGGATTTATTAAATAAATGTAAAGAAGTTGAGGGAACATTTACTTTACTATGGCACAATACTTCCATATATCGAGGTTGGGAAGAATGGTTTGAGGAAGTATATAAAAAAATTTTAGAATTGTCATAATTATAAAATGTAAGTATTTAAAGAAAAATATTTTATTAATTTACTTACTTTTAAAATTTTGAATTGAATAAGGAAAATGAGACTCGATGAAAAAAGAAAATCTTAATGATAAAATTGTTAACGCAGCTAAATGGTCGTCTATTACAGAATTAGCAGCAAAATTAGTAAATCCTATCATAAATATGATTTTAGCTAGAATAGTTATTCCTGAAGCTTTTGGTGTTGTAGCTACAGTTAATATGATAATGAGCTTTGCAGATATGTTTATTGATGCAGGATTTCAAAAGTATATGGTACAGCACGAGTTCAAGAATGAATGTGATAAACATAAGAGTGCTAGTGTAGCATTTTGGACTAATTTTGGAATTTCAATAATTTTATGGGTAATTATAGTAATATTTCGCGAACAAATATCAGTGTTAGTAGGAAACCCAGGGCTAGGAAATGTTATTGCAATAGCAAGTTTTCAACTGCCACTTACATCATTTTCTAGTATACAGATGGCTCTATACAGACGTGACTTTGATTTCAAAACTCTTTTTATAGTAAGGATGGTTTCAATATTCATACCATTTGCTATAACTATTCCTCTTGCACTTTTAGGATTTAGCTATTGGGCATTGATTATAGGGACGATTTCTATACAAATTTCTAATGCCTTTTTATTAACGAAAAAATCAAAATGGAAACCTAACTTTTTTTATAGTGTAAAAATATTAAAACAGATGATTTCTTATAGCATTTGGCTATTGGCAGAAGCAATTTCAATATGGCTTATAACATGGATTGATGTATTTATTATAGGGAGCTCATTTAATCAGTATTTTTTAGGATTATATAAAACATCGACAACTTTGGTTAGCTCAATTATTACATTAGTTACAGCTCCTATTGTAACTGTTCTTTTTTCTGCATTGTCACGATTACAGAATGATGATAGTAAGTTTATCAATATGTATTTAAAAGTTCAGAAATCAGTTTCGATATTAGCATTCCCTTTAGGCGTTGGTATATTATTATATAGTAAATTAGTAACACGCATACTTTTAGGAAGTCAGTGGATTGAAGCAAGTGATTTAATTGGTGTCTGGGCTTTTACAAGTTCAGTTGTCATAGTATTTGGTAATCTTGCTGTTGAAGTTTACAGATCTAAGGGTATGCCAAAATTATCTTTTTTAGTTCAAATATTGCATTTGGTTATTCTTGTTCCAATTTGCATTATAAGTTCAAAGTATGGCTTTTGGACATTGGTATATGTGAGATCATGGATACGTCTTGAAGCTGTTTTGGTTCATTTTGCTATAATGAAATTTGTATTTGGCATTTCAGCAATTAATACTATAAAGAATGTATTACCAACAGCTATTTCAGCTATTCTTATGGGTGTAATTGGTTATCTTCTTAAAAAAATAAGTGAAGGTATATTGTGGAGTTTTGTATCAATTATTATATGTGTTTTATTTTATTTTGGTATTTTATATTTATTTCCATCTATGAGGAAAGAAATAAATAAAATAATTGAAAGGTTTAGAATGAGGTGATAATACTATTTTTCATGAAATAGTATTATTAAGATAATGTAGGATAAAAGTGGAAAGATAAGAGGTAAAAATGTATAATGATTATAATGTAGAAAATATATCAAGTAATATTGGCGATGAAAAATTAAGTAAAGCATTAATGTCTACTTTTGTTGTACTAATGATTCAATATTTCATTCTTATAACATTTAATTTTATTGATACCCATGCTGGAAATATTATACAAATAACATCAAAAATATTAGTAGGTAGTATATATATAAACGCTTTACCCATAGCATTAAATAGAAATATGAAAAGGTTCATTGAAATATACTTTATATCGATTTTTATTTTTGTAATTAATTATTTAGTTTTTATAAAAAATAGGGATTATATTTTTGAATTAATTTTCCCCTTTTTCTTTACATGTTTACCTTCGCTAATTTACTGTGATAGTATTTATGATTTAAAAATATTAAAAAAGATTATGATTAAAGCTAGTCACATTATAGCATTTTTTGGATTAGTTCTTGGTATATTAATTTTTATAGGAAAGGCATCAATTGGCTCATACAGCATGTCACTTTCATATTATATATTGGTGCCTTCAATTATTTATTTAGATGGAATTATAGATAAGTTTACATTTAGTAAAGCACTTTTAATCTTAATGTTATTAATTATTATACTTGCTTTGGGATCTAGAGGTCCAGTTTTGTGTTTAATAACATTTTTTATATTAAAATTATTAAAAAAGGAGAAAGCATTAAAAAGATCAACAATATTAGTTTATTGTTTAATAATAGTATTATTAATTTTTTTTATTATTAATTTTAAGAATATTCTTAATTTATTGTATAACACTTTACTCTATTTTGGCATTAGTAGTAGAACTATTCAATTATTTTTAAAAAATGGGACATATTTAAGCGGTAGAGATATTATATATAAAAATATTATTAATGCAATAAAGGAAAGTCCAATATTTGTGTTAGGATTGGCTGGAGATAGGGTAATAAATGGCAGTTATGCTCATAATTTGTTTATAGAAATAATTGCTGATTTTGGGATAGTATTAGGATTAATTATTAGCTTTATATTATTATTTATAGTTTCAATATCAATTATGAAAAAAAGTATGGGTAATTATAACATAATTATAATCTGGTTTAGTTTAGGTTTTGTTAATTTAATGGTTAGTGGTTCTTATTTAATAGACATAAAGTTTTGGATTTTTATTGGATTATTAATAAGAAATTTTAGATTTAAAGGCGAAGAATTACGAGTTATTAATAAAAAAACAGATAGTTTTTGATCCAATGTTTATTATGTAGTTATAGAAATACATAATGACAATTATACAAATTGTTTATTTATCATCACTATTAATCAGATTAATATGTTTAATTTATAATAGAGGAGATTGATATGATTTTTAAAAATGATAGTATGGAGTTCATAGATTTAAACCATGACTATAATATTGTTAAAACCGGCGCTTTGGTATGCTATTATAGAGGTTTTATTTATTTTAAGGGTAAAAAGGCTGGTAAAGAGAGTGTTGAAGTTTTATTAGGTAAATATTTAGAATCGAATGAAATTGATCTAAATTATTTTTATGGCGCTTATCATTTAATTATTGAAAATAAAAGTACAAAACAGGTTATTTTTTTTGGAGATAACGCTGGAAATTGTTGCTTTTATTACAATAAAGACTTGAGAGCTTTTTCTGATACTTTTATAGAAATATGTGGAGCAACCAGAGATATTACACCAGATTATAGTGCAATTACAGAGTTTATTCATTTTAATTGCATATATAGTGAGTCTACTATATGTAATGAAGTTTTAAGAACAAGTCCTTGGAATTATTATACTATTGATGCTTCTGAAGTACGAATATCACCTAAATATGTGTCGTTTTTTGATAAACAAACAGATTATAAAAATTTGAATCACTTCTTGAAGGATTTATTAATTGCTGCTAGTGGATTGAAAATTGTATGTATTATAACTGGAGGAACTGATAGTAGGACAGTTTTAGCAAATTTAGAATCATTAAAAGCTAATTTCAACTTGGTTATTTCTGGGAGTGATGAGTTAGTAGATGTACAGATAGCAAAAAAAATTTCTAAGAAGATTAATAGAATAATTCATATAAGTGATGAAACTATTGATGAACTAGATAATAAATCATTATTAAAATTATATAAAAGATGTGATGGTGTATATGGATTTTTTTCAAGATACAGACTTCATAAGAAAAATATTATGTTAGAGGAATTGTGTGTTCAATTGGAATTAGGAGGGGTATCAGGTGAGTTATATAAGAATAGTTTTTTAAATCAAGACTTTCCTTTTTATAATATAGGAACTATTAATAAAAAAAGATTTTATAAAATGAAAATAAATCCTTCTAATTTTAATAATAAATATTTTACTAAAAACATAATTGAATTAAAATCTAAAATGGAAGAAAATATAATTAAAAGGATATTTGATAATCAAAAGGGTACAAAGGCTCAAGCATATTTTAGAGCAGGAATAAAATTATTGCAGTACAGAATGGTAACATTATCAAATTCTAGTAACATTTCCGTTCCATCTATATCACCATTTTCTGAAATAGATATGATGAAATTGGTGTATGATGAAAACCCATGGAAACTTGAATTAAATAAATGGCAAAGACATCAAGTATCAAAATATTGTTCTGAAATAGCTGATATAAAGACTGACAGAAATCTCACTCTAAAATATGAAACAAGACATGTGTTAAAGGAATTAATTTCATCATATTTATTTCTTGTTAAGGTTGGTGTAAAGAGGTTATTTCAAAAAAAAGAAAAACCGATATTAAAACAAAACAAATCTATTTTTATAGAGGGCAGACATTTAAGCGAGTTTAAGATTGCAATGCAAAAATGTAAAGAGTTGGGAATCCTAAACCAAGAATGTGATATAGAAGAAATTCCAGATGAATTATCAGATCGATTAGCGACTATAGGATTTGTTTTTGGTATTAATGAAATATTCGAAAAAACAATATGACAGTTATGTATTTTAGTTTTGCTAATAAGATTTAAGTTATCGAATAGGAATTTAGCTCATAAATAATAAATAACTTTAAATGTATTTAATATAAGACAAAAATTAGTTAAACAGTATAAGATATAACAAAATTGATTTTGATTATATGGGGTTAATTGACTCTGGAAGAGAATGTAACCCGACTAAAGATTCAATTAATTCCATTAATCTTGAAAGACTTTATCTTAAGAATATTATTATAAATTTGTATAATTAGAGTGTTAATGAATATTATTTATATTTTATTTGTTCTATACACTTTTCTATTTCTCTTAAATTCTCTTTATTTAGTTTGTAATAATCATTAAGCAATTTTTCTGGATTTTTAATTTCACTTCTTCCTAACAAATAGTCTGTTGAAACATCAAAATAATCTGCAAGCTTATTGATAATATCATATGGTGGGAATCTTTCACCTAATTCATAAAAAGAAACCATTTTAGGAGTTAATCCTAAATAGTTTGACAATTCGTTTTGTGTTATACCTTTTTCTTGCCTTAATTTTCTTATTATTTTTCCAACCATTGATAACACCTCTTAAATTCATTATACTTGTAGTTAAAAGCATTGACAATGTACTCAAAGTACAGTACAATTAGTACATATAATGTACAGTTGGGGTGAATTTATGAATCTGAACGAAAAAAGGAACAAAACTCTTTGCTTTTCCGGTCACAGAACTGAAAAGCTGTCAAAAGGTAAAAATGAATTTAATTTAATGAAACAAAATTTGATGTATGAAATACATAAAGCAACATCAGAAGGTTATGACACATTTATGTTTGGCGCCTGCTATGGTTTTGACTTAATTTGCGCGCAACAGATTTTAATGCGTAAACAAGTAATTCGACATACTGATCCCACAAATATTAAACTGATTGCTGTAGTACCATTTGAAGATCAAGCCGCTAAATGGAAGGAGCAGGATAGGGATAAGTATTTTGATGTCTTGTCCAAATGTGATGATGTAATTGTTTTAAATAAACATTATAAGAGCGGTTGCTATCATGAAAGAAACAGGTACATGGTAGATAACAGCAGTAAATTGATATGTTATTATGATGGGAGTAGTGGCGGAACAAGATATACTGTTGAATATGCTAAAAAGCAGTCAATAGAAATAATAAACTTGTGCAATGATTATACTGAAGTAAATTTTAAATTGAAAAAGCATGAAAAATTAATGCAACCAATAAAGTAATTACAGCTCCTAATGGACAGTTTTTTTAAAAAGTATTATTTGCGTTGGGCACCTTTGACACTTATTTAATAATGTTGAAATTAAAATGTATAATGATATAATAGTACAATAGCAAATCAGACTTATTTAAACTGTCAGGAAAGGAATATAATATGGATATGCTGTTGAATGAGATTAATTACGGCCAAATATTAAACGCAATGTTTGATGATCTGGCCATAGTGGACAAGAATGGCACGATGATATATGTTACCAGCGGATTTGAGGCAAAGTATAATACTAACAAAGAATTTGTAGTAGGGCGAAGCCTTGATGAATTGGAAAGACAAAAAATTTTAAATCCATCTGTAGCGAAAAAGGTATTTGAAACCGGAAAGAAAGTCATTATGACCCATAAAAATAATAAGGGCAATTATCTCATTATCAATGGCATGCCTGTTTACAACGATGATGGAAGTATTCAATACGTGGTAAGTTATTCTGTTCCAAGCGATGAAATTAAAAGCCTGCAAGCAGAAAGAGATAAGCTTATAGAAATGTTAAAGGTATATGAGCATGAACTAAATGATTTGCAAATGTATTTAAGACATGATATGACTAATTTAAAAGGAACAAAATTTACTTTTGAGGTAATCAAGAGGATAAAAAATTATGATGTGAGTGTATTGTTTACAGGTGAATCAGGTGTGGGAAAAACCACATTTGCAAGATTTTTGCACGAAAATAGTCCAAGGGCAGATGGTCCGTTTGTAGAAATTAGCTGTGGCGCCATACCTGAAAATTTACTTGAAAGTGAGCTGTTTGGTTACCAAAAAGGAGCTTTCACCGGCGCTAATTCAGAAGGAAAAATAGGTCTTATTCAAACGGCTAATAAAGGAACATTATTTCTTGATGAGATTGGGGAGCTGCCGCTTAAATTGCAGGTAAAGCTTCTAAAGGTTTTACAAGAAAAAACAATAATCCCGGTAGGGGGCACTAAGGAGAAAGAAATCGATTTTCGGTTGATTACTGCTACTAATAAGGATTTAAAAAAGATGGTTGAAGAAGGTACTTTCAGGGAAGATTTGTTTTATCGAATCAATGTTATAACAATAGATATTCCGCCCTTACGCCAAAGACCTGAAGATTGTGCGTTTTTGATTAAATATTTTGTGAATAAATTTCATTTGAAGTACAAAATCAAAAAAAGAATAGATAGCAGCGCCATGAAGCTATTATGCAATTATTCATGGCCGGGAAATATCAGAGAATTGGAGAATACAATTGAAAGGGTAATTCTTATGGTTGACGAAGATATCGTAACAATTAAGAATTTGCCGGATTACATTAAGGAAGAACAAATTTTTATCAGTCGAAATTTTGAAAGCGCAGAAGGAACTCTTTCCAATATGCTTAAAGAATATGAAAAATACATTATTAAAAAAGCGGTCAGCACCTATAAGACATCAGTAAAAGTAGCCGAAAAGTTAGGTATTAGTCAGCCAACCGCATCAAGAAAAATTAAAGAGTATTTAGAAGAAGATTTGTAGTTATACAATTATTCATACTTGAATACATTATTCATTTGTGAATAATTTTTTTGTTATAGATTTTTGTGCTTATGAAAAAAAGCGCATAATCTTAAGACTTTTTTATTGGCATAGAAATTGCTTCTGTTTAATGCTGAGTAGAACAGGAGGAGATATACTATGAAACACATTAAGGTATTAGTCATTAATGATGAGGGGGGGGATATTCAACTTGAGGAAGAAATAATAACAGCATCTCTTAAAGGAAAATCAGATGCATTAACAGTTAAACATATCCAGGCAAACGATGCTTTATCAATTGAAAGAGAATTACCGGAAGCCGATGGCATAATAACTGTTTATACTCGTTTTGACAGTGAAACACTAAAACGTTTGGAGAAATGTAAAGTAATTGCAACACAGACCATAGGGACAAATACTATTGATTTGAATGCTGCGACAGAACAAGGAATTTGCATTACTAACGTTCCTGATTATTGTGTTGAAGAAGTTGCTTTACATACTGTGACTTTGGCTTTGTCTTGTGTGAGAAGAATTGTAACTTACAACGGCCTTTCCAAAAATAAAATTTGGAATATAGATGATATTTATAAGAGTGGGAAAATTCATCGTTTGCAGGATAAAATCTATGGTTTAGTTTCTTTTGGGAATATTGCAAAACGTGTTGCCGAATTGATGAAGGGATTTGGCATGAAAGTGATGGCATTTGACCCGTTTATAGACAAGTCTGTTTTTGAACAGTATGGTGTTGAAAAAGCTGATAGTATAGAGGAATTGTTTTCATCCTGCAATATAATTTCGCTTCATACGCCTCTTACACCAAAAACTGAAGGCATGATTGGTTTAGAACTATTTAAGAAGATGCCGGAGGGTGGCATCTTGATAAACACCTCCAGGGGTGGAATTGTTAAAGAAGAAGATTTATATAATGCCCTAAAGAATGGTTTTTTAGATTCAGCGGGAATAGATGTTATTGCAGATGAATGTAGCTTTGAAAGCTCTTTGTATGAGCTTGATAATGTAATTATTACACCTCATGTGGCATACTACTCTGAAGAAGCTTTAATTGAATGCAGACGAAAAGCTGCAGAACAAATTGGCGATGTAATTGGAAAAGGCACTATACCTAAATACCTGGTCAATAAAGAGGTAAAAGGTAAAACAAAGGTAATATTATCATAAAAAATGGAGGAAAAGAAAATTAAACATAAATATATAGCAAAAAGATACTGGAAAGATCAGAGTACCGCTATGGGTCAAGCTGATGTTATCGCAAAGTCATTTAATGATGTTATCAATTTAAGTTTAGGTGACCCGGATTTAATTACACATGATATTATTATTGATAACGCATTTAAGGATGCTAAGAAGGGACACACAAAATACACTGATTTTCGTGGGGATCCGGAACTTCGTCAGGAAATCGTTAATTATTACAAAGAAGAATATGATATGGATGTAAAAGATAAGGAAGTATTTGTTTGTGCATCAGCATGTCTTGCAATGTACTTGGCTTTAGAAGCTATCATTGATGATGGCGATGAAGTTATTTTGCAGGCACCGTACTTTACACCATATCCGCAGCAGGTGGTTTTGGCAAGAGGAATTCCTGTTGAACTACCAACGTATGAGGAAGAAGACTTCCAAATCAATGTTGAGAGACTTGAAAGCTTAATTACAGAAAGAACAAAGGCTTTGGTTATTAATTCGCCAAGCAATCCAACAGGGAATTGCTTAACTGTGGAGGTTATGAAAAAAATAGCGCAAATTGCAGTAAAATACGATTTGCTCGTAATTTCTGATGATATTTATACATCATTCAGTTATCAGAATCCGTTTGTGCCCTTTGCAAGTTTGCCCGGTATGAAGGAAAGAACAATCATTCTTAATTCTTTTTCAAAGAACTTTACTATGACAGGTTGGAGAGTAGGAAATATTATTGCACCGGACTACATTATAAAAGTAATACAGCAGGTAAACGAAAATGTCGTTTTTACGGCGCCTTCAATTTCACAAAGGGCTGCAATTCATGCTTTGAGAAATCGCCATGAAATTCAGCCACCCATGGTTGAAGAATACAGAAAAAGAATGTTTTATGCTGCTGAAAGAATTAATAAGATTCCAAAACTTTCTGTTATATATCCGCCAAGAGGAAGCTTCTACTTGTTTATGAATATCAAAAAAACCGGTTTATCAAGTGCTGAGGCAGCGGATTTAATTTTAAAGGAAGCTCATGTGCTGATGTTGCCGGGAGATGCTTTTGGGGCTTGCGGTGAAGGATATGTACGTATAGCTTGTACGGTTAATGTAGATAAGTTAAAAGAAGCATTTGATAGAATTGAAAAAATTGAATTATTAAAATAAGGAAGGTGGCTATGGTATGAAAGAAATAATGAAAAATAATGCTGAAACGGAATTATCTGCCGCGAACTCTTTAGAGGGAGTAAAAATGGTTGAATTAGAACCCGCAGCTAAAAAAGATATAATGAAATTTATCCTTGCTTCCGCAATCGGTGGATTTTTATTCTTGGTGCCTGTTCCATATGGAACAACATTTACTATTCCAATCGGAATCGTTATTGATTGGGTGTCCGGTTTCTTAAAGCTTGAAACGATTGATCTTGCAAGCTTGTTTGTTTTGATATTTATAACTTTCTCATGCATAATGACTGTAATAAACATGATTTTCAAGCCGGCATTCATAAAAAATAATGAAAGCTTGGATAAATTGTTTTCACCGGCACCGCTATATTTAGTCAGCAGATTTATAGGATTAATTATAGTATATATGGTGTATTTCAATTTTGGTCCGGATGCTGTTAAATCCGGTGCTACAGGCGGCTCCATGCTTGGAGTTTCAGCAACGTTGGTATCTGTTGTTATGTGTATTGCATTTTTAATGCCTTTGTTAACAGACTTTGGGATTATGGAGTTTGTAGGTGTCTTAGTCAGAAAGGTAGTGCGTCCTTTGTTTACTGTTCCGGGAAGATCTGCAATCGACTTGATAACCTCATGGCTTGGAACATCTAATGCAGCTGCAATTTTAACAACACGTCAATACGAGACAGGATTTTACAGCGCCAGAGAAGCAGCGACAATTTCAATGAACTTTTCATTTGTATCTATACCATTTTGCTTTGTAATTGCAAAGCTTATAAATGTAGACAGCAAATTTACGATTTTCTACTTAATAAATCTTATTTGCGGCATTGCTTTGGCCATGATTTTACCAAGAATACCACCTTTATCAAGGATTCCTGATACTTATGATGAAATTGCAGGAAAGCAAATTAATGAAGATATACCTGAAGGTGTTTCCAAAATGAAATGGGCACTGAATTTAGCCGGACATAGAGCCAAAGATTCAAATTTTAATGATGTAGTTAAGCAAGGGCTCCACGTTTACTCCAGTATGTTTTTGGACTTAATACCGGTTGTTATGGCATGGGGAACTATAGTATTAATATTAGTGGAATTCACTCCGGTATTTGATATTATATCTATTCCTTTCAGATATTATATAAGTTTAATGGGCATAGAAGGTGCTAAAGAAGTTGCGCCAACTGCTTTAGTTGGATTCACTGACATGTATATTCCGCCGCTTATGTTAGCTAATTTCCCAATTGAAAGAACAAGATTCATTATGGGATCGGTAACATTATTGCAAATCATCTATATGACGGAAGTTGGTTTGATTATATTAAAATCAAAAGTACCTGTAAATGTAGGGCATTTATTTGTGGTCTTTCTTGAAAGAACGATAATTGCCATTCCGCTTGTAACATTGCTTACAAACCTGCTTGTTACCTTCTGATAATATTTTATATAAAATAAAGTACGTAAAAAGCTGTAAGATTACTAAAAATCTTACAGCTTTTTTTCAATTAAGTTCCACCTTTAAATAAGGTATGGGTGGATTTTACTTTTTTGATTCAGTATAACTAAAAAGTTTATTTCTATATTGTTGATTTTTTTGCAATAGAGCATATAATAAGAATACAAATATAGTTTAAAATTAATAATATTTGTAAATTATGCGCATAATATTAAGTATAACAGTACAAAATGTGAAGTAAATGTTGACAGCATTAACGGAACATGATATATTGTTATTAGTGATCGTGTTACAGATACCTGCGAGGCCTGTAACCTGAGGAGACTCCTGAGGGAGTCTTTTCTTATAATTAATGATTTAGATTATGCAAAAAAATTATTAAAGGAGTATGGTTACTTTTCTTTAATTTCTGGTTATAAACAACCTTTTAAAGATAATTCCGGATTGTACAAAAAGAATACAAGCATTAATGATATTTTTGCTTTATTTAATTTTGATAATAAGTTGCGTTCAATCATTCTTAAAGGTACATTGAAGGTTGAGAATCATATAAAATCACTTATCTCATATTCTTTTTGTGAAATAAACGGAGATGAACAAAAAGAGTATCTTGATGCAACAAAGTATAACTATATTCCAGCTAACCAGGCAGGAATAAATGAATTAGTCTGCAGATTGTCTGCTATTATAAATGATTCAAAAAAGTATAGGTATATAGCTCATCAAAAACAATACTATAACAATATTCCCCTATGGGCTATGATGAAAGCATTAACACTTGGTTCTGTATCTAAAATGTATAGTTTTTTACCACAAAATATCCAATCAAAAATTGCAATGGAATTCGAACATGTTAATGAAAGTGATTTAGAGCGTATGCTTGATTTATTGTCGAGGGTACGTAATGTTTGTGCACATAATGAACGTCTATATGACTACAGATATTATAAAGGTGCCATTAATGATACTTTTATTCATTCCAATTTAAAATTAAAAAGTATTAATGGACAATTTATTATCGGTAAATCAGATTTATTTGCTGTTCTTATATCTTTGAAATATTTAGTAGATGATCAGAAATTTCAAGAAATTGTAGATAATATAAATAATTGTATAAATATATTGTTTAATGAAACACATCAAATACAACGCCTACAATTATATAAATATATGGGGTTCCCAGATGATTGGTTGGTAATAAAAAACTGTCCAATAAGTTAGGCAAAATTATATCTTTGCACATTACGCAAAGCGTAGATTAGGCGAATAAATAAAGCACCTTAGTTTAAGGTGCTTTAACTCTCTTATCATAGAAGGCGAGTTTCTCTGATAATCAATTTTATTTATTGATAGAGAGAAGATAGAGCGTATGCAAAAAGAATTAAAAAGGAAGGCTTTTATATGAATTGGCAGAACTTATTTCAGAAACATATTTTAACACGAGAACTTGGATATTATGAGAACGGATATGTATCAGAAATTACAGGCACGAAGAATGAATATGAAGCCGGTGTATCAGGACGTGCTTTTACTGAAATACAAGAAAGAAGGTTACTCCATTGCTGAAATTTATAAAATACATGGGTCTGTTGAAGAGCCGGGTAGCATCATAAAACGGATATAATTATTCAATAATCGGCATAAATTTGCAAAATGTCCTTATAGTAAAAAATCCTGTGTTTTCAAGAGAAATTCTTATCGTTTCATCTGTTAATACTAAAAATTTGCCTCATGCATATAAAAAATGTCAGTTAGCTGAATTCGATATTTTTGTTATTTGCATAAATTTACATATTTTTATAGAAAAACATTCGATTCACTGGCTGTTAGATAAACAAAATTTAATCATATTCTGAACCCTTGTGTTGAAAAGATATATGCCCTGAGAAATTCCTGGAAGTTTCTTTTTGTTAGCGGTATCTTTGTTCCTGATTTTAACTCAATGGAATGGGTGTCCTTGTTTGCTTTATTAATATTGAACATATTGACTATATATCCTTTGCAGCATATTATAAAATATTTTTCATTGAGTTCTTTCTTAATTTTATTGATACTTTTATTTGTTACTTCTGTATCACCGTTTCGCAGATAAATTACTGATTTGTCTTTGACCCGCTTGATATATTCAATGTCCTCGTGAAGAATTCTATGATAGACGGTTTTGTTGCTGACATTATAAACACCGTAGGGACAGATGTATGTGTTTTCAATATTGTTGAATAGTTCTTTTTCAATAGAATCAGAGGTTAAAGGTAATTCTAAAACCCCGGAAACTGTATGCATATAATTTTTATCAAAATTATAATATGTTTTTATGATATATGACAGCCCTTTATTTTTGCAGATTAACAACAGTTGAAAGTCTTTCTGGAAGAAATAATCGCTGAGAAACTTGGAGGCGGAACCTACATGGTAAATTTCAAAGCTTATATTTTTTTCAGTCAGATAAGCGGTTAATGCAGGTTCAATTTCTTTGCGCTCCTGAATATTACAATGTAATGCAATTTTTAACATAAAATTCACCTTTTCATGGAAGATGTTATCTCAAGACAAGCTAATGTCTTGCGTACAAACTATATTATGCATTAATAATATTCTTGTTACTACTCTTACATGAATTAGGGGAGTTTGTGCATTTAGGTGTAGTAAGTAAGACAATGGCAGGATTATAAAATTACAATAAAAATAGGGAAATTATGTATCCAATGATTGCGAATATGTTATAATGTTTTAATAAATAAAGCAGATAATATTATTTACATAAAATTTATAATAACATAGGGGTGATATGATGAAGACAAAAGCTGCATTTTTCGATATAGATGGTACAATATTTAGGAATTCCTTGATGATTGAACATTTTCAAAAGCTTATAACCTTTGAAGTAATAGATCCTGAAGTTTGGTATACTAAGGTAAAAAAGGTATATTTAGAGTGGGAGAAAAGATATGGGGATTTTGAGGAATACTTAGAAATTTTAGCTAAAGTTTACCTACATGAGCTTAAGGGTTTCGATAAATCTTATATCGAATATATTGCCGATCATGTTATAAAATCCAACGGTGATATGATATATAAGTATTCAAGAAATCAAATCGAATATCATAAAAAGCAAAATCATAAAGTTTTTTTCATATCCGGCAGTCCTGATTTTCTTGTATCAAGAATGGCCGAAAAGTATGAGGCAACAGATTTCAGAGGAAGTATTTATAAGGTTGATTCACAAAATAGGTTCACTGGTGAAATAGTGAAAATGTGGGATTCTGAAAGCAAACAGAGAGAGCTTAATAATCTGATTAAAGAATATGATGTTGATTTAGAAAACAGCTACGCTTATGGTGATACGACAGGAGATTTTTCGATGCTTAAAATGATTGGTAATCCGGTTGCAATTAATCCAAACAAAGCTTTGCTGTTATCTATAAGAGAGGATGAAGAACTGAGTAAAAAAGCTACTATAATCGTTGAACGTAAAAATGTAATATATAAATTAGATCCAAATATAGAATTGTTATATTAAGACAATTGAAGCCATCTGTGCCTGTCACTTGATATAATTATTCATCAAAAAATAACGCAGGAAGGTATTTTATGTTTATTGCAAAAAACATTAAATTGTTGAGTTCCTTTATACTGATTATCTTAATCATTACAACAGTAATAATTCATAATCGTAGGAATTCAGCTGATATTGAGCTTATATCTGCAAATGAGGATAACGTTGCCAATAAAAGCAATAGTGTAAATGAAGAAACTTCAGTTGGTGAAGTTGTTTTGAATAACAGCAAAATAAATGAAAGTACAGTTAATAAAGAGATAGAGCTAAATACAGTAACAAAAGAAGTACAAGAAGAGCAGGATGAATTTAAAAATCATGAAGAGATTATAGGAAATGATTTAGCTATTGAACATTCACCTGAAAATGTGGGTAGTTTTGTAATTATAAATAGTGTAGGGTATGAAAAGTTCAAATTTAGTGAATATAATGCCAATGTTTATATTGATTCAGTTAACAAGTATGCGGAAAACTTAATTGGTGATATAAAAATATATAATCTCATTGCACCTACATCAAGCGAATTTAACATGCCTGATGAATACAGGGATTTAAGTGGTTCGCAAAATGATGGGATTAGATACGTCTATTCAAATATGGATAGTAAAATTATAACCGTAGATGCTTATTCAAATATAGAGGCACATAAAGATGAATATCTATATTTTAAAACTGACCACCATTGGACAGCTTTAGGTGCATATAGAGCATATGAATCCTTTATGAAAATTAAATGTGAGGAAGCTATACCCTTAGAAAAATACAATAGAATAGATTCAAAAAATAAATATCTTGGGTCCATATATAATATGACTAAAAATGAAAGATTAGAAAATAATTTAGATGATATATGGTACTATGATCCTTTAGTATCAGTTGAATATTCATCTATAAATAGGGATGAAACAAAGTGGGATTCAAGTCAGATAATTTTTCCTTCTTATTTTGAACATAGTAGAAAATATTCTGTTTTTATGGGTGGGGACACTGCTTTTTCGCATATTAAAGTTGATTACAATTTAGATAATAAGATTTTAATTATAAAAGATTCTTATGGAAACGCCTTTATTCCATTCCTTTTACCTCATTATGGAGACATTTTTGTAGTTGACCCTCGCTACTATAATAATAATATTTATGATTTAATAGAAGAAAATAAAATTGATGAAGTACTTATTATCAATTATGCAACAGTGTTGCAATTGCCCGCGTTTTCTCAAATGTTAGGTAATATGGGAACAATTAATGTTACGAGTTCAACTGCAATAAAAGCTACGGTGCCAAATTAAGCAGCAATGGTAAGCCAAGCTGGCACTTTTACACTTATAATAATCATATTTGATTTGTGAGGTTTGAAATGGATGATGGACTGGATGGTTTAAATGTTTATTTGTTTAATACTGTAATTGATAGTATTAAACAATCGCTATGCATAGTGGATAATAAATGCATAGTAAAGTACTGGAATAATGCCGCAGAGGAATTTTATAGCATAAAAAAAGAAGAAATTATAGGGAAAGATGTAAGATTGTTTTTTCCTGATGCACTTTTACCTAAGGTTATCAAAGAACAACACCCCTTTGAGGATGTGTACAACAGTCCTAAAAAAGATTATTACATAGTTATCAGTGCGTCCCCTTTATATGACAGTAACAATAACCTGATTGGCGGCATTAGCTTAGAGAGAGATATTACCGATTATATTAAAATTACTGAGATTTTAGAGAAGACAACCGATAATTTAGCATTGCTAAAGAAAGAAATTTCTTCAATTAATCATAATAAATATTCTTTTTCAAAAATTATAGGCAATAACGAGAAATTTAAAAAAACCGTTGAACTATGCAAAAACATATCTAATTCAAACATTAATATTTTGATATTGGGAGATAGTGGGACAGGTAAAGAGGTTATTGCCAGGTCCATACATAACGAGAGTAACAGAAAAGGCCCTTTTATTCCTGTTAACTGTAGTGCAATTCCTTATAGCTTGTTCGAAAGTGAATTGTTTGGTTATGAAGGTGGGGCTTTCACAGGCGCTGATAAAAAGGGTAAGATCGGGAAGATTGAAGCGGCTAATAATGGTACTCTTTTTTTAGATGAAATAGGTGATATGCCATTAGATATGCAGCCAAAATTCCTGCGCGTATTGGAAGATGGTATAATTACAAGATTAGGCGGATATTCGGATGTAAAATTGGATATAAGGATTATCAGCGCAACTAACAAGAATCTAAGGGATTTAGTTTCGGAAGGTAAGTTCAGAGAAGATTTATACTATCGACTTAGTTCAGTTGCAGTGGAACTCCCTTCATTAAGAGAAAGAAAAGATGATATTGAACTATTTGTTAATTATTTTTTAAAGAATTTCTGTATGCAATATGGTGTGAACATACCTGAAATTCCGGAAAATATTATGAATATTCTCGTTAACTACAGGTGGGAAGGAAATATAAGGGAGTTAAAGAATGCTATTGAGCGTATAGTTATTATGCTTAAAAGCTACAAGACATATAATGTTTCATTGGAATTTTTACCTGAATACATACATGATTCTTATGTTTCTATAGAACCGGAAAAAAATGACGATATAGGATTGTCGGATTTAAATACTGCTGTATCTAATGCTGAAAAAATGGCTATTTTAATGGCTCTCAAGCGTTCAAAGGGTAATATAACAAATGCTACAAAAATACTGAATATTCCAAGAACTTCGTTATATTATAAATTAAAAAAATATAATATTACTATGCAAAACAAAGTAATTGACAACAGAGAAGATGTCTAATACTAAACATCTGTCTAATATTAAACGTAATATCCTACAAGTTTATTTAATAACTGTCTATTATTAGACAGTTATTAAACTTATCGATTTAAATTACTTAAGATATGTATTAAATTTACTGTTTTCATTGTTTATTGCTGCTTCATTATTTTGGCACGGTTATTGCTTATTATTTATGTGGTTAGAAATAATGGAGGCGCTGTATGAATTTAACAAAACATATTATTACGGTAGATTATCATGTTATGGGTGAGCCCTTAAGAATAGTTATTGGCGGTCTGCCTTTTTTAAAGGGTGAAAGCATAGCCGCAAAGAAAAATTTTTTTGCCGAGAACTTTGACCACTTAAGAAGTGCTCTTATTTTAGAGCCAAGAGGACATGATAATATGTTTGGAGCTGTCTTATGTGAACCCGTTAATAATCTTGCTGATGTTGGCTTATTTTTTATGCATTCGGATGGTTATCTGAATATGTGTGGTCATGGTATCATTGGAGCAGTAACTTCTATTATAGAGTTAGGTCTTTTGAATAAGAAAATAGAAAAGGTCACGGAGGTAGTATTAGAAACGCCGGCCGGTCTTATATATGCCTATGCCAATGTTGAAGATGGGATTGTCAATAATGTAAACTTCAGAAATGTACCATCATTTGTTTTATATAAAAATTTAAAGGTGCCGTTTCCCGGATTCAAAGAAATAAGTGTTGACATAGCATATGGAGGCAATTTCTTTTGCTTAGTATCCGCCAAAGAGTTTTCTATAGAAGTAAAAAAAGAAAATGTTCGAAATTTGATTTTGTTAGGTATGAAATTATTAGAGATAATTAATGATATTGCATATATTTATCATCCTGATAACAGCAATTTAAATAAGGTGGAGCTTGTTGAAATATATGACTCATATAGTATTGAAGAGCTGACTCACAAAAATTGTGTAGTATTTGGAAATAATCAGGTGGATAGATCTCCATGCGGTTCCGGAACAAGCGCTATGTTGGCTTGTAAATACTTTAATAATGAAATTAAAATCAATGAACCGTTTACCAACGAAAGTATTATAGGAACTAAGTTTATTGGCAAAGTTGTTGAAGAAGTTAAAGTAGGAGACCTTGATGCCATAATACCTGAAATACAGGGTAAGGCGTATATGACCGGCAATCATCACTTTATTATAAATAAAGACGATCCTTTGTCTAAAGGAATTACCTTGAACTAACCATTTATGCCGGATACTTTTCATTGTATGTGTTATTTAAATTATATAAATATGGAGGAATTTATATGAATGAAAGTTGGAACATTTCAAAAGAAGCTGAATTGTTACATGAACGGGCTTATGTTGTAGATACTACATTGCCGTTAATGCCCGGTAGTAAATTTTCTAATTTATTTATTGCACTTGATGAAATGAAAAAAAATGGATTTAATTACGTATCACTTACTGTCGCATCGGATCTTCATAAAACTTTGGAAACTATAAAAAATGTAACTATGATAAGAGCACTCTTATTAAGCAGGTCAAAGGACATTATATTTGTAAAGAAAGTTGATGATATTAAATACGCAAAAGAACATAACAAGTTAGCAGTTGGATTTCATTTTCAAGGTACAGTTCCGATTGGCACTAATTTATCCATGGTTAAATTTTTCTACGATCGCGGTATAAGACATATGCTAATGGCTTATAATGCTAAGAATTTGGTGGGATATGGTTGCCATGAAGAAGTAGACAATGGTCTTAGTGAATTTGGGCGCAGCTTGATTAAAGAAATGAATAAGGTAGGTATGATTGTAGATGTAGCACACACGGGATATCATACTTCAATGGAAACTATTGAAGTTTCAGAAGCACCTGTTGTTGTAAGCCATGGCAATGTCGCGGCGGTAACTAACCATCAAAGATGCTACAAGGATGATCAAATAAAAGCGATAGCTCAAAAGGATGGAGTATTTGGAGTAACCGGTTTTGGATTGTTCTTGGGCAATGAAAAGAATTTAGTCGAACAATATGTTAAAAATATTGACCATATAGTGCAACTTGTAGGACCTAGACATGTCGGCATAGGACTTGACTATGTATATGACATGGATGCATTTGTGAAATTGGCAGATACTAACCGCGAAAAGTATCCTGAAGATGGAGGATACTTAAGTAATAGCTTAAATCAGGTTGAATTAAATCAAATTCCTCAAATTACGGAGGCACTGTTAAAATTAGGATATTCGGAAGAAAATATCAGGGGCATATTAGGTGATAATTGGCTGCGTATATTCTCACAAGTGTGGAAGGATTAGTTTGGCAATGAGAGTGATACCCAACGGTATTGCTCTTTTTTATGTTTATAAAAATTGACCGTAAACACATCAACTAATTTTATTAGATAATTTTCTTGATATTGTGGATGGGGTAACATCTAAAACTTTTGCAGCTTTTCTTATGCTTCCGTATTTTTCAACAGCTCTTTTAAGAATATCTAATTCAAACTCCATGATAATCTGTTTTAATGGCCTGTCTATTTCAAAATCATGTATATCTTGGTCTGCGTAACATGCTAAATCAATTTTTTTGTTAGTTGAACCTACATATTTTAAGTCCTCAATTGATATTATATTATTCATAGATATAAGAATTAGTCTTTCTATCGTATTTTTAAGCTCTCTAATGTTTCCTACCCATTTGTAAGAAATCAACTCATTAATCAAATTTTTTGATAATTTTTTTGAAGCATTATATTGAGTATTAAAATAATTAGTAAAATACAACGCTAATAATGGTATATCATCTGGTCTTTCTGATAAAGGGGGTATTGTTATCGGAATGACATTTAGCCTGAAATATAGGTCGTTTCTAAACAGCCCTTCATTTACCAAGTTTTTCAAATTTTTATTGGTTGCACATATTACCCGTACATTTGATTTTATTTCTTTGCAGCCACCTACTCTTACAAATTTACCATCTTGCAAAACTCTTAAGAGTGTTGATTGGAGGTTTAAAGGCATTTCCCCGATTTCATCCATAAACAGTGTTCCGTTTTGAGACAATTCAATTAAGCCCTTTTTCCCGTACTTAGATGCTCCTGTAAAGGAACCGGGCTCATATCCAAAAAATTCAGCTTCCTTTAGACTATCCGGTATAGCTGCACAATTTATTTTTACAAATGACTCTTTCTTTCTATTACTGTTATTATGTATCAGTTCTGCAAGGAGCTCTTTTCCTACTCCTGATTCTCCTGTTATCAATATGGGAGCTTCTGACTTTGCTACCCGAAGACAAATATTTATTAGATTTAACATTTTATCGTTATTAGTAATTATATTTTCTGTTTTATAATTTACGAAGTCATTTGGCATAATAGCGCAATTTTCTTTGTCATATAATACATTAAATTTTTTCATATAAATTACCTCTGCTAATTAAAAATAAAATCCATAATCTTTAGCAATATCCTCGAATTTATTCAAGTAACTCACTGAGCCTTCCTTATCTATTTGGCTTAGAAGCACTACAATCATATTTATTACACTGATTGGAGTTGCATAAAAATCTGTAATAGATACAGATTCGCAGGGTATTGTAAAAACAATATCTGACAATGGAGTAAGAGCAGACATTACGCTATCGGTTATAGAAACAATTTTATAATTATATTTCTTAAAAAAGTTAACTATTCTAATTGTTTCCTTAGGATAACGAGCAAATCCTATAGCTAAAACTAACGCATTACCGTCAAACAAATGGAATTTATCAAAGTTTTCTGTAGCTCCGGATATTATTTTCGTGGTTTTTTTCTTTATTCTATTGAAAATATGCTCAACATAGATAGCAATAATACTGGAACTTCTTGTTCCTACTACTATTATTTCAGGAGCTTTTATTATCTCTTCTAATATTGAGTAAAATGCACTTTCGTCAAAGTTTTCCATAAGTTTGTTTAAATTTGATATTTCCTTTTTTATTACTAAATTTTTTATGTTATTTATTTTAGGATTAATATTTATTAATGAAAACTCAAACCTGTCTGTGGAACTAAGTTCTGACATGGCAAAATCTCTTATAATATTTCTAAAATCTTCAAAGTCGTTATAACCTATTTTGTTTATGTAAGTCTCAATTATGGTGGGCTCAATAGATAAGATTTTTGATACATCCATCAAGTCTAAAAAAGATATTTTTTTGTAATTATCCTTAATATATTCAGCTAATATTAACTCATAATTATTCAAATTAAGTGAATTATCAGTAAGTCTATCGAAAAAATCTTTTTTGTAATCCATACTTTCCTCCCCTTCCCTATACAATATAACGTTTGCCTTTATAATAGTATATCACAAAATTACAACAATTCAACAACAATAATTAAAAGTGTTGCTAAATAAGAACATATAAATTAAATAATTATTAAAATGGACATAAATTATTAGAATCTTTAAAAATTTAAAAAGAAAAGTGTTGCAAAAAAACAACATGTTGAATATATGCAACATTATTTACACATCCGGTTAAATATTTATTTAACAAAAGATTGAAATTTCAATACAAATTTTAACTATATTGTTTGGCATGCTTATTGCTTTATACTTTGGTATAATATTGATTAAATGATATGGGATTGTATTTTTTTATAGGAGGAAGGCATATGCGATTAATAAAATCAATGGGTTTCCCAAAAATGCATAAGGAAGAATGTGAAAAAAGAGATTTCTTACCGGAATTTTTTGAAACCTTAAATGATTATGAGGTAGACATATTTCTTGAGGAGGGCTACGGTGAAAGACTTGGGTATACGTCGGAAGATTATTTAAAAAGTAATAATAAACTAAAATTCGATACACCTGAAAACGTTTATAAGAAAGATTTGATAATTGTTTTGCGTTGTCCGGAACCGGAAGAAATATGTCTAATGAAAGAGGATTCAACATTAATTTCAATGCTTCATTATGAGACAAGAGAAACGAGAAACAAATTATTTATTGATAGAAAAATAAATTGTTTTTCTATGGATGCTATGACAAATGATCAAAATGAAAGAATTTTGGTAAATTACAAAGGAACTTCAAGAGCCGGCTCACGTATTGCATTTCAAGAATTAAAGAAGAGAACAAATAACTTTGAAAAAATTCAAAATAAGATTATAAATGTAGCTATTATAGGATTGGGTGCAGTTGCGGCAAATTCAGCCAAAGCATTTGAAGAGTTTGGAGATAAGGAATTTCTTTATGATGAAAATGGAAGAGGTATTATTATACACATGCTTCCAAGAACTATAACTAATAATTACGAAAGTCTAAAAAGTGTAATTGAAAAAACAGACATTTTGGTAGATGCCAGCAAAAGGCCGGATCCATCAAAAATAATAGTTAATAACGAATTAATCGGGAAATTGCCGGAGCATGCGGTTATATTAGATTTGACGGCTGATCCATACAATGAAAAAATTGAACCTATACAGGTTAAAGGAATTGAAGGTATTCCAACAGGCACACTTGATAAATTTGTAATTGAAGCAGATGACATTATTTATGATACTATCCCAAAATCTATCAATACCACAAACAGGAGGATAGTGGTAAGTTGTAATGCTTGGCCCGGAATTGATGCAAAGGATTGCATGAAACTTTATGGTATGCAGTTATTCCCATTCATCGATGTAATATTATCAAAAGATATTCAAAGTTTGGATATTAATAGTAAAAACATGTATGAAAGATCTCTCGTAAGAGCTTCTTTAGATTATTATTTAAAAAATATTAAAAAGTAAATTAGAGGTGATGATATGTTTAGGATAGGAATTGATACCGGCGGTACAAATACAGATGTTGTTTTAACTAATGTTGATACTGGAAAAGTATATTATACTAAAACACCGACTACACCAAAAGAGTTGCTAAAGGGTATTAATAAAGGTATTAACAAAATAGTTAATGAATTTAACGTGAAACCTCAGGAAATTAAAGAATTAATTTATGGTACTACTATAGTTGTTAACATGATAGCACAAAAAGAGAGTGAAGCGACTGCTTTAATTACTACAAAAGGATTTAAAGATGTTTTGGAAATAGGCAGGGCCTACAGAAGTGAGAATATCTATGATATTAATATGGAAAAACCCGAACCTCTTGTTAAGAGAAATCTAAGATTTGAAGTATCTGAAAGAATGAATTTTTTAGGTCAGGAGCTTGAACCGGTAAATGAGCAAGAAGTAATTGAAATTATTAATTTATTAAAAGAAAAAAATATTAGGGCTATTGCTGTTTGCTTGATGCATTCATATGCAAACCCGGAACATGAATTACAAATTAAAGAAATAATTAATCGGGAATGGCCTGAAGTTTATGTATCTACATCTTCTGAAATAATACCTCAATTCAGAGAATATGAAAGAACATCAACTACGGTTATTAATGCATATATGATGCCTAATATGGCTTCCCATATAGTCGATTTTAAAAAAGAAATGAAGAACAGCCGGATTAATGCAAATTGTTATATGATGCAAGGCAATGCCGGAATTATGACTTTTGATGCAGCATTGGAAAAGCCGGTTTCTGTATCAGAATCAGGACCAATAGCAGGTATAATAGCTGCTAATTATATTAGCCAATTGATAGGTGAAAAAAACATTATAACTCTTGATATGGGCGGAACGAGTTGTGATGTTGCCTTGATACAGAATAATATAATGAAATTTACAACAGAAAACAGCGTAGAAGGTTATCCCGTAAGCATACCTACAGCTGATTTAAGCTTTATTGGTGCCGGCGGTGGAAGTATAGCTTGGTGTGATGAAGGTGGAGCCTTAAAGGTTGGACCTAAAAGTGCAGGTGCAGATCCTGGTCCCGTTTGTTACGGAAAAGGTGGAGTATTACCTACAGTTACGGATGCTAATTTGGTAACCGGAAGAATCAGACCGGAAATATTTGAAGAAAATTTAGACAATGCAATGGAAAAAACAAAGGAAGCGGTAAAAAGGTATATAGCTGATCCTTTAAACATTGATACAGTTCATGCGGCTGAAGGAGTTATTGATGTTGTAAATTCTAATATGATAAGAGCTATTAAGTTTGTATCTGTACAAAAAGGTTATGATCCAAGAGAATTTACGCTTGTAGCATATGGTGGAGCCGGAGGTCTTCATGCAGGAAAGTTAGCGGAAGATCTGGAAATACCAAAGGTTATAGTACCTTATTCTCCCGGAACTTTTTGTGCAGTAGGTTTAGTGTTATCAGATATAAAATGTGATTGTGTACATAGCAGACTTTTGACAAAAGAACAAATAAACACAGATATTTTGAATGAAGTATATGCAAGACTTGACAAACAAGGTGTTGACGAGCTTGAAAAGCAGGATGTTCCTGTTGAAAACAGAGTTTTAATAAGAACATGTGATATGAGATATTTTGGTCAGGCCTTTGAGATAAGCGTACCATTGCCATCTAAGGTCATTGAATCACAAGATATAGAAGATATGATTGATAAATTCCATAGTCTGCATGAGCAGGCATACGGGCATTGTATGAAGGAGGACCCGATTGAGTTCGTAAATTACAGAGTAAGTGCAGTTGGCACCTTCCCTAAACCTGATTTAATTAACAGCGCAAAAGAAATAAAAATAAAGGGTGAGAAAAAACAAATATATGGCACAGCTGTGTTTAATGGTAAAGAATATAAAGTCCCTGTAATAAACAGAGATTCTTTAGAAACAGGAGAAAAAATTATTGGACCTGCCATTATAGCAGAAATGGGAGCAACAACTGTTGTTTATCCTAATCATACTGCTGAAATAGATGAGTTAAAAAATATAGTAATGTATACAAATATTAATGTGTAAGGGGTGTGAATTCAATGGCAAACGCTATATTACTTGAAGTTATAAATAATGCACTACGTTCTGTAGCTGAACAGATGTCAGCAACAATGGTACGAAGCAGTTATTCTACGATTGTAAAGGAAATGATGGATTGTTCATCAGCTATTTTTGATGGACAAGGCAGGCTGTTAGCTGAAGGAGCTAATATTCCTATACATTTAAATTGTTTAGGACCTTGTCTTAATACTGTATTAACAAAATATTTTGCAAAGGAGGATTTAAACCCCGGTGATTTAATATTGACTAATCATCCGTATGCAGGAGGAGAATCATTAGGAAGTCACCATACCAAAGATTTAATAATGATTGCACCTGTTTTCTCAGACAATGATGAACTTATAGCATTTTCAGTAACAATGCTTCATCACAAAGATGTTGGCGGAGTATGGACAGGAGATTCTTGGACTGTTGAAATATGGCAGGAAGGTTTTTTAATGGAACCTGTAAAGCTATATGAAAAAGGAGTAAGAAATGAGGCGTTATGGAAAGTAATCTTGAATAATACCAGAAATCCCAGAGATATGAAAGGAGATTTAATGGCTCAAATTTCTGCATGTAACATAGGCATTAAGGGTTACAGGCAGATAGTGAATAAGTACGGACTAAGCTTGGTTAATGAAGTGATTGATGACTTATTAGATTATTCTGAAAAACTCACAAGGAATGAAATTAGTCTTATTAAAGACGGTAGGTATGAACATGAAGAAAAACTTCTTGATGATGGATTTCAAGGAGGACCTTATACTCTTAAGTTAACAGTCATAGTTGAAGGTGATAATATTACCTTTGATTACACGGGAACAGACAAACAAATAAAAGGCCCTATAAACTCTCCGTTATCGGCAACTATTTCTGCCACATATTATACCATGAGATGTATAACAAACGCACATATACCTACAAATCAGGGATGTCACAGACCAATAAAGGTTATTGCTCCTGAAGGAACTTTAGTAAACTGCACCATGCCTATAGGTTGTTTCCAGAGAATGGCTACGGATCACATTTTGGTAGATTTAATAATGGGTGCTATGGCTCAGGCAATACCTAATAAGGTTATGGCTGATTCTTGCGGTAATAATTATGATTTCTGTTCCGGAACTAACTTGGAAACACATCCAAGAGGTGGTGAAGTTAATCATAGACAGTATTGGGGCGAAATTGTTCCCGGTGGTTTAGGAGCAAGGTCACACAGTGATGGTGTTACAATAATGTCATGTAATGTTACAAATTGTCCGATACCTCCATTAGAAGCACAGGAGATTGAAGCTCCTATGTTGTTTTTAGAAAGATCCATATTGCCTGATTCAGAAGGTGCAGGAAAGTTCAGAAGCGGTTTTTCACAGAGAAGGAAATGGAAATTAGTTGGATATGACGGCATATGGTCACATGTATCTCAAAAGTCAAAAATACCGCCACAAGGACTATTTGGAGGCATGCCCGGATTAAACAGCAAGTGGATAATTAATGAAGGCAAAGAAAATGAGCATGTTTTAGAATATGCAAACGGAGATGTAATTTTCTTAAATTATGGAGATACCATAACATGTATAACTGCCAGCGGCGGAGGGTATGGAAATCCTTTAGAAAGGGATATGAAGAAGGTTAAAGAAGACGTTGAAATGGGATTAGTTTCAATAGAAAATGCCAAAAAGAAATATGGAGTTATTATTGATCCTAATACATTTGAGATTAATTATGAAGAATCGAAAAAATTAAGAGGATTAAATTAGACATAATGAGACATATATCAGAATAAATCCAAAGCTTCAAAACATCAAAAATATTTATCAGATTTGTTATTAAATTTATATAATAGGAGGGTAATAATATGGAAAATAACAATTTAAAAAAAGATAAAGAAATAAGTTTTGGTTTAGCCTTATTATGTATGATTGCATTAGCTGTTATATTTATAGGGGGATTTGGTATATTTAAAATTTCAACTCAAGTAGTATTTTTAATTTCTGTGGTAGCAGCTGCATTAGTTGGCTTGTTAAGTGGATTTAGTCTCAAAGAAATAGATGGTTTTTTTCTTGATGGATGCAAAAGTGTAATTTTAGCGGCAATGATACTCATGGCTGTAGGAGCTGTTATTGGTTCCTGGATTGTATCAGGGGTTGTACCAACTATAATATATTATGGATTAAGTATTTTGACACCGTCTACATTTTTAGTGGCAAGCTTCGTTATCTGCTGTCTATTGTCATTTTTCACAGGAAGTTCATATTCTGCTATTTCAACATTGGGTGTTGCATTTATGGGAATTGGTATGGGGTTAAACATTAACCCCGGTATTACTGCCGGTATGATTGTATCAGGCTCTGTATTTGGAGATAAATTATCACCTTTTTCTGATTCAACTAATTTAGCCGCGGCAGTATCCGACGCCAATGTTTTTGACCATGTTAGATCCATGTTGTACACTACAATACCTGCTATGTTGATATCGGCTGTATTATATTTTATAATCAGTTTGAAATACAGTGCTGCTTCTTTAGATATGACTTTAATAAATAATATTAAAGAAATTTTAGCCGCTAATTTTAACATTAGTCCTTTGCTTTTAATTATTCCTGTTTTAACAATTGTATTAGCAGTTAAAAAAGTTCCTCCATTAGTAGCGCTTATTTCCAGTGCTTTGGTAGCAATAATAGCAGCTTTTATATTTCAAAGTGGATATTATGATTTTAAAACTATTATGAATTCTATGGGTACTGGATTTACAATTAAAACAGATATTCCGGAAATTAACAAGTTGCTGACAAGAGGCGGTATGCTTGGTATGATGGGAGCAACAGCTCTTGCATTTTTAGCTGTAGGATTAGGTGAAATACTTCAAAGAATTGGAGTTTTAAATGTGGTATTGCAAAAAATCAATAAGGTAATTCATTCTAGAGCAGCAGTTGTAATAGCTACATTAGTTATAAGTCTGATTGTAACGATACTCTGTGCCAGCCAATACATAGCAATAATATTAACCGGTCAGATTATGAAAAATTCATTTAAAGAATATAAGATAGGCAGGACAGTTTTATCAAGAACCCTTGAAGATGGTGGTACAATTTTCGCTTACTTAGTGCCATGGTCTACAACAGGAGTATTTATAACAGGTGTTCTGGGAATTGAAGTATTTACTTATGCACCTTATGCATTCTTCTGCATTTTATGTCCTATAATGGCAATTATATATGCAGTAACAGGATTTGCACAGTTTAAGGAAGAATATGAGGAAACAGAGTCAGCAACAAAATAATTTGTATATTTTTCTTTTAGATCCTCAATTCTTAATTTACTATAATATGATGAAGAAACAGGTGAATTAAGGTTACAAATTTCTATGTTGAAAATTAAATCTTTTTATTTTTATTGAACGATGAAGCCAGCTATATTTAATTATATGGCTGGTTTTTATGTACGTCTATCATAGGTAACAAAACAAAAGTTCGAAAAGATATTGTAAAAATATGTAATTTATGATAATATAATATTAAATAAAACTGAAGTTCGAAAACTGAATTACTATAATATTTTTATCGAGGTGATGATATATATGACGGTTAGTTTTGCATAATTGATATAATTCTACAAAATTATAAAAATGAGAAGGAGAATAATAACATGCCATATTACTATGTAAACAATAACCCAACATTAAATCCCGGTTATCATCATGAAGTTCATACAGAAGAACATGCAAATGAATTAAACATATTAAGCAAAAAATATTTGGGATTCTACAGTAATTGTTTTGGTGCTGTTGATAAAGCTAAAGAAACATATAGTGATGCAGACGGATGTAAAACTTGCTGTCCGCTATGTCATAAAGGCTAAATTAATGGTTTCATAATAACTATGTCACTTTAATTATTGCGTTATAATTATGTGTATGGGGGTTGAAGATGAACTTTATATTTAAGCTTTTTTTAACATTCAATGCAACATCAACAATGATTGTTGTTTATTTAATAAAAGAGAGATATTACCTGTTGTGTTTGGAAAAACTTCCAAATTTGGTTTCATATATTGTTTTTCTTTTAATCCCTTTTATATTGACACTAATAAGCATATGGATGAAAAGGTTGTTGAGCGAAGATGATATAAACTATGAACCGTTAGATGTTGAAGAAGCCAACAACACATTTTTACCAAGTTATCTTGGTTATTTCTTTGTAGCACTTGGGGTTGAATCAACGGAGTCAATGATATTTATATACCTTATAGTTTTTTTGTTTACATATTTTTCGCAGACTTTGTATTACAATCCATTGTTTTTATTGTTTGGCTACAAGTTTTATTATATAACGACTGTAAACAATGTAAGGGTGTTCATTATCAGTAAAAAAGAAATCAATACTACGAAAGGTATTATGTTTCCAAAGTTAAAGCGCATTAACAATACAACATTCATTGATGAGGAGGAATAAAGAGTATGAATCACACAATTGCAAAAATAAGACAAAGAGGGACAGGTTTCAAATATCGAAAGATACTTACCGGAGAAACTTTATATAGTTTACCTGATGACCTTGCGCATTATGTTGAATATAGTCCTACTCACAACTTGGATGAGGATTGTTGGTTTGGAATAGAGAACTTTTCTCAAAAGGAATATTGTTTGGATATATTGCGGGGTGCTTTTATATCTGCTGAATATAATGCACGTTTAACCCATGAAGAAGTAGATAAAATTGATTTTATATTCTCATATCAGGATGATAATGTGTATTATTTTCAGAATATAACAAAGAGTCTATTACAGTATAAAAGATATATTAATCTCAGTGATGATTATAAATTCAATTCTAATAGTCGCCATATATCAATTAATTCATTACCTGATGCTATTTATATAAAGAATATGGATACATTGTATTTCAAGAGACTGTCCTCAATATCAAATATTTTTAGTGGAATTGACTCTCTTTATCGCGAAGCAACTCAAGAAGAAACTGTTTCATTCTTAGAAAATGATTTTATCAGCTTGCAGGGTGGTTTTTCAGCTAATGAAATCAAACAGGCAAATAGAAAAAGAATAGCTCTGGCAGTTGACACTATGAATAGGTTTGACGATGAACAAAGAACTGCCGTGTTTGATTGTATAAGGGATTATTATCCTAACTTAATTGCTGAAAATGACGCTTTTAAAATTAGTAATGAAGAAGATCTTAAGCTTTTACTTTATGGAATTCAACAGCGATTTTATACTACACCTGACGGCAGAGAAAGAAGGATTGCAAACTCTGTTATTGTGATAAGCTAATATTACGTTATCCTATATATAATAAAAGCATTTCAGAATGGGACAAAAATCAATATAAAAAAGATGCATTACCTGAAAGAAAAATAGTTTAAATGGTGATAAGGAGTATGGGATGTTTAGTGATTCATTAGAATATAATTGGGTTAGACCTATTATTACATATAAACCTAATCAAATTGGAAATGTATTAGTGAGAATAATTGTTGATCAGCGTGGGAATAAGATATAGTAATCTTGATATGATAAAATAAATAAGTGTGTTTGTACATTGAACTTATAAATGCAATTGTTCATAATGATTATTCTAATGGAATACCTCCAGTTTTTGAGATATTTTCTGATAAAATTGTTATAACATCGTCAGGAGGTTTACCACAAGAGTTAAGCCAAGAAGAATTTTTTGAAGGAATTTCTGCTCCAAGGAACAAGGAGCTAATGAGAGTATTTAAGGATGTAAAATTAGTTGAGCAACTTGGTTCCGGAGTACAGAGAATTCTAAAAGCATATGATAGAAGTATATTTAAATTTAGTCCAAATTTTTTAAAGGTTAGTTTTCCTATAAATAATGTCGGGATAAATGTCGGTGATAAGTTAATAAAACTAAATAGTACACAAGAAAAGATAATTGAACTTATTAAGCAAAATAAATATACTACTCAAGAAGGATATGTGGAAATGTCCCCTAAATTATGATATAGTATTAAGTAACTATAATTCGCAATTGTAGATTTATGTGTCATTAATGTAAAAATAGTACGGAAGAAACATTTCTAAAAAATTTACGTCTATATTTATAAGGATTGTTATAATTGTCATATTATAATAAGTAAAAGGAGGGGTTGTCCTTGACTAAACGACTTATAGCAATAACAATAATTGTCTTAATAAGTACAATTGCTTTTTGCGGAGAAAATTATCTAAATAATGTTTCATTCTATATTTCCCTAACAGAAGATTTAGTAGTAGATCCTATTGAAAAACCGGTGATTGAAAGTTATGATATGTCAGAAGAGCCAACTATTGAACCAGAGGTCAAACCAGTTAAGTTGTTAGAGCCATCGTCAGACTTTAAAATAGAACCAGCAGAACTATTAGAACCTAATCTTAACCAAGAAATAAAGCCAGTTGAGCCAAAAAAACCGATTATAGAAGAAGAACCAAGTCTTCACGATAAGGAACCAAAACTTCCTTAATACGTATAATTCAAATTTTGCGTCGCATAAGCAATATCATGTTTAATTTTGTCTGAATTTTTTGGTTATCATTATTTTAATTATTAATCTTATACTATAGTCTTATTCTCGGTAACAAAAATATAAGACACCTTGCCAGTTTTTTCGTTAAAGAAAATCTCTGCATATGTCTTATTATACCTTAATAAATAAACAACTGATGGTGGAGAAAATTTTGGATTATCATAATATGGTAATCCTAATTTACGTATAACAGATTCGTAATCATCATCACTATTTATGCCAAGATATACAATAGCATCAGCATCATAGAAAAGTTCAGCTGTAACAACATGATCATCATTAGTGTCATTAATAGCCGAATCATCTTTAAACTGATAATTGCTGTCGTCTATTCTTCCCAATGAATTTTTCTCATAGAATTCAACTGCATCATTATCTTCTTGCACACTTTCTTTCTTGCTACATCCCATCAATATAAGGGGTATTAAAAATAAAATAATGAATTTTTTGCTACGATATTTCGAAATAATTCAAATATGAATAAGTTAGGGTTTCGTATATTTTTTATAATAATTTAGTTTTGGGAAAGCATAGTAATATATATAACAAAAATTTTTATTTCTGATATATTTATTAATTTCTTTTTAGGGAGTATACGATGAAGAACTACAGAGTACGTAAACATGAAATAAACTCGATAACTGAAATTTGTCTATATTGTTTAAACAACCTTAGAAATTTTAAAATAAAATATAAATTAGGGGCTATATTAAGTATAATTTTAATTCTCATAATAACATGTTTATTTTTAAAAAATAAAGAAGGTTTTAATTCAATGGAATTATCACAAAATTCTATTATTAATATAGAAATACCTGAATTTGCAGAAATAAATTTATCACAAATTACTAAAAACAATGATGGCGTATTTATGGTCGGTTATGATATAATTCCTGGCATATATAGGGCTGAATTAACTGATACAGTAAATATGGGGTATGTTGTAAAATATAATAATGCAGCAATGGGAGCCGATGATATTATTGCTGAATACACCTTTGAGAAAGATGGATATTTCGTAGTTGAAGATAGCGATTTGGTAGTGGCGCTTCAAGGTGTGAAAATTACTTTACAACAGAATTTTTATTTATTTGGATTCTAATTTCATGATTGTTTATTTCATATAATTCGAATTATTCGAACTAATATAACGCAAAAAAGCATGTAATTTATTAAAAAATACATGCTTTTTTTGTTGCAAATATTATTACAAAACTCGTTGCTAAAGTGAATGTAAAAATTGAATTTGCACCTCTGAAGTAAACCCATTACTTATGCAGCATCTCTTTCTTTATAATGGAGTTTTATTATAGGCGTATTCCCAACTGTTTAAGAACAGATAGTGGAATACTCATACGAGCGGTTTTTAACGGGTCAACAACTTGACTAATTTCTATATGAGCACATAAGCTTGAAATAAATCCAGCTGTTTCAAAATCAACATTTCCATGATCAACCATAAAATTTAATAATTTTAACATTGCTTTTTTCATTGCATCATCGGAACCATATTCGGAAGCAATAGTAGCAAATTTATTTCCCTCTTTAACAAATGGAATATCAATTTTCAAATCTTTTCTAACTTTAATATCCAATTCAACCTCACCGGCAACCTCAAGACCAGTAAACCAAGATTCTCCATCCCCCATTGCTGCATGAAGATCACCTAATCCGAATAAACCTCCTTCAACAAAAACTGGTAAGTATAATGTTGCTCCTTCTTTTAATAGTGTAGTGTCCATATTACCGCCATGGTCTCCAGGCGATAAGGTTTCAACTTCACCTTCTTTTGGTGCTACACCCATAATTCCTACCATTGGTGATAAATCGACTTTAAGATTATCATTAACATAAACATATTTATCATCAAAATCATAGACTTTTGTTATAGGGGTTTTGATTAAATCTCCTAATAGACCCTCATTTGGTACACACATTGTAAAGCCAGGTGATATCATATCAATTTTGTTTATTTTAATTTCAAGCACATCACCTGCTTCTACACCATTAAAAAATATTGGTCCGGTTACGGGATTAACTGTGTTAACATCAACTTCTGCTAATGTATCTTTTTCAGTTTTAATATCTCCACTGAAACAATCTCTTGTTTCAATTACTATAGTGTTAGGTAAATCTACATATACTATAGGTTTAGTCTTCTTACTAAATTTGTAAAAAACATTATCATTATTAATTTTAATCATTGTATCAATAGTCATAGTTATATCTCCTTAATTTTATATTCTTTTTAAAAATAATTTAAGCAATTCGCTTTTTTTTATATTTTTTACAGTAAGTTTGATAGTAAATTTCTAATAATACTAACCAGACAATTGCAACTATTACAGAGCTTGGATCAGCCATTAGACTTGTAATAATAATCATTGCTATTCCTAACAAACCAAGGATGGGGAATAGCGGAAATAATGGTTGCTTCCATCCGGCATTTTCAATTTCTTCTAAGTATCGCTTTCTATAATAAATTGCAGCAACCAAAGTGATTCCCCATGAAATACACCATGATATAGTTGTTTGATTTGATAGTTTTACATAAAAGTCAGGGCTAATTAAACCTAATAATATTAATAGTATTGATATAGCCCAAACAACGATGGTTCCAAATATCGGAGTTTTTGTTTTTGGATGAAGTGCACCAAATTTCTTAGGAAGATATCCTTGTTTTGCTTGATCGTAGAATATTCTAGTTGGCGCATAAATAGTACCCATTAAGATTGTTGTTGCAGCAGCTATTACACCAGCTATATTTATTATGAAAGCCCCACTTTTTCCAAAAATCATTTCAGCTACCACCGTATATGGTGAAGTTATAGAAGTTACTTGTCCTGACGGGATAACACCAACAATTACAAATTGTCCTAGGGTGTAAATAGCTAAAAATGTAATACTTGACCAAATTAAAGCTTTTGGCATATGTCGAGGATCTTTACATTCTGAACCGGATGTTGCTAAAGTAATTGCTCCCATATATGCATATGTACCTATAGGAATAGCACTTAAGAATCCATTAAATCCTTGAGGCATTAAAGGAACAAAGTTGCTAAATTCAACACTCTTTAATCCAAGGACTCCAAACCCACCCATAATACTCACTAAGATAATTACTAATAGTAATTGGACCCTTGCTGCAATTGCAGCGCCGGCGATATTTAGTATTGAGCAGATTGATACTGATAATATAGCGAATATTACTGACCAAGTATTTATATCTAAACTTGGGAAAAACCAACATATCATTCTTCCTAATGCAAGACCGGTTGATCCTCCTGTTACTATCCAACCTAATGCAAAAGCAAATCCAGCTAAAAATCCCAATTTCTCCCCAAATATCCTTTCGACCCACGCAGACATAGCTCCTGCTTTAGGCATGGCAACAGAAAATTCTCCCATACCGATCATCATACACATTTGTATTATACCGGCTATTACAAATGAGATAACTGCACTTGGGCCGCCTAAATTCATTCCTTCACCAATTAGCAGAAATATTCCATCACCAACAACAGAACCTACTCCAAGAGCCCATATAGTCCAAAAACCGAGGTTTTTCAATGGCTCTACTTCTTTAATTTTCACAGTATTATTGTCCATAATTTTATCTCCTTTAAATTAACGTAACTTATGCAATTCAACAGCCATGCTGTCTTCAATTAATTTGATTGTTTCATCTGAACTTAAAACGTTACAATAAATAATATTCATTATCTTTAACTCGGCGTTATGCAATTCAATATCTGGAGCAGCACAAGCATCCTCAACACAAATAACTTGATAACCGGCATCTGCTAAACCCCTAACAGTTGAAGCTACACACTGATCAGTTACTATACCAGTAACAATAACTGTTTCTATTCCCATGTTTTGCAATAATGTTAAATAATTAGTTCCAGTAGTTACGCTGTCTGTAGTTTTATTAACAACTATTTCGTTTTTAATAGGTGTTAATGGCTCAACCATTTGGGCCGCCTTACTATCAGCATAGAGTAACATACCATTCCAACCTTCTGATTTTTGAACTGGCGACCTATCTTCCCCATCTTCTCGTAGACATGCAATTCTTCCAAAACTTACAGGTAAATCATTATCCCTAAAAAAGTCTAATAATTTTTTATTAGCAGGAATTGTGATATTGTCTAAACGATCATAATATGGAATCCATCTTTCCCAATCCCCCATTTCTTTCCAAATCAATGCCTCACCAAAATCTCTTAGAACGAATTCATTTTGTAAATCAACAATT
Source organism: uncultured Clostridia bacterium (assembly GCA_964421845.1). GTDB lineage: Bacteria > Bacillota > Clostridia > Tissierellales > Sedimentibacteraceae > Sedimentibacter. Next base: position 171,417 of record CAYQYY010000007.1, read on the forward strand.
AATAACATGGTTTTTCTTGGATTTAATTTGACGTCTGGTAATTCTGTCATGTTTTCATAGTAAAAAGATAAAAATTTTTTATTAGATTTCATTTTTAACCTCCTTTTTTTGAATTTAATTACCATAGTGCATTTTTTATGCCAGCAAATTAAAAACAATAATAAATGATAATATTATCTTGAGAACAGTAGATTTTTAATGTTCTTGTAATTAAAATTAATTATGATATAATAATATTTATAAGAGTGTTGTGCTACCTTTGCGTAGCACAACAAAAACTTAAACTCCGGGAAAACGTTAATAAGATAACGTTTTATCAAATGCTACAATTTTGTTACACCAATCAATAATTTTATAAAGATTTACTATATCTAACATTTTTAGTGCTGCTACTTTTTTGTTACACTAACTTAATAGGAGTAAACAATGTTTAAATTTTTTGAACAAAGTATAATAAAAAAAATTTTAATAGTATTATTGTTTTTTGAAATTGTAATTATTTCATATATATACATTTTCATATATCCTAAAATAGAAGAAAATAATAGAAATTATGCTGAATCAAGTTTAAAACAATTATCTATTGAAAAAAGAAAAAGTGCAGAATACTTATTTGAACAAGTTGAACATGAAGCAGTAAATCTAGGCTTATGGGTATTAGAAAATTTACATAAAGATGTGACAGAGGAAGAAGTTTCAAATATTTTTGAAGAATACTACATCAATGAGAATAGTATTTTTACAGGTAAAATAGATGAAGATAATAAGTCAAGCATATTTCTAACCTATAATAATGATTTATCACATAATGTAATTAAAGATATTATTAATACATCTAAGATGGATAAAAATATGAAAATGAGTAAAGAAAGACTTCCTTATGCAGAATGCATATTTTATATTACTGACTATGACATGATCCGAATGTATCCATATGATAAAAATGACCCTGAAAATTTTAAATTTGGTCATGATTTTAAAAAAGATGTTTATTATCTTATAGCTACAAAAGAATATAATCCTGAAAGAAAGCCCGTATGGACTAATCCATATTGTGATTATTTAGGCAAGGGATTGGTGATTACATGTTCGTATCCGGTTTACGATGATAACAAAATGATTGGCGTTGTAGGTATAGACGTTGGATTAAGTGAATTGCAAAAAAGCGTTTCAGACTTATCTATTAAAGGAAAAGGCATATCATTTTTAACAGATGATAAAGGTAGAATAATTTATTATCCTGATTATCAATTAAACAACAATGAAAAAGGTTTTGTTGTAAAGGATCATATTAATATGTTTGCTGAAACAGAAGAAGAGAAAACAGCTTATGACAAAATGATTAAAGAGAAAAAAGGTTTTATTATTCTAAATTCAAGAAAAAAAGAGGAATTGTTGATATTTGATAAAATTGAAAAGTTAGGGTGGATTATAGGAATTCAAGTAGACAGGCATGAATATGCTGAAGATACAGGAGTTTATTTTATCTTATTTGAGCTGCTTATTTTTAGTGCTGTTTTGATTATATTATTATTATTGTATTTTTATAATATATTGTCCAAGCCCATATTTAAATTGGTTAATGAAATTCATGAAATGGGTGAAAGACATATAGGTAAGTTTATAACGAAAAATTTTAATGATGAAATAAAAATAGTAAGTAATGCGTTCGCGAAATTAAGAATAGAATTAGATGATTATATAAAAAAGTTAAATCATAAAAATATTGAATTTACAACTATATTTAATAATATGCCAGGTATCTTATATATTATAGATAAGAATTATAATTTATTATTATACAACAAAAATAGTGAAAAATTAATTAATTTTAATCATAACGACAAGAATTGTAAAAAATGTTTTAAACTAATATTTAATAAAGATAAAGTTTGTGATAATTGCCCAGTGATGTATAGTTTAAATGATAACACTGAATATACTTGTGAAGTACATAATCATAATAATATATACAATGTTAGCAGTTTTCCTATATATGATCATGATTATTCTATTGAAGAAATAATAATTTTAAGTATCGATAAAACTGCTGAAATTGTTAAAAATTTAGAATTGGCTAATTCGGAGAAGTTTTCGATGATAGGTGAAATTTCAGCATCGGTGGCTCATCAACTGAAAAACAACATATCAGTGATAAAAGGTGCTTGCTATTTATTAAATGATATAGAATCAGAAAACTATATTGACACAAATGATGTTAGAGAAGTTATAAAAGATTTAAGCGAAAGTATCATGGATGCCGAAAATACTGTTGCAAGTTTATTGGATTTTAGTGGTCATGGTGATGAATTTGCATATGTTGACTTAATAAAAATAATAGAACAAATTTTAGTTATTGAAAAAAATAATTTTTATAAAAATGACATTATTGTTAATAAAAAATATGAATATGAAAAATTATGTATTTTTACTCGTGTTAATTCTTTGAAATTTGTTCTTATTAATATTATACGAAATGCAATTGAAGCTATGAAAGACGAAGGTGGCAATTTAACAATAAAGATATATGAAAATAACAATTTTATTCATATAGAGATTAGTGATACGGGTATAGGTATTGATAACAAAATAAAAACTAAAATATATGATCCGTTTTTTACAACTAAAGAAAACGGAACGGGGTTAGGATTGTGGATAGCAAATAAGCAAATGAAGAAATTAAATGGTTATTTATATTGTGAAAAAAGAATAAATGATGGCACGAATTTTATAATTGTATTGCCTATAAAGCAGGAGAAGTAGATGTTATATAATAAAATACTAATGGTCGATGATGATATTAATTTTCTAAATATTTATAAAAAACTATTATCCCGTAAAAATTATAATGTAGAGACAATTAATAATTCTAAAACAGCTATAGAAATAATAAAAAGAAATGAGTTTGATATTTTAATTACTGATATGTATATGCCGGATTTAAATGGTTTAGAGTTGATCAAAACTGTAAAACAATTAGAACCGTGTATTGATATTATTCTTATAACAGGTAACGGAAGCATTGATAATGCAGTACAAGCTATTAAAGAAGGAGCATTTACTTATATACAAAAGCCGGTAAATATAGATGAATTATTTTTAAATCTTGAAAAAATTATAGAATTTAAAAAAATTAAGCATGAAAATAAATTTTTAAAAGATGAACTCCTAAAGAAAGATGAATATTTCATTGGAAATGATAAAAAAACGTTAGAGATGAAAAGGTTTATTTTAGAGGTTGCAAAATCCAATACCTCTGTCTTAATAACAGGTGAAAGCGGTACCGGAAAAGAAATAGTTGCAAAAGCTATACATAATAATAGTAACAGAAGTCATGAAAATCTTGTTAAAGTTAATTGTAGTGCTTTTTCAGAGGGAATTATGGAAAGTGAACTTTTTGGACATGAAAAAGGTTCTTTTACAGGGGCAACTTCTACAAAAGAAGGAAGGTTTGAAATTGCCAATAAAGGAACACTATTTTTAGATGAAATAGGCGAAATATCACATAATATACAAGTAAAATTGTTGAGAGTAATTCAAGAAAAGGAATTCGAGAGGGTTGGCGGGAACAAAACTATAAAAACTGATTTTAGATTAATATGTGCGACTAATAAAAACTTATTAGAAGAAATAAAGAAAGGTAACTTTAGAGAAGATTTATATTATAGATTAAATGTAATTCCCATTAAAGTACCTCCTCTAAGAGAAAGAAAATCTGATATACCCCTTTTAATTAATTATTTTACACATTTATATTCTAAGGAAACCAATAAGAAAAATATTGAATATACAAATGATGCCATAAAGGTTTTAACTGATTATGATTGGCCGGGAAATATAAGAGAATTAAAGAATGTTATTGAGAGATTAATAGTTTTGACTAAGGACTACAATATCGGGGCGAATGATGTTATAAAGTGTGTACATATAGATAAAGATATTGAACAAATTAAATATATTAAACCGTTTAGAGAATCTAAACAAGAGTTCGAAACAAATTATATAAAACAAGTTTTAGAAATACATGGTTTTAATGTAACTAAAACAGCAGAATTTATGGGGATTGCTAGAAAAAATTTACAAGCTAAAATAAAAACTTTAAATATAAAAACTTATTAATAATGAATATATATGCGATTAAAAGCTTTAATTATTTTTATAATTAAAGCTTTAATTTTTAAATATTTTATTCAACGTATGTATAAAATTATATTTAGATATTGGCATAGAATTTGCAACATATAAGTGTAAAAATTAATACTAATAGGAGGATAAAAAATGCAAAACGTAAAAGTAATTATTTGGGGACTTGGAGCAATGGGTTCCGGAATGGCAAAGATGTTATTAAACAAAAAAGGTGTTGACATCGTAGGTGCGGTTGGAAGAGGATCAAAACTTGGAAAAAGCATGTATGAATTAATCGGTGTTGAAAGAGGGGACAGACCTGAAGTTTTAGTTGGAACTCCTGAAGACGTAATAAAAGAAAAATCAGCTGACGTTGTTTTATGCTGTACTGACTCATATACAAAAGTTGCATTTGACAGATTAAAATTCTGCTTAGAAAGAAAAATAAACGTAATTTCAAGTGCAGAAGAAATGTCATATCCACAAGCACAGTCACCGGAACATGCAAAACAATTAGATGAAATAGCAAAAGCAAACGGCGTTTCTATTTTAGGAACAGGAATCAACCCAGGTTTAATAATGGACTTATTAGTTGTTGTTATGACAGGATGCTGTGAATCAGTTGAACATATAGTATCAAGAAGAGTAAACAGCTTGTCACCATTTGGACCAACTGTAATGCATGAACAAGGTATTGGCATAACTGTTGACGAATTTAAAAAAGGCGTTGAAACAGGAACATTGGCAGGACACGTTGGTTTTGAAGAATCAATCGGCATGATAGCAGATGCAATTGGTTGGAAAGTTGACAAAGTTACAACATCTATGGACCCTATAGTTACAGATGTGGACAGAAAATCTCCTTATGGATTTGCAGCAGCCGGAAATGTAGCAGGAGTTGCTATGAAGGGATTCGGATATGTTGACGGAGAATTAAAAATAGAAATGGATCACCCACAACAAATCGAACCTGAACAAGTTGGCGTTCAAACCGGTGACTATGTAATAATTAAAGGAACTCCAAACATCAATATGGTTAACTCTCCTGAAGTACCGGGTGGAATCGGAACAATTGCTATGTGCGTAAACATGATACCTCAAATTATTAATGCAAGACCAGGATTGCAATCAATGATTACATTACCTGTTCCAAGAGCAATAATGGGAGATATGAGAGATTTAATCGAACCAGAATGCAAGATAGTTAAGTAACAATATATGAACTATAGGTGAACAATTACTAAACGTTAGAAGAACCATAGGATAACAATTGTATAGAATAAAAATATATTTAAGGAAGTGTGATAAATGATTAAAAAAGGTGAATGGGTTTTAATACACAGAAATGTATTAGAACCATCAGAAAGAG
>CAYQYY010000008.1:0-43803 GCA_964421845.1 uncultured Clostridia bacterium
GTAGAGCATCGCCTTGCCAAGGCGAGGGTCGCGAGTTCGAATCTCGTTTTCCGCTTAATAGGAAAGGGTACACACCTCTAATCGTCAAAGAAAGTCTCTGACAATTGGAGGAATGTTCCCAACAGTATGCGGGTGTAGCTCAATGGTAGAGCCCCAGCCTTCCAAGCTGGTCGCGAGGGTCCGATTCCCTTCACCCGCTCCAAATGTATTTTATGGTGGATATGGCCTAGTTGGTTATGGCGCCAGATTGTGGCTCTGGAGGTCGAGGGTTCGAATCCCTCTATTCACCCTTATAAAAATTAAATATATGGCGCTATAGCCAAGTGGTAAGGCATAGGTCTGCAACACCTTGATCTCCAGTTCAAATCTGGATGGCGCCTTTTTTAAATCTTGCACCTTTAGCTCAGTTGGATAGAGTGTTCGGCTACGAACCGGAAGGTCGTGGGTTCGAATCCCTCAAGGTGCACTTATTTTTAAAAAATATATAGATTAACAATGAGATAAATTTTAATATTTATCTTTTTTTTATGCTGCGGTAAGTATAGTTGACAGATTGGCTATTGAATAAAGTTTACTTATATATATATTATAATTTATTAAATGGGTATAAATCAATGAAGGTATAAAACAAGGGGAAATATTTTTCCCCTTGTTGCATTTATACTTTCAATTTACTTGCACTTATAATATAATATACTATACTATGTTTTGGAGCATGTAGTATAATAAACAATATAATGAGGAGATATATGTCTGAAAATATTACTCTTAATAATTTAAAGGAAGATTTGACCTTTTTTAATAAAATGTATGATATAGTAAGATTAGTTGATCCGATTAATAAATGTGTCTTGGAGTATTCTGAGCAAATATCGTGTAAAACAGATGATGTTTGTTATAATTATTGGAAAAATGGGAAAATATGTGACAATTGTATTTCCGTAAGAGCATATTATAATAACAATAGTTTTATAAAACTTGAGTATAAACCTGAAGATATAATGATGGTTACTGCCATTCCAATGGAAGCAGATGGGTTACCGGTTGTATTGGAATTACTTAAAAATGCCACAGATAGTATTATGATCGGTTTAGGTGAATATAAAGAAGGACAATTATTAAAAGATTTTGCATCTAATTTTAATGATATGGTAATCAAAGATAAATTAACACAATTATACAATCGACGATTTATTGATGAACGTTTACCTGCTGATATAGTAGATGCTACTATTAAAAACATACCTTTGTCTATTGTTTTTTTTGATGTGGATGATTTAAAATTTATAAATGATAAATATGGACATTCGGTAGGAGATATGGTTATAAAAGAGGTGGGAAATACAGTTAAAAATAACATTAGGGCTGATAAAGATTGGGCAGCAAGGTATGGAGGAGATGAATTTTTAATTTGTCTAACCAATTCCACTTATGATGAAGCATATAATATTGCCGAGAGGATACGAAAAAACATTGAAAAAACTTCAGTGTCAAATCAAAATATAAGTATTAAATTTACTATTTCATTAGGTATATATACTATGCATGGTTTAAAGCTTACTGCTGAAGAAATAATAAATTTAGCAGACGAAAATATGTATAAGGCAAAAAGAAGCGGAAGAAATAATACCATCTAATATAGGGCTATGGCATCTTTTTCTGGCATTAAGGATGACAAAAAGGGTGTTAGGATCATAAAAGGAGATAAAATGAACTGGACCGAAGTTTCAATATATACAACAACAAATGGAATAGAAATAATAAACGGCGCATTGATTAAATTAGGTATTAATGATGCTGTAATAGAAGATGCAAGAGTGTTTGAAGATTTTTTAAACAACGATACATTAAACTGGGATTACTATGATGAAGAACTTGCTAAGATGCAAAACTGTGAAAGCTGCATTAAAGTGTATTTGGCAGATAATAATCAAGGTAAACAGTCTTTTTTAGAAATTGAAAAGTTTATAAAAAATTTAGGTAAAGAATATAAGTATATAGATTTAGGAAGATTAGAAATTGAAACAAAAGTTTTAAATGATGAGGATTGGGCTAATAATTGGAAGCAGTATTTTAAACCATTCACTGTATCGGATAAAATAATTATAAAACCTTCTTGGGAAGAGTTAACTGAACCGGCAGACGACAAAATAATACTTGAGATAGATCCTGGTATGAGCTTTGGTACAGGGCAGCATCATACTACACGGCTTTGCATAGAACAAATTATTAAACATTTGGATAAAGGAATTGAAGTTTTGGATATGGGCTGCGGAAGCGGAATACTTTCAATTGCTTCTATACTATTAGGAGCTAAAAATGCAGTAGGTATCGACATAGATGAAAATGCAGTTAAAACAGCAAAAGAAAATGCTGCTCTTAATAATATTTATGAAGATAAATTTACAGTTTATTGCGGTGATGTATCTGGAGATGAAAATCTTCAGAAGCAAATCGGCTTTAATAAATATGATATGATTGCAGTAAATATTATTGCCCAGATAATAATGGGAATGAGTTCGACTTTTCCGAGGTTCTTAAAAAAAGGCGGATTAGTTATTGCCTCCGGAGTTATAAAGAAATATGTAGATGATGTGGTTAAAAATTTTGAAGAACTTGGATTTAAAATTATAGAAATTAACGAAAGCGAAGAATGGGTATCCATTACGGCTAAGTTAAGTTAGTGAGGTTAAAATGTTCAGATATTTTTGTGCTGATGATAATATTAATAACGAAACAGTAAAAGTCACAGGCAGTGATGCAAGGCATTTAAAAACAATTCTAAGGGCTCAAATCGGAGACAAAGTGTCAGTAGTAACGGAATACAAGGAATTTATAGCAGAAGTTATTGAAGTTGATAAAGATGAAATTATCTGTCGAATAGTTGAGGAGTTAAAAAGAAATAATGAAACTACGATTAATATAACCCTCTGTCAAGGCATTCCAAAACAAACAAAGATGGAAACTATAATTCAGCAAAATGTTGAATTAGGGGTAAAATCGTTCATTCCATTAATAACCGAAAGAACTGTAGTAAAACTAAATGATAAGGACAGAGAACAAAAGAAATTAGACAGATGGCGAAAAATTGCAAAGGAATCTTCTAAGCAAAGCAAGAGAAATATAGTACCGACAGTTGAAGATATAATGACAGTCAAGGAACTGGTTGAAAGATTGAAAAATGAAGATGCTGTTGTATTAGTTCCTTATGAATTAGAAGATGTGTCTAGCTTAAAGGATGTTTTATCGTTGGCTAAACAGAATTATTATATAGTAATAGGCCCCGAAGGTGGTTTTGACATTAAAGAAATAGAAATGTTTAGAGAGATAGAAGCACATATTGTCACATTAGGTAAAAGGATTTTAAGAACAGAAACTGCAGGAGTCGTAGCTTCTGCTGTTGTACTGTATGCATTAGATGAAATGGTATAACTAAGCTGCGAAATGCAGCTTTTTTTATTTCAATCATTAAATATTAAATAAGGTTTTTTATATGTTTTACTTAAAGAAGTTTATATAAATTCAAAAGTATAACTCATTAAATATTAAGCATGTAATATATTTATAATATAAAGAAATTATGACATTAATTTTACTTTTAAAAGAAAAATATTTGAAGACAAAACAAAAGAAATCAGTTATAATAGATAAAGGTTTTCATAAAAAATAAGGGAGGAATTATATTCTATGAAAAAGATGCAATTAACAACAAAGATTTTCATCGGATTGGCATTAGGTATTGTTTTAGGAATCATTCTTCAGCCAAATCCGGCGATCGCAAACAATTATATTAAACCATTTGGAACATTATTTTTAAACCTTATTAAGTTGGTAATCGTACCGCTGGTATTTTCTTCATTGGTTGTTGGAACATGCAGCATGGACGATGTAAGAAAGCTTGGAAGAATCGGTGGTAAAACAATGGCTTACTATCTGTTTACAACTGCTTTTGCTGTTACTATAGGACTTATATTAGCAAATGTTACAAACGTAGGCGGCGGATATACTATTCCGATTGATGCAAAAGCACCTGAAATTGCAGCAGCTCCTAATGTTATAGACACTCTTCTAAACATTATACCGTCTAACCCTCTAAAAGCCCTTGTTGAAGGTAATATGCTTCAAGTTATATCATTTGCTTTGATTATTGGTGCAGGTATCATAGGCATAGGTGAAAAAGGCAAGAATTTACAAAGCTTCTTTGATTCATTTGCAGAAGTAATGTATAAAATAATAGCTGTTATAATGGAATTTGCTCCGATAGGTGTTTTTGCATTAATCACACCGGTTGTTGCAGTTAATGGTCCTACAGTATTATTGCCTTTATTAAAATTAATAATTGTAGTTTATGTAGGTTGTGCTTTACATGCATTACTAACTTATTCATTGACCGTATGGGGTTTTGCAAAGGTTACTCCGTTACAATTCTTTAAAGGTGTAGCTCCGGCAATGATTTTTGCTTACACTACTGCAAGCAGTTCGGCTACATTACCTATTAATATGAAAAGGTGTGAAGAAAATTTAGGTGTTCCTAAATCAATTTGCAGCTTTACTCTTCCGTTAGGTGCAACCGTTAATATGGATGGAACAGCTATTTATCAAGGTATATGTGCATTTTTTATCGCTCAGATATATGGATTGGAATTATCCTTAAGTGCTCAGCTTACTATTATATTGACAGCAACATTAGCTTCTATTGGTACGGCAGGAGTTCCGGGAGCAGGTATGATAATGCTTGGTATGGTTCTTCAATCAGTTGGTTTGCCAATTGAAGGTATCGCAATAATCGCAGGTGTTGACAGAATACTTGATATGATGAGAACAATGATTAACATCACAGGCGATGCTGCTTGTTCAGTAGTCGTAGCTTCAACAGAAGGCGAATTAGACAGATCAGTTTTTGGAAAAACAGCTAAAGTAAAATAAGTTTTAATTTGAATAATTAGACAAGAAATGATATAATCGGAGCTGAAAATCAGCTCCGATTTATTTTGTGAGGTAATATGAAAAAATTAGGTATATACTTTCATATACCGTTTTGTAAACAAAAGTGCAATTACTGCGACTTTTATTCAATAAAATGGGATTATGAAACAGAAAACAAATATATAGAAGCAATACTAAATGAAGTTAAAAAATACAAAGGTGAATTAAATAAAAAATACATAGCAGACACAATTTTTTTTGGCGGAGGTACACCTACAATCATAAAACCTGAGAATATAAAAAGAATTATTGATGGTTTAAATGATTTGGTTGCGATTGCCAAAAATCCTGAAATAACAATAGAAGCAAATCCTAACACATTAACCGATGATAATTTGAAGGCCTATAAAAAAATGGGCATTAACAGATTAAGCATAGGTATACAGTCATTAAATGATGAAATTCTTAAAAAAATTGGCCGAATTCATAATAGTTATGAAGCATTAAATTCTATTGATAGAGCCAAAAATAACGGATTTGAAAACATAAATGCGGATATTATGTTCAATATCCCCGGACAAAATGTTAAGGACATTGAGGACACTGTTAGTAGAATAATTGAAAAAGATGTAAAACATATATCCTTTTATTCGTTAAAATTAGAAAAAGGAACCCCCCTGTACGTAATGGAGAAAAGCAATAAAATTATCATGCCCGATGAAGATGATGAAAGAGAAATGTATTATACAGGCAGGAAAGTAATGGAGAATAATAATTTAGCGCAATACGAAATCTCCAATTTTGCAATTCATGGATATGAATGCAGACATAATTTAAAATATTGGAATCAAGAAGAATATGTTGGTTTAGGACCTTCTGCACATTCGTTTTTAAATAACATCAGGTATAGCAATCCTTCTGATTTGAATTTATATTGTGAAAGTTTAAAAGCAGATAAATTTGAAAGAATAATCCAGGAAGAATTAAGCAGTGACGACCTAATGGTAGAATATATCATGCTTAGATTAAGATTAACAGAAGGTATAAGTATAAGCGAGTTTAATGATAAATTTTCAGCTGATTTTAAAGAAATGTACAAAATGCAGATTGATTATTTAGTTAAAAATAAATTAGTAAAGATAAGCGAAAATAATATAAAACTGACTAAAAAAGGAATGGACATCTCAAACTACGTTATAGAAGAATTCATGCCGTAATAAAATTTATAATTCCTATTGACAAAACAATTGTTAAGTAGTATCTTATATTTATGGATTTAGCACTCAATCAATGTGAGTGCTAACAAGGGAGTGAATGAAATGTCTTTGGATAAAAGAAAAATTAATATACTTAAAGCAATTATCTCAAGTTATATAGATAACGCAGAGGCAGTTGGCTCAAGGACAATTTCAAAAAAATATGAGCTTGGAGTAAGCCCTGCAACCATCAGAAATGAGATGTCTGATTTGGAAGAAATGGGTTTTTTAATTCAACCTCATGCTTCGGCTGGGAGAATACCCACCGATAAGGCGTACAGATACTACGTTGATGATTTATGGAAAAAAGTGCAGTCATCTAACAATGCAAATTTACATCAGCTGAGAAGTATAATCGAAGAAAAAGCAAATGAAATGGATTCTGTATTTAAAAATTCGGTTCGCATATTATCTCAGTTTACAAAATACACATCATTTATTGTTGCACCGCAGCTTAAGCAGGCAACTATAAAAAGAATTCAATTGGTACCTGTTACCGATCGGAAAGTACTTTTTGTGTTAATACTTAATACAGACATTGTAAAACAGATAATGATTAATTTGAACAGTCCTATACCATTTGAACAAATGGAGAAAATATCTTTGTCCCTTTCAGAAAAGTTGTATGGTTATAAATTAGAAGATATTGATTCTATTAAGAATAATTTAATACAAGAGCTTTACCATATAAGAGAAAACAGCGGAGATTCACTTATGGAGCTGTTGCCTTACTTAATGGAGCAAATAGGCAAATTTGAGGACTTTAACATATATGCAGACGGTATAACAAATATATTAAATTTGCCGGAATACAATGACGTTGTTAAAGCAAGAGAATTTATTTCATTTGTTGAAGATAAAAATAGTTTAGCCAAATTATTCGAGGCCACAGGTGAAAATGCGTTAGACATAAGCATTGGCCGTGAAAATCAATATGATGAACTGAGGGATTGCAGTTTGATAACGGCAACATATAAAATAAACGGCAAGCTCATAGGTAAAATCGGAGTAATCGGTCCAACCAGGATGGATTATGACAAGGTTATATCAACAGTCAAATCAATGTCTGAAATAATGAATGAAATAATAAGTCAAAACTTTAATGATGATAATAAGGAGAAGTGAAATGGCGAGGGCAAAAAAGCATGATGAAGAAAATTTAAATGAAGAAAAGGAAGCAGTTAATGAAAATATAAATAAAGATACTGCTCCTGAAAATAAAGAAACAGAAAAAACAACAGATTCAACAGAAACAAAAAATGAAGAAGTTGAACAGTTAAACAACAGATTACTGAGGTTACAGGCAGATTTTTTAAACTATAAGGCAAGAACAGAAAAAGAAAAAATATTAACCTACGGTAATGCAGTTTCTGATTTAATATTAGATTTGCTGCCGGTAGTTGATAATCTTGAAAGAGCATTGTCTGCTGAGAGCTCGGAAGGGAACTCATTCAAGGAAGGTGTCCAGATGGTTTATAATCAGCTTATGGGCATCCTAAACAAAAAAGGTTTAAAGGAAGTGGAAGCACTACATAAACCTTTCGATCACAATGTACATTATGGTGTGGGATTTGAAGCAAATGATGAATATGATGATGGAATCATAATCGATGTGCTGCAAAAGGGTTATACTGTTAATGATAAATGTATAAGACCTTCAATGGTCAGAATATGTAGACGATAGAGTAACAATAGATTAGCGATAGATAAGCAATAGATAATAACAATTGCGAATCAATTGCAAATCAACTGCCAATCATCAAGAACAAAGCAAAGATATAAAAATAATGAAAGCATATATAATTAATAAATTATTGAATTTAAATATTATGGAGGAATAAAATGAGCAAAGTTATAGGAATTGACTTAGGAACAACAAACTCTTGTGTTGCTGTTATGGAAGGCGGAGAAGCCGTTGTTATAGCTAACGTGGAAGGTAAAAGAACTACACCTTCAATAGTTGCATTCACAAAAGATGGAGAAAGATTAGTTGGTGAAACAGCTAAAAGACAGGCAGTTACAAACCCTGACAAAACAATTGCATCTATAAAAAGGGAAATGGGTTCAAACCACAAAGTAAACATTGACAGCAGAGCTTACACACCACAGGAAATATCAGCATTTATACTTCAAAAATTAAAAGCAGATGCTGAAAGCTATCTTGGAGAAACAGTAACAGAAGCTGTTATTACAGTACCGGCTTACTTTTCAGACAGCCAAAGACAAGCAACAAAGGATGCAGGTAAAATAGCAGGGCTGGAAGTAAAAAGAATAATAAATGAACCTACTGCTGCAGCTCTTGCATACGGAATCGATAAGGAAGAACACATGCAAACAATCATGGTTTATGACCTTGGCGGCGGTACATTTGACGTTTCAATACTTGAAATAGGCGAAGGTGTATTCGAAGTTAAAGCAACATCAGGAAACAACAAGCTTGGCGGAGACGACTTTGACCAGGTTATAATTGATTACTTAGCAGACCAGTTCCAAAGAGAAAATGGCGTTGACTTAAGAAAAGATAAAATGGCACTTCAGAGATTAAAAGAAGCTGCAGAAACAGCTAAGAAGGAATTGTCAAGTGCAATGACTTCAAATATTAATTTACCATTTATTACAGCTACTCAAGAAGGTCCAAAACATATGAACATGGACTTAACAAGAGCTAAATTCAATGAATTGACATCATTCTTGGTTGAAAAAACTATTGAACCGGTTAAAAAAGCAATGTCAGACGCTAAATTATCAGCAAATGATATAGATAAAGTATTGTTGGTAGGCGGTTCTACAAGAATTCCTGCAGTTCAAGACGCAGTAAAAAGATTGACTGGAAAAGACCCGTACAAGGGAATTAACCCCGATGAATGTGTTGCTTTGGGAGCGGCAATTCAGGGCGGAGTATTAACCGGAGAATTCGGAAACGACATATTGTTAGTTGACGTTACACCACTATCATTAGGAATTGAAACATTAGGCGGAGTATTCACTAAATTAATAGAGAGAAATACTCGTATACCAACCAAAAAGAGCCAGGTGTTCTCAACAGCCGCAGATAATCAGCCGGCAGTTGATATTCACGTTTTGCAGGGTGAAAGACAAATGGCTAATGATAACATTACATTAGGCAGATTCCAATTAACAGGTATCGTTCCTGCTCCAAGAGGAATTCCACAAATTGAAGTAACATTTGATATTGACGCTAACGGTATAGTTAATGTAAGCGCTAAAGATTTAGGAACAGGAAAAGAACAAAAGATTACAATCACTGCTTCAAGCAAAATGTCAGATGCAGAAATTGAAAAGAAAGTTAAAGAAGCAGAACAACACGCTGAAGAAGATAAGAAAAGAAAAGAAGATATCGAAATTAAAAACAATGCGGATACATTAGTTTATCAGACAGAAAAAACTTTAAAGGATTTAGAAGGAAAAATCTCTGAAGAAGAAAAGGCAAAGGCACAATCAGCTTGTGATGAATTAAAAAAAGCTATAGAAAGCAACGACACAACTCAAATGAAGGATAAGACTGAAAGCTTGACAAAGGTATTTAATGACCTTGCACAAAAACTATACGCTCAAGCAGGACCACAGGCAGGAGAACAACCGGGTCCGGACTTCAACCAAGGCGGTTCAGCACCGGAAGATGACAATGTAGTAGATGCAGACTTCGAAGAAATTCACGACGATGATAAATAACTTCGTGTCATCCAAGAGGAGTGTGTTATCCTGAGCGTAGGGAAGGATCTCCCTCAAGTCCAAGTTATATTAATATTAAAGCACCAAGCTAAATCCTTTTTGGATTTAGCTTGGTTAATGTAAACCAATTTAGGTGGTGAATCAATGGCAAAAAGAGATTATTACGAAATTCTGGGAATCAGCAAGGATGCCGATGAAAAAGAAATAAAATCAGCTTTCAGAAAATTGGCAAAGCAATACCATCCGGACTTAAACCCTGACAATAAAGAAGCGGAAGCAAAATTCAAAGAAGTAAACGAAGCATATGAAGTCTTAAGTGACCCTGATAAGAAAGCAAAATATGACCAATTCGGACACGCTGCATTCGATCAAAACGCCGGATTTGGCGGTGGTGCCGGCTTTAATGATTTTGGTGATATATTTGGAGACATATTCGGAGATTTCTTTGGGGGCGGCTTTAGCGGTGCAAGAACACAAAGAACAGGACCAAAAGCTGGCTCAGACCTTAAAATTAAGCTTGATATAACTTTTGAAGAAGCAGCATTTGGTACTAAGAAAGAAATTAAGATTAATCGTATAGAAAAATG
Organism: uncultured Clostridia bacterium; assembly: GCA_964421845.1. GTDB lineage: Bacteria > Bacillota > Clostridia > Tissierellales > Sedimentibacteraceae > Sedimentibacter. Next base: position 10,463 of record CAYQYY010000008.1, read on the forward strand.
TAATGTTTGCGACGGTTCCGGAGCCAAAACAGGAACAAGTAAAAAAACATGTCCTACATGCAACGGCTCAGGTAACATTAGAACGGTTCAAAGAACACCTTTTGGACAGTTTGCAAGCACTAAAACATGTACAACATGCAACGGTACCGGCGAAGTGGTAGAAGAACCATGCACATCATGCAGCGGTACAGGTAAGGAAAAGAAATCAAGAAAACTTTCTATCAACATACCTGCAGGGGTTGATACCGGCTCTGTAATACCACTCCGAGGTGAAGGCAACCACGGAGAAAGAGGAGGCCCTGCCGGGGACTTATATGTTTATTTAAATGTTAAGCCACATGAAATATTTGAAAGAGACGGAAATGATGTATGGTGTGAAATTCCAATATCATTTGCAAAAGCAGCATTAGGTGGCTCAATCGAAGTTCCCACAATCGAAGGCAAGGTTAAATATGAAGTGCCTGAAGGAACACAAACCGGGACTGTCTTCAGATTAAAAAACAAAGGTATCAAAAACCTAAGAGGAGCAGGAAAAGGCGACCAGTACGTCAGAATTAAAATAGAGGTTCCCAAAAAGCTTACAGACAAACAAAGAACCCTCTTACACGAGTTTGCATCCGAAATGGGAGAAAACCAAGACAAGGACGATAAAAAGGGCTTCTTTGGCAAAATGAAGGATGCTTTTAAGGACTAAATTTAGTGATTCAGAGCGATAATATAGAATCTTAAAAATTTCTTAATAAAAATTTAAATTTTTTTAAAAAAACTATTGCATTATTTAAAATAGTAGAGTACAATGTATGCAACTACGATAATAGCAAACTTGCCGAAAGGCAAGGACGCAAAGCCATGGGTCTAAAGTGTATTACTATGATTGCCAGGTTGCCGAAAAGTACTTGATATGTCTACTTGATATGTCTACTTAACTGCATGCCTGGGTGTGCAGTTTTTTTGTTGATAAAAAATTGTCACCAATGGCTATAAAAAAAAGATTCAAATATCTTGCATTATTAAAAATGCAGAATACAATATATACTACTACGATAATAGCAAACTTACTGAAAGGTAAGGACGCAAAGCCATGGGTCTAAAGTGTATTACTATGATTGCCAGGTTGCCGATGAGTAATTGATATGTCTGTTTTGATATGTCTATTTTGATATATCTGTTTGATGTATCTACTTAACTGCACGCCTAAGGCGTGCAGTTTTTTGCACTTCAGCATAAGAGACCATCACTAAATTAAAAATTTAAGATGTAAACTTATATCAAAGTTAAGGAGGAAGATTATGTCGGATTTAAATACTCTATCAGGCAATAATGCAGATTTAAGTGAATTTAAAAAGCTTCAGAAGAGATTGAATTATGAGGGTATACGTCAACAGTTCAGAACAAAGGTTGTTGGCGGTTTAAACGAAGAAGACGTTACAAATTATATATTAACTCTTGAAGAAAAACTAAAAAAATTAGAATTGGATAACAAAAAAGCAACAGATGAAATTTTTACGCTAAAATCAAAACTTCACGCGGAGTTAGAATCAAAGGATAGTTTGCTTACTAATTTAGATGAATTAAAAAAGGATTTGAATACCTATATAGTCCAATGCAGTCAAAAAGAAGCAGCCATTGAATCACTGAGAGAAAAGAACAATTTAGAAAATGTTCTGATGAAAAGTGAAATTCATCAAATGTCAGAATCTAAAAAAGAATTAGAAAAAAAATTAAACGAATCCTTTGTTGAAATAGATGAAATTAAAACTAAGCTCACAGATTTGGAGCATATAAATGAAGAACTTAAACAAATTAACAGTCGAGCGACAGAGGAAAAAGAAGAATTAGAAAAACAATTAAATAATTCGTGCAATGATATAAATTATATAAGTGATAATATTGTAAAATTTGAAAATGAAAATCAACAATTAAAAAACAGAGTTACTGAATTAGAAAATAACAATAACTCATTAATTGCAAGATTATCTCAATTGACAGAAGAAAGTAAACAAGTATCATTGCTGAATGAAGAAAAAATAAAAATAACAGAGGAGATAAAAGCTTATGAGGAGCTTTTAAATCAATCTATTGTCAAATATGATCAATTAAAAGAATATACAGACAGATATGAAAATGAAAATATCAATTTAAGAGAAAGATTAGTTGAAATAGAAAATTCAGTTTTAGCCAAGGATCATAAAATCAGTGAAATAAACGGTGTTTGCATGAATTTGAAACATCAGCTTGAAATAGAAAAATCCTGCAGCGAGAAAACAAACATGGATTTAGTTATATTCAAGCAAAAAATAATTAGCTTGCAAGATACAATCAATTTAAATTTAGAGGAGCTTGATGAACAAAAAAAGAAAGCACAAAAAGCCGAAATAGAGTTAAATCTGGAAAAGGCGAAAGTAGTAAGCTATAAAATCAACGGTTTTAGAGATGAATTCGCTGATATATATGAGAAAATTGCAAACTTAGAATTTGAAGCAAAACAATATTTGGAATCCAGCACCCTGCTTCAACAACAATTGACCATACAAAAAAACAGAGCTGACAAAGCAGAGTATGATTTGGGAGCATACATGGACATGCTTTCCGGAGTTAAGGAAAAGTTTTATAACGAAAAAATCAATCTTGATGAAGAGTTTGAAAAGATTTTTGCCAAAAGGATAAATCAACCGGAAAACAATAAGTTAACTATTAACTTTGACTGAAAATACTAAAGATTATAAATAACCGGAGTTAATCATTGAATATAGCAAATTATAAAATATGTTTAGTTCAAAATGAAGGCCAATTAAAAATAGAAAAGTTAAATAAAACTGTAAAATTCACAATTTTACATGCTTTGGCAGGTATTCCTTTAGTATTTTTTCCACTTGGAGGCGAAACAGATCACTTTTATTTGCCAAAAGTAATAGCAATACTAACTTTGATTTTAAGCTTTTTAGTATTTCAGCTTAAAAATAAAATAAATTTAAGCAGCTTTATTAAAAAAGATTTAGTTAATAAAACTTTGTTGATTTATTTTATTCTTATAGTTTTATCGGTTATTAATGCAGATAACAAGTTACTTGCAGTTTTTGGAATTCCCGGCAGATATGAAGGGCTGATAACAATTATTCTATATTTTGTGCTTTTTATGATTGCACGTTTGTATAATGATTTTAATGATAAGTTCTTTTTAATAGTTTTAATAACTGCAATAATTGTTTCAATATATGGTATTATTCAAACCTTTGGAATTGATCCTTTTCCAAGAGATATAATGAGAATAACCTGGGGTAAAAGATCATTTGCCACAATGGGGAACCCAAACTTTTTAGGGTCATACATAGTACTTGTGCTGCCAATCTCAATATATTTATACATAATTAAGAGAAATTACATTGGATTAGTCGGTTATATAATATTATTTTATTGTTTACTAAGTACTGACACAAGAGGAGCATGGTTAGGTACAATTGTATCAATTATCACTTTTGCAGGTATGCATTACATTTATTATAAATATAGTAAATCTGAATTTAGAAAATATATTATTTTGTTTATTACAACAATAACTATACTGTTGTTATACAACCAAAATTCAGATGGAGCATTGCTTAACAGGTTTTTAACTATTACTGCTGATGCAAAAGAGTTTATAACAGATGGTGAAAGAGCTGATTATACGGGGGCACATAGAGGCTTTATATGGAAAAGAGTTATAGAATTAATAAAAATGAAACCTTTAACAGGACATGGTTTAGAAAATTTAGGTGAAGCGTTTGTAAAATATTATAGTGATGACATGATACAGTTTTGGGGTAAGGTGAGATACCCAGACAAGGCACATAACGAATATTTGCATATAGCAGTTTCCACAGGCATTCCATCATTATTGATATATTTAAGTTTTTTACTATTAATAATACGAAGCGGCTTAATGAAACTAAGAAGTAATAATTTAATGCTCTTACTTTTATCAAGTGTTTTCGGTTATATGGTTGCAGCATTTTTCAATATAAGTGTAGTTTCTGTAGTTTATATATATTGGATTTTCTTAGGACTTATAGCTTCATATAAAATTAATTATTAATAGAGGTATATATGAAATTATTTTTACCAATAATCATTGGAATAGCAGGATTAGTTATAGGTTATAAAATTCCCGAATTTTCTTATAAAATTATGAAATACAAGGGAAAAGATTATGAAATAGGTAATGTAGATTTTAATATCAGTATAATTTTATGTCTATTTAATGGATTGTTCTGGGGGTATTCATTTTATAGATTAGACAATATAATGTATGCTGCTTTCATAGCCATATTTATGACTTTGGGATTAATAATTGCTTATATTGACGTGAAAATTAGAATTATACCTAATGAATTAGTATTAGTCATTTTAGTAGTAGGTATAGTTTTTCAAATAACATATTTCGGATTTAGGGCTTTAGTTGGAGCGGCAATCAGTATGATCGTGATGATGGTGGTTTTTACTGCTGTAGCCGGTTTTGTAGGATTTGGAAAGGTTGGAGCTGGTGATGTGAAGCTTGCAGGGGTTATGGGAATTAGCTTAGGTTATCCGTTGATTATAACGGCAATAGGAATCATGGCAGTTGTATTGATAGTATTCATTCTATCAGGTATGGCATTAAAAAAAATATATTTGTCAACAATGCTTCCTTTTGCACCATTTATGATAATTGGTTACATTTTCGCATTATTAACTTTAGTATAATTCTAAGAGGGGGACTCTAATGAAAGAGAAAATTGATTGGTTCAGAAATGAAGAGGTTGGTCAGGGTATGGTTGAATATTCTTTATTAATTGCTTTGGTTGCTATGGTAATTATAGGATCTTTAACTATGCTTGGAAATACAATTAATAAACAATTATATGAAAAAAGTGTAAGCAAAATGACCTTTTAGGTCTATTCAGCAATATATCTTTATACATAAAATACAATGTTTCTTGATTTGTAATACTGTGAAAATATCACAATATTTATAAATAAATAAAAAAATAACATGGGGGTCAAAATGAAAAAATTAATGAACTGGTTAAAAAATGAAGAAAGCGGTCAAGGTATGGTTGAGTACGGCTTGATAATCGCATTAGTAGCTATAGTAGCTATAGCAGGATTAACATTGTTAGGTCCTAAATTAAGAGACATGTTTACAAATGTTTCTAACAAAATTACCGGATAATAACATTGTTAATTTAAAAGCACCGGCTCGTCCTTTTGGTCGGGTTCGGTGTTTTTACCTTACAAGGGGAGGGAGAAAACTGAAACTTAAATCTTTAATTAAAAAAGAAAAAGGTCAAGCAATGGTTGAGTTTGCATTGGTGCTCCCCATAATATTGTTGTTTATCGGGGGGATAATTGACTTTGGATGGATTTTTCACAATCAGTTGGCTGCAAACAATGCAAGTAGGGAAGCAGCACGATATATTGCAATACATTACTATTTCGACAACTTGAATTCAACAACAGCGACGACTAAAGCAACAGAAATAATAAACAATTATGTGAAGCTTGCAGATTTAGCTGTTGATAACATAATACCTGAGGACGATGACGTCAACGGCGGTAAAAAAGTAAAAATTAAATTAACAGGCAATGTTATTATTCTAACGCCTATTCTTCGCGCGATAATAGATAGCGATGGTGATGGTAAATTTTCTATAAATGCGGAAACAACAATGAGGGTGGAAAAATAGCTTTAATACTTAGGTGGTGATATATTGAAAATTAAAGAATATTTAAGAAAATTCAAAAATGAGGAAAATGGAAATGTTATTATTATAGTTGCATTGTTGATGACGATTATAATGGGTTTTTCAGCATTTGCCATAGACTTAGGGATTAAATATAACGAAACTTCATTGATGCAAAAAGGTTTGGACAGCATAGCTTTAGCTGCCGTTAGGGAACTACCGGCTGATAATACCTCTTCACCAAGATGGAACAATGCCGTAAATGCAGCAATAAAGTATGCAGAGCTAAATGATATTAAAGACATAACGGAAAGCAGCTTAGCACCTGTATATGAGGATGGTAAAATAATCGGATTAACCGTTGGAGGTAGCAATGAATTTTCATATTATTTTGTACGGATTTTTGGCATAAATAAAGGTTCGGTTAATAAGAAAGCAACTGCAAAATTATTAAAGGTTAGCGGAGTAACAGGTTTATTGCCTCTTGCATTACCCAAAGCTGTTATGGATAAAGTTATAGATGAAGGTTTAATGGGACAAAACATTACATTAAAGCTTGGACCTGAAAAAGTTGATGGTGTAGGTGAAGATGATATGAGGGATGATTTCGAAGATGAATTTGATTTAGCCGGAAATGAAGGCTGGAGAGGAGCAATTAATTTTGTAAGTAACACTAATTTTAATAACACATTGCCTGGTGGAGATTATAAAAGTTCTATGGAAAGCGGTGGTTTTAATCATATAGTAAATATAGGAGATCCTGTAACAACTAATTCCGGCACCATGCCTGTTTTAGTAGAGGGAAAAATAGTTGTAGGACAAAATGCTACAATACCGGTTATTCAGAAGGATGCTAATGGAGTGCTGAGAATAGTGGGATTTGTAACCTTTAAAATAACAAACCTTGAGGGAAATAATCAAAATCAGAAAAAAATAAGTATAGTAACATCATCATATGTAAGTAATTATATAACAGCCGGTGATACTGAAACCGGAGTAATTATGAATGATTACGGTGTACGAGCAGCTAAATTGGTTGATTATTAAATTAAAGCATAAGGGAGAAGACGTATGAAAAAAGTAAAAATATTGGCATTAGTAACGGCAGTTATTGCTGCTGTTCTTTTATATAATTTTCTTAACTCACTTGGTGAAAAGGCAAGTGTTGAGGTTGTAAAGACCGGGGTGTTGACAGCATCCATAAATATTCCTCCTAATACGACCATAACAGCAGAAATGGTCGAAATATCGGAAATTCCGGCGGAAGCGGCTCATAAGGAAGCTGTCTTAAATGAAACTGCTGCCGTCGGAAAATTTTCTAAATATGAAATTACTGCAGGAGAACAGGTTTTATCGACCAAATTAATATCACCCGAAGGGGGTGGGGGAGACGGAACTCTTGCTTATGAAATAAAGCCCGGTATGCGTGCTATTTCTATAGGGGTAGGGAATTTATCAGGATTAGTCGGCATGATAAAACCTAAAAATACTGTAGATATAATAGCTCAATTTCAAAAAACGGAAAAACAGCCGGATGGTGGAGAAAAAGTTATAGATTACACAACAATGCTTGCAGAAAATATTACTGTTTTAGCAGTGGATGATGTATTATCACAGGAAGGAAAGACAATAAATCCTGAAACAGGGTTGGCATATACGTCAGTTACGTTACAGGTAACCACAACCCAGGCTATGGAACTTAGTATGGGGGAATACAAGGGACAGCTCAGGTTGATTCTTAGGTCGCCATTGGATGATGTTATAATTTCACCTAAAACTATTAAATTTGACGATATCATAATTAATTATTGACAAGGGGGCAAAAATGAAAATTAAGGTTCTATTAATCAGTAAAATGGAAAGAAATATAGGTGCTCTTAAGTCAATGATAGATGATGCAGATATAACTGTAATAGGGGAATCCATAGGCGGTTCAGTGGCTTTGGATAAAATAGAAAACACTTCTCCTGATATTATAATAATGACATTGGGTGCCGATGATACGGACGTACTTAGTTTAGCGGAACGTATAATTCTACACAGGCCACGTTCTTTTGTAATTTTAGTTGCTGAAAATTTGGATATTGAAACAATGCAAGCAGCCAATGCAGCCGGTTGCCACAACATAACGGAATTTCCTGCTTCACCTAAGGAGTTTGCAGAATATATCAAGATGGTTTATAATAATGAATCCTTGCGTATAAAATCTTTAAGTGATAAAGAAACTTTGTTATGGGCTTCTACTGTTATAACTATTTTTGGTGCAAAGGGTGGTCTCGGAAAAAGCACTATAGCAGCAAACTTAGCTGTAAAATTGGCTGAAAAGCGTAAAAAAGTTGCTTTGATAGATTTGGACTTGCAATTTGGTGATTTACATATTTTCCTTGATATTGAGCCTAAAGATACTATAACTGAGTTAGTACAGGATGTTATAACTCCTAATATTGATTCCGTTAGAAGCTACATGTCGGTACATTCCAGCGGTGTTCATTTGCTATGTGCTCCTAAAAGCCCTGAATATGCAGAGTTGGTTTCTTCGGAAAAAATTCTAAGTTTATTGAGCTTGCTTCGCTCATATTATGATTATGTTATTGTGGACACTTCCCCGTCTTTTAATGATGTAACCATGACAGCAATAGAGGCATCTTCGATTATATTTTTTGTCACGGGACTAGATATATCAATTCTTAGGAATTCAAAACTAAGCGTTTCTATATTAGAATCATTGCAGCAAACCGACAAAGTAAGATTAATAGTAAACAGAGCGGTTGACATGAATTCTATAACTATTAATGATGTACAAAAAATTATAGGTTATCCAATTTGGGCTAAAATACCAAGTGATTATAAGGTCGCCGTAAATGCATTAAACAGAGGCGTACCATTTGTGACGGGGGCACCTAACAGTAAACTTAGTGATTCAATTAATCTATTGTCGGATATATTGCTTAAAGGTTCATCTAATTATGATATTATGAATGGCAAAAAGAGATCAGGTAAGAAAATAAAGATATTTAATAAAAAATAATCATAAGGGTGGTATGACATGAGTTTATTAGATCGACTTGAAAAGCAAAAAACAAATATTGTTGAAGAAAAAGCATCTGATGTACCTACTATAAATAAGAATGTGTACAATGATGAATATGCTGATTTAAGGGAACGTGTCCATCGCGATTTTATCGAAAAAGTTAATCAGCAAGACTTAAGCTTGTTAGATGTCAAGGGTGATAAGGAAGAAGAACTGTTAAAGATAATGGAATCACTGATTGAGGTAAAGGCACCTCATGTTTCCAGAACAGAACGTTCAAAATTGTTAAAGGAAATATACAGTGATGTAATGGGATTAGGTCCTCTTGAATCTTTATTAGATGATAATGAAGTAACAGAAATCATGGTAAACGGACCTTATCGTGTCTATGTTGAGAGAAAAGGCAAGTTAGAGCTTTCTGATGTAGTATTTAAGGATAACTCTCATGTTATGAATATTATTAACCGTATTGTATCTTCTGTAGGCAGAAGGGTTGATGAGTCAAGCCCTATGGTTGATGCCCGACTATCTGATGGTTCCCGTTTTAATGCAGTTATACCACCGTTATCTTTAGTTGGACCAAGCATGACTATACGTAAATTTTCCAAGAAACCATTTACTGCAAATGATCTTATCAAGTTTGGCTCAATATCGCCTAAAATGGTATCTTTTTTGGAAGCATGTGTAAAGGGCAGAATGAACATAATTGTATCAGGAGGAACAGGAAGCGGTAAAACAACCCTGTTAAATGTTTTATCAAGCTGTATACCTAACAATGAGCGTATAGTTACCATAGAGGATGCGGCAGAGCTTCAGCTTATGCAGGATCATGTGGTTACCCTTGAAAGTAGGCCGCCGAACTTAGAGGGTAAAGGCCAAATTTCTATAAGAGATTTGGTAAAAAATTCACTTCGTATGCGTCCGGACAGAATAATCGTGGGAGAGGTTCGTTCAGGAGAAACCTTGGATATGCTTCAAGCAATGAACACCGGTCATGATGGCTCTTTAACTACAGCACATGCTAATTCTCCAAGGGAATTAATGTCACGTTTGGAAACCATGGTTCTTATGTCAGGTATGGATTTACCTGTTAGGGCAATAAGAGAACAAATTCAGTCCGGTTTGGACATAGTAGTTCATCAATCCAGGTTGAAGGATGGTTCCAGGAAAGTTGTAAATATAACTGAGGTTGTCGGAATGGAAGGAGATATAATTACTCTTCAAGACATATATACATTTAAGATAGATGGAGTAGACAGTTTCGGCAGAATGAAGGGTAACTTTGTAGCAACAGGTATACGCCCTAACTTTAGTGAAAAGTTAGCATCAAGCGGCATACTTGTAAGGGATGATTGGTTCACAAATTGAGGTAAAAAATATGGATGTATTATTTATAGCGATATCCTTCGCATTATTAGTTTATATTACCTTAATTCTTTTATTTTCTTCAGTAAGTAATGATCAGGTTCGAAACAGGTTATCAAGGTATTTTAAAGAAAATAACGTAAATGATGTTCAGGAGCAGTTCATTAAGGAAAAAACCGAGGAGCAAAATAAAAGAAAAAAGGAAAGATTTAAGCTGGCAAGCAAGGAATTTTCAAATTATATAATATCATCAGGTCTTAAGTTAAAGCCAAATGAATTTATTTATATTTGGTTTGGTTTAACATTGATTCCGATGGTTCTTGTGCTGCTTTTAGGTGGTAACATTGTTACGGGAATTGCGTTATCCATCATAGGCATAGCCATTCCTCCGTTCGTTGTTAATAATGCACGAAAAAAACGAGAGAATTTGTTTGACAAACAGCTTGGTGATGCAACAATTATAATGGGGAACAGCATAAAAGGCGGCTTTACATTTTTGCAAGCTATAGAAAATATTGCTGAAGAAATGCAGCCACCCATATCTACAGAATTTGCAAAGGTATTAAGAGAGATACATTACGGTGTGAAACAACATGAAGCATTAAATCGAATGGTGGAACGAACTAAAAACAAAGATTTAGAGTTATTGGTATCGGCTGTTATAACTTCTGCTCAGGTTGGCAGCAATTTATCTGATATTTTGGAGACAATTTCAGCTACCATAAGAGACCGCATAAAAATAAAGAACGAAATTAAAACATTGACAGCTCAAGGGCGTATTTCAGGAATTATTATTGGACTATTGCCTATAATTTTAATTTTAGCAATTATGGTAATGACACCAAGCTATTTTGCAGGTTTCTTTGAGTCTTTTCTTGGTAAAATACTGATTGGAGTTTCAATTGTATTAGAAATAATCGGTTTTACCTTTATAAACAAAATTGTTAATATAAAAATGTGAGGTGCCTATGACTCTTTATATATCTTTAGCTTTTGCATTGTTCGTTTTTAGCACTACAAATATTCTGTTTCATAACTACGGATTAAATTATGATAAAGTCAATAATCGTCTGTCAAGATTAACAAGTAATAATAGAGAGATTGTATTAGATGATGATTTAAATAAATCATTGTCTGAAAGGTTTATAAATCCATTGGCTGAATTGGTAATTAAATCACTTGGTAAATTCATACCGGAAAACGGTTCAGATAATCATAAATCAGAAGCTTTGAGAAAGCAACTTCGCCAAGCAGGCATATCATTGATACCAAGTGAATATACAGCCATAAAAATTATTATTATAATAGGAAATGCTGCGTTGTTTTTTATATTAGCATTATTTTTTAATATGAATAATTATAGTGTTATAATTTCTCCTTTATTTGGCGCATATACCGCATTTACTGCAATGAGATTCAGTTTAATGAGACGCATATCAAGACGTAAAGAAAGAATGGAAAGCCAGCTTCCTGATGTGTTGGATATGTTGAGTGTAAACGTAGAAGCGGGATTGGGTTTCGAACAGGCAATGCTTCATATCATACAGCACTTTCAAGGACCGTTAATTGATGAATTAAATATTACTCAAAGAGAAATGTCCATGGGTAGAAGTCGAAAGGATGCGTTAAGTTTACTTGGCGAACGATGTGATATCGATGATTTAAAATCCTTTACAGGTTCAGTGAATCAGGCAAGTAAATTAGGTATATCGTTAAAAAATATATTGCATGCACAGGCAGCAGCAATCAGAGAAAGCAGGAGAAGTAAAATAGAGGAAAAGGCACAAAAAATGTCTGTAAAAATTCTTATTCCAATGGTTCTATTTATTTTCCCGGTTATATTTATAGTTCTCATGGGACCGGCGGTCGTTTCAATTGTTGAAATGTTTGGTGGAATGTAATGAAGGTACTATGTAATGATAAAATAGTTGCTGCAAAAGTATCAAATGCAAATACTTTTGCAACCCGTTTCATTGGCTTAATGAATAGAAAGACACTTAAAATGAATGAGGGACTATTATTAACTGACTGTTCTTCTATTCATTGTTTTTTTATGAAAATTACTATTGATGTAGTATATTTATCTAAAGACATGAAGGTGCTATATAAGGAAACGATTAAACCATGGAAGCTTGGCAAAATAGTAAAAGGGTGCAAGCATATATTAGAACTTGCTGAAGGTGCATCAAAAGATATATCGATTGGAGATAATATTGTATTTATTGAATAAATTGTTTAAATACAAATAATTAACAATTTGTTATAACCCTGTATAATTTAGTTATTCTATGCAGGAGGATATAATGGATAATAATGAAAGACAAATGCTGCTTATAATTTTTGGACTTGCTATATGTATAAATAGAATGATTAAAATTGACAACTTCTAAATTCAATGATAGAATTAGCTTGTCACTAGGCAAGTGGCAAGAGGAAAGCAAAAAATTTGGAGGTAAATATGAAATCATTAATTAGATTGAGAATGAGTGCTCATGAGGCACACTATGGTGGAGATTTGGTTGACGGAGCAAGAATGCTGGGACTTTTTGGGGATGTGGCAACAGAATTATTAATCAGAAATGACGGAGACGAAGGATTGTTTGTAGCTTATGACAATGTAGAGTTTCTTGCACCTGTATACGCAGGAGATTATATTGAAGCAGAAGGAGAAATAGTATCTGTTGGAAAAACTTCACGAAAAATGAAGTTTGAAGCAAGAAAGGTTATTGTTCCAAGAAAAGATATAAATGATTCAGCGTGTGACTTTTTAGAAGAACCGATTGTGGTTTGTAGAGCCAGCGGAACATGTGTTGTTACAAAAGACAAACAAAGAAAAAATAAATAATATAGCGATTTAAAAAAAGCGTAATCTGAATTAAAGATTACGCTTTTTTTATGACGGGCAAAGCCCTTATTGAACAGTTTAAGCTAAATATACAAGGTATAAGATAAATTGACAAAATCTTATTTTTTAAATATAATTAAATGACATAATTACAAATTTTTCATATTTTGGTTTTATTTGCAACGGAGGAGAAATTATGAATAACTTTAGTAAAACAGCTCGCCTTGGCGATATTCTTCTGCAAAATAAAGAAATAACACAGGAACAGCTTAATGAGGCATTGAAGCTTCAAAAAGGAAGCGGTAAGAAGCTTGGAGAAATTCTTATAAATAATGGCTTTGTGTCCGAGAAGGTTGTTTTAAACACATTGTCAGCACAATTAGGAATTGAAATAGTCAATTTAGATAATTTCAATATAAATATAGAAGCTACAAGATTAATTTCTGAAAGATTAGCCAAAAGAGTCAATGCCATACCTTTAAAAGTTGTGAATGACAAAATATATGTTGCAATGAGTGAGCCGTTAAACATTTTTGATATCGAAGATATTGAAATTGAATCAGGCAAAAAAGCAGAAATATTGTTAGCTTCGAAAGCACAAATTAAGTACGCCATAGAAAAATATATGGGAAGAAGAAGTGCAGAAAAAGCTGTTGAAGATTTTAACAGGGAAAACTTAGCGAACGAAGATTTTGATGCAATAGATGAAGAGACAGATATTAATGTAAGCAACTCTCCCGTTGTTCGCCTGATTAATTCACTAATCAGACAAGCCCTGAAAATGGGGGCAAGCGATATACATATAGAGCCGCTTGAAAACAGAATAAGAGTCAGGGTTAGAATAGATGGAGATTTGCAGGAAATATTAACACCATCAAAGCATACCCAATCTGCTTTGGTAACAAGAGTTAAAATAATAGCCGGAATGAATATTGCTGAAAAACGGCTGCCTCAGGACGGCAGAATCGAAATAAAAATAGATGATTCTGCTGTTGATCTTCGTATTTCTGTTCTACCAACAGTTCACGGAGAAAAAATAGTAATGCGTTTATTGGATAGAGGCAATTTTTTAAAAACTAAAAAAGAACTTGGTTTTACTCCTGAAAATATGGATATTTTTGATACTATATTAGAAGCACCAAATGGTGTAATATTGGTTACCGGACCAACAGGAAGCGGTAAAACTACTACTCTTTACGCTGCATTGAATGAACTGAATAAACTGAATAAAAACATAATTACCGTAGAAGACCCGGTTGAGTACAAAATAGAAGGAATAAATCAGGTACAGGTTAATAATAAAGCAGGTTTATTGTTTTCTACAGGATTAAGATCAATATTAAGACAGGATCCTGACATAATAATGGTAGGAGAAATCAGAGACGAAGAAACTGCCGAAATAGCCGTAAGAGCTGCGATAACCGGACATTTGGTTATATCAACCTTACATACTAATGATGCACCATCAACTATAATGAGATTGCAAGATATGGGGATTAAGCCGTTTTTAATAGCAGCTTCAGTCAGAGGAATAGTAGCACAAAGATTGGTAAAAAGAGTTTGTACTAATTGTAAAGAAGAATATAAGGCAAGTGATATAGAAAAAAGCTTGCTTGGTGTAGATGGAGATATAACATTAAAAAGAGGAACCGGTTGTCCTAAATGTTTTAATTCAGGATACAGCGGAAGAATTGCAATTCATGAGATTTTAAAGGTTGATAAGGTTGTAAGAGAAGCAATACAAGACGGCAAAAGCATTGACGAAATATCAAAAGCAGCAGAAAAAGGCGGAATGAAGACATTAAAGGAAAATTGCAGGGAATTGGTTTTGTCGGGTATAACAACAATTGAGGAATATTCACAAGTAGTTTATAAATTAGAATAATGGGGTAATTATGAATATAAATGATTTGTTGGGTCTTTATAAAAAGGAAGGTAGCTATGGCAGTATACAAATGCAGTGTAGTAGATCAAGCGGGAAAAAAGCAAAAAGTCAGCCGTGATGCCGAATCAAGATCAGAAGTAGTTGATTACCTAAAGCAAAACAACTACACAATAATAGATATAAAAAAGTCAGAGGGCTCCATAAACTTAAAAGGTCTTAATTCCAATAGAATTAAATCCAAGGATTTGGCTGTATTTTGCAAGCAGCTTTACGCTATGTTAAAGGCAGGGGTAACCATAGTTAACTCTCTTGAAATACTTAAACAGCAGACAGAAAACAAAAGGTTATCTAAAATTATAGGTCTTTTGTATGAAGATTTGCAAAAAGGTAATACTTTTTCTGAAGCTCTTTCACATCATAAGGATGTATTTCCATCAATTTTAATAAGCATGGTTGAAGCAGGAGAACTTAGCGGTAACATAGACGTTATCATGAATAGATTGGCAACTCATTTTGAAAAGGAATACAAGATAGAAAATAAGGTAAAGGGTGCTATGACATACCCTATGATACTTATTATAGTGAGTATTGCAGTAGTAATATTTTTATTAATTACAATAATGCCAACATTCGTTGAAATGTATTCAAGCTCAGGTATAGAACTTCCGAAGGTTACGCAAGTTATGATTGCTTTAAGCAACGTGCTTAAGAATTACTGGTATTTTATAATATTTTTTATTTCGGCTTTAGTACTTTTAGCTTCAGCAATCAGTAAAAATGAAAATATCAAGTTGAAGGAAGATTACTTTAAACTGCAAATACCTGTGGTAAAGAATTTAATTTTGAAAGTTGCAACCTCAAGATTTACCCGTACCCTTGCAACACTGATGGGAAGTGGTGTGCCATTATTGCAGGCACTTGAAACAGTGTCGGGGGTAACAGGCAATACATATATAGGCAGTAAAATACTTGAAGCCAAAGAAGATGTGAGAAGAGGACATGCCTTATCACAGCCGCTTAAACGCCAGGGAGTATTTCCTCCGATGGTACACTCAATGATTAAAATAGGTGAGGATTCAGGTTCTATCGAAGAAATTCTGGACAAGACAGCAGATTTTTATGACGAAGAAGTGGATACAGCCGTTACTAAGCTTACATCAATGTTAGAACCAATAATGATAGTTTTAATGGCCGTTATTGTTGGTTTTATCGTAATAGCAATGGTGTCCCCAATGTTCGATATGGTACAAACAGTACAATAATATATTACACACTCATTAATCCTTCAATAATGTTAAAAAGTAATTATAGAAAGTATTATTGGGAGGTTAAAATGATATTTTAAAAAAGAGGAGAAAATTATATGTTTAGATTAATTAATAGTTTAAAAAACAAAAAAGGTTTCACATTAATCGAATTGATTGTTGTATTGGCAGTGTTGGCAATTATTATGGCAATAGCAGTACCTAAATTTATGGGAGTACAAGAACAAGCTAAAATTGATGCAGATAAATCTACTGCAGCAATGATTGCTAAAGCAGCAGAGTTATATGTAATAAGAGAAAATAAAACTACGGTTAGTTTATCAGATTTAACTACTAAATATATAGATAGTAATACAAAATTTCAATACTATGATAACACTTCCGGAGGAGCATTAGCGGATGTTACGATAACAGTTGATGATCAAGGCAGTGCTAAAGTTGTTGCTAAAAAAGGAACAACTTCAATAACTTTATATGAGTAGAAAAAAAGAAAAGTGTTTTAAAGAATATTAGGTAATAATAATGAAATTTATATTTCTAATCTACGGCCTATTTATAGGTTCATTCCTAAATGTATGCATTTATCGCATACCTTCAGGAAGTTCAATAGTAAAACTGCCTTCCTCCTGTGGAAGCTGCGGTCACAAGCTTAATTTCATAGATATGATACCGGTAGTAAACTACGTTGTAAATAAAGGCAAATGCAGATATTGCGGTTCACATTATTCAGCACAATATCCCTTGATAGAATTATTAAATGGGTTATTGTATGTTTTGGTTTATATAAAGTTCGGGTTAACACTAAACTCTATACTTTATTGTATAATAATAAGCTTGCTTATAACCATAAGCATCATTGATTTAAGACACAAAATTATACCTGATGGTTTAAATATTACCGGTTTAATTATAGGAATAATTTATGCAATTATCAACAAAGGGATCATTAACAGTTTTATAGGTGCATTAATAGGACTTGGATTGTTTCTGTTGATAGCATTTATTACAAACGCCATGGGTGGCGGTGATATAAAGCTTATGGCTGTGTTGGGGTTTATTTTCGGTATAAAGGGAGTATTATTTATAACTTTATTTTCATTTGTACTTGGTGCCGTAATATCAGTAATATTAATAATTTTGAAAATTAAAAGCAGAAAAGACGAAATACCATTTGGACCGTTCATATCTTTATCAGCTTTAATATATATATTCTCTGGAAATGAAATAATAAATTGGTACTTTGAATTATTTATTTCATTTTATTAACAATAATATCTTTGACATAATATGACAATTTTTATATAATCTAAATACCAAAATTTGTAAATGACCTAATGCGATTTTATGAAAATAGGTAGGGGTTTATATGGGATTATTATCTATTGAAATTGATGATCGAAATATAAAAATCGTTGAAGCATATAAAAAAGGAGATGTTTTGACAGTTTTAAAGTGTCTTACAATTAAATCTCATCTAAACACTTATGACGGCAAGATAGACAATATAGATTATATTGTTAGTATTATAAAAGAGGAGCTTAATAGAAATTTTATTAAAACAAAAAAAGCTATATTTGTTATTAATTCTAACAGCATAATTACCCGCAAAATAAAGTTGCCACTACTAAAGAAAAACTCTGAAATATTATCAATGTTAAAATTTGAATTGGAACAGCTTATGTCAATAGACTTGAATCAATATAAAATCATTTATAAGGTTGTTGAAATAATTGATGAAAAAAATTCAAAGCATGCTATCTATTCTGTTTACTGTCTACCTGAATATATTATTAATCAATATATAAATTTGTCAAAAAAATTAAAATTAAAACTTGTCTGTATTGATATTTCATATAATTGTCTTAATAAGATTTCCACACATAATTTAAATATAAATAATAAAGAATTAAAATTTGAAGAAATTTATGCTTTTGTAAATATAGATTTATTTTGGGGCTCTTTTTGTGTTATAAATAACGGTACAAATGATTTTTCCAGAATATCAGTTATTGAAAATATGAATAGTTTTGAAATTGCAGCTGAAGAGACAGCTTATTATGGTTCAGACAAATCTTTGAACACACCTGATTATATGAGTTTATGGTTAGAAGAAATAAGTAAATATATCAGATACTATTATTCTATTGATAATACTAAAAATATTAAGAAGCTTTTTATTTATGGCGAGTGTTCAGATTTAAACGGCATAAGTGAATATTTATCTAAAAATTTAAACATAGACGTTGAAAAGATAAATATTATTTCTAATTTACAATTTGACAGCATCTTTTCATTTGATTATTTTCCTGCAAAAAGTTATTTCAATTCAATACTGTCTTTATTTAACGACAAATATGATATTAATTTTTGCAAGGAGAACCATAATAATTATAAGTATGGTATTAGAACATACGCGACTATATTTTCTATCGCTTTGTTAATAATTGGTTTGATTTTTTACGTATTTGTCTATTCTAATTTTTCACTAAAAAATAAGATTAAATATATGAACTTGTATATTAATGATAAAAATAATGTGGAACTAAACTCTCAGCTTGAAGAAATCAAAAACGAAAATTTAATTTTAGAGAGTTATCTAAAGGAAATAGAAATTTTAGAAAACATTGTAGAAAACAGCGACCACGTTTCGTCGTACATGTTTATAGAAATTTATAATGTAATTCCCTTAAATACTAAAGTAACTACTATGTCTGTTGATGGAAATAACATTCAAATGACGTGTGTATCTGAATCAATGGAAGGAGCTGCTATATTCATACAAGATTTAAGGAAAATTAAATTTATTGATAATATATATGTTCCTGACGTTGAAGTAAATCAAAATGATTATTTTAACTATTCATATTCTATAATTTGCAGGTTAAAGGATGTGAATAATAATGATTATTAATAGAAAATCAAAGTTTATCAATCTATTGATTTTTATTATAATTTTAGCTTTATTCTTAAACCTAACTACTAAGGATTGGTATACAAATATTAATCCAATTTTAGCAGAATATAATCGTTTAAAGGGCATATATGAAAACATGTCACTAAATTTAAAAATGAAGGATAGTTTACTGAAAAAAAACAATGAATTAAAAATTGAAATAAGTAAATTGAAATTGGATACTGATATATTGCAGGAAGAAATCATGTCAATGTTATATATTTTGAGCAAAAAAAACAATATTGAAATTGAAAAAATTACCTTTTCAGAAGCTGCTTCGATGACAAATTTAAATGTTGAAGAAGAAATTACTGATGTAAATACGATTGATACGGTTGTTTTTATACAGGTAAATATGAACTTTAAATGTAATTTTAATGATCTGCTGAAATTTATTGATAACATAAAAGATGAAAAAAGGTATGTCGCAATAAGTTATTTGCTTTTATTGTCATGGAATGAAAAAGTAGTTTATGGTGTTGTTGATTTTTACTTTTATACAATTCCTATGAATAACAGATGGTGATTCAATTGAAAACATATAAAGGTTTTACATTAATTGAAGTAATATTAACTTTAACTATTTTCAGCTTGGTTGTAATACCCTTGATGTCTATGTTGGTATTAACAGCTAAGATTAATAATGAAAGTGATATAGAGTACAAATCATTTTTAACAGCCCAAAGCTATATGGAAGAAATAAAGGTTTTTAATGGCGTTGATAATGAAAATTATATTTACAACAATCATATCGGTGTTTATGAAAGAAGTGTGATTCAAAATGATGATGTATTTGGAGCAGAAATCAAAATAGTACCGGAGAATGATTTTTATTATTTAATAGATATAAGCATTATAGATAGCGGTGTTGTTATTAATACATTGAGGGGGAGTATGATTGTTAAAAGAAGATGAGATGCTTCGTCGGAGAGATAGCAATCTAAAGGGATCGGTTTTAATACTGATGGTTATCATAATTGCTGTTATAACTTCAATTGGCTTAGTAACTTTAAATATTGCTGTAACTCAATTTCAAATAAAAAAATCCAACAGTAATATAAAAAGGGCACTATATTTGTCTGAAGATGGTATAAACAGTTCATCATTAAAAGCATATAACCTGATATGTGAAGCTTGTGCGGACTCTATTAATAAAGCTGATGAATACATTACATTATATCCTGATGATATTGCCGGAGCAGAAAATTTATTTAAAAATAATTATAAAATGTATGTAATAAATAAAGCATTACAAAGAATTAACAGTAACTCGAACCCTTCAATTGAGGTTACAAATTATAACTATTTGTTTTTTATTAATGAAAAATTGACTTTACGTGTAAAATCAAAGTATATATTTGATACCGGCATAGAGAAAAGCTTAAGTGCCGATTTAGTTATTTTGGTTCCTGATTATATCGATATAAAAGCTAATACATTTGATCTTGCTGAATTGTTTTATTTAAGCAATTTCGATGTATGAATATGAGGTGCTTTATGAAGTATAAAAATGGATATACTTTGATTGAGTTACTGATAGCTTTAGTGATTGTTTCGTTTGTTGCTGTTTTAGCTATGACTTTTTTTACCGTTAACTTAAATAATATTTCGAAAATTAAAAATGATTCTGAACTTCAATTTCAAGCTCAATATATTTTAAACTTTTTATCTGAAAAGGTTATGGAATCTAAGAAGGTAGAGGTAGCTATATCCGGAATAAATAATGCAATTAACTCAAAAAAAGAACAAAGCATAACAAAATTATCTCTCAGATACGGAGAACAAATTAATCAATGTTACATCTTTGAAGTAAATAGTAAAAAGATATTCTATGGAAAAGGAAAACTAAGTGATTCGGCAACTTCAGAATTGGGTACTTATGTAAAAGAATTAAAACTAAAACCATATCCGGATGGAAAATCATTTGCAGAAGCCAATGGCTTGAAAATTACCGTTGTATTAGTTAAGGGAAGTGAAGAATATGTTGTCACTCAGCTTATTTACATGAGGTTAAGCTAAAAATATACAATTTATGAAAATATAGTACATAAAATCAATAAAACATTGACAAATATTCAATTAATTTATAAAATGGGATATGTAATTATATCCTGAAGGAGTATCATGAATAAAAACGGATATACTCTTATTGAAATAATTACGGTATTTTCTTTAATCGGAATATTAATAACATTGAGTGTTCCTAAAATTACATATGATTTCAGCTATTTAGATAATGTCTCAAAAGAACTTTTAATGGACGTAAGATACATTCAAACGGAAGTTATGAAAAATCCTTTGAATTGCTATAAGTTGACCGTTAATCCTGCTATACGCAGTTATTATATTGTTAATTCTATAAATAATGATATATTAAAAACTGTTAAGTTAAAGGATCGATATGCAATTAATTACACAGGCACCGGGGATTTATATTTTAATTCGGATGGTACTCCAATGCACCCGGGGACATTTAAGATAACTGATACAAAACTTAATAAATTTAAAGAAATTACTGTTGTTGTGGCAACAGGAAGAACAATTATATTGGAATAAGCAGCAATCTGCTGGTTATAATATACATAAGGAGGAGACAACAATGATTACGGCAAGTGATTTTAAAAAGGGTATAACTATATCTTGGAATAATGGATTGTGGCAAATAGTTGATTTTCAGCATGTTAAGCCGGGTAAAGGCGCTGCTTTTGTTAGAAGTAAATTAAAAAATATTGTAACAGGAGCTATAAGAGAAGAAACCTTTAACCCTACTGAAAAATTCCCGTTAGCAAGAATAGAAACAAAGGATATGCAATATTTATATAATGATGGGGAACTGTATTATTTTATGGATCCAGAATCATTTGAACAAATTCCATTAAATTATGATCAGGTTGAAGAAGCGATAGTTTATTTAAAGGAAAATGATTTTGCTCAAATGAGATTTTATGAGGGTAAACCATTCGAAGTATCAGCTCCAAATTTTGTTGAGTTGGAAGTTACTGAAACTGAACCGGGATTTAAAGGTGATACTGCAACGGGTGCTAATAAGCCTGCTACAACTGAAACAGGTGCTAAGATAATGGTACCGCTTTTTGTTGAGATAGGAGATAGAGTGAAGATTGACACCAGAACAGGTGAATATCTATCAAGAGTTTAGGAGGGATACTATGGATTTTTTGTATGAAAAAATATCATATTTAAGGGGTTTAGCTGACGGATTAGATGTTAAACCTGATTCAAAAGAAGGTAAATTATTTAATGCTTTAATGGATGTTATCGAAGAAATAGCTGATGGTATGAGTGACATAGTTGAAGAACAAGACGAAGTAAACGAGTACTTAGATTTATTAGATGAAGACCTAACAACAGTTGAAGAAGAATTATTCGGTGACATGGAAATCGACGAAGATGATGATTATGACTTCGATTTCGAAGATGAGTATGATGACGATTACGATGATGATTTTGAAGAACATGAATGTAATTGTGCAGAACACGAAGACCTATAATTAAATGAGAAAAGCATTTCTGAAAAGGAGTGCTTTTTTTATGTACAAAAATTTTCCGAATATGTAATCATGAACATAGTGAAGTATCTCTGCTTCTTAATTCTTCTATTGACATCCATGTTATACTATGGGGTATACTAAGGAGGTGAGGTAAGATATGAAAAAGAAATTTTTTAAATATATTATTCCTTCCATATTATCCATGTGGGTGTATTCGCTTTACACCATGGTAGATGGTTTGTTTGTTGCAAAAGGTGTTGGTGAGACAGCCCTTGCAGCGGTTAACATCAGCATGCCGTTTGTTAATGCAGCATTTGCGGTATCCATAGCATTTGCAGTGGGAACATCTACTATTGCAGCTATAAGTTTGGGTAAAAATGAAACTCAAAAAGCCAGGGAAGTCTTTACAATGAATGGAGTTCTTCTATTGATAATAGGACTGATTGTATCTATTGTCGTGTTGATAAATTTAGAAACTATAGCATATTTTTTAGGTGCTTCAGAACATACATTGTCATATGTAAAAGAATATCTTGGTTTTATTTCTGCATTTACTGCATGTGCCATGCTGACATATTATCTTGAAGTATTGGTTAAGATTGATCGTCATCCGCGCCTGGCTACGGTTGGAGTATGTATATCTGCAGTTACTAACATTGTTTTGGATTATTTATTTGTTATAAAACTTCAATATGGGGTTAAGGGAGCTGCAATTGCCACCGGTACTGCACAGTTTACAGCAATATTGTTGTATATGTTTCATTTTTTATTTAAAAGTAAACATATTAAATTTGTTAAATTTAAATTTGACTTTAATGTTGTAAAAAGAACACTGCCTATAGGTGCATCAGATTTCATAACTGAACTTTCTACAGGATTAGTAATTTTTATGTATAACAGAATAATTCTTGCCTATATAGGTGAAATAGGAATTATATCATATACAGTTATAATGTATTTAAATAATCTTGTATTAATGACCATGGCGGGGATTTCTCAAGGGACACAGCCACTTATAAGCTTCTACTACGGTAAAAAGGATGATAAGGCATATACTTATTTCTTAAAAAATGCTGTCTGGACAGTGGTATTTGTATCATTGGCAATATACGCAGTATGCATAAATTTCTCTGAAAATATAGTAGGTGTTTATATAAATAGAAATCAAACTGAAATTTTTGAATATGCCGTTTATTGTTTAAAAGTTTATTCTCCGGTGTATTTGCTGATGGGATTTAATCATACCCTTGTAGGATTCTATTCAGCAATCGAAAAACCAAGGTACTCTATTTCTATATCCATATGCAGAATTCTGTTTATTGTGGTGTCACTTTTTCTGATGGTTGCCCTGTTAGGTTCAAACGGAATATGGATGTCATCTTTTGTATCCGAAATGATATGCTTGATAATGTGTATAATTATATTTGTGAAATTTTATTATGATGATTTATTTGAAGATGTGCCGGAGAAAAGTACGATAAAGGATCTCCACTCCTAAGGCCAAATTTCCTCCGGGTCAACACCGTAAATTTGTACCACTTCAAATAAATCACTGTTAGCAATATCTTTAGGAGTGACTAACCAAGATCCATCCGAATCAATATTATATCCGTTTTGCATAAACGGATACCATACCAAGTGAGAGCATTGAGTGCTGCTTATTTTATCAGGATTCGGATTTTTTTTATTTGTTAATCCAACGGTTAATCCATAAGGTTTATCATTTAAATTTTCTTTTGCAAACTTTGCAATTTCATTAAGTGTATCCTGTGAAGTATCTTTTAATTTAAGCATTATAAATGAAGGATAAACCCTCCATTTATTTATGTTTTGAAGCATTGTATTGCTTCCTAAAATTACTGCTTCTAATGTTTCCTTATTTTTTGCATCTGTTATGATTGCTGCATGACCATGTCGCCACCCAAGAGAGTGAGTTGCCTTAGTAACAAGGACATATCCGTTTTTATATGGCGCTAAATCAAAGCCATAAATAGGTTTATTTTCTTTATTTACTATCGATTCTTGACTGGTTATTATTCCGATTGATTCACATAGCACATTATTATTTCTGAAAAAATTTTCTTGGAAAGTTAGAATTATGTTTTTACCGGAAACTTTATCACTTATAATTTCATCAACAGCTGACTTTCCTAATCCGGTTTGATAAAACAGCTCTTTATAATCCTCTTCTGATAATATAGATTTATTTAAAATTTGTAATATATCCTTTTTTTCGTAATCAGGATGATAGTAACCCATTGGTTCAATTATCATTTCCATAATGGATATAACAATAAAAATCATTAAAATTATCAATGAAGTAAATATAAGTTTTTTATGTTTAATTTTTTTGATTTTATCATGTATCATATTATTCCACCTCAAATGTTTCTTATTAAATTATATACCATTCCCCTAAAAAAACAAAGAAATAATGTAAAACCCCGAAATAAAAAAATAGATAATTAAATAAGTTCAAGCTATTAAAATCATAAATAATATGATAAAATATATATTATTAAGATTTGGAGGATTATTATGAACAAATATAAAAGAGCAAACACTATGAAAAGAATTATTTGTTTAATATTAGCCGGAGGAATGGTTTTAACAGCATTTATGAGCATGCTTACATTTTTAATGTAGAGGAGATATCATGAGAGAAATAGTTGACAAAATAAACAAAACAGAATTGGTGTATCCATTAGAGGAAAGACCTAAATATCATATAAATTGTGCAGAAGCATTGTTAATGGCTGCAAATGAAAAGTATAAGTTAGGGCTTGATGAAAGATTTATTAAAGCGGTGTGCCCTTTTGGAGGCGGACTTCATGTAGAAAAAACATGTGGAGCTCTTTTGGGGGCATTAACTGTTATAGGAGTTATGTTTACTGAAGATAGACCGACAGATAATGAAAAAATGAAGGAACTGACTAAAAAATATGTAGAAGAGTTTGAAAGAGAATTCGGTGCAATAGACTGTGCAACTATAAAAAAACACCATAGAAGTGAAGTCGATGGCTGTAACCCTGTTAGATTAAGAGCCGCTGACGTATTCGAAAGAGTAATTCAGGAAAAGTAAACATGGAATATTTTGATTTATTAAAAAGTTTTAACGGTATAGAATTAAATAATAAGCAAATAGAAGCTGCATCCTTTGATAAAGGCAATGCCTTGGTGCTTTCCACCGCCGGCTCCGGTAAAACTACTGTAACAATTGCAAGAGTAGGTCGGCTTTTGTATGAGAATAAATGCAAAAGCAAAATTCTAACCATTACATTTTCTAAAATGGCTGCCAATGACATGAATAACAGATTTAATTCTTTTTTTGGTGTCTCATATAAAAATAAAACTGATTTTTCAACTATACATGCCTTTTCTTATAAAATTGTCAGGGAATTTTTTAGAAGAAAAGGCATTAATTTTGAGTTGCTTACAAATAATTATCAGGTATTAAGTGAAATATTAAAATCATATTATTCTAATTCATATTTTAATTATGTAAGTGATGAAGAGGTTGAGAATCTTTCATCGGCAATAAGCTTTATTAGCAACATGATGATTGACCCATCAGAATATAAAGATTATGGAATTGAAATAAAGGGTTTTGATAAAATTTATGAAAGCTATAAAATATATAAATCAAAAAACAAATTAATAGATTTTGATGACATGCTTTTATACGCTCATAAAATTCTTTTTAATTCAAATAGTCAAAGAGAACATATAAGAAAATCGTATGAATATGTTCAAATAGACGAAGTGCAGGACACATCTAAAATACAGCATGAAATTATTAAGCTTATAACTGAAAACAACTTATTTATGGTTGGCGATGATGATCAGGCAATTTATTCATTTAGAGGTAGCTATCCGGATTTTATGCTTGATTTTAAAAATATTTATGAAAATGGGAAAATTTTTTATTTAGACATTAATTATAGGTCGGATAAAAATATTGTGGAAGGCTCTAAAAAATTTATAGAGAAAAATAAAAAACGCTATAAAAAAGAAATCAATACAGACAACAGAAAAGAAAATGAAATAAATATTATAAAGTTAAAAAGTAGAGCAGAACAAGCAAAATACATTTCAGGAGAGTTATCAAAATTACAGGGACAAAGTATTGGTATATTGTTTAGGTACAATATATCCGCTATGATATTAGCTAATAATTTATATGAAAATAATATTAATTTTTATATAAAAGAAGATAAATCAAAATTTTTTAACAGCCCTGTTTTATATGACATATTATCGTTTTTAAATCTTGCATTAAATCCTAAGGATAGAAATGCATTTTCAAGGATTTATTATAAAAGCTATACCTATTTTACAAAAGGAATGTGCAAAATAGTTTTGGACAGCCCTCATGAGGAATTGTCTGTTTTTGATATATTGGATAATTACAAATATTTTGACTATTATGTGTACGATAAGATAAGGCAATTCAAAACAGATATAAATTATATTAATAAGCTTAGACCTAACGATGCAATAAGATTTATAAAGCTTGAATTGGAATATATTAATTATTTGGAAAGAATGCAGGATGAAGGGAGAAATAATTTAGCCGGTTCATTGCACATATTGGAAATATTAGAGGAAATAGGTTCTTATTGTGTCAATATCAAAGAATTTATTGAAAAAATAGAAAACCTTCAAACGGTTATAAAAAATGCATCTGAGAATGTTGATGCAAATATAACACTGACTACCATTCATAGCGCTAAGGGGTTGGAGTATGATCATGTTTTTATGATTGATAACATTGAAGGTGAATTTCCATCGGAAAGAAGAAATATGTCATTAGAAGATTATGAATTGCTGATAGAAGAGGAACGACGCATATTTTATGTAGGAATGACCAGAGCAAAGAAAAACTTAAATATAGTAGTTCCGGAGAAGCCTTCATTATTTATAAGTGAACTTTTACAGGCTAACATAGTCAATTAAGCTTAAGAAAATTATCATTTTTTTCACAAATTAGTGAATAATTATGTTGAAAAGTATATCATACAAGTATATAATGGTATAAATTGTAAGGTCGTGACACTGGGGGTAAGTATGAAGCTTTACATCAATACTTTAGGAGAGTTCGATATAAAATCAAACGAGCAATCTATACTAATGCAATCCAGCCGTACATATAAGCTTTATAAACTTTTTGAATATTTTTTGACATTCAGAAATAAAAAGCTTTTGCCGGAAAACATCATAGATAATTTATTGTCTGAAAGTGAGTCGGGCGATCCTAAAAATATGCTTCGTACTCAAATATTCAGATTAAGAAAAATTATAAAAACATTTACACCAAAAGATGAAGACGAATCAAAATATATAAATATAAACTTTACAAACGGTTACTACTGTCTTGAAGTCGGTGAAAATGTTATAATAGATGTGGATGAGTTTGAAGAACTTATTAAAATTGGCGATTTAGAGCGTGAAAATAATATTAAAACAGCAATTGAAAATTATGAAAAAGCAATAGTGATGTATAAGGGTGTTTACTTGTCAGACAATGCATATGAGGTATGGCTTGTTCCTACAAGAAATTATTATCAACGTTTATATCAAAAAACACTGCTAAAGCTAATAGAACTTCTTAGAATAAGGGAAGATTATGAAAATATAATTTCATTGTGTGAGAAAGCTTTATTAATTGATCCATATGATGAATATATACATGAAAACCTAATAGAATCAATGATAAACTTAGGTCAATATAAATCAGCTTTAAATCATCATGAGTATGCATATAAGTTAATAGAAAAAGAAATGGATGCAAAACCGTCTACACACTTTATTAATTTTATAAATAATATTCAAAATCAACCATCAAGAAAGAATAATATTGATATTGATAGTATTAAAAACGATTTTGACGAAGGAATTATATGCGGTGCTTTATGTTGTGATTTAGCTTATTTCAAAGTTTTGTATAATTTAGAAAAAAGGAAATCCTCCAGAAAAAATGAAAATAATTATTTGTGTATAATAAATTGTACATGTAAAAAAAACAAAGGTGTTGACATATGGTCTTCTCTGTTAGAAAAGACATTAAGAAAAGGAGATGTATTTGCTTTTTGGAATGAAAATCAAATACTCATATTACTATATAATGTAAAAGAAAATGGAATTAATATAATTATCAAAAGGATTTACAGTAATATTGAAAATTATCCCGAAATAAATAAGGATGAAGTAAAAATTGTATTTCAACCGATATATAAGGAAAATGAATCTTATTAAGCCACTGCAGTGGCTTTTTTAATTAATAAAATCAAAATGTAATTGAAATGAAATCAATATGAAATTGGTAAAAAACAAAAATGTAATTATTATAAAATATAATAGAAACAAATAATGTTAGGGGTGAGTTAGTAGGAGATGGAATACCCACCAAATGATTTCTATTTAAAATTAAATATAATTTACAATAAGGAAGGCAACTTTATCGATTATATTTTGACTTATATTAGTGATGATTTTCAAAAAATAACTAATATAGATCCAAATTTGTTATTAGGAAAGAAATTTTCCGATATAGCTGTTGATAATTCTGATAAACTTTGTTTTAAAGAAATCTATTTTAATATGATCCCTAATACCAAATTGAAGTTTGATGTCTATATTAAAGATTTAGGCAGGTGGTATTTAATAAATATTTATACTACCAATGAAAACAAAGAGCAACAAATGATTATATATTTTATAGATATTACGGAAATAAAAGCAAAATCACATAAATTACTTGTATCTGAAGAGAAAAAGAGTAATATAATTTATTTTGGAGATAAAGAAAGAATTTATTATAGAGATAAACTGACAGGTTTGTATAATAAGAATTTTTTTGAAGAGGAACTTCTGAGATTAGATACAAAAAGACAACTCCCCATCAGCTTAATTATGGGTGATATTAACGGTCTTAAACTTATTAATGACGCTTTCGGTCATAATATGGGTGACAATGCTTTAAAAAAAGCAGCAGAAATTATGTTGCAATCCTTTAGAGAAGAAGATATCATAAGCAGAGTTGGTGGCGATGAATTTATTGTCCTGCTGCCAAAAACCGATGACGAAACGGCTCAGGCAATAGTAGACAGAATTAAAACAAAATGTGAGGATAATCCTTTGGATTATGTGAAGATAAGCATCAGCTTTGGGGTTGCAACAAAGACAGAAGAAAATGAAGACATTCAGAAAGTACTTAAAAAGGCAGAAGATAGAATGTATTTCAAAAAACTAAAAGAAAGCAAAGCTGCCAAGCTTTCAATGATAAAATTTCTTAAAAGCAGGTTAGAAAAAATAACATATGAAACTCGCTCTCATTATGAAAGGTTAAAAACATTGACATTACTTATGGCTAATGTACTGAATTTATCGGATAATGAAAAAGAAGAATTAAGATTATTGTGTGAATTCCATGATATAGGCAAAATAGGTGTTTCTAAAAATATACTTCAAAAGGAAGGAACACTAAATAATGAAGAATGGGAAAACGTAAAGAGACACAGCGAAATTGGTTATTATATAGCAAGAGAATTCAGAGATTCAAAACCGATTGATGAATTGATATTAATTCATCATGAACGATGGGATGGCAAAGGATACCCGGGACTTTTTAAAGAAAATGAAATCCCTATTGTAGCAAGAGTGTTTGCAATTGCGGATGCATATGATGTTATGGTAAATGACAGACCTTATAAATCACCAATGTCAAAATACGAGGCATTAAATGAGATAAAAGCTCAATCAGGCAAACAATTTGATCCGTTTTTATCTAAAACTTTTATAGAATTGATGGAAAAAGAGGAACAAATTGTATAATATCTTAAATTTTATCTCATAATATTATTTACAGGATAAAATGTTTGCATTTTATTATATGTGGTATAAGTAAGTAACGAATATTGAAAAAATTTAATAAGGGGCAAACCTGTTGAAAGATAGGGACGCAAAGCTATGAAGTCTAAGGCATTTAATGCTATGACCGTTCAGCTGCAAAATAAAATTTATTTTGCAGCTTTTTTAATTTAGTAAGTATATGTCATCCTGAACTTAGTGAAGGATCTCGTCATTTCAGTTAGACCCAACTGCCTTTTATAGAGGGGGAAGTTGTCTATATATAAAATTTATTAATAAGGAGAAAAGAAAGGAGGTGTTGAGTATATAATGATTATTGATAAATTGTTTTTAAGAGATAAAAAAAATAATAAAGAAACAAAAATCTTAAAGAAAGGAGGACAATTTATGAATAAAGCTAATTTACTCAAGAAGGTTTTATGTTTTACAATTGCTTTGTTAATGTTGGTGCCAAGCATGCCGGGGAATTTAGTAAGTGCTACTACGATTGACGATTATATAACTGTTAATACTTCCGAAAATTCAAATTCATCAGGCAAAAGGAAATTAGATATTCAAATATATTTAAACGGAAGCAGTAGTTATGCTACTTCTAAGATCTATAGTTTTGATAAACCTGGAGCAGGTGTAGTTTCAATTACTCCTATATCCGGATATACAGTTACTGATATGCAAATAAATGGTGCAGACGGAGGAGGTAGTTATTCTCCTTTTTACAACAGGGATACAGTTAATATAGATAATAACGAAATAAGAACTTTGAAGATTTATATTAACAACATAACATCAGATCCAACAAAAGATGATATAAGACTTAACAAGTCTGCTGCTATTGTAACAGGAAAAGATAATACTTACGAAATCCAATTATCTGTTCTTGGAAAAGATATCGTAACGTCAAAAAAAGCAGATGTAATTTTGGTATTAGATGATTCTAATAGTATGTATGATACGTATTATGGAGGAAAGTCACTATCAGAAATAACAATGCAATCAGCAAACTCTTTCATTGATGGAGTTTTGACACCGGCTAATAGTATAACCGGAAATATCAGAGTTGCAGTTGTAAAGTATGGAAGCTATTCGGTTGCTCGTCAATTTACAAGTAACAGCTGGTCTTCAAGATGGACCGGAGGTCAAATATTGAGTGGTGATGTAGTTTATACTTCTATTAATCCAAAAGCAAAAACTGCTATATCAGATGAGTATGCACAAACAGGTGGAGCTACAAACACCGAGGGTGGCTTCTTAATGTCACAAAAGGTTGCAGGAGTTAGAAGAACTGGTGCAGATAGCATAGTTATATTCATGACTGATGGTATGCCTACTTATAGATATGACGGCACAAGTGGCAGTGTTGTAGACGATGGATCCGGATGGAATACTTCAAAGGCAGAATTAAACGAGGCAATTGCTGCTGCTCAAGCTTTGAATTCAACTAGCACCGTTTATACAATCGGATTGTTAAGTAATGTTGCTAACACTTCTAATCAGGCAAAATTGGCTTTTAACCTGTTAAGCGAAACACCTAAAAGATATATTAGTGATTCAGATATAAATGATATAATGCCTCATGTTGGAACCACTGATAGGTGGGCTGTTGAAACGAAATATACTGATAAATATTATCCTATCTTTTCGGGCGACAATGCATCGGCAAAAATGCAGGAAATATATAATACATTAGCAGGAACTGTAAATGCTTTAGCTACTGGAAATGTTGTTGATATAATTCCGGCACATTTTGAATTGACAAGCGCATCAATATTGGATTTGCAAGCAAAAGGTGCAACCGTAACACCAAACGAGGATGGGACAACAACAATAAGTTTTCCTAATATTTCAGCAAGCGCTACTTTAAATAATTTACCTACATATACACTAGTAGCAAAACCAAATTATTACGGTACTGGGTATACGAATGAATCTGCAGTTTATAATTATACTTTGAATACATCTGCAGGTGAAAGTGGCTCGATTGCATTTGATAAACCGGTTGTTAAATTGAATACATCAGCATTTAATGATACTTATACAACTAACATTGATACCACGTTAACAGTTGATTTAAATAGCAGCATACTTAATAATGATGGAACTATTGAGTTGGATGATGATGGCTATAATATTACGCCATTAACAGTGCATCCAAGCTATTTAGGCACAAGTATAATTACTATTGAAGGTGGAAGTGTAGTAATTAACTCTGATGGATCATTTACTTATACACCACCGGTAGGATTTACTGGTTCAGATACTTTTAAGTATAAGAATTTTGTAAATGTAAATAAAAAAAACGGTGGTTTGAATGGTGATTATTTATCTAATGAGGCTACTGTAACAATTAATGTATTGCCTGCGCGAGCATTAACAATTAATTATTATGAACGTACAACTTCTGGCGACGTGCCGTTAATTATTAATGGTGTGTCGTCTGTTACCGAAACATACTTTGAAGGTCAAGATGTAGATAAAACGGCACCGGACGAAACAGGATTTACATTTATTGAAGCATCTCAAACCGGTTTAACTACCCCTAACATAGTAAATAATAACGTTAAAGGAAAAATGCCAGCTGGACCAGCTGTAATTAGTTTTTACTATCAAAGAAAGGCAAACTTAACAGTAGAAGTTAAATATGTAGAAAAATCAGACCATACAAATGTACTTGGAACTGAAACGTTGACAGGAGCATTTGGAGCATCATATTTAATACCTGAAAAGACATTTGCAGGGTACACATATGATGTAACGACAGATCCGAATAACGGAGCATTTAAAGATCCAAGCGGTACAGTATATGTAGAGTATGTAAAAAAGGCAAACTTAACAGTAGAAGTTAAGTATGTAGAAAAATCAGATCATACAAATGTACTTGGAACTGAAACGTTGACAGGAGCATTTGGAGCATCATATT